>NZ_QETK01000025.1 GCF_003105155.1 Pseudomonas sp. SDI | reverse complement strand
GCAATCCCTGTGGGCGCTGGCCTTGCCAGCGATAGGTAATGGAGATCCTGATGACCGCCCCCAAAGCCCATACCGACGTCGTCCAGCGCCAGTTCGGCGAGCAGGCCTCGGCCTACCTGAGCAGTGCCGTACACGCCCAGGGCAGCGAATTCGCCTTGCTCCAGGCCGAGCTGGCCGGGCAGCAGCACGCCCGCCTGCTCGACCTGGGCTGCGGGGCCGGTCACGTCAGCTTCCAGGTGGCCCCGCTGGTCGCCGACGTGGTCGCCTACGACCTGTCGCAGCAGATGCTCGAGGTGGTTGCCGCGGCGGCGGCCGAGCGGGGCCTGAACAACATCGTGACCGAACGCGGCGCCGCCGAGTGCCTGCCGTTCGCCGACGCTTCGTTCGACTTTGTCTTCAGTCGCTACTCGGCGCACCACTGGAGCGACCTCGGCGTGGCCCTGCGCGAAGTACGCCGGGTGCTCAAGCCGGGCGGGGTGGCCGCCTTCGTTGACGTGATGTCACCGGGCAGCCCGCTGCTCGACACCTACCTGCAAAGCGTCGAAGTGCTGCGCGACACCAGCCATGTGCGCGATTATTCCGCCGCCGAATGGCTGCGCACGGTCAGCGATGCCGGCCTGTTCGCCCGCAGCCACAGCCGTCAGCGCCTGCGCCTGGAATACACCAGCTGGGTCGAGCGCATGCGCACCCCGGAACCGATGCGTGCGGCGATTCGCCAGTTGCAGCAGGCGATGGGTGAAGAAGTGCGGCAGTATTATCAGATCGAAGCCGATGGCTCCTTCAGTACCGATGTCTTGGTACTCTGGGCCGAGCGCTAGTATTTTCCGGTGGGCCGATCACGGCGCGCCGCTTGAATTGAGATAGAGGAAAGCATGAGCAAGCAGATTCTGATTCTCCCAGGTGATGGCATTGGCCCGGAAATCATGGCCGAAGCGGTCAAGGTGCTGGAGCTGGCCAACGACAAGTTCCAGCTCGGCTTCAGCCTCACCCACGACGTGATCGGCGGCGCGGCCATCGACCAGCACGGTGTGCCACTGGCCGACGAAACCCTGGAGCGTGCGCGCCAGGCCGACGCCGTGCTGCTGGGTGCCGTGGGCGGACCGAAATGGGACAAGATCGAGCGCGACATCCGCCCGGAGCGCGGTCTGCTGAAAATCCGTTCGCAACTGGGCCTGTTCGCCAACCTGCGTCCGGCGATCCTCTACCCGCAACTGGCCGACGCGTCTTCGCTGAAGCCGGAAATCGTCGCCGGCCTGGACATCCTCATCGTTCGTGAGCTGACCGGCGGCATCTACTTCGGCGCGCCACGCGGCACCCGCGAGCTGGACGGCGGCGAGCGTCAGGCTTACGACACCCTGCCGTACAGCGAAAGCGAAGTGCGCCGCATCGCCCGTGTCGGCTTCGACATGGCCCGCGTGCGTGGCAAGAAGCTCTGCTCGGTGGACAAGGCCAACGTACTCGCTTCCAGCCAGTTGTGGCGTGAAGTGGTGGAAGACGTCGCCAAGGATTACCCGGACGTCGAGTTGAGCCACATGTACGTCGACAACGCGGCCATGCAACTGGTGCGCGCGCCGAAGCAGTTCGACGTGATGGTCACCGACAACATGTTCGGCGACATCCTGTCGGATGAAGCTTCCATGCTCACCGGCTCCATCGGCATGCTGCCGTCGGCCTCGCTGGACGCCAATAACAAGGGCATGTACGAGCCGTGCCACGGTTCGGCGCCGGACATCGCCGGGCAGGGCATTGCCAACCCGTTGGCGACCATCCTGTCGGTGTCGATGATGCTGCGTTACAGCTTCAACCAGCAGGCGGCCGCCGAGGCCATCGAGCAGGCGGTCAGCCTGGTACTGGATCAGGGCTTGCGTACTGGCGACATCTGGTCGGCCGGTTGCAGCAAGGTGGGTACGCAGGAAATGGGCGACGCAGTAGTCGCAGCGCTGCGGAATCTGTAATCTCTCTGGCCCGCTGCCGATTTATCCCCAAGGCAGCGGCCCACTTTTAGCGAAGGTGTAGTTGCGATGAAACGTGTAGGTCTGATCGGTTGGCGCGGTATGGTCGGTTCCGTGCTCATGCAGCGGATGCTGGAAGAGCAGGATTTCGATCTCATCGAGCCGGTGTTCTTCACTACCTCCAATGTTGGAGGCCAGGGTCCGTCGGTGGGTAAGGACATTGCTCCGCTCAAGGACGCGTACAGCATTGAAGAGCTCAAGACCCTCGATGTGATCCTGACCTGTCAGGGTGGCGACTACACCAACGAAGTCTTCCCCAAGCTGCGCGAGGCCGGCTGGCAGGGCTACTGGATCGACGCCGCGTCCAGCCTGCGCATGCAGGATGACGCGGTCATCGTCCTGGACCCGGTCAACCGCAAGGTGATCGACCAGCAGTTGGACGCCGGCACCAAGAACTACATCGGTGGCAACTGCACCGTCAGCCTGATGCTGATGGGCCTGGGCGGCCTGTTCGAAGCCGGCTTGGTCGAGTGGATGAGTGCCATGACCTACCAGGCGGCCTCGGGCGCCGGTGCGCAGAACATGCGCGAACTGATCAAGCAGATGGGCGCCACCCATGCCGCCGTGGCCGATGACCTGGCCAACCCGGCCAGCGCGATCCTCGACATCGACCGCAAGGTTGCCGAGGCCATGCGTAGCGAAGCCTACCCGACCGAGAACTTTGGCGTGCCGCTGGCCGGCAGCCTGATTCCGTGGATCGACAAGGAGCTGCCGAACGGGCAGAGCCGTGAAGAGTGGAAGGCCCAGGCCGAAACCAACAAGATCCTCGGTCGCTTCAAGAGCCCGATCCCGGTCGATGGCATCTGCGTGCGTATCGGGGCCATGCGGTGCCACAGCCAGGCGCTGACCATCAAGCTGAACAAGGACGTGCCGATTGCCGACATCGAAGGCATGATCAGCCAGCACAACCCTTGGGTGAAACTGGTGCCGAACCAGCGCGAAATCAGCATGCGGGAGCTGAGCCCGACCAACGTCACCGGTACCCTGAACATCCCGGTGGGTCGTCTGCGCAAGCTGAACATGGGGTCGCAATACCTCGGTGCCTTCACCGTGGGCGACCAGTTGCTGTGGGGTGCGGCCGAACCGCTGCGCCGCATGCTGCGGATCCTGCTGGAGCGTTGATCGCTGCGGCCGCGTGAACACGGACCCGCACTGCTTGTCAGTGCGGGTTTTTTATTTTCTGTGTGCGCCTCATCGCCGGACGAAAGCCTTACCTAGCGAAAGGAATCCAAGTAAAGTGCCGCTCCCCCCGCTCCAGCAGAGGAATTTCCCATGAGCCAGCCTATTGATATCGCCGTAATCGGCGCCACCGGTACCGTCGGCGAAACCCTCGTCCAGATCCTCGAAGAGCGCGATTTTCCGGTCGGCACCCTGCACCTGCTGGCCAGCAACGAATCGGCCGGCAGCGCGGTCAGCTATCGCGGCAAGAACCTGCGCGTGCGTGAAGTCGACGCGTTCGACTTCAGCCAGGTCAAGCTGGCCTTTTTCGCCGCCGGTCCGGCGGTGACCCGCAGCTTCGCCGCCCGCGCCGAGGCCGCCGGTTGCGCGCTGATCGATTTGTCTGGTGCGCTGTCGGCGGCCCAGGTGCCGGCCGTGGTTCCCGAAGCCAACCCGGCTGCGCTCGATGGCCTGAGCGCCCCGGTGCAGGTCGTCAGCCCAAGTGCTGCCGCCGTTGCCCTGGCCGTGGTGCTGGCGCCGCTGCAAGGCCTGCTCGACCTTGAGCGGATCAACCTTACCGCCTGCATGGCGATCTCCGCCCAGGGCCGCGAAGCGGTGGGCGAGCTGGCTCGGCAAACCGCCGAGTTGCTCAACGCGCGCCCACTGGAGCCACGTTTCTTCGACCGCCAGGTAGCGTTCAATCTGCTCGCCCAGGTCGGGGCCAGCGACGTCGACGGGCATGGCGCGCTGGAGCGCCGGCTGGTGAGCGAGTTGCGCGAATTGCTCGGCTTGCCTTTACTAAAGATTTCCGTCACTTGCGTTCAAGTCCCGGTGTTTTTTGGCGATAGCTACAGTGTGTCGGTACACAGCCGCAAGGCGGTCGACCTGGCGGCGGTGAACGCAGCGCTGGAAAGCGCCGCAAGCGTCGAGCTGGTCGATGGCGACGATTATCCAACGCCTGTGGGTGACGCAGTCGGCCAGGATGTGGTCTACGTTGGACGGGTGCGTGGCGGCATCGACGAGGCTGAGCAACTGAACCTTTGGCTGACCACCGACAACGTGCGCAAGGGCGCGGCATTGAACGCGGTACAGCTGGCGGAATTGTTGATAAAAGGCCTTGTGTAAAAGATACTTGGCAACACTTTGCATAAACATCTTGAATTGCTGGAAGTGAGCGGCCCTGTGGCGCTTGCGGGGCAGGTCGTAGGCAGTGCCTCAGGGCGGTTTTTCACTTCTTCTCGGTTGCCGGGGAAGGTTCACACAAAGGATGAGGTCATGCTTCGAATTCGCAAACTGGTGTTAGCAATAGCCGCAGCGTCGGCGCTGTCTTCCGGTATGGCGCATGCCCTCGGGTTGGGCGAACTGACCCTCAAGTCGGCCCAGAATCAACCGCTGGAAGCCGAGATCGAGCTACTCGATGTCAACGGTCTGAGCGCCGCCGAAGTGCTGCCGAGCCTGGCCCCGGCCGACGAGTTCAGCAAGGCGGGCGTCGAGCGCCAGGCCTACCTCAACGACCTGCGTTTCACCCCGGTGATCAACCCTGGCGGCAAGAGCGTGCTGCGGGTGACGTCGAGCCAGCCGCTACCGGCACCGATGGTCAAGTTCCTGGTGCAGGTCATGTGGCCGCAGGGCCGTCTGTTGCGTGACTACAGCGTGCTGGTCGACCCGTCCAAATTTTCCCCCGAGGCCGCCAAGGCGGCTGCTGCAGTCAGCCCGGCGGTTACCGCGCCGGCGCAATACACCACGGTGCGCCGCGATACCCTCTGGGAAATCGCCTCGCGCGCCCGCCAGGGCGGCGGTTCGGTGCAGCAGACCATGCTGGCGATTCAGGCGCTCAACCCGGACGCCTTTATCAACGGCAATATCAACCAGTTGAAAACCGGCCAGGTATTGCGCCTGCCCGATCAGCAACAGATCCAGAGCACGCCGCAACCGCAGGCGGTCAAGGAAGTGGCCGCGCAGTACGCCGCCTGGCGTGAGGGCCGGCGTCTCGGCCCGCGCGCGCGCCAACTCGATGCGACCCGGCGCGCCGGCACCGAGGCGGCGCCTGCGCGCATCGCCCAGCAGGACAACCTGCGTCTGGTCAGCCCAGGCGGCAAAGGCGCGGCGGGTGACAAAGCCCTGGCCGACAAGCTCGCGACCACCCAGGAAAGCCTCGACTCCAGCCGTCGTGAAGGCGACGAGCTGAAAAGTCGGGTGTCCGACCTGCAAAGCCAGCTGGACAAACTGCAAAAGCTGATCGCCCTGAAAAACGATCAGTTGGCGCGTCTTGAGGCACAGAGTGCGCAGCCGGCTGCTCCGGCCGCCGCACTGCCAGGCGCCGCCCCGGCGATCAACGCCCAACTGCAACCGGCCCCGACCCCGGTCGACACGGTGGTCAGCCCGGCGCCGGCGGCGGTCGACACCGCGCCGCCAGCCGAAGCCCCGGTCGCCGATGCCGCCGCCACCCCGGACGCTGACCAGAGCAGCGCCAGTGCGCTCGACGATCTGCTCGGCAACCCGCTGTTGCTGGCGCTGATCGGTGCGTCGGCGTTGCTCGTCCTGTTGTTGCTGCTGCTGTTGCTGGCGCGCAAGCGCAAGGCCCAGCAGGAAGCGGAAAAACACATGCGCATGGCCCGCGCCCTGGCCGAAGAAAGCGACCTGGGCCCGGACCTGGACCTGCCACAAAGCAGCTTCGAAGGCCTCGAAGTGGCGCCGCCTACCGTCATTCTGGCACCTGCTGTGGTGGCGGCGTCGGCGGCGGCTGCGAGTGCCGCCGAAGTGCCGGACGCAGCGGCCAAGCTGCAACCTGCGCCAGAACCGCTGGTGGTTGCCGCTCCTGAGCCGGTGGTGGTTGCCGAGCCTGTAGCGGCGCCGAGCGCCGAGCCGGTGGTGGCGGATACGTCGTTTGCCCAGCCGGTTGTCGCCGCGTCGGCGGCCGATGCAATCCTCACCGAAGCGGAAATGGCCATTGCCCGCGGTCGCCTGAACCATGCTGCCGAATTGCTTGAGCCGGCCGTGGCGCAGTCGCCGGAGCGCAGCGACCTGCGTCTGAAACTGATGGAAGTCTATGCCCGTCAGGGTGATCGCGACGCCTTCACCGGTCACGAGCGCCAGCTGATCGCCACTGGCCAGAACCATGCCGATGTCGAAGCGCTGAAGAGCCGCTTCCCGGCCATGGCCGCGGTCGTCACTGCCGGTATCGCCGGTGCGGCGATGCTGGCCTCGGCGCTGGACGCCGACGCTGTGCAGGCGTTGCTCGCCGAAGAGCCGCAAGCGCCAGCGCTGGACCTGGAGCTGCCGGCCGAGGCCGACCTGGACGACGCCTTCGACCTGAGCCTGGACGATCTGGACGGGCTGGAGGATCTGCAACCGCAGGCCTTGGCCGAGCCCGAGCCGCAGGAGATTGGCGTGCAGCCAGAGCCTGCCGTTGCCGAAGTCGGCGAGCCCGCCGCGCTGGACGACCTGGACTTCGACAGCCTGTTCGAGGAGCACGCTCCAGCTGCCGCCGAGCCGGTCGCCGAGCCAGTGGCTGAGGTGCCGGAAGTAGCGGTCGAGGTGCCGGTCGAACCTGTCCCTACGCCAATGCCGAGCCTCGACGATCTGGCCGATTTCGACCTCGATGTTGGTGGTGACGCTGCCCAACTGCCGGCCAGCGAGCCGCTGGACATCGAGGCCGAACTGGCCGCATTCGACCGCGACCTGGGCCTGGAAGCCGATCTGCCCGAGCTGGACCTGCCGGAAGATTTCGACCTGTCGCTGGCCGATGAGACGCTGTCGGAAGCCGATGCGCGGTTTGCCTCGGAGCTGGACGACGTCAACGCCGAACTCGACAAGCTCTCGGTCAGCCTCGAACAGCCGCCCATCGAAGCGCATTTCACCGCCGAAGACGCCAAGCTCGCCGATTTCGACGACCTCGACATGGGCGACGACTTCGACTTCATGAACGGTACCGACGTCAGCGCCACCAACCTCGACCTGGCGCGTGCCTACATCGACATGGGCGACCATGACGGCGCGCGTGACATCCTCCAGGAAGTGGTCAAGGACGGCACCGCCGAGCAGAAGCAGGAAGCCGAGGATATGCTCAACAAACTGGTCTGAGTCGTTCCCTCGCAGCGCCAACGGCAGCCCAGGTGGCTGCCGTTGTCGTTATAATCCCCGGCATTGCTTAAACCGACAGGCTTTATCTCCTTGGAAATCATCGATAACGCAGCTGCCGAATCGGCGGCCGAAGGCTACTTCCGCATCGCCCTGGGCGTTGAATACAAAGGTTCGCGCTACCACGGCTGGCAGCGTCAGGCCAGCGGCGTCCTGAGCGTGCAGCAAACCCTGGAAGAAGCGCTGTCGCGGGTGGCCGACTCGCCGGTAACCATCCATTGCGCCGGGCGCACCGACGCCGCGGTACATGCCAGCGGCCAGGTGGTGCATTTCGACACCCGCGCCGTGCGCAGCATGAAAGCCTGGACCATGGGCGCCAATATCAACCTGCCGCATGACATCAGCGTGACCTGGGCGGCGGAGATGCCGGCGCATTTCCATGCCCGCTTCAAGGCCAAGGCCCGGCGCTATCGCTATATTATCTACAACGATCAGGTGCGCCCGGCGCATCTCGGCGACCAGGTCACCTGGAATCACCGGCCGCTCGATGTCGAGCGCATGGCACAGGCGGCCTCTTATCTGGTTGGCACCCATGACTTCAGCTCGTTCCGCGCCAGCCAGTGCCAGGCCAAGTCGCCGGTCAAGGAGATGTATCACCTGCGGGTGACCCGGCACGGCAAGATGATCGTCCTCGACATCCGCGCCAGCGCCTTCCTGCATCACATGGTGCGCAACATTGCCGGCGTGCTCATGAGCATTGGCGCCGGGCTGCGTCCGGTGGAGTGGGCCGCTGAAGTGCTGGCTGCCCGCGACCGCCGGGCGGCGGGGGTGACCGGGCATCCGTTCGGCCTGTACCTGGTGCAGGTGGAGTACCCGCCAGAGTACGCGCTGCCGTCTCGTTACATCGGTCCACATTTCCTTTCCGGCTTCGAGTCGTTGGCGGCTGACGACCCGCAAGTCATTTGCTAACATCCGGGACTTTCCGAATCAGCTGAGGTTCACGGGGCTATGTCTGCCGTTCGCAGCAAGATCTGCGGGATTACCCGTATAGAAGACGCATTGGCCGCCGTCGAGGCCGGGGCCGATGCCATTGGCTTCGTGTTCTACGCCAAGAGCCCGCGGGCAGTGACGGCCGAGCAGGCGCGGGCGATCATCGCCGCGCTGCCGCCGTTCGTGACCACCGTGGGCCTGTTCGTCGATGCCAGCCGTTGCGAGCTGAACGAAATCCTCGAGGTGGTTCCCCTCGACCTGCTGCAATTCCATGGCGATGAAACCCCGGCCGACTGCGAGGGCTATCACCGGCCGTGGATCAAGGCGCTGCGGGTACGCCCGGGCGACGACCTGCAGGCCAGCTGCACGCTGTACCGCAATGCCAGCGGCATCCTCCTCGACACCTATGTAGCCGGGGTGCCCGGGGGTACCGGCGAAGCGTTCGACTGGGCGCTGGTGCCGCCAACGCTGAGCAAGCCGATTATCCTTGCTGGTGGCCTGTCGGCCGCCAATGTCGCTCAGGCAATTGCCGTGGTGCGGCCGTATGCGGTGGATGTCAGCGGCGGTGTGGAAGCGGCCAAGGGCATCAAGGATCCACTGAAGATCGAAGCGTTCATGCGCGCCGTGCGGCAGGCGTGAAAGGGCAGGGCATCGCCGATGTGACGGCTGGCTGCGCGCAATCGTCCATAGCTTTCGCAGCCCGTTGCTGCCGGATCGCGCCGCAGGGCCGGTCGAAATTATCGGGTGGCGCCACTGGCGTCGCCTTTACAGGTTGACGATGGATCGGGCTCAGGGTGCCAGCGCTGAACGTGCAGCGCCGGGGGCCGATCATCATCGCGTCATACACGAATTGAGCTCAAGGGCATACGCGTGACCCGGCAACATTTGCCTGCCGGTCGCCGCTACTGGAGAAAGAAAGCATGAGCAACTGGTTAGTAGACAAACTGATCCCTTCGATCATGCGTTCCGAGGTGAAGAAGAGCTCGGTGCCGGAAGGCCTGTGGCACAAGTGCCCGTCCTGCGAGGCCGTGCTCTATCGTCCGGAGCTGGAAAAGACCCTGGATGTCTGCCCCAAGTGCAACCACCACATGCGCATTGGTGCACGTGCGCGCATCGACATCTTCCTCGACGCCGAAGGCCGTGTCGAACTGGGCGCCGAGCTGGAGCCGGTCGACCGTCTGAAGTTCCGTGACGGCAAGAAGTACAAGGATCGCCTGACTGCAGCGCAGAAGCAGACCGGCGAAAAAGACGCATTGATCTCCATGAGCGGTACCCTGCTGGGCATGCCGATCGTGGTCAGCGCCTTCGAATTCTCGTTCATGGGCGGCTCCATGGGGGCCATCGTTGGCGAGCGCTTCGTGCGCGCAGCCAACTATGCTCTGGAAAACCGTTGCCCGATGGTCTGCTTCTCCGCTTCCGGCGGTGCACGCATGCAGGAAGCGCTGATCTCGCTGATGCAGATGGCCAAGACCTCCGCCGTGCTGGCGCGTCTGCGCGAAGAAGGCATTCCGTTCATCTCGGTACTGACCGACCCGGTCTACGGTGGCGTTTCTGCCAGTCTGGCGATGCTCGGCGACGTCATCGTCGGTGAGCCAAAGGCGCTGATCGGCTTCGCCGGCCCGCGCGTGATCGAGCAGACCGTGCGGGAAAAACTGCCGGAAGGCTTCCAGCGCAGCGAGTTCCTCCTGGAGCATGGTGCAATCGACATGATCATTCCGCGTAGCGAGCTGCGTCCACGCCTGGGCAGCCTGCTGGCGCAAATGATGGGCCTGCCGACGCCGAAGTTCGTCGCGCCGGTCATCGAGCCGATCGTCGTTCCGCCAGTGCCTGCCAACGTATGACCGAACGTACCCTTGGCGACTGGCTCGCCTACCTCGAGCAGTTGCACCCGTCGGCCATCGACATGGGCCTGGAGCGTTCGCGCCAGGTTGCCGCACGGCTCGGGCTGGGCACGCTGGCGCCACGGGTAATCACGGTGACCGGCACCAACGGCAAGGGCTCGACCTGTGCGTTCATTGCCGCATTGCTCAGGGCCCAGGGCCTGAAGGTCGGCGTGTACAGTTCGCCGCACCTGTTGCGTTACAACGAGCGGGTGCTGCTGAATGGCGCCGAGGCCGGCGACGCCCAGCTGTGTGAAGCGTTCGCGGCCGTCGAGGCGGCCCGTGGCGAAATTTCCCTGACCTACTTCGAAGCCGGCACCCTGGCGGCGTTCTGGCTGTTCAGTCGCGCAGCGCTGGATGCCGTCGTGCTGGAAGTGGGCCTGGGCGGGCGTCTGGACACGGTCAACCTGGCCGATGCGGACCTTGCCGTGGTCACCAGCATTGGCGTCGACCACGTCGATTACCTGGGCGATACCCGCGAGCGGGTGGCATTCGAAAAGGCCGGGATCTTCCGTGCCGGCAAGCCGGCCCTGTGTGGCGACCTCAGCCCGCCGCAGCCGTTGCTCGACAAGGCGCGCGAGCTCAAGGCGCCGTTCTTCCTGCGTGGCCGTGATTTCGATTTGGCCAGCACCGATCAGTTCTGGCAATGGCGTGGCGTCGATGCGGCTGGCGAGGTGGTCGAGTTGCGCGACCTGCCATTGCTCGACCTGCCGATGGAAAACGCCGCCCTGGCCTTGCAGGCCTACCTGCTGCTGGATCTGCCGTGGCAGCCAGAGGTCATCGCCCAGGCGTTGCAGGCCGCACGGATTGTCGGTCGTCTGGACCGTCGGCGCATCACCTGGCAGGGTAAGGTGTTGAACCTGATGCTCGACGTCGGGCACAACCCGCATGCTGCCGAGTACCTGGCCACGCGGCTGGCCGCACGGCCGCCACGTGGCAAGCGCCTGGCGGTGTTCGGCCTGCTCGCCGATAAGGATCTGGATGGCGTGCTCGCGCCGCTGACGTCGCGGGTGGATGCCTGGGCCGTGGCCCCGCTGGATACCGCTCGCAGTCGGCCGGCTGGGCAGTTGCAATCGGCTCTGGAGAACCTTGGCGCAACGGTGCAGTCTTACCCTAGTGTCGCCGCCGCCCTCGACGGGCAGTGCGCGCAAGCGACGGCGGATGACGAGATCCTGCTGTTCGGCTCATTTTTCTGTGTCGGCGAGGCCCTGCAATGGCTCGACCGGCAGACCATGGAGGTAGGAACAGATGGCGTTGCTGGATAAAGTCGTCAAGCAGCGGATGGTCGGTGCCCTGGTACTGGTGGCACTGGCGGTGATTTTCCTGCCGATGCTGTTCACCCGTGAAGACGAACTGCGCCAGGTGCGCGTCGAGGCGCCGGAAGCGCCGGCGGTGCCGACGCTGCCGCAAGTGCAGGTCGAACCGGTGGCCGTGCCTGAGCCGCAAGTGCTCGAAGAAGCCACCGTTGCCAGCCAGCAGCCAGCGCCGCCGAGCACGCCGATTGCCGTCGATCCGGTGGTTGCTGCGCCTGCGCCAACCCCGGCTCCAGTGCCTGCGCCGGCCCCCGTGGTCAAGCCGGCAGCGCCCGTGGCCAAACCTGCGCCGGCCGTTGCCAGTGCTCCAGCCAAGCCTGCCGCTGCGGCGCCGGCCAAGGTCGACGGTAATGGCCTGCCGGTCAGTTGGTCGGTACAGCTGGCCAGCCTGTCTAATCGGGCCAGCGCTGACAGCCTGCAGAAAACCCTGCGCAGCCAGGGTTACAACGCCTATATCCGCTCTGCCGACGGTATGAACCGGGTGTTCGTCGGGCCGTTGATCGAGCGTGCCGAGGCCGAACGCCTGCGCGACCTATTGGGTCGCCAGCAGAAGCTCAACGGCTTTGTGGTCCGCTTCCAGCCCGAGCGCAATTGATGCCTGCCGTCCGGCCTGTGCCAGACGGCAAATCACTGCTTACCGATAGCCCCTCGCTCTGGTAAAATGCGCCGCCTTATCCGTTTGCAGGCAACACTGTGGCATTTACCTGGGTCGACTGGGCGATTCTTGCGATCATCGCCGTTTCTTCGCTGATCAGTCTCAAGCGCGGTTTCGTCAAAGAAGCCTTGTCGCTGCTCACCTGGATCATCGCTGGTGCGGTGGCCTGGATGTTCGGTGGAGCCTTGTCGCAGTACCTCGAGGGGTACATCCAGACGCCATCGGCCCGTGTTATCGCCGGATGCGCCATTCTTTTCGTCGCCACCCTGCTGGTGGGGGCCATGATCAACTTTCTCATTGGCGAGCTGATCCGCGTGACTGGGTTGTCCGGCACCGATCGATTCCTTGGCATGGCGTTCGGCGCCGCGCGAGGTGCCTTGCTGGTGGTGGTGGCTGTCGGGCTGCTGAGCCTGGGCCCGGTACAACAGGATCCGTGGTGGCAGGAGTCGCGGCTTTTGCCACAATTTCTATTGGTAGCTGACTGGTCGAAAAACCTCATTCTGGGGTTGACCAGCCAGTGGCTAGCCAGCGGGATCAGCGCACCGGCTGATCTCCCGTTCAAGGAACAGCTGCTTGGGCCCAAAACGCCCTGAGTCCTGTTCAGTCCAGTTTCATTAAGTAGGGGTTGCGTCGCATGTGTGGCATCGTCGGTATCGTCGGTAAGTCGAACGTCAATCAGGCGCTGTATGACGCGCTAACCGTCCTCCAGCACCGCGGCCAGGATGCTGCCGGTATCGTGACCAGCCATGATGGCCGGTTATTCCTGCGCAAGGACAACGGCCTGGTCCGTGATGTCTTCCAGCAGCGCCATATGCAGCGCCTGGTCGGCCACATGGGGATCGGCCACGTGCGCTACCCGACCGCGGGCAGCTCGACCTCGGCCGAGGCCCAGCCGTTCTACGTCAACTCGCCGTATGGCATCACCCTGGCACACAACGGCAACTTGACCAACGTCGAGCAGCTGGCCAAGGAGATCTACGAGTCCGACCTGCGTCACGTCAACACCAGCTCCGACTCGGAAGTGCTGCTCAACGTCTTCGCCCATGAGCTGGCGGTGCGTGGCAAGCTGCAACCGACCGAAGAAGACGTGTTCGCCGCCGTGACCGACGTGCACAACCGCTGTGTCGGCGGTTACGCCGTGGTGGCGATGATCACCGGTTACGGCATTGTCGGCTTCCGTGACCCGAACGGCATCCGCCCGATCGTCTTCGGCCAGCGTCACACCGACGAAGGTGTGGAGTACATGATCGCTTCCGAGAGCGTCTCCCTCGACGTACTCGGTTTCACCCTGATCCGTGATCTGGCGCCAGGCGAGGCGGTGTACATCACTGAAGAGGGCAAGCTGCACACCCGTCAGTGCGCGACTAATCCGCAACTGTCGCCGTGCATCTTCGAACACGTCTACCTGGCCCGTCCTGACTCGATCATCGACGGCGTCTCGGTCTACAAGGCACGCCTGCGCATGGGCGAGAAACTCGCCGAGAAGATCCAGCGCGAGCGCCCTGACCACGACATCGACGTAGTCATCCCGATTCCCGACACCAGTCGCACCGCGGCGCTGGAACTGGCCAACCACCTGGGCGTCAAGTTCCGCGAAGGCTTCGTCAAGAACCGCTACATCGGCCGTACCTTCATCATGCCTGGCCAGGCTGCACGGAAGAAATCCGTACGGCAGAAGCTCAACGCCATCGAGCTGGAATTCCGCGGCAAGAACGTGATGCTGGTCGACGACTCGATCGTGCGCGGTACCACCTGCAAGCAGATCATCCAGATGGCCCGCGAAGCCGGCGCGAAGAACGTCTACTTCTGCTCGGCAGCCCCGGCGGTACGCTTCCCTAACGTCTACGGCATCGACATGCCCAGTGCCCATGAGCTGATCGCGCACAACCGCAGCACCCAGGATGTCGCCGAACTGATCGGCGCTGACTGGCTGGTCTACCAGGACCTGCCGGACCTGATCGAAGCGGTCGGCGGTGGCAAGATCAAGATCGAGCATTTCGATTGCGCAGTGTTCGACGGCAAGTACGTCACCGGCGACATCGACGAGGCCTACCTGGACAAGATCGAGCAGGCCCGCAACGACGCCTCCAAGGTCAAGAATCAGGCCGTCAGCGCTATCATCGACCTTTACAACAACTGACAGGGGAGCAGCGGCATGACACAGGAATGGGATGCCGGGCGCCTGGACAGCGACCTCGAAGGGGTCGCTTTCGACACGCTGGCGGTACGCGCCGGCCAGCATCGCACGCCGGAAGGTGAGCACAGCGATCCGCTGTTCTTCACCTCCAGCTACGTGTTCCGTACGGCGGCCGATGCTGCTGCACGGTTCGCTGGCGATGTCCCAGGCAACGTCTATTCGCGCTACACCAACCCGACCGTGCGGGCTTTCGAGGAGCGCATTGCCGCCCTGGAAAGCGCCGAGCAAGCGGTTGCCACCTCCACCGGCATGGCCGCGATCCTCTCCACGGTGATGGCCCTGTGCAGCGCCGGCGACCATGTACTGGTGTCGCAGAGCGTGTTCGGTTCGACCATCAGCCTGTTCGAGAAGTATTTCAAGCGCTTTGGTGTGCAGGTGGACTACGTGCCGCTGGCCAACCTGAGCGCGTGGGACCAGGCGATCAAGGCCAACACCAGGCTGCTGTTCGTCGAGTCGCCGTCCAACCCGCTGGCCGAACTGGTCGATATCGCCGCGCTGGCGGAAATCGCCCACGCCAAGGGCGCCATGCTGGTGGTCGACAACTGCTTCAGCACCCCAGCCTTGCAGCAGCCGCTGAAGCTCGGTGCGGACATCGTCGTGCATTCGGCAACCAAGTTCATCGACGGCCAGGGCCGTTGCATGGGCGGCGTGGTGGCGGGGCGTAGCGAGCAGATGAAAGAGGTGGTCGGCTTCCTGCGGACCGCCGGGCCGTCGCTGAGCCCGTTCAACGCCTGGATCTTCCTCAAGGGGCTGGAAACGCTGAACCTGCGCATGCGTGCGCACTGCGCCAACGCTCAGGCCCTGGCCGAATGGCTGGAGCAGCAGGACGGCATCGAGAAGGTGTATTACGCTGGCCTCGACAGCCATCCGCAACACGAGCTGGCCAAGCGCCAGATGCGTGGCTTTGGTGCGGTGGTGAGCTTCGAGGTCAAGGGCGGCAAAGAGGGGGCCTGGCGCTTCATCGATGCCACCCGGCTGATCTCGATCACCGCCAACCTGGGCGACAGCAAGACCACCATCACCCACCCGGGCACCACCTCTCACGGCCGCCTGTCGCCGCAGGAGCGTGAGGCCGCCGGGATCCGCGACAGCCTGATCCGGGTTGCCGTGGGCCTGGAAGACGTTGCCGACCTGCAGGCCGACCTGGCCCGTGGCCTGGCGGCGTTGTGATCGACTGGTCGGTGGCCGAGACCGACCATAACGGCCGTGTCGCGTTGGTCACCGGTGCGGCCCGCGGGATTGGCCTGGGCATTGCTGCCTGGCTGATCACCGAGGGCTGGCAGGTGGTCCTCACTGACCTCGACCGCAGCCGTGGCGCAAAAGTCGCCAGGCTGCTCGGTGATCACGCCTGGTTCGTTGGCATGGATGTCGCCGACGAAGCCCAGGTGATTACCGGGGTCGCGCAGGTGCTTGGCCAGTTTGGTCGGCTTGACGCCCTGGTGTGCAATGCGGCGATTGCCGATCCGCACAACACTACCCTCGAAAGCCTCAGCCTGAACCACTGGAACCGCGTGTTGGCGGTCAACCTCGGTGGGCCCATGCTGTTGGCCAAGCATTGTGCGCCGTACCTGCGCGCGCACTGCGGTGCCATCGTCAACCTGGTGTCGACCCGTGCGGCGCAATCCGAACCGGATACCGAGGCCTATGCGGCAAGCAAGGGCGGGCTGTTGGCCCTGACCCATGCGCTGGCGATGAGCCTGGGCCCGGAGATCCGCGTCAATGCGGTAAGCCCTGGCTGGATCGATGCGCGTGATCCTTCGGTGCGCCGTGCCGAACCGTTGAGCGAGGCTGACCATGCCCAGCATCCGGCCGGTCGGGTCGGCACTGTCGAGGACGTGGCGGCGATGGTGGCGTGGTTGCTGTCGAAACAGGCCGGTTTTGTGACCGGTCAGGAGTTCGTGGTCGACGGTGGCATGACCAAGAAGATGATTTACGCCTGAAGCGGCAAGTTTCGAGCGGTGCCTGGTGGTTTTGCTTTTTCTTGCTGCTTGCCGCTTAAAGTGTGCAGCTGTTTTTGAACTTTTTTAAAAAAACTTCAACAGGGGTATTGACTTAGGTTCGATACCTGCGTAAATTTCGCCACCTCAGCGAAGCACACGGGTGATTAGCTCAGCCGGGAGAGCATCTGCCTTACAAGCAGAGGGTCGGCGGTTCGATCCCGTCATCACCCACCACTTCCTGAGATGTTCCTAGTTACACATTTCGTAAGAAGGTGTAGCGAGAGAGGAACCAGACGCAAGTCTACAATGCGCGGCGGTAGTTCAGTCGGTTAGAATACCGGCCTGTCACGCCGGGGGTCGCGGGTTCGAGTCCCGTCCGCCGCGCCACTTTTCTCCAGATCGGTTTAACCACCGGTTTGAGGTCCGAAGGCACCGAAGCCTTCAGGCCAGATCCCAGTTTCAAACAGGCGAAAGCCTGTGCGATACGCAGCGGTAGTTCAGTCGGTTAGAATACCGGCCTGTCACGCCGGGGGTCGCGGGTTCGAGTCCCGTCCGCTGCGCCATATCCGCCTCGAGGCCCTTGAACTCCTCGAAGCACAAAGAAAGCGACCTCAGGGTCGCTTTTTTTGTTTCTGGCTTTCGGGTTTCCACAGGCTGCTGCACCCGCTGTGGGCTCGCCGTACTGGCGAAGCTTTTCAGGTATGCTCCTACGCTTGCCAACCTAACCAAGGAATGGATATGCAAGCGTTGAAGGGAGCAACTGCGGTAGTCACCGGTGCGGGCCGTGGATTGGGCGCTGCCCTGGCCATCTGCCTGGCGGATGCCGGCTGTCACCTGGTGTTGTGCGGACGTAACCCGCAGGCCCTGGGCCAGGTTGCCGCCAGCATCGAAGCGCGTAGTGGCCGGCAGCCGTTTTGCGTCACCCTGAACCTCGCCGACATGGCCAGCGTCGCCCATGCCGTCGAAGCCATCAATGCCAAACACCCGCAGATCGACATCCTGATCAATAACGGCGCCATGTGGCTGGAAGCCGCCGAACAGGGCTACAGCGCCGAGGCCGTCAGCGGCGTAATCAATGCCGCGGTAACCGGCACCTTCCTGTTCACCCAGGGCCTGCTGCCGGTACTGCGCCGCTCACCGCGGCCGGACATTCTCACCATCGGTTCGATCAGCGGTTTGCCGAATGCGGCGCTGCAGGGCGTCTCTGTGCCGTTCTACGCGGCGAAACAGGCGCAGCGGGCCCTGGCCGAAGGTTTGAGCCAACAGCTCGCAGGAACGCCTGTACGCTCGTTGTGCGTGCACCCGCCGTACTTGGACGACATTTCCCCACTGGAGCCGGCCTGGGAGGCTGCGGCAATGCGGCAGAAGGGCGAGCGCGGGACCAACCGCGATGTGGTTGAAACCGTCTTGTTTGCCCTGAGTCGGCCACGGCATGTGAGCCTGTCGTCGATTGTGATCGACAGCGATGAGGGCGGGCTGTTTGGTTGAGACAGGGGTAAGCGGTCTGCCTATGAAATTTATCCAATCCAACAGACCTGCGGTTTCGATCTGCCGCCAATGTGATGCACAATAGGCGCCGATCGTTTTACCCAGGATTTGTAATGTCAAAGTCTACCGTCTTCGGTGCGCTCGGGCTGGCCCTAGTGCTGGCGGGCGTTTCCGGCTGTTCCTCGAAAAAAGCCGCGATCTACGAACACGAGAATTTCGACGACTCGGGTACCTTCTCGCGCAGCTTTCCCGTGAGCGAAGCCGGCACCTGCGAGGCCGCTCGGCGCGCCTTGCTCAGCCAGGGCTACATCATCACCACCAGCGAGCGTGGCCAGGTCAATGGCAACAAGAGCTTCCAGCAAACCGGTGATTCGCACCTGCAAATCAGCTTCAACGTGGTCTGCGCTGCCGACAGCGGTGCCGACGGCCGTTCGACCATGTTCGCCAACGCCCTGCAGGACCGCTACGCGCTGAAAAAATCCAACACCTCGGCCAGTCTCGGGGTCGGTGTGCTCGGCTCGGTATCGATGCCTATCGGCTCCACCGACGACTCGATGGTCAAGGTCGCCAGTGAAACCGTGACCTCGGCCAAGTTCTACGAACGCTATTTCGCTCTGGTCGAAAGCTTCCTGCCGAAAGAGCCGAAAAAGAACAAAAAAGCTGCCGAAGCGGAAAAACCCGCAGAGAAGCCGGCCGCCGAACTGGGCGTACCGGAGCAAACCCCAGCGCCGCTGCCAAGTGCCATGGCCCCGGCCGCTGCGCAAACCCCAGTGGTTGCTGCTCCGACTGTCGAAACGCCGGCGCCGCAGGCCGTACCGGTCGTCGAAGCCCCGGCCGCGCCGATCGTCGACGACAGCAAGGGCTCGCAGCCTATCGCGCCACCGGCCAGCGCGGCGCCGATCAGCGTCGAGCAAAGTGTGCCGGTCAGTGAGCCGGCGCCGGCTGCGGCCGCTCCGGAGACCCCTGTCGCGCCCGTGCCGGCGCCGCTGTAAGGGGAGAGCGGATAATTTTTGTAACGCCTGCTACGTTTATCTCATTACCCGCCACTGTCATATTTTCGTCACCCAGCCGCCTTAGGCTGAACCCGAACCGAATGACATGAATGAGCAAGATGGAGCAGGCGATGGACGAATACCAGGAAGAACTCCTCGAATACCAGGCTTACGCGCTTGACCTCCCGGAGCCCGCCGACGACGCCACCGAGCTCTAGGCCGAGCGCCGCTGACTGCGGCGAAACTCCCCCGGGGTAACCCCGCTCCAGCGTTTGAATGCCCGCTGGAAGGCTTCTGCCGAGGCAAAACCCAGCAGATAGGCGATCTCGCCAAAGGCCAGCTCCGTGTCGCGGATATAGGTCATGGCCAGGTCGCGCCGCGTATCGTTGAGAATGGCGCGGAACTGCGTACCTTCTTCTGCCAGTTTGCGCCGCAATGTCCAGGTGGGCAGTTGCAGGCGCCTGGCCACTTCTTCCAGATCGGGCTCGTGCCCGCCATTGAGCAGCGGCCCGAGCAGATGTGCGATGCGCTCGGCCAGGCTACGGATGCGCGTGCGCTCAAGCCATTCGCGCTCGCACAATAGCAACAGGTGCTGCCAGGTGCTTGGGCAGTGTGCCGGGTTGCGCAGTTCAAGGTTGGCCCGACTCAACCGTAACTGATTGGTTTCGGCACCGAACTGCACATTCGCGCTCAGGTGCTGGTACTGCGCTGCATAGGCCGGCGCCTCGAACTCGATCTCGACCCGCTCGGCCAGCAGCGGCGTGCCGAACAGTCCGGACAACTGCGCCAGCCAACCGGCCAGCACCGAGTCGACCACGAAGCGGTTATAGGCGTTGTACGGGCTGATCGAGTAGAAGCGTAGCCAGGCGCCGTGCGGGTCCTCCTCGAAGCTCGACTGGCCGCGGTAGTTGGCCGCGTACAGCGGCTCGAAGCGCAGCAGGGTGCGCGCCGCGTCGCCAAGGGTCGGCGCCTGGGCGGCGGTGACCCCGGCCAGCCCGGCCTGGCTCAAGCGGCTGCGGCGGCCCATGTACAGGCCCAGGGCGGGCTCGCCACTCAGTTCGATGGCCGCGTGGCCCAGGTGCATGTAGCGCGGGATCGACAGGCGGGCGCCGGCCTCGGCCAGGCGCTGAGGGCTCAGCCCGTAGCGTTCGAGCAGCGCACTCGGCTCGTGGCCCAGCGCGCACAGGGTTTCTTCCAGGCTCTGGATAAAGCCGACCGAGAGGTCGCCGAGGCGTACACGCGGGCGGCTCATGGCCTCACAGCCAGACGTTCAGTAAGCGCGCACCCTGGCTGGCGCTGGCGCTCTGGTAGAAACCCGTGCGACGGGCAAAGCCCAGGCCTTCGCCGGTGACTTCCCAGAACTGTCCGCGCAGGAACACGCTCATCGCCGCCGTGCCGCTGGCGTCGCCGCTGCGGGTCAGTTGCTGCCAGGCCTCGGCCTCGCTGACAGCGCCTGGCTTGAGCGGCAGTTCGGCGGCCAGCGGTTGGTGGCGATTGCCGCGCCATGGCCCGTGCCAACTGCCCTTGCCGCGGACGAACGCCGGGTTGGCGATGATGTTGACCGACTGCGCGGCCAGCGCCTGGTAGTTGTCCGGGTACCAGCTGTCGCTGCCCACCAGCACGCCAAGGCGTCCGGCCGGAGTGTCCAGCGCTTGCAGCGGGTAGGCGTTGCCGCGGCGGATGAAACGGCGCATGTCGCTGTCCGGGTACTGCTGGCGTTGTGGTGCGCCGAGAATCGAACCGTCGCCGGCGAACACCACGCTGCTGTTGTACAGCGCACCGCTGCCGGGGCGTAGCTGGCCTTTGTCGAGGTACGGCTCGGGCAGCACGATGGAGCCGGCGACCAGGGTGACGCCGAACTCGCGGGCCAGCCCGCCGAACAGTTGCTGATAGTCGCTGGCCATCTGCGCGGCTTTCATGCGCAGGTGTGCGTCGGCGCGGCGGTCGTCACCTTCGGCCTCGAGCATGGCCAGGCCATAGCGAATCGGGTTGCTCAGTTCCAGCCATTGCCAGGCTTCGTCGAGCCGGGTGACCTGATACAGCTCGTTCTTTTCGCCACGCGCCCACAGCCAGGTGCCGATGTGCTCGGGCAGCACGACGATGGTTTTTTCGCTGACCAGGCCCTGGGCGCGGGCCTGCTCCAGGTAGGCGGAAAGCTTGCGGCGCAGGCGCTTGAGGTTCTGGTAGTCGCCGGGGTAGAGCAGCGGCTCGATACCGAGCAGGTTGCCGTTGTCGGTCGGCACGCCGTCGTTCAGCGCCAGTTGCACCCGCAGATCGGAGAGGTAGTGCCCGGTCGGGCGCTGTTCGGTCCACAGCCCGTAGCCACAGAGGATGGCGATGAGAACAAGCGCCAGGGCGCCTAACAGGAGTTTTCGCATGGCTTGAGGCGTTCACCAACCGGTCGTGTCGCAGTACGTAAATCAGGGACCGAGTGTACCGGGTTTCCCCGTGAATAAAAAAGGCGCCCGCAGGGTCACCGCGCGAAACGATTCCGGCAGCAGGCGCGAGTCGCGATAGGGCACCACCGGCGTGGTCGGGAACACCTCGCCGGCCTTGAGCACGGTATCGAACGCGCGCTGTTCTACCGCGCCGCCGAGAGAGCGGCAAGGGACCGCGTGGAGCGTGTGCGCATGGTTGCTCCGTAGTGTCGGCAGATGCTTGTTGGAAAAGCGGCGGCCTGCTGTCCGTTAGAATCATTAACTTGTCACTTTCGATCATTGAGCCGCGATGGCTGGCGCTTTAATGTCGGCCACAGATAACCGACGGGCCCCGCCACCGGCTAGGTGCCCGCATTCCGTGATTCAGCTTGTGGAGTTCCCCATGACCGCCGCTCACTACCCACACCTGCTCGCCCCGCTGGACCTGGGCTTCACCACCTTGCGCAACCGCACCCTGATGGGATCGATGCACACCGGCCTGGAGGAGAAGCCGGGTGGCTTCGAGCGCATGGCGGCGTATTTCGCCGAACGTGCCCGTGGCGGCGTCGGCCTGATGGTCACCGGCGGCATTGGCCCGAACGTGGAAGGCGGGGTGTACTCCGGTGCGGCCAAGCTGAGCACTGCGGAAGAAGCGGAAAAACACCGGATCGTCACCCAGGCGGTGCACGAGGCCGGTGGCAAGATCTGCATGCAGATCCTCCACGCCGGGCGCTATGCCTACAGCCCGAAATCGGTGGCGCCAAGCGCCATTCAGGCGCCGATCAACCCGTTCAAGCCGCGTGAACTGGACGAAGAGGGCATCGAGAAGCAGATCCAGGACTTCGTCACCTGCTCGCAACTGGCGCAAAGTGCCGGCTACGATGGCGTCGAGATCATGGGGTCGGAAGGCTACTTCATCAACCAGTTCCTTGCCGCGCACACCAACCACCGGACCGACCGCTGGGGTGGCAGCTACGAGAACCGCATGCGTCTGGCCGTGGCGATCGTCTCGCGGGTGCGTGAGGCGGTCGGGCCTAACTTCATCATCATCTTCCGCCTGTCGATGCTCGACCTGGTCGAGGGCGGCAGCAACTGGGAAGAGATCGTGCAATTGGCCCAGGCCATCGAGAAGGCCGGCGCGACCCTCATCAACACCGGTATCGGCTGGCACGAAGCGCGGATCCCGACCATTGCCACCAAGGTGCCGCGGGCGGCGTTCAGCAAGGTCACGGCCAAGCTGCGGGGCGCAGTGAGCATTCCGCTGATCACCACCAACCGGATCAACACCCCGGAAGTGGCCGAACAGATTCTCGCCGAGGGCGATGCCGACATGGTGTCGATGGCGCGGCCGTTCCTCGCCGACCCGGACTTCGTCAACAAGGCTGCCGCCGGGCGTGGCGACGAGATCAACACCTGCATCGGCTGCAACCAGGCCTGCCTCGACCACACCTTCGGCGGCAAGCTGACCAGTTGCCTGGTCAACCCGCGCGCCTGCCATGAAACCGAGCTGAATTACCTGCCGGTGACCCAGGTCAAGCGCATTGCCGTGGTCGGTGCCGGCCCGGCTGGGCTGGCGGCGGCCACGGTGGCGGCCGAGCGTGGCCATGCGGTGACCCTGTTCGATTCGGCGGCCGAGATCGGTGGCCAGTTCAACGTGGCCAAGCGGGTGCCGGGCAAGGAAGAGTTCTACGAGACCCTGCGCTACTTCAAGCGCAAGTTGCAGACCAGCGGTGTCGAGGTGTGCCTGAACACGCGGGTGGATGTCGCGCAATTGGTCGAGGGCCGCTACGACGAGATCATCCTGGCGACCGGTATTGCGCCGCGTCTGCCGACCATTCCGGGGATCGCCCATAGCAAGGTGCTGAGCTACCTGGATGTGCTGTTGCAGCGCAAGCCGGTGGGGCAGAAGGTGGCGGTGATCGGCGCCGGCGGCATCGGTTTCGATGTGTCCGAGTTCCTCGTGCACCAGGGCGTGGCCACCAGCCAGGACCGCGAGGCGTTCTGGAAGGAGTGGGGGATCGACAGCGACCTGAAGGCGCGCGGCGGGGTGGCAGGGATCAAGGCCGAGCCACAGGCCCCGGCGCGTCAGGTGTTCCTCTTGCAGCGCAAGAAAACCAAGGTGGGCGATGGCCTGGGCAAGACCACCGGCTGGATTCACCGTACCGGGCTGAAGAACAAGCAGGTGCAGATGCTCAACAGCGTCGAGTACCTCAACGTCGACGATCAGGGCCTGCATATCCGCATCGCCGAGGGCGAGCCGCAGGTACTGCCAGTGGATAATGTGGTGATCTGTGCCGGTCAGGATCCACTGCGTGAGCTGCAGGAAGGCTTGCTGGCGGCGGGGCAGTCGGTGCACCTGATCGGTGGTGCGGATGTCGCAGCCGAGCTGGATGCGAAGCGGGCGATCAACCAGGGCTCGCGTCTGGCCGCTGAGTTGTAAGCGGCAGGTCGGGGCTTATCGCGGGACGAGTCGTCCCGCGATGCTTTTGGCGGCTGATAGAATTGCAGTTCAATTGTGGCCAGAGCCCAGCCCATGCTCCACGACGTTCGCGCCTTCCCTCAAGCCCCCCTGCAACCCCTGCAGCTCAGTTGGCTAAGCCGTGCCGGCATCGACGTGGCGGTGCTGCGCCTGGACCTGATCGATCCGCTGATCAGCGGCAACAAGGCCTTCAAACTCCTCGAACACCTGAACCTGGCCTACGCCAATGCGGCCCCTGGCATCATCAGCCTGGGCGGAGCCTGGTCCAATCATCTGCACGCGCTGGCGGCCGCCGGCAAACGCTTCGGGTTTGCCACGGCCGGCCTGCTGCGCGGCCAGCCGCAGGACACTCCGACCGTGCGCGACCTGCAAGCCTTCGGCATGCACCTGCACTGGCTCGGTTACGCCGGCTACCGCGCGCGTCATCGCGCCGATTTCTGGGCGCCCTGGCAGGCGCGCTATCCCCACTGGCAGTGCGTGCCCGAAGGCGGTGGCGGCGTACTCGGTGCACAAGGTTGCGCGCAGATCGTCGCCCAGGCCCGGGCGCAACGCTCGGCGTTGGGCTGGGACGATTACCATGGCTGGTGGCTGGCTGCCGGGAGCGGCACGACGCTGGCCGGCCTGGTACTGGCCGAGCAGGGCGCGCACCCGGTTTATGGCGCGCTGGCCGTGCCGGCCGACCATGGCGTGGCGCCGACGGTGGAAGCGCTGGTGGGGCCGGCGGGCGCCGCCTACAGGCTGTACGACGCCTGCCGTGGCGGCTTTGCCAAGGTCGACGAGTCGCTGCTGCGGTTTATCGCCGAATGCGAAGCCGAATCCGCTCTGCCGCTCGAACCGGTGTACACCGGCAAGGCCCTGCTGGCCTTGCGCGATCAGGTCGAGGCCGGCGCATTTGCCGCCGGCACCCGCCTGATCTTCCTGCACACGGGCGGTCTGCAGGGCCGTCGCGGTTTCGCTTAATCGCCCTTGGGCAGCATGCGCAGCAAGGTGTTATCGCGCACCACATAGTGGTGATACAGCCCGGCCAGCGCATGCAGGCCGATCAGCCAGTAACCCAGCGCGCCGAACCATTCGTGCCATTCCTTGACCAGCTTGGCCAGGTCCTTGTCCGGCGCCACCAGTGCCGGTAGATCCAGGCCGTAGAACGGAATCGGCTTGTCGGCGGCACTGAGGATCACCCAGCCGGCCAGTGGCATGCCGATCATCAGCAGGTACAGGGCCAGGTGCATCAAGTGGGCCAGGCCGGTCTGCCAGGTCGGTGGTGTTGGTTCGATGCGCGGGGTCGGGTGGGCGACACGCAGCACCACGCGCAACCAGACCAGCACAAACACGCTCAGGCCGAGCATGAAGTGCAGGCTCTTCATCAGGTCGCGCTCGGCGCTGTCCTTGGGGAAGATCCCGCGAAATTCGATGCAGGCATATACCGCGATCATCAGGATCAGCATCAGCCAGTGCAGGGCAATCGACAGGCTGCCATAGCGGGCCTGGGTATTGGTCAGGGGCATCGGGGTAGTCCTCTTCTTCAGGTCGGTGGCGGTACGCTCTTGCTGGCGCTGGGGTTAACTCTAATCGTTGCTGGCATTGTTACACCTGCGATGCGTCAAAAAAAACCGAGAGTCGCTAGAATCCGCGGTTTCTCTTCATTTCTACGCAAGGTTTCCGTTCCATGCTGATGGCGTCATTGATCTTTCTGCTGACCATAACCCTGGTGATCTGGCAGCCCAAGGGCCTGGGCGTAGGCTGGAGCGCGGTACTGGGTGCCGGTCTGGCGCTGCTTGGCGGGGTGGTGCAGTGGAGCGATATTCCGGTGGTCTGGCAGATCATCTGGAACGCCACCGGCACGTTCATCGCGCTGATCATCATCAGCCTGCTGCTCGATGCGGCGGGCTTCTTCGCCTGGGCGGCGTTGCATGTGGCGCGCTGGGGACGCGGCAGCGGGCGGCGTCTGTTTGCCTTCATCGTGCTGCTGGGGGCGTTGGTCTCGGCGCTGTTCGCCAACGACGGCGCGGCGCTGATCCTCACGCCGATCGTGATGGCGATGCTGCTGGCGCTGCGTTTCTCGCCGGCGGCGACCCTGGCTTTCGTCATGGCCGCCGGGTTCATTGCCGACACCGCGAGCCTGCCGTTGGTGGTGTCGAACCTGGTCAACATTGTGTCTGCGGACTTCTTCGGCATTGGTTTCAACCGCTATGCGGCGGTGATGGTGCCGGTGAACCTGGTGAGTGTGGCGGCGACCCTGGCGGTGCTGTTGTGGTACTTCCGCAAGGATATTCCGGCCGACTACGACCCGCTGCAACTGGACCGCCCGCGCAGCGTGATCGTCGATCCGGCGACCTTTGTCGCCGGTTGGCTGGTGTTGGCGATTCTCTTGCTGGGCTGCTTTGCCCTGGAGCCGCTGGGGATACCGATCAGTGCGATTTCGGCGGTGTGTGCCGCGGTGTTGCTGGCGGTGGCGGCGCGCGGGCACACGATCGCCACGCGGCGGGTGCTTAAGGAAGCGCCGTGGCACATCGTGGTGTTTTCGCTGGGCATGTACCTGGTGGTTTATGGGCTGCGCAATGCCGGCTTGACCGGCTATCTGGCCGGCTGGCTGGAGGGGTTCGCCGCTGGCGGGGTGTGGGGCGCGACGTTTGGTACTGGGCTGCTGACGGCGTTGCTGTCGTCGATCATGAACAACCTGCCGACGGTGTTGATCGGGGCGCTGTCGATCGATGCCAGCCAGGCCAGCGGGGTGGTGAAGGAGGCGATGATCTATGCCAACGTGATCGGCAGCGACCTGGGGCCGAAGATCACCCCGATTGGCAGCCTGGCGACACTGTTGTGGCTGCATGTGCTGGAGCGCAAGGGGGTGAAGATTGGCTGGGGGTATTACTTCAGGGTGGGGGTGGTGTTGACCGTGCCGGTGTTGCTGGTGACGTTGGCGGCGCTGGCCGTCCGGTTGACGGTGGGGTAGCTGGTTCTCATCTGAAGGAGCAGGTATCCCAGTGTGAGCGGGCTTTGCCGGTGATGCTTCTGATTTTTTGGCTTGGGCTTGGGTCTCGGTGGGCATCTCCATTCTGGAGGGCAGCCGCACCCACCAAAATGGATAAACACACAAAAGATCAAGCGCATCGCCGGCAAGGCCGGCCACAGAAGGGTGTCAGCGTCCACAGAGGCGTGTCGGCTCCCCCTGGGGAGTCAGTGCCTGCAGAGGTGCCTCATGCAGCATAAACAGCTTCAGCTGGGAAGATCAGGCCATCTGTCCGACACCAGAAACACCCGCTCCAGCTCCTGCCAGTCGCCATCGTCATCCTCCACCAGGCGCACCAGCAACTGCGCCGGCGCCAGCGGATCGAGCGCCTGTCGCCATTCCTCCAGTTGCCCGTTCCGCCAGGTAGCCTGCGCTGTATAGCGAGCCGGTGCCAGCCAGGCACTGCGTGGCAGCAACTGCCAGCGCCCCGGCCCAGCCAGGGCAACAAACGCCGGCCAGTCGCGCTGATACACCCAGCGCCCACGCAAATGCCCCGGGTGTGCGCCCTGCGGCGACAACGCCTGCCCCGGCCACGGGTAGAGCAGATACCCGCCCATCCACAATTGCGCAGAGAGCGTCGTGATCGACAGCGCCGTCAGGGCCGTGCGACTCTCGGCCCGCGCCGACATCGGCAACTGATGCCCGCTCAGGTGCGCCAGCTTGCGTTCCAGCCGGTCATGGCAGCCGGGCCCCAGCCAGCGTGCCGCATCGCTGCCGTCGCCGGCCGCCGGCCCCAGGTACAGCTTGATCGCCAGCTCCTGGTGATGCACCCCTTCACGGTCGCGCAGCAGCATGTCCAGCTCGCCCAGGGTGTGCCCGCCTTGGCGAATCGGCAGGTTGGCCGCGAGCAATTCCACCCCCGGTGCCTGCTGCAAGGCAAACTGCCACAGCCGCTCGTAATACAAACCCAGGCGCCGGCTGGCCGAACGCGCCAGCCAGTCCAGCAGCGGCTGGGCGTCGCGGTCCAGCGCCAGTAGCCAGTCGCGCAGCTGTTCCGGCGCCGCCACCCAGTCGCTGGCGGCCAATGGATGGCGCTGCGGCCATGGCGTTAGCGCCAGCAGCGGCGGCGCCACCAGCACCCACGCCAGGTCGCGCACCGAGGGTTGGCGCAACTGGCGGGGCAGGGCGGCAAGGCTGGGGAACGGATTCATCCTGCGAGCATAGCCCCGATGCCTTCGCGCCCGCGGAAAAAACCGTCGTTTGCCGCTGCCCGGCCCTTTCGCCCATAATCGAACACTTTGGCGCAGATCGCCTTTTTACCGCCGCAGAGCCTCGCAGGAGCCCCATGGAGCAATTTCGCAATATCGGTATCATCGGTCGCCTCGGCAGTTCGCAGGTGCTCGATACCATCCGCCGACTGAAAAAATTCCTGCTGGCGCGTCATCTGCACGTCATCCTCGAAGACACTATCGCCGACGTCCTGCCCGGCCACGGCCTGCAAACCTCCTCGCGCAAGCTGCTCGGCGAGGTCTGCGACATGGTCATCGTCGTTGGCGGCGACGGCAGCCTGCTCGGCGCCGCCCGCGCCCTGGCCCGGCACAACATCCCGGTACTGGGGATCAACCGCGGCAGCCTGGGCTTCCTCACCGATATCCGTCCCGACGAACTGGAAGTCAAAGTCGCCGACGTGCTCGACGGCCACTACCTGGTCGAGAACCGCTTCCTTCTGCAAGCCGAAGTGCGCCGCCATGGCGAAGCCATCGGCCAGGGCGACGCGCTCAACGACGTGGTGCTGCACCCGGGCAAGTCGACGCGGATGATCGAGTTCGAGATCTACATCGACGGCCAGTTCGTCTGCAGCCAGAAGGCCGACGGCCTGATCGTCGCCACCCCGACCGGCTCCACCGCCTACGCGTTGTCCGCCGGCGGACCGATCATGCACCCCAAGCTCGACGCCATCGTCATCGTGCCGATGTACCCGCACACGCTGTCTGGTCGGCCGATTGTGGTCGACGGCAACAGCGAGCTGAAAATCGTCGTTTCGCAAGACCTGCAGATCTATCCGCAGGTCTCCTGTGACGGCCAGAACCACTTCACCTGTGCTCCCGGCGACACCATCACGGTGAACAAGAAACCGCAGAAGCTGCGCCTGATCCATCCGCTGGACCACAACTACTATGAGGTCTGCCGGACCAAGCTCGGCTGGGGCAGCCGTCTGGGTGGTGGAGGCGACTGATGCTCGATCCAGCGCGAAGTTTCGACCTGATCGGCGATGTCCACGGTTGTGCCCACACCCTGGAGCGCCTGCTCGATGCCCTCGGCTACAAGCGTCAGGCCGGCGTCTGGCGCCATCCGTCGCGCCAGGCGCTGTTCCTTGGCGACATCATCGACCGTGGCCCGCGGATCCGCGAGGCCCTGCACATCGTTCACGACATGGTCGACGCCGGCCAGGCGCACTGCATCATGGGCAACCATGAATACAACGCGCTCGGCTGGACCACCCCGGCGCTGCCCGGCACCGGCAAGGCCTTCGTGCGCGAGCACACCCCGCGGCATGCCCGGCTGATCGACGAAACCCTGAGCCAGTTCGCCCAGCACCCCGGCGACTGGCACGACTTCCTCGGCTGGTTCTACGAACTGCCGCTGTTCATCGACGCCGGGCGTTTCCGCCTGGTGCATGCCTGCTGGGATGCGCGGCTGATCGAACCGCTGCGCCAGCAGTACCCCGACGGCTGCATCGACGAGCACTTCGTCCAGGCGTCGGCGATTGCCGACAGCTTTGCCGGGACGGTCTGCAACCGCCTGCTGCGCGGCACCGACATGCGCCTGCCGGACGGTCTGACGCTGACTGGTGGCGACGGCCTGACCCGCGCGTTCTTCCGCACCAAGTTCTGGGAAGAAGACCCGCAGACCTACGGCGACATCGTCTTCCAGCCCGACGCGCTGCCGGCCGAAGTGGCCGCCGCGCCGCTGAGCAAGACGCAGAAGAATGCCCTGCTGCGCTATGGCGAGGACGAGCCGTTGCTATTCGTCGGCCACTACTGGCGCAGCGGCAAGCCGGCACCGATTCGCGCCAACCTGGCGTGCCTGGACTACAGTGCGGTGCTCTACGGAAAACTGGTGGCGTATCGCCTGGATGATGAAACCCGTCTCGACCCGCGCAAGTTCGTCTGGGTCGACGTGGAACGGCCGGAGGCCAGTCAATGAATGTGGTTGAAGTACTACGCCTGCCGCTGAGTGTCGATCTCAGTGGCTTCGTCGGCTTGCTGCGGCGCCTGCAAGTGCCGCACCGGGTGAGCGAGGAGGCCGGTCAGCAGGTGCTGTGGGTGTCCGAACCGCTGGCCGACGACGTGCGCCAGCTGTACCAGCGCTTCCCCGAGGGCAATGACGATATCCAACTGCCGGCCGCCGACCCGGCCGTGCCGGCCCGGCCGAGCATCGCCGGGCAGTTGCGGGCGAGCAAGGCCACCGCAGCGATCCTGCTGCTGTGCCTGCTGGTCGCGGGCCTCACCGGGCTGGGCGACAACTGGCAGACCCTGAGCTGGCTGACCTTCCTCGATTTTCGTGTGCAGGGCGACTACCTGATCTTTACGCCGCTGGCCGAAAGCCTGGGCAATGGCCAGTGGTGGCGCCTGATCACGCCGATGCTGGTGCACTTCGGTATCCTCCACCTGGCGATGAACGGCTTGTGGTTCTGGGAGCTGGGCCGGCGCATCGAACTGCGCCAGGGCGCGCTGAGCATGCTTGGCCTGAGCCTGCTGTTTGGCCTGGTGTCGAACGTCGCCCAGTACCTGTTTGGCGGGCCGAGCCTGTTCGGCGGGTTGTCCGGGGTGCTCTATGGCCTGCTCGGGCATATCTGGCTGTACCAGTGGCTGGCGCCTAACCCGGTGTACCGCATGCCCAAGGGCGTGCTGGTGATGATGCTGATCTGGCTGGTGCTGTGCATGTCCGGCCTGGTCAGCCTGCTCGGCTTCGGCCAGATCGCCAACGCTGCGCATGTCGGCGGGCTGTTGGTCGGTTGCCTGAGCGGGCTCTTGGGCGGGGCGCTGGCCCGGCGTAAACTGTTCGCTTGATTTTGGGAGACGCTATGTCCACTTTTGCGCAAATGATCGAAAACATCACCCCGGAGATCTACCAGAGCCTGAAACTGGCGGTGGAGCTCGGTAAATGGTCCGACGGGCGCAAGCTCACCACCGAGCAGAAAGAGCTGTCGTTGCAGGCGGTGATTGCCTGGGAAATCCAGAACCTGCCGGAAGAGCAGCGTACCGGCTACATGGGCCCGCAGGAATGTGCCTCGAAGTCGGCGCCGGTGCCGAACATCCTGTTCAAGTCGGACGCGATCCATTGATCGAAGTCGGCCGCGGTTCCATCAGTAAAATGTCCGCGCGTCTCGAGACGCCGGTCGTGCAATACGCGTTTCGCCTGGGCGACGTGGAGCTGCCGGTCAACCCGATGCTGGGTCAGACCGTGCGCCTTGAGTACCTGGGCGCGATCCACTGCTGCCATTGCGGGCGCAAGACCAAAACCAGCTTCAGCCAGGGCTACTGCTACCCGTGCATGACCAAGCTGGCGCAGTGCGACGTGTGCATCATGGCCCCGGAAAAGTGCCACTACGCGCAGGGCACCTGCCGTGAGCCGTCCTGGGGCGAGCAGTTCTGCATGACCGACCACGTGGTGTACCTGGCCAACTCGTCGGGCATCAAGGTCGGTATCACCCGCGCCAGCCAATTGCCCACGCGCTGGCTCGACCAGGGCGCCAGCCAGGCCCTGCCCATTGTGCGGGTGGCCACCCGGCAGCAGTCCGGGCTGGTCGAAGACCTGTTCCGCAGTCAGGTTGCCGACCGCACCAACTGGCGTGCGCTGCTCAAGGGCGAGGCCGAGGCGGTCGACCTGGTGGCGGTGCGCGAGCAGTTGTTCGACAGCTGTGGCGAAGGTTTCAAGGCATTGCAGGAGCGATTCGGCCTACAGGCGATCCAGCCGCTGACTGACGCCGAGCCCGTCGAAATCCGCTATCCGGTCGAGGCGTATCCGAGCAAGATCGCCAGCTTCAACCTGGACAAGAATCCCGTGGCCGAAGGCACCCTGCTGGGCATCAAGGGCCAGTACCTGATCTTCGATACCGGTGTGATCAACATTCGCAAGTACACGGCCTACCAGCTGGCCGTGCATCAGTAAAAGGACCGCCACATGCGTACCGATCAGCCGCAAGTGATCTACCTCAAGGACTATCAGGCGCCCGAGTACCTGATTGACGAGACCCACCTGACCTTCGAGCTGTTCGAGGATTACAGCCTGGTTCATGCGCAGTTGCTCATGCGCCGCAACCCGGCGCGCGGCGCTGACTTGCCGCCGCTGGTGCTCGACGGCCAGCAACTCGAACTGCTCAGCGTCGCGCTGGAAAATCGCGAGCTGGCGGCTGGCGAGTACCAGCTCAGCGACAGCCACCTGACCCTGCAGCCGACCGCCGCGTGCTTCACCCTGGACACCAGCGTGAAGATCCACCCGGAGCGCAATACCGCCCTCGAAGGCCTGTACAAGTCCGGCGGCATGTTCTGCACCCAGTGCGAGGCCGAGGGTTTCCGCAAGATCACCTATTACCTCGATCGTCCGGACGTGATGAGCACCTTCACCACCACGGTGATCGCCGAGCAGCATCGCTATCCGGTGCTGCTGTCCAATGGCAACCCGGTGGGCAGCGGCCCGCAGACCGACGGTCGGCACTGGGCCACCTGGGAAGACCCGTTCATGAAACCGGCCTACCTGTTTGCGCTGGTGGCGGGCGACCTGTGGTGCATCGAAGACACCTTTACCCGTCAGTCGGGGCGCGACGTGACCCTGCGCATCTATGTCGAGCCAGAAAACATCGACAAGTGCAGCCACGCCATGACCAGCCTGAAGAAGTCGATGCGCTGGGACGAAGAAGTCTATGGCCGCGAGTACGACCTGGACATCTTCATGATCGTCGCGGTCAACGACTTCAACATGGGCGCCATGGAAAACAAGGGCCTGAACATCTTCAACTCCAGTTGCGTGCTGGCCCGCGCCGAAACCGCCACCGATGCCGCGCACCAGCGCGTCGAGGCGGTGGTCGCCCACGAATACTTCCACAACTGGTCGGGCAATCGCGTGACCTGCCGCGACTGGTTCCAGCTGTCGCTCAAGGAAGGCTTTACGGTGTTCCGCGACGCCGAATTCAGCGCCGACATGAACTCGCGCACGGTCAAGCGCATTGAGGACGTAGCCTACCTGCGTACCCACCAGTTCGCCGAAGATGCCGGGCCGATGGCCCACGCGGTGCGTCCCGACAGCTTTATCGAAATCTCCAACTTCTACACCCTGACCGTGTACGAGAAGGGTTCGGAGGTGGTGCGCATGGTGCGTACCCTGCTCGGCAACGCGGGCTTCCGCAAGGGCAGCGACCTGTACTTCGAGCGGCATGACGGCCAGGCAGTCACCTGCGACGACTTCATCAAGGCCATGGAAGATGCCAACGGTGTCGACCTCAGCCAGTTCAAACGCTGGTACAGCCAGGCTGGTACGCCGCGCTTGCAGGTTAGCGAGGCGTATGACAGCGCTGCGCAAACCTACAGCCTGAGCTTCCGCCAGAGCTGCCCGGCCACCCCGGACAAGGTCGAAAAGCTGCCGTTCGTGATTCCGGTCGAGCTCGGCCTGCTCGATGCCCAGGGCAACGACATCGCCCTGCGCCTGAGCGGCGAAGCGGCGGCGCAGGGCAGCAGCCGGGTGCTGTCGGTGACCGAAGCCGAGCAGACCTTCACCTTCGTCGGGGTTGCTGCCAAGCCGTTGCCGTCGTTGCTGCGCGGCTTCAGTGCGCCGGTGAAGCTGAGTTTCCCGTACGACCGCGACCAGCTGATGTTCCTCATGCAGCACGACAGCGATGGCTTCAACCGCTGGGAAGCCGGCCAGCAGTTGTCGGTGCAGGTATTGCAGGAGCTGATCGGTCAGTATCAACAGGGCGTTGCCCTACGCCTCGATCAGCGCCTGGTGACGGCGCTGGGCAGCGTACTGGCCAACGAGCAACTGGACCCGGCGATGGTTGCCGAAATGCTCTCGCTGCCAAGCGAGGCGTACCTCACCGAAATCAGCGAAGTGGCCGATGTCGATGCCATTCATGCGGCCCGCGAGTTCGCCCGCCAGCAACTGGCCGCGCAGCTGTTCGATGCCTTGTGGGCGCGTTACCAGGCCAACCGGGCGGTATCGCGGGCAACCGCGTATGTGGCCGAGGCCGAGCATTTCGCCCGGCGTGGTTTGCAGAACATCGTGCTGTCGTACCTGATGCTCAGCGGCAAGTCGCAGGTGCTGGAAGCGACCCTGGAACAGTTCGACGCCTGTGACAACATGACCGAGCGCCTGACGGCGCTGGCCGTGCTGGTCAACTCGCCGTTCGAGGCCGAGCGTGCCAAGGCCCTGGACACCTTCGCCGAGCACTTCAAGGACAACCCGCTGGTCATGGATCAGTGGTTCAGCGTGCAGGCCGCCAGCACCTTGCCGGGCGGCCTGGCGCGGGTGCGCAAGCTGATGGAGCATCCGGCATTCACCTTGAAGAACCCGAACAAGGTCCGGGCGTTGGTGGGGGCGTTTGCCGGACAGAACCTGATCAACTTCCACGCGGCGGACGGTTCGGGGTATCGCTTCCTGGCGGACCTGGTGATCGAGCTGAATGCCCTGAACCCGCAGATTGCCTCGCGGCAATTGGCACCGCTGACCCGCTGGCGCAAGTACGACGCAGCGCGTCAGGCGCTGATGAAAGCCGAGCTTGAGCGGATCCGTGGCTCGGGTGCGTTGTCCAGCGATGTGTTCGAAGTGGTGAGCAAGAGCCTGGCTTGAGTCTTCGCTCGTGACTAATCGCGGGGCGAGCCCGCTCCCACAAGGTTGCGCGAACCCTGTGGGAGCGGGCTCGTCCCGCGATGCATTGCAGGCCGTCTTAACAAAAGATAACGACAACCGCGTTGTCATCCATTTCCAAAGCCTGTTAGCTTGAGCTCTACATTCGCGGGGCTCTATTCAGGTACTTTCAGCCCCGCAGGCACTACCCAAATAACAATAATCGTGGGAGAGGTCTATGAGTGAGCCTGTCATGGCACACGCCATTCAGGGGGCACGGCGTGGAAGGGCAGCCGCTACTGCGCTGGCCACTGGCGCCCTGCTGGCACTGGCAATGGGGCTGCTGGCCGATAGCGTCGACGCCGCACAAGGCGACGATACGACCAAGACCCTCTATTCACAAACCTCGGCCAAGGCTGAACGCAGCCTGCTGATCGACATCGCCAAGGCCGGCACGCGCCTGGTGGCCGTCGGCGACCGTGGCCATATCCTCTTCTCCGACGACCAAGGCAACAGCTGGAGCCAGGCCCGGGTGCCGACCCGGCAGTTGCTCACGGCAGTCTACTTCGTCGACGCCAAGCACGGCTGGGCGGTCGGTCACGATGCGCAGATCCTCGCCAGCGACGACGGCGGCGCCACCTGGAGCAAACAGTTCGAAGACCTGCAGCGCGAAGCGCCGCTGCTCGACGTCTGGTTCCAGAACGCCGAACACGGCATCGCGGTCGGTGCCTATGGCGCCACCCTGGAAACCACCGATGGCGGCAAGCACTGGCAAGACATCAGCGAACGCCTCGATAACCCGGATCAACTCCACCTCAATGGCATCGCCGCGGTCAAGGACGCCGGCCTGTTCGTGGTTGGCGAACAAGGCAGCCTGTTCCGCTCCAGCGATTTCGGCCAGACCTGGGAAAAACTGCAAAGCCCATACGAAGGCACCTTTTTCGGCGTGATCGGCACCGCCCAGGCCAACACCCTGCTGGCCTATGGCCTGCGCGGCAACCTCTACCGTTCCAGCGATTTTGGCAACAGTTGGCAGCAAGTCCCGCTGCAAGGGGTACGCGGCCCGCTCGAATTCGGCCTGGCAGGCGCTACGCTTCTCGATGATGGCAGCCTGGTATTAGTCGGCAACGGCGGCACCGTGCTGCGCAGCGGCGACGACGGGGTCAGCTTCAGCGTGGTCAATCGCGCCGATCGCCTGGCGCTGTCGGCCGTGACTGCGGTGGCGGACGGCAACCTGATCGTGGTCGGCCAGGGCGGCGAGCATGCCGCCACGGCAACCGGTGCCGAGAGGGTGCAACCATGACCAGTCGGGAGTCGATCGACATGAATCAGCAACACCATCAGGGCAAAGCGACCCTGCTCGAGCGCCTGATCTTCAACAATCGTCCGGTGGTCATCGGTATTTGCCTGCTGGTGAGTATCTTCCTGTTCTGGCAGGCCACGCTGATCCGCCCCTCGACCAGCTTCGAGAAGATGATCCCGCTGGAGCACCCGTTCATCCAGAACATGCTCGAACACCGTAACGACCTGGCCAACCTCGGCAACACGGTGCGTATTTCGGTGGAGTCGACCAACGGCGACATCTTCAGCAAGGACTACATGGAGACCTTGCGCCAGATCCACGACGAGGTGTTCTACATCCCCGGCGTCGACCGCTCCGGCCTCAAGTCGCTGTGGAGCCCCAGTGTGCGCTGGACCGAAGTGACCGAGGAAGGCTTTGCCGGTGGCGAGGTGATTCCGCAGACCTACGACGGCTCCGAGGACAGCCTCGAAGACTTGCGCAACAACGTGCTCAAGTCCGGTCAGGTCGGCCGGTTGGTGGCGAACAACTTCAAGTCGAGCATCATCGATATTCCGTTGCTGGAGTCCTACCCCGATCCGCAGGACCAGGGCAAACAGGTCAAGCTCGACTACCAGGCGTTCTCACACCAGCTGGAAGAGAAGATCCGCGACAAGTTCCAGGCGCAGAACCCGCACGTGAAGATCCACATCGTCGGCTTCGCGAAGAAGGTCGGCGACCTGATCGACGGCCTGATGATGGTGGCGATGTTCTTCGGTATCGCCCTGGTCATCACCTGGATCCTGCTGTACTGGTTTACCTGGTGCATCCGCAGCACCATCGCAGTGCTGATCACCACCCTGGTGGCGGTGGTCTGGCAGCTCGGCCTGATGCACGCGGTGGGCTTCGGCCTGGACCCGTACTCGATGCTGGTGCCGTTCCTGATCTTCGCCATCGGCATTTCGCACGGGGTGCAGAAGATCAACGGCATCGCCTTGCAGTCCAGCGACGCCGACAACGCCCTGACCGCCGCGCGACGCACCTTCCGCCAGCTGTTCCTGCCGGGGATGATCGCTATCCTCGCCGACGCGGTGGGCTTCATTACCCTGTTGATCATCGACATCGGGGTGATTCGCGAACTGGCCATCGGCGCTTCGATCGGCGTGGCGGTGATCGTCTTCACCAACCTGATCCTGCTACCGGTAGCGATCTCCTATGTCGGCATCAGCAAAAAGGCCATTGAGCGCAGCAAGAAGGACGCAACCCGTGAACATCCGTTCTGGCGCCTGCTGTCGAACTTCGCCAGTGCCAAGGTGGCACCGGTGTCCGTCGTGCTGGCCTTGCTCGCCTTTGGTGGCGGCCTCTGGTACAGCCAGAACCTGAAGATCGGCGACCTCGACCAAGGCGCGCCGGAGCTGCGCCCGGATTCGCGCTACAACCAGGACAACAGCTTCATTATCGGCAACTACTCGACCAGTTCCGATGTGCTGGTGGTGATGGTCAAGACCCAGAGCGAAGGCTGCTCGGTGTACCCGACCATGGCGCCGATCGACGAGCTGATGTGGAAGATGGAGAACACCCCGGGCGTGCAGTCGGCGATCTCGCTGGTGACCGTGTCCAAGCAGATGATCAAGGGCATGAACGAGGGCAACCTGAAATGGGAGACCTTGTCGCGTAACCCGGATGTGCTCAACAGCTCGATCTCGCGTGCCGACGGCCTATACAACGCCGACTGCTCGCTGGCACCGGTGCTGGTGTTCCTCAACGACCACAAGGCCGAGACCCTCGACCGCGTGGTAAACGCGGTGAAAACCTTCGCCGACGAGCACAACAAGGACGGCCTGGAGTTCCTCCTGGCAGCCGGTAACGCCGGGATCGAGGCGGCCACCAACGAGGTGATCAAGTCGGCCGAGCTGACCATCCTGATCCTGGTGTACATCTGTGTGGCGGTGATGTGCATGATCACCTTCCGCTCGTTTGCCGCGACCCTGTGCATCGTCCTGCCGCTGGTGCTGACCTCGGTGCTGGGTAACGCGCTGATGGCCTTCATGGGCATCGGGGTGAAGGTGGCGACCTTGCCGGTGGTGGCGCTGGGGGTGGGTATCGGTGTCGACTACGGCATCTACATCTACAGCCGTCTGGAAAGTTTCCTGCGTGCCGGCATGCCGTTGCAGGAGGCCTACTACCAGACCCTGAAGTCCACCGGTAAAGCGGTACTGTTCACCGGCCTGTGCCTGGCGATCGGTGTGTGTACCTGGATCTTCTCGGCGATCAAGTTCCAGGCCGACATGGGCCTGATGCTGACCTTCATGCTGCTCTGGAACATGTTCGGTGCGCTGTGGCTGTTGCCGGCCCTGGCGCGGTTCCTGATCAAGCCGGAGAAACTGGCGGGCAAGCAGGGCGGGTCGATCTTCGCCCACTAACCGAGGTGTCTGCATCGCGGGACGAGCCCGCTCCTACAGAGGGATCACCTACACCCCTCTGGGAGCGGGCTCGTCCCGCGCTGCTTTTGAGGTATCATCCCGGCTTTCCTGCCGGAACCAGATCCTCGCCCATGACCACCCTTAGCCAAGCCCTGCACACCTGCGACATGCTCCTGATCGACGGTTTGCACGCCTTCGAATTCACCCACGACGCCACCGGCCTGCACATCGAACTGATGGATGGCCGCGCGCTCAAGCGCTGGAGCTTCAGCCCGGCCCAGCTCGACCAGGCGCGTGCCGATGGCCAGGACTGGTTGATCGACACCGAGCAGGGCGAGCATCGTCTAGTCTTGATGAGCGCCTTCCGCGCCCCGGACGAAGACCAAGAAGACCATGACGCACCTGCTGACGATACTGCTGACCGCTAGTGCCATGCTGTTGACCACCCCGGCCCACAGCCACCAACTGCTGTTGGGCAGCTACACCGACGGCGCCAGCGAAGGCCTGTACCGCTACCGCTTCGACAGCATCAGCGGCAGGCTCGATACGACTCCGTTGCAGGTGCTCAACAGCCGCAATCCGTCCTGGTTGACCCTCTCGGCCGATCACCGCCAGCTGTTCGTGGTCAACGAAAACGGTGCCGGCAAGGGCGAAGTCAGCAGCTTCAGCCTCGCCCCGGCCGGTTATCAACTGAGCCCGCTCAGCCAGGTCAGCAGCCACGGCGATGAGCCGACCCATTCCAGCCTCAGCCACGACGGGCGCTTCCTGTTCGTGGCCAACTATGGCGTGCAGCCCGATCCGGGCGGCAGCCTGAGCGTACTGCCGGTGGCCGCCGATGGCCGGCTGTCGGCACCGGTGCAGCAGTTGCAGCATCCGGCCAGCAAGGTTAACCCTGAGCGTCAGGCCGGGCCGCATGTGCATTCGGTGGTGTCGTCGCGCGACGGGCGCTATGTGTTTGCCAGCGACCTGGGCGCCGACCGGGTGTTCATCTACCGCTACAACGGCGACAACCCCAAGGCTCCGCTGAGCCCGGCCACTCCAGCTTCGGTGAGCCTGCCAGCCGGTAGCGGGCCACGCCACCTGCTGTTCTCCAGCGATGGCAAACAGGCCTACCTGACCCTGGAAATGAGCGCCCAGGTGGCCGTGTTCGACTACCGTGGCGGCACCCTGGTGCAGCGCCAGCTGGTCGAGCTGACCGACCAGCCGGACGCCGCGGCCAAGGCCGCCGGGGCCTTGCACTTGTCCGCCGACGGGCGCTTCCTGTATGTGAGCAATCGCGGCACCGCCAACGAACTGGTGGTGTTCGTGGTCAACCCCAAGGATGGCAGCTTGCAGTTTCTGCAACGACGGTCGGTGGAGGGCGATCACCCGCGCGAGTTTGCCCTGGACCCGAGCCAGGGCTACGTGTTGATCGCCAATCAGAAGAGCAACCAACTGCTGGTGATCAAACGCGACCCGCTGAACGGGCTGCTCGGCAAGACCCTGCAGGTGCTGGATCAGCCGGCACCGTCGGACCTGAAGTTCATCGACTAAGTATCAATTGCCTTGATATCCGCTACTGCCGCAATGAATTTTTCAGCGCGGGGGTGGCGGGCGTAAGTTTGCTTCACGGCCGCAGACGGCCACTTCAAACTTCCGACTTCGAGGTCAATGCCATGAACTTCAATCTTTTCTCGGTCATCGCCGCCTCCGCCATCTCTGCTTCGGTTGTGCTGCCTGCGGGCGCCCAGGTGCAGGTCGAGGAACGCAAGTCGGCGACACCGAGCTATACCCAGAAATATTTGCAGCAGAGCGCGAATTTCTATGCGGCGCTGGATCATAAAGGCCAGCATTGAGAGCCTTGGCTAGGGCCACGGCGGCCGTTGGCGGTCGCCGTGGCAATATTTACGCGCCTGGAATAAAGGTCGGCTGTTGCTGGCAGGTAATACCGATTTGCAGCGTTGGGTCATTCTCGTACGGTTGGCCATCGGCGGTGATCAGGTAGAACACTTCGTGCAGGTATTGTTTGTCGTCTTTGACAAAGCAGCGGAACGAGGTATTGCTCGGAAATGCCTCTTTAAGCGTGGCGAAATCGACACTGCCGCCAACCCAGGTATTGAACGCCTGTTCACGTTGGTTGTTCTTGAATTTCACCACCTTGCGCAGTTTGACGATGTCCTGGAAATAGTCGGTATCGAGCTTGCCCGAGCAGGTGCCGTGCTTTTTCCATTCATGCTTGAACATGCCCGCCGGGTCAGCGGTTACCAGCCTGGCAATCTGCGGGTCGGTGGTGATTGCGGTGAGGTGTTCGGCGCTGATCTCGCACGTCGTTCCGGCTTGGCAACTGGGCGCGGTATTACAGAATTGCGGATGACGATTGGTCTTTTCCGCAGTGCTTTTGTTGTACGGCCAAATGCCATGGGTGAGAAAGGCTGCAGGCGGTGTAGCGCAACCGGGCGTTGCCGGTTTCAGTACGCAGAAGCTGGGCTGCCAGGTCACCGAGTAGACCAGATAGTCGTTACTTGTGCTGGCGTCGGTGATTTCTTCGTTGTCATCCAGTGCGAAGGCGGTAGTGCAACTGCTCAACGACAGTAAAAGGACATAGCCGGTTAAACAAAGCGCGTTCATCAACGTCACTCCTGTGCACCATGAATGCGGTAGAGCCTATTAGTCGTGAGATTGACAACGGCGTCTACTGACAGAAATATCAGGTGCCCTGCCGCTGTGCGGCAGATCGCCGGCAACGTCGGCTCCACAGGCTTTGCCGGCGATGCTTTTCAGCGCGCCATGATTGCAGTGAATAACGTCGAGTCCAGCCATCCCTGCAACCACCGCCGCAGATGCGGGTAGGGCGCCTGGGCAAACCACGCCGGTTCCACCCCGGCGAACTGCCGAATGAACGGCAGCAACGCCGCATCCGCCAGGCTCGGGTGTTCGGCCAGCAGGTAGTCGCGCTGCGCCAGCCGCGCGTCGAGGTCGCCGAGGATGTCCTCGGCCAGTGCCCGGTACGCCTCCCGCGAATGCGCCGGGTAGCGCTCGGCGTACTTGTAGTGATTGAGCTGAAGCTTGAACGTGCTGTCATTGCGCGCAATCAGCGTCTCGGCCTGTTCGGCCGCCGCTGCATCGGCGCGCAATAGCCAGTCCTGCGGATCGTGCTGGGCGAGTGCCCAGCGCATGATCTCCAGGCTTTCCTCCAGCACCTGGCCCTGCACACTCAACACCGGCACCGTGCCCTTCGGCGACAGCGCCAGCATCTCGGCCGGCTTGGCCTTCAGGCTGACCTCGCGGATCTCCACCGCGCAGCCGCTGTAGCGCAACGCCAGGCGCGCGCGCATGGCATACGGGCAACGCCGGAACGAATACAGAATCATCCACTGACCTCCACGCTACTCAAGCCATTGCCCTGACGCCGCACCTGGATCTGCACCGGGATGCGCTCGTGCATTTCCTGCACATGGGAAATCACCGCGACCTTGCGGCCCTGGGCCTGCAAGCCGTCCAGGGCATCCATGGCCAGTTGCAGCGATTCCGGGTCGAGGCTGCCGAAACCTTCGTCGATAAACAGCGATTCGATGCGCAAGGTGCTGGAGGCCATCGAGGCCAGCCCCAGGGCCAGCGCCAGCGACACCAGGAAGGTTTCCCCGCCCGACAGCGAATGCACCGAACGCAGCTCGTCGCCCATCTCCGTGTCCAGCACCAGCAGGCCGAGCAGGCTGCCGCCGCGCTTGAGGCGGTAACGCCGGGCCAGTTGACGCAGTTGCACGTTGGCATGGTGCACCAGCAGGTCGAGGTTGTAGCCCTGGGCGATCTTGCGGAACACGTCGCCAGTGGCCGAACCGATCAGCGCGTTCAGCCGCGCCCAACGTTGCCACTCGGCATAGGCCTGGGCGGTACGCTCGGCCAATGCCTGATTGGCCTGCTGGCGGCGCTGATCTTCGCTCTGCCGGGCGCGCAGTTCGGCGCATTCGTGCTCGCGGCTGGCCAGTTGTTGCTGGGCCTCGGCCAGCGCCGCTTCCAGCTGCTCGGCGGTCAACGCGCCATTGCCCTGGGCCTGATGCTGTTGCAGGCGCTGCTCGCGCTCCTGAACCCGCACGCTGGCCTGTTCGATGGCCTTTTCGGCGTTCTGCAGGCGTTGTCGCAGTTGTGTCAGTTGCTCGTCGTCGATGCTCAGCAGTTCGCTCAGGCCGGCATCGTCGAGTTCCGGGTGCGCCTGCCGCCACTGCCCGATCAGCGCCTGCAACTGCTGGTTTTCCTGTTCCAGCGCCTGCTGACGCTGTTCCTCGGCCTTGAGCGCGGTGGCCAGCTCGACGCTGCGCGTGCGCGCATCCTGCAACTGCTGGTTGACCGCAGCTTCGCTGCTGCGGGCCTGCTCGATGGCCTGCTCCAGGTGTTGCTGCCAGTGCTCGGCACTGGTCTGCTCGCCGAGCAGCGAGGCCAGCGTTGCACGGGCCTGCAATTGCTGGCCGGTCAACGTGGTGAGCTGCTGTTGCAGTTCTTCCTGCTTCTGCTGGCGCGCCTGCTGTTGCAACTGGAGCTTGTCCAGTTGCTGCTGGCGTTCGTTCAGCTCGTCCTGCTCGTCCTTTTGCCGCTCTAGCTGCTCGCGGCGTTCGGCCATTTGCTGATCGAGGTGCAGGAACGTCGCCGAGGGTTGTTCGCGCAGGCGCTGGACAATCTCCGCTGGCAGCAGCTCGGCGAAGCCGGCCAGTTCCTGGTCGAGACGCTGCTGGTCGGCGCTCAGTGCCTGTTGCTGCTGGCTCAGGTGCTGGCTGGCCTGCTGGCTGGCTTCGCTGCTGGCCTGCAGTTGCTGTTGCAGGCGGGCGGCGTCCTGTTGCAGCTTGAGCAGGGTGGCCTGGCGTTGCTCGTCGCGGCCGATATCGTCGTTCAGGCGCCGCAGTTGCAGTTCCAGCCAGGCGCTGCGGCCCTTGGCGTCCTGATCGGCAAGTTGTGGGTACAGCGGATGCGCTTCCAGGCCCGGCAGCAGCGCTTGCTGTTGTGCGCCCAGCTGTTCGAGTTGGTGCAGGTATTCCTTGATCTGGCCGTTGACCCCGCCCAGTTGCGTGCGTAATTCGTCGAGCCGCGCCTTGAGCTGGTCGACGTTGCGTTGGGCGTTGGCTTCCTCGTCCTGATCGTGGCGACCGAGGCTTTGCAACAACGCTTCGGGCTGGTGATAGGGGTGTTCCTGGCTACCGCAGACCGGGCATGGCTGGTCGTCCTGCAACTGCGCACGCAGCTCTTCGACGCTGGCGCTGCGGGCCAGCCGCTGGCGTTCGAGCAACTGGCGGGTGACGCTCAGTGCCTGCTCGGCCGCGGTCAGCTCGGTCTTGCCCTGCAGGCCTTGGGCAATCAGGTGCTCGCGTTGCTGCTGGGCGGCCTGTTGGCGCTGGCGCAGGTCCAGTACGCGCTGCTCCAGTTCCTGATGGCTGCCCCACAGCCGCGCCAGTTCCTCGATGCCGCGCTGCTGCTTGCGGTTGTCCTGCAACAGGGTGCCGAGCAGGCCAATCTGTTCGGCCAGTGCCTCGGGCTCGGCAGCGGCTTCGACAAACAGCAGGGCCAGCGCTGCACGCTGTTCCTCGAACTGCCGCGCGGCGGCGGCGGCACGTTGCTGCAACGCTGGTAGTTCGTCGTTGCCCTGGCTGAGGCGATTGCCGATCAGCATCAATTGCTGCAACTGGCCGCGGTAGGCGTTCCAGGCGTCGCCCAGGCTGGCCAGTGTCGCGCTTTGCGCAAGCTGATTGGCGACCGTTTCGAGGCGTTCGCGGTTGCGCTGTTGCAGCTGGTTGAGGTTGTGCAGCTGTTGCTGGCCTTCGCTGCTGGCCTGTTCGGCCTGCCGCACCAGTGCCAGCTGGGCATTCAGTTCCTGATCCAGGCGAGCCAGGGTGTTCTGTTCGGCGAATGCCTGGCGCAGTTGCGGTGCGCTGTCGGCCTGTGCCGCGATGGCGGTCTTGAGCGCGGCACTGGCGGCGCTCAACTCGGCGTCCAGTTGTTGCTGGCGCGCCTGCCATTCAACCTGCTGTTGGCGCTGGCCCGCGATGGCGGCGGCCAGCGGGGTGAGCTGGGCGGCCAGTTCCAGTTGCCGGGCGAACTGATGGCGCTGCGGCGCCAGTTGCTCCAGACGGCTGAGGTTGAGGCGCTCGCCCGCCAGTTGCTGCCAATGCTGCTGGGCGCTGTGCAGGTCTTCGTTAGCGGTGCGCAGCTGCTCCTGCAATTGCAGCAGCTCGGCCAGCCAGCTGCGTTGCAGTTCGAACTGGCGCAACTGTGCCTGCTCCAGTTTGAGCAGGCGCTGGGCTTCGCTGTACTGCGCATCCAGCTCGGCGCGTTCCTCGGCGCTGAGCGGGGTAATGCCGCTGGCCTGTTCGACCAGCGCCTTGTGCGCGTCTTCGGCTGCCTTGCTCTTGCTGTAGGCGCGGCGGCCGAGCTGGCTGTAGATGGCGGTGTTGGTGAGCTTTTCCAGCAGCTCGCTGCGTTCCTTGTCGTCGGCCTTGAGGAATGCGCTGAATTCGCTTTGTGCGAGCATCACGGCGCGGGTGAACTGCTCGAAGTTCAGGCCCAGGCGGGCCTCTATCAGTTGCTCGTACTCGCGCTTGCTCTGGTTGCTCAGCAATTGCTGGCTGTCCAGGTCGTGCAGGCTCTGGCGGCTGCCTTGCAGCTTGCCGGTGGCCTTGTCGCGGGCGCGGTTGGTTTCCCAGCGGGCGCGGTAGCGGTGGCCGTCGATGCCGACAAAATCGACCTCGGCATAGCCGCTGCCGGTGCCACGACGCAGCAGGGTGCGCGGGTCACTGGTAAGGATTTCGCTGTCGACTTCCGGCAGTTTGGTTTCCCGGCCGATGCTGCTCAGGCGCGGCACCGAACCGAACAGCGCCAGGCACAGGGCGTCGAGCAGGGTGCTCTTGCCGGCGCCGGTGGGGCCGGTGATGGCGAACAGGCCGGCGCTGGCCAGCGGCTCGGCGGTAAAGTCGATTTCGAAGGGGCCGGCCAGCGAGGCGAGGTTCTTCAGGCGGATGGCGAGAATCTTCATGGCTGCTCCTCTTCCTGTTGCACGTCCTGCAACAGCTGGGCGAAATCGGCCAGGGTCTGTTCGTCCACGGCGCTGCCGTAGGCCTGTTCCCAGGCGCGGCCGAACAGCTCGTGCGGGGTCAACTGGCCCAGTTCCACCAGTGCTGACGCGTCGTCACCATCGGCGGCAGCGCGCCCGGCGTACTCGGCGGCGATGCGCACCAGGCGCACGGCCTTGCCGTTGAGCGCTGCTTCGATTTGCAGGCGCAGGTCGGGTTGCGGTTCGTCGAGACGCACGCGCACCTCCAGCCAGGGTTGGCGCTGCGGGTCTTCGAGCAGGTCGACCACCGGCAATTCGGCCAGTTGTTCGAGCACCTCGGTCAGCGGCGCCGGGCCGAGCCGTTGCAGGTGCACGGCGCGTGGCACCAGGCGTGGTTCGATGCTGGCCAGGTTGGCGCCGTCGAACTCGACTTCGAGGATCTGGTGCTTGTAGTCGATCTCGGAGAACGACAGCGGGATCGGCGAGCCGCTGTAACGGATGCGCTCTTCGCGGTTGACCCGTTGTGGCTTGTGCAGGTGGCCGAGGGCGACGTAGTCGATGTCCTTGCTGAACAGGCTGGCCGGCAGGGCTTCGGCGTTGCCGATGATCAGGCTGCGTTCGGAGTCTTCCGAGACCGAGCCGCCGGCCAGGTGCGCGTGGCTCACGGCAATCAGTGCCTGGCCGGCGTTGCGCCGTTCGACGGCGGCGGCGATCAGCCGTTCATGGACCTGGGCGATGCCGCGCAGGTAGTCGTCGCCAAGGGCGGCGCCGGTGACTTCGGCCGGGCGCAGGAAGGGCAGGGCCAGGCACCAGGCGCAAGTCTTGCCTTTGCTGTTGGTCAGCGGGATCAGCAGGCGCTCGCTGTCGAGCACGCCGTCGTCGAGCCATTGCACGCGGCCGATGGCGTGGGTGCGCAGACGACGCATGAGTGCGGCGGGCAGTTCGATGCGCGAGCCGGAGTCGTGGTTGCCGGCGATCATCACGATGGTCAGCTTGGGCTGCTGCTCGTGGGCCTGGACGATGAAGTCGTAGAGGCGTTCCTGGGCTTTGACCGGCGGGTTGACGGTGTCGAAGATATCGCCGGCGATCAGCAGGGCGTCGGGCTGGCGCAGGTTGAGCTGGCTGAGTAGCCAGTCGAGGAAGCAGGCGTGTTCGAAGTCGCGTTCCTGGCCATGCAGGGTTTGTCCCAGGTGCCAGTCGGAGGTGTGAAACAGACGCATTGGGAGTCCTGTGGGGGGGCAGAGGCCGAGTATGGTAACCCGTAGCGGAAGGTGTGGGTGCTTCATCGCGGGACGAGCCTGCTCCCACAAAAGCCAGCCACCACGCGGTTCACTGTGGGAGCGGCGATGCGGCGACCCGACTCGTCCCGCGCTAGGGCCCGGCGCTATTTCGGATAGAGCGGCGGCAAGCTGCCGTTTTCCCCGGTCGCCAGTTGCCCCAGCTCGGCCGCCGGGATGGTGCCGATGGCCCGCCACAGGTCCTCGCCCTGCCAGTACTGCCCGGTCTCGCTGTACAGCGCGCCGTTCAGGCCATCCAGTGCATCCGACAACGGCACAAAACGCGCCGCCATGTCGGCCAGGGTTTCCGGCTGTTGCCGCGCCCAGGCGTCCAGTGCCTGACGGGTGGCCTGCGGGTCATTGGCCAGGCACGCCCGCTTGAGGTCGTCGAGCAGGGTCCGTGGGCTCGGCCCGGCCTGCGCCGCACGCAGCACTGCCGGCTGCGAGCGCGCCCGCCACCACAGGGCAAACCCGGCCAGGGTGGTCAAGGCCAGCAGCAGCGTACTCAACTGCCACGGCCACAGCGGGCGCTGCTCCACGGCGCCGGTATTGGCCGGCGCGTCGGCGGTCAATGCAGGATTGTCCTGCACCTGCAGGCGGCGCGCCGGCAAACTGCTGTGTTCCAGGTGATCCTCGCGGGTGTTCCACCAGACCACCTCCAGGCTCGGCAGCTCCAGCACGCCGCTGTGCGTGGGCACCAGTGCTTCGCGCTCCTCGCGGCTGCCTAGCAGGCCCCGGTCGTTGATCTGGTTGCGCAACTGCGGCTGGTCCGGGTAGCGCCGCAAACCGACCACTTCGGTGCCCGGCAGGCTCGGCAGTTGCGCGCTGGACAAGCCCTCGGCCTTGAGCACGACGCTACGGGTCAGCGAATCGCCGATCTGCGTCGGCACCTGCGCCGGGTCCGGGCTCCAATGCTCCTCCAGGCTCAGGCTGCGCGCCGGCAGCCACGGCTGGTCGGCCGGGTAGTCGGCCGGGCGGCCTTTCACCTGCAAGGTCAGGGGCGCGGAGCTGACCCGCACCTGCTTGCCGCTACGCACGGTGCCGCTGGCCGCTTCGGCCTCGCGGTCGACCGTGGTGGCGCTGAAGGCCAGCGCCGGAATGCTCAGCTCGCCGCTTTGCTGCGGGTAGATAGCATAGCGCATCTCGATCACCCCATGGCGCACGCCATTGAGCGCTTTCTCGTAGGTGCGCGACTCGCCTAGCGGCTCGACCTTGGCCTCGGTCAGCTGCAGCGGGCTGAGGTTGCTGTCGTCGTACAGCGACACCGAATGGTAGATGCGCAAGGTCAGCACGGCCTGGGCCTGCACGTACACGCTGCTGTCGTCGAGGCTGGCTTCGATGAACACCGGGGCCAGGTTGGTCGCGCTGCTGGTTTCGGCCGGCAGCACCTGCAACTGCAGCGGCTCGCTGCGCGCTTCGCCCAGTTGCAGGGCGGGAATTTCCAGGCTGCCGCTCTGCCGCGGCAGCAGGGTGACGATCCAGCGGGTGGTGGCTTCGTTCTGCCCGTCGAGCGAGGTCAGGCTGTTGACCTGGCGGGTGCCACGGACCTCGAACTGGCCTTGCAAGGGCGCCAGGTCGGGCTTGCCGAACTGGGTCACGTCGCCGCTCTCCAGGGTCAGCTCCAGGGTTTCCCCGGCCGTGAGGCGGGCGCGGTCGACGCTGGCGTGCAGGCTCGCGGCCTGCACCTGCAGGGCGAGTAAAAGGCTGAAAACGAGGGCGCAGACGCGACTCATCGACGGGTTTCCTGATGCTGTTGCTGTTCGTACCAGAATTTACGCCGCAGCAGCTCCGCCGGGTTGTCGGGGATTTGCCGCAGCCATTGCTCCAGGGCCTGGCGCTGTTCGGCGTCGAGGCTGCTGGCGGTCGGCCGTGGTGGCGGCCGGGTGGTTTCGTCGTCGGCCTGGCTGGGCGGCCGGCTCGGGTCCGGGTTGGCGTTGTCCTGTTGTGCGCTGGTCGCGCTCGGCTGTTCGCTGTCGCCCTCGCTGCTGCTGGACGCCTGGCCGTTGCTGGCGCTGTCGGTCGGCAGGCTTTGGCTGGACGGTTGCTCGGGCTCGTTGCCGGGATCCGGCTCGGCCTCGGGGGCGGCGTCCTGCTGGCGCAGCAGCTGTTCGACCAGGGCCCGGTTGGTCAGCGCCGCCGCCAGCTCCGGCTGGCGCTCCAGCGCTTGCTCGTAGGCGTCCAGCGCGGCTTCCAGCTCGCCGCTGCGGGCCAGTGCATTACCGCGATTGTAGTGGGCGGCGGCGCTGTTGCCCTGGGCGAACTGGCGGGCGGCGCCGGCATAGTCGCCGGCCTCATACAGCGCCAGGCCTTTCCATTGCGGGTCCTTGAAGTGCTTCGCAGCATCGGCCGGGCGCTGCTGTTCGAGCAGGCGCTGGCCTTGCTGGTCGGGGCGCAGCCAGAGGTCGTCGAAGTCGAAGGCATAGCTCGGCTGCGGCAGGCACAGCAACAGCGGCAGACAGAACAGCCAGCCACGCCGGCCGGCACAGGCGGCCAGCAACAGCAGTGGCAACAGCAGCCAGTAACCCTGGTCGGCCCAGCTGTCGAGTTTCACCGTCTGGCCCTCGGCGCGCAGGCTGTGCAGGCTGTCGAACAGGCCCAGGCCACGCAGGTCGAGGTCGTCGATGCGGGCATGCCGGTAGCGCCCGCCGGTGCTGCCGATAAACGCCTTGAGCCCGGGGCTGTCGAGGCGCGGCAGCAGGATCGCGCCGTCGGCGTCCTTGATCAGCTCGCCGTTGGCCTGCTGCACCGGCGCGCCGTCGGCCGTGCCGACGCCGAGCATCAGCAGGCTCGGGCCTTGTCGGCCGAGGGCCTGGACGATGCCTTCGCGCTCCTGCTCGCTCAGCGACGAGCCAATCAGCAGCAGACGGCCCTGGCCCAGGCCGCCCTGAGCGAGCAGGGCCAGGGCCTTGCGCACGGCGAGGTCGGCGCGCTGGCCGGCCTGCGGCATGATTGTCGGGTCGAGCGCTTCGAGCAGGTTGCGGCTGGTGGCGAGGTCGTCGGACAGCGGCACCAGCGTGTGCGCGCTGCCGGCGTAGACGATGATCGCGGTCTGGCTGTCGCGGCGGTGTTCGAGCAGGTCGAGGATCTTCCGTCGGGCTTGTTCCAGGCGGTTTGGCGGGCTGTCGGCGGCGAGCATCGAGGGGGTCAGCTCCAGCATGATCACCAGTGGGTCGGCCGGGCGCTGGTGGCTGTCTTCCAGGCGTTGCCAGCTGGGCCCGACCAGGGCCAGCAGGGTCAGCAGCCAGGCCAGGCCGAGGGCGATCCACGGCAGCTTGCTGTCGCGGCCATTACCGCCACCGAGGAGCACGGCGTGGAACGCTGGCGGCAGGATCATCTGCCAGCGCCCGGCGCGTTTCTGCCGGTGCCAGAGCTTCCACAGCAGCCAGCCGAGCAGCGGGACCAGCAGCAGCCAGGCGGGACGCAGCCATTGCGGCCAGAGCTCGATCATCGGCGTCTCCGCAGGCGCAGGCGCTTGAGCCGCTCGCGCCATTCCGGGTGAGGCTGGAGGAAGTGCGGCCGCCTGAGCAGACGTTGTAGCAGGTTGTCCGGCCAGCGCTCGCGCACCACCAGCAGTACGCTGAACAGCAGCGCCAGGGCCAGCGGCCAGGCATACAGCGCTTGCGCGGTGCGCGCCTGGGTGGGTTGCTGCTCGACCGGTTCGAGGCGGTCGAGGGTAGCGCCGATGGCGCTCAGCTCGTTGCCGTCGTGGGCGCGGAAATACTCGCCATGGGTCAGCTCGGCGATTTCCTTGAGTGAGGCTTCGTCGAGGTCCAGGCTCGGGTTCAACCCGAGCAGGCCGGCGCTGCCGTTCTGGTCCGGGTCGGCACCGATGCCGATGGTGTAGATACGGATGTTCTCCTGGGCCGCCAGGCGCGCCGCGGTCAGCGGGTGGATCTGCCCGCCGTTGTTGGCGCCGTCGGTGACCAGGATCAGCACGCGGCTTTGCGCCGGGCGCATGCGCAGGCGTTTTACCGCCAGGCCGATGGCGTCGCCGATGGCGGTGTTCTTGCCGGCGATGCCGATCTGCGCTTCGTCGAGGAACGTGCGCACGGTGCGTCGGTCGAAGGTCAGCGGGGCTTGCAGGAAGGCCTGGCTGCCAAACAGGATCAGGCCGACGCGGTCGCCTTCACGCGCCTGCAAAAAGTCGCCGAGCAGCGCCTTGACCAGGCTCAGGCGGCTGACCTCTTCGCCCTGCCAGCTCATGTCGGGGAAGTCCATCGAGCCGGACACGTCCACCGCCACCAGCAGGTCGCGCCCGCTGGCGGCCACCGGCAGCGGCTCGCCGAGCCATTGCGGACGCGCGGCGGCGCACAGCAGCAGCACCCAGACCAGCACGAACGGCGCCTGCTGGCGCCAGGTCGGCAGGTTGAGACGGGCGCGGCGCCCGGCCAGGCCTTCGAGTTCGTCGAGGAAGCTCACCTTGAGTACCGGCTCGCCGCTGTCGGCTGGCGGCAGCAGCAGGCGCGCCAGCCACGGCAGCGGCAACAGGGCAAAGACCCACGGCCAGGCCAGTTCAAACATGTTTGCGAATCCAGGTGTCGACCGCCTGGTTGAGTCCGGCGATGGCCTTGTCGTCGAGCCGGCACTCGGGCTTGTAGGCGCCTTCTACCAGCACCATCCAGCGCGTCAGCCCGGCGGCCGGGCAGCGGTTATCGAGGAAGGCCAGCCATTGGCGGCCATTGAGGGTGTGGCTCTGGCTATCCGGGTAATGGTTGCGGCACAGGCGCTTGAGCAGCGCGTTGATCTGCTGCAGCCAGGCACCGGCCGGGGCGCCGTCGTAGGGCTTGGGCAGGCGCGCCAGTTCGGCCAGGGCTTCGATGCGGATCGGCTCCAGCGGTTGTTCGGCGCGCGGCAGCGGCGCCTGCCGCGGTCGCCAGTGGCGCAGGCGCCAGGCGCCCCAGCCGAGCAGCGGCAGCAACGCCAGCAGCAGCCACCAGCCCGGTGCGGGCGGCCACAGCCCGACCGGCGCCGGGGCGATCAATGGTTGCAGCTGTTCCAGCGGGCTCATCGGCGTTTCCCCGCGCGTTGCGGGTCGAGGTACTCACGCAGCTGTTCGGTCATTTCGCTCTGGGTGCTCAGCGGCATCAGCACCACGCGCAGTTTTTGCGCCAGCAGTTCCCAGCGTTCGAGGCGTGCCTCGGCTTGCGCGCGGTAGCTCTGGCGCAGGCTCGCATCGAGGGTGTCGAGTTCCAGCTGTGCGCCGCGCTGGGCGAAGCGCAGCAGGCCGGCGGCGGGCAGGGCATGGTCGAGCGGGTCGGACAGCGGCAGCAACAGCAGGTCGCAATGCCGCGAGAGCAGGCCCAGTTGCTGTTCGACGCTGGGGTTCAGCGCCCGCTCGTCGCAGATCACGATGGCCAGGCTGCCTGGGCGCAGCACCTCGCGTGCACGGCGCAGGGCCATGCCGAGGTTGTCGCCCTGCGGCTGGGCCTCGGTGTGCAGCGACTGGTTGACCCGCGCCAGGCGATTGAGCAGTTGCAGCAGGCTCTGCTTGCTGCGCCGGGGTTTGATTTCGTGGTGTTCGTTGTCGCCGAAGACCAGCCCGCCGATGCGGTCGTTGTGGCCGAGCGCGGCCCAGCCGATCAATGCTGCCGCCTGGGCGGCGAGCACCGATTTGAACATCAGCCCGGAGCCGAAGAACAGCCGTCGGCTCTGCTCGACGAGGATGAAGATCGGCCGCTCGCGCTCTTCATGGAACAGCTTGGTGTGCGGCTCCTGGGTGCGTGCGGTGACCCGCCAGTCGATGTTGCGCACATCGTCGCCGGCCTGGTAGACGCGCACCTGGTCGAAGTCGACGCCACGGCCACGCAGCCGCGAATGGTGCAGGCCGACCAGCGGGCTGCGCTGGCCGGGGGCAGAAAACAGCTGCACTTCGCGCACGCGATGACGCATCTCGATCAGCTCGGCGAGGCTGATGCGGATGCCGGGGGCGGCCAACAGGTGTTCGGGCATCGATCAGGCCACGGCAACGACGTCGAGGATGCGCTGGATCACCCGGTCCTGGTCGATACCGGCCGCTTCGGCCTCGAACGAAAGGATGATGCGGTGACGCAGTACGTCGAACAGCACCGCCTGGATGTCTTCCGGGCTGACGAAGTCGCGCCCGGCCAGCCAGGCGTGGGCCCGCGCGCAGCGGTCGAGGGCAATCGAGCCGCGCGGGCTGGCGCCGTAGGCGATCCAGTCGCCGAGCTCGGCATCGTACTTGCTGCCGTTGCGCGTGGCCATGACCAGTTGCACCAGGTATTCCTCCACCGCGTCGGCCATGTACAGGCCAAGGATCTCCTTGCGCGCAGCAAAGATGGCCTGCTGACTGACCCGGCGTTCCGGCTTGGTTTCGCCGTTGAGCGCTTCGCCCCGGGCCTGCTGCAGGATGCGTCGCTCGACGGCGGCGTCCGGGAAGCCGATTTTCACGTGCATCAGGAAGCGGTCGAGCTGCGCTTCGGGCAGCGGGTAGGTGCCTTCCTGTTCGATCGGGTTCTGCGTGGCCATGACCAGGAACAACGGCGACAGCTCGTAGGTGCTGCGGCCGACGCTGACCTGGCGCTCGGCCATGGCTTCGAGCAGCGCCGACTGAACCTTGGCCGGCGCACGGTTGATTTCGTCGGCCAGCACCAGGTTGTGGAAGATCGGCCCTTGCTGGAACACGAAGCTGCCGGTTTCCGGGCGGTAGATCTCGGTGCCGGTGATATCGGCCGGGAGCAGGTCGGGGGTGAACTGGATACGGTGGAACTGTGCTTCGACACCTTCGGCCAGTTCCTTGATCGCCTTGGTCTTGGCCAGGCCCGGCGCGCCTTCTACCAGCATGTGGCCGTCGGCCAGGAGTACGATCAGCAAGCGCTCGACCAGTTTTTCCTGGCCAAGGATCTGGGTTGAAAGAAAGGTGCGCAGCGCGATCAGCGCTTCACGATGTTCCATCGTCGACGGTTCCTGGAATGGCGCCCGACGGTACTGCAAAAAAGCCGCCGGGCAGGGGCTGATACTTTAATCCATCCGGGCCTCTGCCGACTAACGGCGCGGTGTAAATTTCTTGGCGAAATTGCCGCGACCTGCTGCTGAAAAACCTTGCGCGCGCTGGCGACATGTCTGCTTATGGGCGCGTGGCCGGGCTCCCTTAACTACCTCTCTTCAATCGAGAGGTAGGCGCATGAGCACGAATGCAAGCAATCCGCAGCAGGGGCGGGCGATCACCCTGCGGATCGGGATCTTTTTCGATGGCACCGGCAACAACCGCGACAACAGCCTGCAGGCCGCCGCGTGTCGGGCCTGGGCGGCGGGCGCGGAACTGGCCGCTGCTGCCCAGGTCGCGTGCCGGGCGCAGGGTTTTGCCGAAGGCGGGGTGCTGCCGAGCGACAGCTACGGCAACGAACTGTCGAACATTGCCCACCTGTATGCGCTGTACCGCGACCAGGCTGCGGAGGTGTTGGCGCCGGGGCAGACCGAGGCGGCGCTGGCGGTGTATATCGAAGGCGTCGGCACCACGGCTGGCGCGCTCGACTCGCGCTACGCCCAGGGCACCGGCCGCTGGCGCACCGGGGTGATGGCGCGGATCGAGCAGACACCTGCGGCGGTGCTGGGCAAGCTTGCCCAGTTGCGCCGCAACAATCCTGAGCTGCGTGTGGCGCGGATGGTCTTCGACCTGTTCGGCTTCAGTCGGGGCGCCGCCGAGGCCCGGCATTTCGCCAACGACCTGCGCAAGGGCGCCGACAGCCTGTTGGCGCGTCGGCTGCCGAGCGGCTCGCCGGACCTGGCGGCACACTTCGGCTGGCGCTGCGGCATCGATGTGCAGTTGAATTTCATCGGCCTGTTCGACACCGTGGTGGCCATCGTCGCGCCGCTGGTGGGCAATTTCAGCGCCGGCAATGATCGCTACGGCGGCCTGCAACTGGCCCTGGCCAGCGGCGCGGCGCGACAGGTGATTCAGCTGGTGGCCGCCGACGAGCTGCGGGAAAACTTTGCCCTGACTGGCACCGATGACGACATCCTGCTGCCCGGCGCGCACGCCGACCTCGGCGGCGGTTATGGGCCACAGGTGCACGAGCGGGTCCTGCTCAGTCGGCCCGACAGTTGCCAGGTCAGCCTGTTGCTGGACGATTCGCAAGCCCCGGCCAGTCAGCGCGTGCAGCAGTTGCTCGAACACCAGGGCGCCGCCTGGCGCGCCCGCGGGCTGGTGCCGCAACTGTGTTACTGGAGCGAGCCGTTGCCGTTCAATCGACTGGAAGACATTCAGCCGAGAAAGCGCGTGTTCGCCGCCGTGCAGAGCACGCGCACGGTCGCAGGGGCGTTATCGCGGGTATACCTGCGCATCATGCACGCCTGGGCGCTGCGCTTCGAGGTGCCGTTCGCCGCCGTCGACGGCATCGAGGCACTGGCATTGCCCGCCGAACTACACGGCATTGCGGCAAAACTTCAGGCCTTCGCGCTCGGCCAGGCCACGACGCTCGACCTCGACCCGGCCGAGCAGCAGTTGCTCTACAGCCGCTACGTGCATTGTTCGGCGCATTGGGGCGAGCCCGGCAAGGCTGCCGAGAGCGTGCTCGATGCGGTGTTTCTGCATCGCCCGGCGGCCGCTCGGCGCACGGTGCATGGCAATGCCTGAAGCGCGACCCGTCCATCACCTTAATAGAAAGCAAGCTAATTAATTGTTTGACATTATCTGCTTAGGCAGTAACATTTTGTAAACCACTGCCTAAGCAGGTAACTCCGCCATGCAGCATTTCACCCCGGAAAACTTCCAGACCTGCACCATCGGCATGCTCCTGGGGCGTGCTGCACTGGTCAAAGACCGCATTCTCGATACGCACCTGCAAGCGTTCGGCGTGACCGCCGCGCAGTTCAAGGTGCTGATCATCAACGCCCAGTATGGCGTCGACACTCCGGCCGAGCTGTGCCGCTACCTGGCGCTGGACAGTGGTTCGATGACGCGGATGCTCGACCGCCTGGAGCAGAAACAGTTGATCCTCCGTCAGCGTTGCCCGGACGACCGCCGCCAGGTACGCCTGGCGCTGACCGAAGAAGGGCAGAAGCTCGCCGACCAGTTGCCGCACATCGGTGCCGCCGCGATGAACGAAGTGGTCGGCGTGCTCGAACCGGGCGAGCTGGCCACCCTGGAGCAGATCCTGACCAAGGTGTTGCTGGCTGCGGGCGACAGCCTGACCGCGCTGCGCGTAGGTGCGAAATGAACCTGAACCCGCTGCGAACCGGCTTCAGCCTGATCGTGCTGGCGCTGACCCTGGCCGGGTGTGCCAACTACCGCGGCCTGCTGCCGGAAGGCCTGCGCCTCGATGCTGCCGAGCTCAAGGCTGGGCAGACGCTCAAGGGCGTGACCCTGTCGGCGGCCGCCTGGCCGCGTCGCGACTGGTGGCGCAACCTCGGCGACCCGCAACTGGACCGCCTGATCGCCGAGGCCCTGCGCGACAGCCCGGACATGCAGATCGCCAGCGCCCGTGCGCACCAAGCCAGTGCCGCTGCCTATGCCGCCGATGCGGCACGGATGCCGAGCCTGGACGCCAGCGCCGGGATCAGCCGCTCGCGCCTGGCCCGCGATCAGGACCCACGGGGGGAGGGCGGTGCCTATTCCACCTTGCGCACGGTCGAGGCCACCTTCAACTACACCTTCGACCTCTGGGGCGGCCAGCGTGACGCCTGGGAAGCCGCCCTCGGCCAGGCTCGCGCCGCCGAGGTCGACCAGCAGGCCGCGCGCCTGACCCTGGCCGCCGACGTTGCCCGCGCCTACAGCCAGCTGGGTCAGGCCTACATTGTTGCCGACCTGGCCCAGGACGACCTCAAACGCACCCGGCAGATGCTTGAGCTGGGTCAGCGCCGCCTGGCTTCGGGGATCGACAGCGAGTACCAGTACCAGCAGACCGAAAGCCTGGCTGCCAGCGCCGAAGAGCAGGCGATCAATGCCCAGAAGCAACTGCGCAGCGCCCGCGTTGCGCTGGCCGTGTTGCTCGGCAAGGGCCCCGACCGTGGCGAGCAGCTCGGCCGGCCGAATGTCCTCACGCCCGCTGCCGTGGCGCTGCCCTCGGTGCTTCCCGCCGAACTGCTGGGCCGCCGCCCGGACCTGGTGGCCGCGCGCTGGCGGGTCGAGGCGGCGAGCAAATCGATCGACGCCGGCAAGACCCAGTTCTACCCCAACCTGAACCTGAGCATCGCCGCCGGCACCCAGGCCTTGCTGGGCGACGCGATCTTCGGCGCGCCAAGCCGCTTCTTCAATGTGGCGCCGACGGTATCGCTGCCGATCTTCGATGGCGGCCGCCTGCGTGCCGACCTCGATGCCCGCGACGCCGACTACGACCTGGCCGTGGCCCAGTACAACAAGAGCCTGGTGCGCGCCTTGGGCGAAGTCAGCGACAGCATCGACCAGTTGCATGCGCTGGGGGCGCAGGTTGCTGCCAAACAGCACGCCACCGACATCGCCCAGCAGTCCTACGACACTGTGGCGCAGCGCTATGGCGCCGGTATCGGCAACTACCTCGATGTGCTGAGCGTCGAGCAACAGCTGTTGCAAGCCCAGCGCCAGCTGGCCGAACTGAACGCCGAACGGATCGACCTGTCGATCCAACTGATGCAAGCGCTGGGCGGTGGCTTCCAGGCCGACCCGCACAGCGACCCGCAGACCGCGGCAGTGCCGCCGGCCTCCCGTAATCAATAAACGCCAAGGTATTTGTCATGGCCACTGCCACTTCCCCGGACACTGCTGCTAGCGAGCAGGACCTCTCCAACCAGCGCAAGCGCAAGACCTGGCTGTTCGTCCTGCTTATCCTGGTGCTGTTGTTCGGCGCCGGCGTATGGGCCTGGCACGCGCTGTACGGGCGCTGGAGCGAAAGCACCGATGACGCCTACGTGAACGGCAACGTGGTGGAAATCACCCCGCTGATCAGCGGCACGGTGATCAGCATCGGTGCCGATGACGGCGACCTGGTGCAGGCCGGGCAGACCCTGGTCGAGTTCGACCCGAGCGACGCCGAGGTCGGCCTGCAGGCCGCCGAGGCCAAGCTGGCTCGCGCGGTGCGTCAGGTGCGCGGGCTGTACAGCAACGTCGATGGGCAGAAAGCCCAGGTGGCGGCGCGCCAGGCCGAGCTGCAAAAAGCCCAGGAAAACTTCAACCGGCGTAAAACCCTGGCGGCCGGCGGGGCGATCTCGCAGGAAGAACTGTCGCATGCGCGTGACGATTTGAGCACCGCGCAAAGCGCCCTGAGCAACGCCCGTCAGCAACTGAACAGCACCACCGCGCTGGTCGACGACACCGTGGTCTCGTCGCACCCTGACGTGCAGGCCGCAGCGGCCGAGCTGCGCCAGGCCTACCTGAACAATGCCCGCAGCACGCTGGTGGCGCCGGTGACTGGCTACGTGGCCAAGCGTACCGTGCAGCTCGGCCAGCGCCTGCAGCCGGGCACCGCGACCATGGCCGTGATCCCGCTGGATCAGCTGTGGATCGACGCCAATTTCAAGGAAACCCAGCTGCGCAACATGCGCATCGGCCAGCCGGTAGACATCGTCGCCGACCTGTACGGCAGCGACGTGAAGTACAGCGGCACCATCGACAGCCTCGGCGCCGGTACCGGTAGTGCCTTCGCCCTGTTGCCGGCGCAGAACGCCACCGGCAACTGGATCAAGATCGTCCAGCGGGTGCCGGTGCGCATTCATATCAACCCCGAACAGCTGCAACAGCACCCGCTGCGGATCGGCCTGTCGACCCAGGTCGACGTCGACCTGCACGACCAGAGCGGCCCGGTGCTGGCCCAACAGCCAGCGCAGAAGGCCTCGTTCGCCACTCAGGTGTTCGACCGCCAGCTGGTTGAAGCCGACCGCCTGATCGCCCGCCTGATCCACGACAACAGCGCCACGTCCGGCAAGACGGCGCAGCGATGAGCAACAACGCCTCATTTACGCCGCCGAGCCTGCTGCTGACCACCATCGGCCTGTCGCTGGCGACGTTCATGCAGGTGCTCGACACCACCATTGCCAACGTTGCGCTGCCGACCATTTCCGGCAACCTCGGGGTGAGTTCGGAGCAGGGCACCTGGGTGATCACCTCGTTTGCGGTGAGCAACGCGATTGCCTTGCCATTGACCGGCTGGCTGAGCCGGCGTTTCGGTGAGGTCAAGCTGTTCATCTGGGCAACGCTGCTGTTCGTGCTGGCCTCGTTCCTCTGCGGGATTGCCCAGTCGATGCCGGAACTGGTCGGTTTTCGAGTGTTGCAGGGGGTGGTCGCCGGGCCGTTGTACCCGATGACCCAGACCTTGCTGATTGCGGTCTACCCGCCGGCGAAGCGGGGCATGGCGCTGGCGCTGCTGGCGATGGTCACGGTGGTGGCACCGATTGCCGGGCCGATTCTCGGCGGCTGGATCACCGACAGCTACAGCTGGCCGTGGATCTTCTTCATCAACGTGCCGATCGGTCTGTTCGCCGCCGCCGTGGTGCGCCAGCAGATGAAGCGCCGGCCGGTGAGCACCAGCCGCCAGCCGATGGACTATGTCGGCCTGCTGACCTTGATCGTCGGGGTCGGCGCCTTGCAGATCGTGCTCGACAAGGGCAACGACCTGGACTGGTTCGAGTCGAATTTCATCGTTATCGGTAGCCTGATTTCCGTGGTGTTCCTGGCGATTTTCATCATCTGGGAACTGACCGACAAGCACCCGGTGGTGAACCTGCGGCTGTTCGCGTACCGCAACTTCCGCATCGGCACCCTGGTGCTGGTGGGCGGCTATGCCGGTTTCTTCGGCATCAACCTGATCCTGCCGCAGTGGTTGCAGACGCAGATGGGCTACACGGCCACCTGGGCCGGTCTGGCCGTGGCACCGATCGGCTTGCTACCGGTGTTGATGTCGCCATTTGTGGGCAAGTACGCGCACAGGTTCGACCTGCGGGTGCTGGCCGGCCTGGCGTTTCTGGCCATCGGCACCAGTTGCTTCATGCGCGCCGGCTTCACCAACGAGGTGGACTTCCAGCACATCGCCCTGGTGCAACTGTTCATGGGTATCGGCGTGGCGCTGTTCTTCATGCCGACCCTGAGCATCCTGCTGTCGGACTTGCCGCCCCAGCAGATTGCCGACGGTTCCGGGTTGGCGACCTTCCTGCGGACCCTGGGTGGTAGTTTTGCCGCGTCGCTGACCACCTGGATCTGGATTCGTCGGGCCGATCAGCATCATGCCTACCTGAGCGAGCACATCAGTACCTTCGAGCCGGCCACGCGTGAAGCGCTGAACCAGTTGGGCGGGGCCAGCCCGCAGGCGTATACGCAACTGGAGCGGATGCTCGGCAGCCAGGCCTACATGATGTCGACGGTGGACTACTTCACCCTCATGGGCTGGATTTTTGCTGGGTTGATTCTGCTGGTGTGGTTTGCCAAGCCGCCGTTTGCGGCGAAAGCCGGGCCGGCGTCGGCGGGGCATTGAGGGGCGACGCCGCGATCACGGATCTTTCCGGATCTCGCGGAGGATCTTGCCGGTCTTGTAGCCCCAGTGGTCTTCGACCCCGGCGGCAGCGGCGGCTACCACATGAAACCCCGTGGCAACGACGCTGTCCGGCCCGCTCTGTCGGTGCCAGACAACGGCCATCGACACGTGGGCAGTGGTGCTGGAGATCTCCCCGGCGTTGGCCGCAGTTGCATGAGCTATATAGATGTCATCCATCTGGTTGGGTAGCGGCGGCATGCCGTGACTCTCCTTGTTTAATACCACCGAGTTCACCTTTCTGGTAAACGGCGCGGGATTGTTCACGTTGCCTACGCCGAACCGGTATAGCGGGCTATCGGTTATCTGGCTTGGCATCACCCTACCGGCTTTGCGGAGTGCCGAGGTCTTCGCGATTTTCAAGGCTTCAGCGAAGAATTGCTTGTCGTAACCCAGTGTCCACGTCGGGCTAGGGGGGAGGTTTTTGCCGGCTTGATCTGCCAGGCTCAGTGCGCTTTCGAGGATTTTCTTGAAAAAGGATGGAACCTTGCCGCTAGGGTCGTGCCGATTGATCGGGTCACCCAGGCAGTAGCAGTAGGCGTTGATCCCGCCTTTGTCGAACGGGCTCATGCGGTCCGGGCTGTTGAAGCGCATAAGTACCGGGCTGAACCAACGGTGGCCGTTGCCCAGCGGGTAATGCCCGCTGACCTTGTCGGGCAGTTCGCCATTGAAACCGAGCAGACTGTCGTCGCGTTTCGCTCGGTGGCCGTAGGGGCCGTAGCTTACGTACGGGTTAGTCATCGTCGTGCCCAGCACGCTGCACTGCTGGTCGGTTGCCAGTAGTGTGCTGGATTGGCCGTGTTGTGCCAGGGGTTGAGACTGATGGCGCAGGAACGAGACGGCGCGGTTGCCTTGCAGCGCGGTAATCAGGAAGGCGTTCTGGTAAAAGCGTTGCATGATGGCGCTGCCGAGGAGGCGGTCAAGCGGATCGTAGAGGTAGCTAGTTAGCGCGGATGGAATCGATCTTTCTGAAGGCATTTCGGTCACTCTTTGGCAGGAAAGTAAACTTTCTGTTAAGTGACTGGAGCGTATATTCGGCTAAAAAGTCGGGCTACTGGCAAAAATGACAGGTCCGCATCAACGCCTGCCCCGGCCACGGACGCAATGCCGTTCCCCGACGGGAAGCGCAGTACGTCCATGGCTTGAGGCGTTCGGTGTCGGTTTGTCAGAGGAACACAAACTTGGCAACAAAGATTGCGCAGAGCACCCACAGGCTGGCCGAGATCTCTTTGTAGCGCCCCGTGCCGGCCTTGAGCACCACGTAGGTGATAAAGCCCAGGGCGATACCGTCGGCAACCGAGAAGGTCAGCGGCATCATGATCGCGGTAATGATCGCCGGGATGCTGTCGGTGGCTTCATCCCAGTTGATGTGCGCCATGCTGCCCATCATCAGCATGGCCACGTAGATCAGCGCACCGGCGGTGGCGTAGGCCGGGATCATGCCCGCCAGCGGGGCGAAGAACATCGCCGCGACGAACAGCAGGCCGACGACCACGGCGGTCAGGCCGGTACGGCCACCGGCGGCTACCCCGGCAGCACTTTCCACGTAGCTGGTCACCGGCGGTACCCCCACCACGGCGCCGAACACACTGGAGGCACTGTCGGCCTTGAGTGCGCGCGAGAGGTTCTCGATACGCCCGTCGGCATTTACCAGGTTGGCCCGTTGTGCCACACCCATCAAGGTGCCGGCGGTGTCGAACATGTGCACGAAGAGGAATGCCAGGACCACGGCGATCATGCTCACGTTGAATACCCCGGCCACGTCCATCGCCATCCAGGTCGGCGCCAGGCTTGGCGGCAGTGAGAACACGCCGCCGTACTCGACCAGCCCCAGGCCCCAGCCGGCAAGCGTCACGCTGATGATGCTGATCAGGATTGCACCGAAGACGCGGTGGTAGCTGAGCACCGCAATCATCAGGAAGCAGATCGCCGCCAGCAGCGGGCCAGGCTCATGCAGTGAGCCCAGTTTGATCAGGGTGGCCGGGCTGGCGACGACGATACCCGCGGTTTTAAGACCGATCAGCCCGAGGAACAATCCGACGCCGGCGCCCATGGCGTGGCGCAGGCTGACCGGGATGCTGTTGAGCAGCCATTCGCGCACGCGGGACAGGGTGAGGAACATGAACAACACCCCGGAGACGAACACCGCACCCAGCGCGGCCTCCCAGGTGTAGCCCATGGTGCCGACCACGGTGTAGGTGAAGAAGGCGTTCAGGCCCATGCCCGGGGCCAGGCCCACTGGCCAGTTGGCGTACAGCCCCATCAGCAGGCAGCCGAGTGCCGCGGCGATACAGGTGGCGACGAAGGCCGCACCGTGATCGATGCCGGCATCGGCCATGATGTTGGGGTTGACGAAGATGATGTAGGCCATCGTGATGAACGTGGTCAGACCCGCGATCAGCTCGGTCTTGACGGTCGTGCCATGTAGCTTGAGTTTGAAAATCCGCTCCAGCCAGCTCGTTTCGAGCGGGGGAGCAAGATCCAGCGTAGGGGCGTCGGATTTGCGGCTTTCCACAGCGTGTACTCCTCAAGTCTTTCTTATTGTTCAGGGCCATAGCCTGCGCACGCACTAGGGGGCCCTGGAGAGAGTGGTTGGCAGCTGACCGATTCCGTTTGTTGACCGTGGAGTCAGGAAGTTGCACGGGTGGATTATGCGTTTGTATACAAAGAATGCAAATAATGTTTTTGCTGCTGAACACACAATATTTGTCGACTGCGCTATAAAGGCCATCATCCACTGCAGAAATCGCTTCGCCTGTGTACAATGCGCCCATACCTTATTCATCTAATTTTCTATCCAGGACTTGCCTTCGCCCCACTGGCTGGTATTACAGTCAAGGTCCGATAGGTGGATCTCCGTGCTCGAGTGCCCATGAACGAACAGCTGCAACCTCTCAAGAAGCCCACGCGTGCTGGCAAGGCCGGCCGTAGTGGCACCCAGGACGACATCGTCTACGCGCATATTTTCGAGGCGATCCTCGAACAACGTCTCGCGCCGGGTACCAAGTTGAGTGAGGAAGCGTTGGGCGAGATCTTTGGCGTCAGCCGCACCATCATTCGTCGCGCGCTGTCGCGGCTGGCCCACGAAAGCGTGGTGCTGCTGCGACCGAACCGCGGCGCCGTGGTGGCCAGCCCCACGGTCGAGGAGGCGCGTCAGGTGTTCTTCTCGCGGCGTATGGTCGAACGGGCCATTACCGAGTTGGCGGTGCAGCACGCTACCCTGGAACAGCTGAACGAACTGCGCCAGATGGTTCGCGAAGAGCGCGACAGCTTCTCGCGTGGTGATCGCGGCGCCGGTATCCGGCTCTCCGGCGAATTTCACCTGAAGCTGGCCGAGGCGGCGGGTAACGCGCCGTTGATCAGCTTCCAGCGCAGCCTGGTGTCGCAGACCTCGTTGATCATTGCCCAGTACGAGAGCGGCAACCGCTCGCACTGCTCGTACGACGAGCACATGCAACTGATCGACGCCATCGAGGCGCGCGATGCCGAGCAGGCGGTGAGCCTGATGATGCATCACATGGATCATATCGACAGCAAGCTCAACCTCGACGAGGAAAGCGCTTCGGACGATCTGCACGCGGTGTTCTCGCACCTGCTGCAAACCAAGAAGCGTGGGCCGGTTTCGATCAAGGGCTGAGTTCGCGCCGACATCAATCGCGGGACGAGCCCGCTCCCGCGCTCTTGTGGGCGCGGGCTCGTCCCGCGATGCTTTCGGGGTGCCACTGGCACTCCTTCCAACCTCTGCTAGATTCACATTTGCAAACCTCATCAAAGCAGTTGGGCTTGCGCTTTGCGGCGTACATCAACTTCTTTGAGGATGGACAAATGTCGATGCCACTGGGCAAACGCATGGGTGCAGAACTGATCGGCACCTTCTGGTTGGTAGTGGGCGGTTGTGGTAGCGCGGTGCTCGCCGCGTCATTCCCGAGCGGTATCGGACTGGTCGGGGTGGCCATGGCCTTCGGCCTCACGGTCCTGACCATGGCGTTCGCCATCGGGCACATCTCCGGTTGTCACCTCAACCCCGCGGTTTCCGTCGGGCTGGTCGCCGGCGGGCGCTTCCCGGCCAAAGAGCTGGTGCCCTACATCCTCGCCCAGGTCGTCGGGGCGATCCTCGGTGCGGCAGTGATCTATTTCATCGCCAGTGGCAAGGCCGGCTTCGAGCTGTCCGCCGGCCTGGCCTCCAACGGCTACGCCGAACACTCCCCGGGCGGCTACTCGCTGGCAGCCGGCTTTGCCAGTGAAGTGGTGATGACCGCGATGTTCATCCTGGTCATCATGGGCGCCACCGATACCCGTGCCCCGGCTGGCTTTGCGCCCATCGCCATCGGCCTGGCGCTGACGCTGATTCACCTGATCTCGATCCCGGTCACCAACACCTCGGTCAACCCAGCACGCAGCACCGGGCCGGCCTTGTTCGTCGGCGGCTGGGCGCTGCAACAGCTGTGGTTGTTCTGGGTGGCGCCGCTGATCGGGGCGGTGATCGGCGGCACGCTCTACCGTGGACTGTTCCGCGAACCTTAGCGCTGGTGCACGCAACGCCCGGCGGCGTAGGTTTCGCGAATGGTACGGTCGTCGCCCAGGGTGGTCAGCACGAACAGCGTCTCCTCGATGCTGTTCGACTGCTGGATGCGGTAGTCGAGCAACGGCGTCGCCTTGTAGTCGAGGACGATGAAGTCGGCATCGGTGCCTGCCTGCAGGGTGCCGATGCGGTCTTCCAGGCTCAACGCGCGAGCGCCGCCCAGGGTGGCCAGGTACAGCGACTTGAACGGGCTCAGGCGCGCGCCTTGCAGTTGCATCACTTTATAGGCTTCGTTCAGCGTGTTGAGCAGCGAGAAACTGGTGCCGGCACCCACGTCGGTACCCAGGCCAACCTTGACCTTGAACTGTTCGGCCTGCGGCAGGTTGAACAGGCCGCTGCCGAGGAACAGGTTCGAGGTCGGGCAGAACGCCACCGCCGAACCGGTCTCGCTCAGGCGCTTGCACTCGGCGTCGCACAGGTGCACGCCGTGGGCGAACACCGAGCGCTCGCCGAGCAGTTCGAAGTGGTCGTACACGTCCAGGTAGCCGCTGCGCTCCGGGAACAGCGCCTTCACCCATTCGATTTCCTTGAGGTTCTCGCTTAGGTGGGTGTGCAGGTACAGCGCAGGGAACTCCTTCAGCAGCTGGCCGGCGAGGGCCAGTTGCGCCGGGGTGCTGGTCGGCGCGAAGCGCGGGGTGACCGCGTAGTGCAGGCGACCCTTGCCATGCCAGCGCTGGATCAGCGCCTTGCTCTCGACGTAGCTGGATTCGGCGCTGTCGGTGAGGTAGTCGGGAGCGTTGCGGTCCATCATCACCTTGCCGGCGATCATCCGCAGGTCGAGGCGTTCGGCTTCTTCAAAGAAGGCGTTGACCGACGCTGGGTGCACGCTGCCGAACACCAGCGCGGTGGTGGTGCCATTGCGCAGCAGTTCCTCGACGAAAATCTTCGCCACCTTGTCGGCGTGGGCCTTGTCGGCGAACTGTTTTTCGCAGGGGAAGGTGTAGGTGTTCAGCCAGTCCAGCAGTTGTTCGCCGTAGGAGCCGATCATCCCGGTCTGTGGGAAATGGATGTGCGTGTCGATGAAGCCCGGGGTGATCAGCGCGTCCTGGTAGTGGACCACTTCGATGTCGGCCGGCAGGCTCGGCAGCAGCTCGGCGGCATGGCCGATGGCGCTGATCTTGCCGTTGTCGACGATCAGCAGGCCGTCTTCGAAATACGCGTAGGACGCTTCCACGCCGACTTCGGCGGGGTCGGCGACGCTGTGCAGGAGGGCGGCACGGTAGGCTTTGCGGGTTGCGCTCATAAGGCTCTCGTCAAATGGCTTGGCTGCGCCGTGACGGCGGCAGCAATTGGGCAATGGGTTCAGCATTGGCGGCCGGGTTGTGCTGGCCAAAGCTGGCGTTGTAGGTGGCGATGATTTCGCCGGCGATGGACACGGCGATCTCGATCGGCAGCTTGCCTTTCACCTCGGCGATACCCATCGGGCAGCGCAGGCGTTGCAACTGCTCGGCGGTAAACCCGCGTTCGAGCAGGCGGTGCTCGAACTTGACCCGTTTGGTCTTCGAGCCGATCAGGCCGAACCAGGTGAAATCGTTACGTTTGAGCAGGGCGGCGGTCAGTTCCAGGTCCAACTGATGATTGTGGGTCATGACGATGCAGTAGCTGCCCGGGGGCAGGTCGTCGACCTCGTCGACCGGTTCTTCGCTGACGATCTTGCTGACCCCGGCGGGAATCACCGCAGGGAATTCCTGCTCGCGGGAATCGATCCAGCGCACCCGGCAGGGCAACGCGGCGAGCAAGGGTACCAGAGCGCGGCCGACATGGCCTGCGCCGAACACGGCGATCTGCGCCTGCACGCCGCCCATCGGTTCGAACAGCAGCACGGTGGCGCCGCCGCAGCACTGGCCGAGGCTGGCGCCCAGGCTGAAGCGCTCCAGGTGAGTGTTCTGGCGGCCTTCGCTGAGCATCTGCCGGGCGATGTGCATGGCCTTGTATTCCAGGTGGCCGCCACCGATGGTGTCGAACAGTTGGCTGGCACTGACGACCATTTTCGAACCGGCATTGCGCGGGGTCGAGCCGCGCTCTTCGATGATGGTCACCAGTACGCAGGGTTCGCCGCGGTCGTGCAGGTCGGCGAGGGCGTTGATCCAGGTGTGCATAAGTCAGTTACCTTTTTGGCTCTGGGCTGGCCTCATCACGGCGTCACTGTCTCAACCTCGGCGGCCGCCGCGCGGGCCGCCACCACCTTGCGCATTTGCTCGCAACCCCAGAGCACCCGCTCCGGCGTCGCCGGGGCGTCGATCAGCGGTTGCACGCTGTAGTCGGCCAGGCTCGCCACGGCGTCCTTCAGGGCACACCACGGCGCGATCCCAAGCATGAACGGTGGCTCGCCGACCGCCTTGGAGTGGAACACCGTGTCTTCCGGGTTCTTGCGGTTTTCCACCAGCTTCACCCGCAGGTCGAGTGGCATGTCGGCCACCGCCGGGATCTTGTAGCTGGCCGGGCCATTGGTCATCAGTTTGCCCTTGGCGTTCCACACCAGTTCCTCGGTGGTCAGCCAGCCCATGCCCTGGATGTAGCCGCCTTCCACCTGGCCGATGTCGATGGCCGGGTTCAGCGAGGCACCGACGTCATGCAGGATGTCGGTGCGCAGCATCTTGTACTCGCCGGTCAGGGTGTCGACGATCACCTCGGCGCAGGCCGCGCCGAAGGCGTAGTAATAGAACGGCCGGCCGCGCGCCTGGCTGCGGTCGTAGAAGATCTTCGGCGTGCGGTAGAAGCCGGTACTCGACAGCGATACCTGGCCGAAGTACGCCTGCTGGATCAGGGTTTCGAAGGTGAGGATCTCGTCACGCACGCGCACATGGCCGTTGCGGAACTCGACGTCTTCCTCGGTCACCTTGTAGTGTCGTGCGGCAAACTCGACCAGGCGCTGCTTGATGATCTGCGCGGCGTTCTGCGCCGCCTTGCCGTTCAGGTCGGCGCCGCTGGAGGCCGCCGTCGGCGAGGTGTTCGGCACCTTGTCGGTGTTGGTCGCGGTGATCTGGATGCGCCCGACATCCACCTGGAACACCTCGGCCACCACCTGCGCCACCTTGGTGTTCAGGCCCTGGCCCATCTCGGTGCCGCCGTGGTTGAGGTGGATACTGCCGTCGGTGTAGATGTGCACCAGTGCGCCGGCCTGGTTGAGGAAGGTTGCGGTGAACGAGATGCCGAACTTCACCGGGGTCAGCGCCAGGCCCTTTTTCAGGATCGGGCTGTTGGCGTTGAAGCGCCGGATCGATTCGCGGCGCTGCTGGTAGTCGGCGCTGGCTTCGAGCTCGGCGGTCATTTCCTCAAGCATGTTGTGCTCGACGGTCTGGTAGTAGTGGGTGATGTTGCGCTCGGTCTTGCCGTAGTAGTTGGCCTTGCGCACCGCCAGCGGGTCGAGTACCAGATGGCGGGCGATGCGGTCCATCACTTCCTCGATGGCGACCATCCCCTGCGGGCCGCCGAAGCCACGGTAGGCGGTGTTCGACGCGGTGTTGGTCTTGCAGCGGAAACCGTTGACCGTGGCATCGCCCAGGTAATAGGCGTTGTCGGAGTGGAACATGGCCCGGTCGACGATGGACGCCGAGAGGTCCGGCGAGTAGCCACAGTTCCCGGCCAGGTCGAGGTTGATTCCGTGCAGGCGGCCGTTGTCGTCGAAGCCGACGTCATACTCGACATAGAACGGGTGACGCTTGCCGGTCATCAGCATGTCTTCGACGCGCGGCAGGCGCATCTTGGTCGGCTGGCCGGTGATCCGTGCAATCACCGCGCAGAGGCAGGCCGGGCTGGCTGCCTGGGTTTCCTTGCCGCCGAAACCGCCGCCCATGCGGCGCATGTCGACGACGATCTTGTGCATCGGTACGTCGAGCACTTCGGCCACCAGCTTCTGCACTTCGGTCGGGTTCTGCGTGGAGCAGTAGACGATCATCCCGCCGTCTTCGGTGGGCATCACCGAGGAAATCTGGGTTTCCAGGTAGAAGTGTTCCTGGCCACCGATGTGCAGGGTGCCCTGCACGCGGTGCGGAGCGCTGGCCAGGGCGCGGTTCGAGTCGCCGCGCTTGTGCGTGTGGGTGTCGAGCACGAAGTGCTTCTTGCGCAGTGCCTGGACCACGTCCAGCACCGGCTCCAGGTCCTCGTATTCAATGATCGCGGCCATCGCTGCGCGACGCGCGGTATCGAGGTCGCGGGCAGCGACGGCGAGCACCGGCTGGCCGACGAACTCGACCACGTCGATGGCCAGCAGCGGGTCGCCGGGCATCACCGGGCCGATGTCTTTCAGGCCGGGAATGTCTTCATGGGTGATCACCAGGCGCACGCCATCGATGGCGTAGCACGGGCGGGTGTCGATGCTCAGGATGCGCGCGTGGGCGCGGTCGGACATCCGCGCATAGACGTGCAACTGGTTCGGGTATTCGAGGCGGTCGTCGATGTAGGTGGCTTCGCCGGCGACCTGCTTGTCGGCGCTGTCGTGCTTGATGCTGCGGCCGACCCCGGTGGTCAGGTCCTGGCTGAACAGCGCGGCCAGTTCCGCCTGGCTCTTGGCGACGTGATGATGGTTAGACATAAGCGGTCACCCGGGTTTCGATGTGCGGCGTTTGCAGTTCGATGAAGTATTTGCGCAGCAGGTTCTGCGCACCGAGCAGGCGGTATTCCTTGCTGGCGCGGAAGTCCGAGAGCGGCGTGAAGTCCTCGGCCAGGGCCTGGCAGGCGCGCTCGATGGCGGCCTGGTTCCAGGGCTTGCCGCGTAGCGCGGCTTCGCAGGCGCGGGCCCGTTTCGGGATCGCCGCCATACCGCCAAAGGCCAAGCGCGCGTCGCTGACGATGCCGTTGTCCAGTTGCAGGTTGAACGCGGCGCAGACTGCGGAGATATCGTCGTCCAGGCGCTTGGACACCTTGTAGGCGCGGAACGTCCATTCGGCGCTGGCGCGTGGCACGATGATCTTCTCGATGAACTCGCTTTCCTGGCGCGCGGTGATCCGGTAGTCGATGAAATAGTCTTCCAGGTTCAGCGTGCGCGTGTTTTCGCCCTTGCGCAGAACAATCTGCGCACCGAGCGCGATCAGCAGGGGCGGCGAGTCGCCAATCGGCGAGGCGTTGCCGATGTTGCCGCCCAGGGTGCCCTGGTTGCGGATTTGCAACGAGGCGAAGCGGTGCAGCAGTTCGCCGAAGTCCGGGTACTCGCTGCTCAGCGCCTCGTAGCAGTCGGTGAGCGGGGTAGCCGCGCCGATCTCGATGTGCGTGGCGCTGTGCTCGACGCGCTTGAGTTCGGCGACGTTGCCGACATAGATCATCACCGGCAGGGTTTTGTGGAACTGGGTCACTTCCAGTGCCAGGTCGGTACCGCCGGCGAGCAGGCGGGCTTCCGGGTGCGAGCCGTAGAGGTCGGCCAGGTCGGCGACGGTCAGCGGCACCAGGCAGCGCTTGTCGCCACTGTTGAGTTCACCGGTTTCTTTCGGCGCGATGGCCTTGAGGCGGGCGATAGTCTGCGCTGCGGCGCTGTCGAACTGGTCCGGCTGGGCCTGGCAGCAGGCCTGCTTGGCGGCATCCAGAATCGGCCGGTAGCCGGTGCAGCGGCAGAGATTGCCGGCCAGGGCTTCCTGGGCCTTGTGCAGGTCCGGTGCATCGCTGTTCTTTTGCAGGGCAAACAGCGACATGACGAAGCCCGGCGTACAGAAGCCGCACTGCGAGCCGTGGCAGTCGGCCATTGCCTGTTGCACGCTGTGCAGCTTGCCTTCGTGCTTGAGCCCTTCGACGCTGATCAGCTGTTTGCCATGCAGCGAGGAAACGAAGGTCAGGCACGCGTTGAGACTGCGGTAGCGCAGATGCTCGGCGCCGCTGGCATCGATCTGAAGCTCGCCAACCACCACTGTGCAGGCACCGCAATCGCCGCTGGCGCAGCCTTCCTTGGTGCCGGATTTACCCAGATGCTCGCGCAGGTACTCAAGCACCGTCAGATTGGGATCCAGGGCATGCTCACTGCGCAGCTCCTGGTTAAATAGAAACTGGATCACGGAAGGCCTCACAAGCGAATTATTGTTGTTGAGCGGACTGGCACTGACTTTATTCAGCCCTGACTTTTCGGTCAATTGTTTTCTGACTTAAAGGTCAAGTTTTTGCGCGTGCAAGCACTAGCGCCTTTCGCCAACCTGTCCCTTGAGCATAGAACCCCTGGCGGCAGGCGAATGTTTTGCGGCATTCGTGCCAACTTCTGCGCTGCTGCCCCTGCGCGAGGGCCGGGCAAGTGCGCTACAATCCGCGCTTGTGCACAGTTCAATGATTTTGAAGGAAAACCATGACGTTCAAGGCGCCGGACAGCCTCTCCGAGCAAATTGCCCATTACCTGGCCGAGCGGATCATTCGCGGTGAGCTCAAGCCTGCCGAACGTATCCAGGAGCTGAAAGTCACCCAGGCGTTGAATGTCAGCCGTGGTTCGGTGCGCGAAGCGCTGCTGATCCTTGAGCGACGCCACCTGGTGACCATCCTGCCGCGCCGCGGCGCCCACGTTACCGAGCTCAATGAGCACAACGTGCGCAGCCTCTGCACGCTGATGAGCGAGCTGTACATCCTGCTGGCCAACGCGGTGGCCCATGGCCGACGCAGCGATGCCGACCTGTGGCCGTTCCTCGAAATCCAGCAGCGCCTGCAGGACGCCTGCGAACGCCAGGACATCCGCGCCTTCGTCGAAGACAGCTTTGCCGTGATGCGGGCGGCCTATCCGTTCGCCAACAACCCGTACCTGCAGGAAACCGTCGAGAACCTGCAGCCGGCGATGAGCCGCAATTACTACCTGGCGCTGGACCAGCGCAAGGCCGAGATGGGCGAGTTCCTCGAGCTGTTCGCCAACTTGCTGGCTGCCGTGGTGGCCAATGACCAGCCGCGTATTCGTGAGGTGCTCACGGCCTACTGCGAACGCAGCTGCCTGGTGGTACTGGGCGCCCTGGTGCCTGCCTAAGCATGCGCCTGAAGTGCATTCGCCTGGCGGGGTTCAAGTCGTTCGTCGACCCGACCACCGTCAATTTCCCCAGCAACATGGCGGCCGTGGTCGGCCCCAACGGCTGCGGCAAATCCAACATCATCGACGCCGTGCGCTGGGTGATGGGCGAAAGCTCGGCAAAAAACCTGCGTGGCGAGTCGATGACCGACGTCATCTTCAATGGCTCGACCAGCCGCAAGCCGGTCAGCCAGGCGAGCATCGAGCTGGTGTTCGACAACAGCGACAATACCCTGGTCGGCGAATACGCCGCCTACGCGGAAATCTCTATCCGCCGCAAGGTGACCCGCGACGCGCAGAACACCTATTACCTGAACGGCGCCAAGTGCCGGCGCCGCGATATCACCGATATCTTCCTCGGCACCGGCCTGGGCCCGCGCAGCTACTCGATCATCGAACAGGGGATGATCTCCAAGCTGATCGAGGCCAAGCCCGAAGAACTGCGCAACTTCATCGAAGAAGCCGCCGGTATCTCCAAGTACAAGGAGCGCCGCCGCGAGACCGAAAACCGTATCCGCCGCACCCACGAGAACCTGGAGCGCCTGACCGACCTGCGCGAAGAGCTCGAACGCCAGCTCGAACGCCTGCACCGGCAGGCCCAGGCGGCGGAGAAATACAAGGAATACAAGGCCGAGGAGCGTCAGCTCAAGGCCCAACTGGCCGCCCTGCGCTGGCAGGCGCTGCACGACCAGGTCGGCCAGCGCGAGGCGATCATCGCCGATCAGGAAATCGCCTTCGAGGCCTTGGTGGCCGAGCAGCGCAATGCCGATGCGAGCATTGAGCGCCTGCGCGATGGTCACCACGACCTGTCGGAACGCTTCAGCCTGGTGCAGGGGCGCTTCTATTCGGTGGGCGGCGACATCGCCCGGGTCGAGCAGAACATCCAGCATGGCCAGCAGCGCCTGCGCCAGTTGCAGGACGACTTCAAGGAAGCCGAGCGTTCGCGCCTGGAAACCGAGTCGCACCTGGGCCATGACCGCACCTTGCTGGCGACCCTCGGCGAAGAGCTGGAAATGCTCGAACCGGAACAGGAACTGACCCTGGCCGCCGCCGAAGAAGCCGCGGCCACCCTGGAAGAAGCCGAAGCCACCATGCACGGCTGGCAGGAGCAGTGGGATACCTTCAACAGCCGCTCCGCCGAGCCGCGCCGTCAGGCCGAGGTGCAGCAGTCGCGCATCCAGCAGTTGGAGCAGAGCCTGGAACGGGTTGCCGAGCGCCAGCGCAAGTTGAGCGAAGAGCGCGATCAGCTCAGTGCCGACCCGGAAGACGCAGCGATCCTCGAACTGAGCGAACAACTGGCCAGCAGCGAACTGCTGCTGGAAGACCTTCAGCTTGAAGAGCTGCAAGCCGGCGAGCGCCTCGACGCCCTGCGCGAGCGCCTGCAGCAGGCCACCCAGGCCCAGCAGCAGGCGCAAGGCGAGCTGCAACGTCTGGGCGGGCGGCTGGCGTCGCTGGAGGCCTTGCAACAGGCCGCGCTCGATCCCGACAGTGGCACCGCGCAGTGGTTGCGCGAGCAGGGCCTGGAACAGCGCCCACGGCTGGCCGAAGGTCTGCGGGTGGACGCCGGTTGGGAGCTGGCGGTGGAAACCGTGCTCGGTGCCGACCTGCAGGCGGTGCTGGTCGACGATCTCGGCGGCCTGGAGCTGGGCGATTTCAGCCAGGGTGACCTGCGTCTGATCGAGTCTGGCACAGCGGGCGCCGGGGTGGCGGGCAGCTTGCTGGACAAGGTGCAGAGCACACTCGACCTGAGCCCGTGGCTGGGCAAGGTGCGCCCGGTGGAAACCTTGCAAGCCGCACTGGCTGCGCGCAGCCAACTGGCTGACGGCGTCAGCCTGATCAGTCGCGATGGCTACTGGGTCGGCCGGCACTTCCTGCGCGTCAACCGCGCCAGCGACGCCCAGGGCGGCGTACTGGCGCGTGGCCAGGAGCTGGAGCAACTGGGCCTTGAGCGCGAAACCCTCGCGGCCAACCTCGAAGCACTTGAAGCACAACTGCTGGCCCTGCGTGAACAGCAGCGCGAGCTGGAAGAGGGGCGCGAACAGCTGCGCCGGCGCAGTCAGGACGAGGCGCGCCAGCAGGGCGAGCTGAAGGCCCGGCTGTCCGCCGGCAAGGCCCGCGCCGAGCAGTTGAGCCTGCGGCGTCAGCGTCTGGAAGAAGAGCTGGCGGAAATGCTCGAACAACGCGCCCTCGAACACGAAAGCCTCGGCGAGTCGCGTCTGCAATTGCAGGACGCCCTCGACCTGATGGCCCAGGACACCGAGCAGCGTGAGCGACTGCTGGCCCAGCGCGACCAGTTGCGCGAGCGCCTCGACCGCGTGCGCCAGGAGGCCCGCCAGCACAAGGATCACGGTCATCAACTGGCGGTGCGCCTGGGGTCGTTGCGCGCCCAGCACGATTCTACCCGTCAGGCCCTGGAGCGCCTGGAACTGCAGGCCGAACGCCTGACGGAAAAGCGCGAGCAGTTGAGCTTGGGCCTGGAGGAGGGCGAGGCGCCGCTGGAAGAGCTGCGTCTGAAACTCGAAGAACTGCTGGAAAAGCGCATGAGCGTCGACGAGGAAATGCGTCAGGCCCGCCTGCACATGGACGAAGCCGACCGTGAACTGCGCGACGCCGAGAAGCGCCGGACCCAGGCCGAACAGCAGGCACAACTGTTGCGCAGCCAGCTGGAGCAGCACCGCATGGAATGGCAGGGGCTGAGCGTGCGCCGCAAGACCTTGCAGGAGCAACTGCACACCGACGGCTACGACCTCGACGGCGTGTTGGCCACCCTTGCCGAGGGGGCCAGCGAGCAGGAGGCCGAGCTTGAGCTGGAGCGCATCGACGGGCGTATCCAGCGCCTGGGTGCGATCAACCTGGCGGCCATCGACGAGTACCAGCAGCAGTCCGAGCGCAAGCGCTACCTGGATGCGCAGAACGATGACCTGGTCGAAGCGCTCGAGACCCTGGAAAACGTCATCCGCAAAATCGACAAGGAAACCCGCAACCGCTTCAAGGATACCTTTGATCAGATAAATGCCGGATTACAGGCGCTTTTCCCAAAAGTTTTCGGTGGTGGCAGCGCTTATCTGGAACTGACGGGCGAAGATCTACTCGATACAGGGGTAACGATCATGGCGCGGCCGCCGGGCAAGAAGAACAGCACCATTCATTTGCTCTCGGGCGGTGAAAAAGCGCTGACTGCCCTGGCCTTGGTATTTGCCATTTTCAAATTGAATCCGGCGCCGTTCTGCATGCTCGACGAAGTCGATGCGCCGCTGGACGATGCCAACGTCGGTCGCTATGCGCGGTTGGTTAAAGAGATGAGTCAGACGGTGCAGTTCATCTATATCACCCACAACAAGATCGCCATGGAAATGGCCGATCAGTTGATGGGGGTAACCATGCACGAGCCGGGCTGTTCACGGCTGGTGGCAGTGGACGTAGAGGAGGCGATGGCCATGGTCGACGCCTGAAACGACCCGCGAAAAGCGAGATGGCGCACGAACTTGCAGCAAATGGCCGTGTCAGTTGCGACAGACGGTGTAAAGTTATCTTTGGTCGTGCTAGCTTAATGTCAATTTTTCTATGCGTGGGTAAAACGCCTGTCAGAACATAGAGTTGGCGCCACGTTTTAAAGGGGTTTAAACCCTTTATTTTTCAGCATTTTTCACAGAGGCACGGGATTACATGGAAATCGGTCTGCGCGAGTGGCTGATCGTCATCGGCATTATTGTCATCGCCGGTATTCTTTTTGACGGCTGGCGCCGGATGCGCGGTGGCAAGGGCAAGTTGAAATTCCGTCTGGACCGCAGTTTCTCCAATCTGCCGGACGACGAGAGCGGTGGCGCCGAGGTGCTCGGCCCGCCCCGTGTGCTGGACAACCATAAAGAGCCGCAGCTCGATGAGCATGACCTGCCGTCGATGAGCGTCCCGCTGCGCGAGCAGCGCGAGCCGAAAGTTGGCAAGAGCAAGCGTGGCAAGCGTGCCAGCGAGCCGAGCCAGGGCGACTTGAACCTGGCCGCCGAGGCGCGTGAGCCGGACCTGTTCGGCAATGCCGACGACGATTTCCCGGACGAAAGCCCGAAGACCAGCGGTTTCGGCGCCAGCGAAGGCAAAGACCTGCCGCCGGTTGAAGAAGTGCTGGTGATCAGCGTGATTTCCCGCGACGAGGGTGGTTTCAAGGGCCCGGCGCTGCTGCAGAACATACTCGAAAGCGGCCTGCGCTTCGGCGAGATGGACATCTTCCACCGTCATGAAAGCATGGCCGGTAACGGCGAAGTGCTGTTCTCGATGGCCAACGCGGTGAAGCCGGGGGTGTTCGACCTGGATGACATCGACCACTTCAGCACCCGCGCGGTGAGCTTCTTCCTCGGCCTGCCAGGCCCACGTCACCCGAAACAGGCGTTCGACGTGATGGTGGCGGCGGCACGCAAGCTGGCGCATGAGCTGAACGGCGAGCTGAAGGACGATCAGCGCAGCGTGATGACCGCGCAGACGATTGAGCATTACCGTCAGCGGATCGTCGAGTTTGAGCGTCGTGCGCTGACTCAAAAACGCTAAAAGCATCGCGGGACGAGCCCGCTCCCACAAGAGCACCGCAGCACACTGTGGGCGCGGGCTTGTCCCGCGATGAGGTCCTCAAGGCCTTACCGAACTACGCGAGAGCAGCCCAGGCTGCTCTTTTGCTTTGCAAGAGATTACAACCATGACCGCCGAAACCCGCATCCTCGAACTGCGCGCCGAACTCGACCAGCACAACTACCGTTATTACGTGCTCGACGAGCCGAGCGTGCCAGACGCTGAGTATGACCGCCTGTTCCGTGAACTCCAGGCCCTGGAAGCCGAGCACCCCGAACTGGTCAGCGACGACTCGCCCACCCAGCGGGTTGGCGGTGCGGCGCTGACGGCGTTCACCCAGGTGCGGCATGAAGTGCCGATGCTCAGCCTCGGTAACGCCTTCGAGGAAACCGACCTGCGCGAGTTCGACCGCCGGGTGGTCGAAGGCCTCGACCTGCCTGCCGGCGACCTGTTCGGCGGCGGTTCGGCGGTGGACTACAGTTGCGAACCGAAGCTCGATGGCCTCGCCGTCAGCCTGCTGTACCGCGACGGTCAGTTGGTGCAGGGCGCCACCCGTGGCGACGGCACCACCGGCGAAGACATCAGCGTCAACGTGCGCACCGTGCGCAACATCCCGCTCAAGCTGCACGGCAGCGGCTGGCCGGCCGTGCTGGAAGTACGCGGCGAGGTGTTCATGAGCAAGGCTGGCTTCGAGCGCTTGAATGCCGCCCAGGCAGAGAGCGGTGGCAAGACGTTCGCCAACCCGCGCAATGCCGCCGCCGGCAGCCTGCGCCAGTTGGATTCGAAGATCACTGCCAGCCGTCCGCTGGAGTTTTGCTGCTATGGCCTCGGGCAAGTCTCGGAGCAGATCGGCGATACTCATATCGGCATTCTCGAAACCCTCAAGGGCTGGGGCCTGCCGATCAGCCGCGAGCTCAAGCACGCCGCTGGCATCGACGAATGCCTGGCCTACTACCGTGACATCGGCGAGCGTCGCAACGAGCTGCCGTACGAGATCGACGGCGTGGTGTTCAAGGTCAACAGCCTGGCTTCGCAGCGCGAGCTGGGCTTTCGCGCCCGCGAACCGCGCTGGGCCATCGCGCATAAATTCCCGGCGTTAGAAGAGCTGACCGAAGTGCTCGACGTCGAATTCCAGGTTGGCCGGACCGGTGCGGTGACCCCGGTGGCGCGGCTCAAGCCGGTCAAAGTGGCCGGCGTCACCGTGGCCAACGCGACCCTGCACAACATGGACGAAGTGGCCCGCCTGGGCGTGATGATCGGCGACACGGTGATCATCCGCCGCGCCGGCGATGTGATCCCGCAGGTGATGCAGGTGGTTACCGAGCGGCGTCCGGCCGATGCCCGTCCGGTGCATATTCCCAGCGAATGCCCGGTGTGCGGCTCGCGCGTCGAGCGCACCGTGCTGGTCAAGCGCAGCAAGGGCAAGCAAACCCACAGCGAGGGCGCGGTGTACCGTTGCGTCGGCCGCCTGGCCTGTGCGGCGCAGCTCAAGCAGGCGATCATTCACTACGTCTCGCGACGCGCCATGGACATCGAAGGCCTGGGCGAGAAGAGCGTCGAGCAACTGGTGGACGAAGGCCTGATCAAGTCGCCGGCCGACCTCTATCGGCTGACCTTCGAGCAGATCGTCGACCTCGAAGGCTTTGCCGAAGTGTCGAGCAACAAGCTGCTCGCGGCCATCGAAGACAGCAAGCGGCCGAGCCTGGCGCGCTTCATCTATGCCCTGGGTATTCCCGATGTCGGCGAGGAGACGGCCAAGGTGCTGGCGCGCTCGCTGGGTTCGCTGAAGCGGGTGCAGGTGGCCTTGCCGCAGGTACTCACCTACCTGCCGGACATCGGCCTGGAAGTGGCCCATGAGATCCACAACTTCTTCGAGGACGCGCACAACCAGGGCGTCATCGAGCAACTGCTGGCCTGTGGCATGCAACTGCAGGACGAAGGTGAGCTGGCGGCCGAGTTCGCTGCCAGCACCACCCTGGCCGGGCTGATCGCCAAGCTCGACATCAGCTCGGTCGGCCCCACCGGTGCCGAGAAGCTGGTGGCCAAGCTCGGTAGCCTCGACGCGATCATCGCCGCCGATGGCATCGACTTGCGTCAGGCACTGAACACCAAGCAGGCCGATGCGGTGCGCGAGTTTTTCCGCGATGAGGCCAATCAACAGTTGGCGCACGCCATCGAAGCGCAGTTGCGCGAGTTCGGCATGCATTGGGCCTGCGAGAAGAAAGTTGCCGAGGGCTTGCCGCTGGCCGGGCAGACCTGGGTGCTGACCGGTTCGCTGGAGCGCATGAGTCGCGACATCGCCAAGGACAAGCTGGAAAGCCTCGGGGCCAAGGTGGCCGGCTCGGTGTCGGCCAAGACCCACTGTGTGGTGGCCGGCCCTGGTGCCGGCTCCAAGCTGGCCAAGGCCAACGAGCTGGGCCTGGAGGTGCTGGACGAAGACCAGTTCGTCGGCTTCCTGGCTAAGCATGGTATTACGGTCTGAGCGAACGGCGCGGCAGCGAAGTGGGGCATTACTACGGGGATCGGCTGGTGATCGACAGCGTCTGGCTGGAGGATTTTCGCCGGTTGTTCGGCGACGAGCGTGCCAGCTATGCGGCGGCGCTTTAGTGGCATTACCAGCAGGGCGCCCCGGCCAATTGGGCGATGGCGCATGTCAGCGCTTACGCGACCATGCACCCGTGGGAGGACTGGGCCGAAACCTGGGCGCATTACCTGCACATGACCGATGCGCTGGACACGGCGCTGGCGCTGGGCAAGCTGCATTTCATTCATTTGTGTGTCGCGGACGCGGCTATCTAGCTGATTCTGAAAATAAAAGGTTGTAACTTGGTATCAGGCCGGTACAATGGCGCGGCTTGTCGCTAGACAGGCTGCGTTATGGTGACCCCATCGGTCCCCCCGCAACGATTACCCGTCAACCTGGTCAGGCCCGGAAGGGAGCAGCCACAGCGGGAACATTGTGTGCCGGGGTGTGGCTGGTGGGGTCGCCTCCAATCATCTAAGTGATTGATTCTTAACGGTTTTTCACCCTTTACCACGCGGTGGTACAAGGAGTGATACATCCGTGTCGACCATCCCGTCCTATCTTTTGTTGTCCCGCCACTCGGTTTACTACTTCCGAATTGTGGTGCCGGATTTAATTCGTCCGTTATTCCCTCAAAGAGAAATACGTCGCTCCCTGCAGACTCGCTGCAAGCGGGAGGCGTTGATTCGTGGGCGGGATATTCTGGCCCAGGTCCAGGGTTTGTTTACCCAGGCATTCCAGGGGTTGCGACCGTCGCTCGACTTGATTCGCGGGGCCTGGGAGGTTGGGGGTAAGCGTCTTGCCAGTTGGGCCTCATGGCTTCGTCAGCAGCAGATGGTTGGCACGACCATGCCCTTGCCCTCTGCATCGCCGTCCCAGCCTTCAGTAGCCGTCTCGGTCGCTCCAGTGAGGCCGTCCGTGATAGAGCCCTCGGTTACACCGCAATCGCCGGGCTTTCTTGCTGTGGTCGAGGAGCACTTGGCTCAGCAATGTAGGGAAGGGGTACTGGTGAAGTCCCTGGACGACAAGCGTGCTGTGGCTGTGCTGTTGACCAGAATCATTGGCGACCTACCCATCGACCAGATAACCCGTAAGGATGCTCATCGGTTCCGGGAGACTGCGTTGAAACTACCGCCGCGTCTCCACCAACTGCCTGACCAGCCGCTAGAGCAGACTATCGCGGAGGCGACCAGCACCATTAGCGTCACGACGTTCAACAACTACATCAAGAACCTAACGACATTCTTCTCATATGCAGTCAGGGAGGGCTATTGCAGCCGTAATCCCTTTGATGGTCTTCGTGTGCGTCAGCGGCATAAGGTCAGTGAGGAGCGTAGCGTATTCAGTGTGCAGGATCTAAAGCGGCTGTTCGACAAAGCCACGTACCCGCCCGCTCATGGCGGCAAGCCGAACCAATACTGGCTACCGCTACTTGGGCTCTATACGGGTGCCCGGCTCAATGAACTTTGCCAGCTCTACACTGACGACATCGTCACCATTGACGGTATCGCCTGCATTCATATACGTGCCACTCGGCCCGACCAGAAGCTCAAGACACCGGGGTCGGAGAGGTTGGTGCCGATCCACTCTAAGCTGGTTGAGTTGGGTTTCTTGGCGTACGTGCAGAAGGTGAAGGAGTCTGGGAAGCAACGGGTGTTCCCTGAACTGACCTGCCATAGTAAGCATGGCTATAGCGCGGCTCCGTCCAAGTGGTTTGCTCGATTGCGTGACCAGTTGGGGTTCCGTGATGAAGTCGGCAAGAAGGACTTCCATAGCTTCCGACACACATTGGCCGACCATCTGAAACAGAAGGGGGTTGCTGAGTCATTGGTCGGTGGGCTGCTCGGCCATCAGGCGGGAGGTATTACCTTCAACCGTTACGGCAAAGACTTTAAACCGGGCATATTGGCGCCGACAGTAGAGCTGGTTTCCCTGGAGTCCCTGTAAGTGCGATGGAGAGCTGGACCAGGAGTCGCTGGCCTTTCTCCAGTACAACAATCTTGGAACGGCCATCAGGTGCCATTACCTCGTCGAACAGAACGCCCTTGTGCTTGTTGTAAACAGCCCAGTGGCCATCCCGCTTGAACAGGTACTGCATAACCTGGAGGGTCTTCTGCAGTTGCATGGTGTTCACGCCTGGGAGCTTCCTGGCGAAGTCGACCACACCGATACGGGAGCGTTGGCCAACGGCTTCCCCGACCTGGGCTGCAGGGAGGATGCGGGCGTTCTCAGCCTGCAGTGCCACCTTTTCCTGGGTCAGGCGGTCGACCTTGCGCTGCAGGATGCCGAAGGCTTTCTCCAGCAGTTCGTCTTCCGACAGCTCGCCGGTTGCTACCTTCTCCTCCCCCATGATGTAGGCGCCGTCCTTGCGGATGGCTGGGAGGACTACCCGCGTTACCCAGTCTTGGAAGGCTTTGGCCTCGGGCTTGTCGCTCCGCATGATGATCTTGTACAGGCCTGATTCAGACAGGCAGAGGGCGCCTAAGCCACGGAAGCCCGGTAGTTTGACTACCTGCTTTTCGTCCGCATTAAAGGTCTGCTTGGCGTGATAACGCATGTTGTCGATGGTGAAGCCAAGCACCTCCGTAACGTCTTTTGCGACGAACCACGGTTGACCCCTCAGCTCCACGACCCGAACATCCTGCAGGCCGAAGTTGAATACCTGCAGGCTCATACCGGCTCCTCCAGGAAGCCCTTCAGTCGGCTTGCTGCTTTGTCTGCGGTTTCGGCTTCCTTGAGCAGTTCCTGGGCCTGGGTATCCAGTACGTCGGCCTTAGCGGACTTCACACTGGCTCGACGGCGGTTGCGCTTAGCCAGGGCCTCCAGGCGTGCAATGGTTTTGGTGAAGACGTTCAGAATGACGGCTACGCGGCTCATGCCTTCACCTCCTGCATGTTCACGTCGATTTTGACGACCAGCTCCTGGGTCATTTGCAGGAAGTCCTGGACCTGATGGATGTGGCCCAGGGTGATAGACCGGACGGTCGCTTCCAGGCGCTCCCGGAGACGGGCTTCAAAGAGGCTTAGCTGTTCATCCACGATGCAATCAATAACGACTGGGCCTGTCCCCTGGCAGCGGACGCCAAGAAGCTTGTTATCCAGCCTTCTGCCTCAAGCCTTTGGCATATTCGTTCGGAGAACGGTAGCCCAGCGCAGAGTGCAGTCGGCTGTCGTTGTAAAACCCATGGATGTAACTGGCGATCGATAGCTG
>NZ_QETK01000024.1 GCF_003105155.1 Pseudomonas sp. SDI | reverse complement strand
GGAGCGGGCTCGTCCCGCGATGGGCTGCAAAGCAGCCCTATGTGGTCTTGTCGAGCTTCTTCAGAAACACCGTCATCTCTTTCTCAGCCTGCTTGTCGCCATGCGCCTGCGCCGCCTCCAGGCCCTGCTCCCAGGCCAGCCGCGCCGCCGCCACATCGCCCTGCTGCTGATGGGCCTTGCCCAACAGCTTCCACGCCGCCGAATACTTCGGGTCGAATGCCACGCAACGGCGCAAATGCGCCGCCGCCTGCGCGGCGTCGCCCTCGTCCAGCCAGGCCTTGCCCAGGCCAAAGCGCAACAGGGCGTTATCCACACCCTTGGCCAGCATCTTCTCCAGCGATTCGCGCATCACCCCGCCTCCCTCAGAAGAAGCTCAAGCCAACATGGAACAGCTTCTCGACGTCACGAATATGCTTTTTATCCACAACGAACAAGATCACATGGTCGCCCGCCTCGATCACCGTGTCGTCGTGCGCAATCAACACATCCTCGTCGCGAATGATCGCGCCAATCGTGGTGCCCGGCGGCAAGGCGATGTCCTCGATGGCCCGGCCCACCACCTTGCTCGACTTCGCATCGCCATGCGCCACCGCCTCGATCGCCTCCGCCGCGCCGCGCCGCAGCGAATGCACGCTGACAATGTCGCCACGCCGCACGTGCGCCAGCAAGGTACCGATGGTCGCCAACTGCGGGCTGATGGCGATGTCGATCTCGCCGCCCTGCACCAGGTCGACATACGCCGGGTTGTTGATGATAGTCATCACCTTACGTGCACCCAGGCGCTTGGCCAGCAACGAGGACATGATGTTGGCCTCGTCGTCGTTGGTCAGCGCCAGGAAGATGTCCGCTTCGGCAATGTTCTCTTCCAGCATCAGGTCGCGGTCCGAGGCGCTGCCCTGCAGCACCACGGTGCTGTCGAGGGTGTCGGACAGATGCCGGCAGCGCGCCGGGTTCATCTCGATGATCTTCACTTGATAACGGCTTTCGATGGCCTCGGCCAGGCGCTCGCCAATTTGCCCGCCGCCGGCAATCACCACCCGCTTGTTGGTTTCATCGAGCCGGCGCAGTTCACCCATCACTGCACGGATGTCGGCCTTGGCGGCAATGAAGAACACCTCGTCGTCGGCCTCGATCACCGTGTCGCCCTGCGGCAGGATCGGTCGGTCACGACGGAAGATCGCCGCCACGCGGGTGTCGACGTTCGGCATGTGCTCGCGGATCTGGCGCAGCTGCTGGCCTACCAGTGGCCCGCCGTAATAGGCCTTTACCGCCACCAACTGGGCCTTGCCCTCGGCAAAGTCGATGACCTGTAGCGCACCGGGATGCTCGATCAGCCGCTTGATGTAGTTGGTCACCACCTGTTCGGGGCTGATCAGCACGTCGACCGGGATCGCCTCGTTGTCGAACAGTCCGGCGCGGGTCAGGTAGGCCGCTTCGCGCACGCGGGCGATCTTGGTCGGGGTGTGGAACAGCGTGTAGGCAACCTGGCAGGCAACCATGTTGGTCTCGTCGCTGTTGGTCACCGCCACGAGCATGTCGGCATCGTCGGCGCCGGCCTGGCGCAGCACGGTCGGGAACGAGCCACGGCCCTGGACGGTGCGGATGTCCAGGCGGTCGCCGAGGTCGCGCAGACGGTCGCCATCGGTATCGACCACGGTGATATCGTTGGCTTCGCTGGCCAGGTGCTCGGCCAGCGTACCGCCGACCTGCCCTGCGCCCAGGATGATGATCTTCATCCGCTGTCCCCTTTCCTTATTATTAGCCGCGTGCGGCGGCGATCTTGATCAGCTTGGCGTAATAGAAGCCATCGTGCCCGCCTTCCTGCGCCAGCAGCTGGCGGCCATGCGGCTGGCGGATGCCGGCGGCAGTGGCCAGGTCCAGCTCACGGGCGCCTGGGGTGCGGGCGAGGAACGCCTCGATCACTTCGGTGTTTTCGGTCGGCAGGGTCGAACAGGTGGCGTACAGCAGCATGCCGCCCACCTCCAGGGTCGGCCACAGGGCGTCGAGCAGCTCGCCTTGCAGGCTGGCCAGCGCGGTAATGTCGTCGGCCTGGCGGGTCAGCTTGATGTCCGGGTGACGGCGGATCACGCCGGTGGCCGAGCACGGCGCGTCGAGCAGGATCCGCTGGAAGCCCTTGCCGTCCCACCAACTGGCGGTGTCGCGGGCGTCGCAAGCGATCAGCTCGGCGTCGAGGCCAAGGCGGTCGAGGTTCTCGCGCACGCGGGTCAGGCGCTTGGCTTCCAGGTCGATGGCCACCACTGCGGCCAACCCGGCTTCGGCTTCGAGCAGGTGGCAGGTCTTGCCGCCCGGTGCGCAGCAGGCATCGAGGACGCGCTGGCCGGGGGCCAGTTCGAGCAGGTCGGCGGCCAGTTGCGCGGCCTCGTCCTGCACGCTGATCCAGCCTGCATCGAAGCCCGGCAGGCTGCGCACGTCGCAGGCCTCGGCGAGTACGATACCGTCGCGGCTGAACGCGCACGGCTGGGCCGCGATGCCGGCCGCGGCCAGCCGTTGCAGGTAGGCCTCGCGGCTGTGATGGCGGCGGTTGACCCGCAGGATCATCGGTGGGTGCGCGTTGTTCGCTGCACAGATGGCTTCCCACTGCTCCGGCCAGAACGCCTTGAGCGCTTTCTGCAACCAGCGCGGGTGCGCGGTACGCACGACTGGGTCGCGTTCCAGCTCGGCGAAGATCGCCTCGCTCTCGCGTTGGGCGCGGCGCAGCACGGCGTTGAGCAGGCCCTTGGCCCAGGGCTTCTTCAGCTTGTCGGCGCAACCGACCGTTTCGCCGATGGCGGCGTGGGCCGGGATGCGTGTGTAGAGCAACTGGTACAGGCCCACCAGCATCAACGCTTCGACGTCGGCATCGGCGGCCTTGAACGGCTTTTGCAGCAGGCGCTCGGCCAGCGCCGACAGGCGTGGCTGCCAGCGCGCGGTGCCAAAGGCCAGGTCCTGGGTGAGGCCGCGGTCGCGGGTCTCGACCTTGTCCAGTTGCGCCGGCAGCGAGCTGTTCAGCGAGGCTTTGCCACTGAGCACAGCGCTCAGCGCACGGGCAGCGGCCAGACGCGGGTTCATTGGCCAAGCACCGTGCCGCTGGCGAATTTCTCGCGGCGGCTGTTGAACAGATCGCTGAAGTTCAGCGCCTTGCCGCCGGGCAGTTGCAGGCGGGTCAGGCACAGCGCCTGGTCGCCGCAGGCAACGATCAGGCCGTCCTTGCTGGCCGAGAGGATCTCGCCCGGTGCACCCTGGCCTTCTGTGAGGCAGGCGGCCAGTACTTTCAGCGTTTCGCCGTGCAGCGTGCTGTGGCAGATCGGCCACGGGTTGAAGGCGCGGATCAGGCGCTCCAGCTCCACCGCCGGGCGCGACCAGTCGAGGCGCGCCTCATCCTTGTTCAGTTTGTGCGCATAGGTGGCCAGGGTATCGTCCTGCACCTCACCGTGCAGGGTGCCGGCGGCCAGGCCGGCAATGGCTTCGAGTACTGCTGGCGGGCCCATCTCGGCCAGCCGGTCGTGCAGGCTGCCACCGGTGTCGCTGGCGCTGATCGGGGCCGTGACCTTGAGCAGCATCGGCCCGGTGTCGAGGCCCGCTTCCATGCGCATCACGGTCACGCCGCTGTCGCTGTCGCCGGCTTGCACGGCGCGCTGGATCGGCGCCGCGCCGCGCCAGCGCGGCAGCAGCGAGGCATGGCTGTTGATGCAGCCCAGGCGCGGAATATCCAGCACCACCTGCGGCAGGATCAGGCCGTACGCCACCACCACCATCAGGTCCGGCTTGAGTGCGGCCAGCTCGGCTTGCGCCTCGGCGTTGCGCAGGGTCGGCGGTTGCAACACCGGGATGCCGTTATCCAGCGCCAGTTGCTTGACCGGGCTGGGCATCAGCTTTTGTCCACGCCCGGCCGGACGATCCGGCTGGGTATAGACCGCGACGATTTCATAAGGGCTGGCCAGCAGGGCCTTGAGGTGTTCGGCGGCAAACTCGGGGGTGCCCGCGAAGACGATGCGCATGGAGTTCTCGCTTAAATAGAAAAAGGCTTGCCGGGGCAAGCCTTTCTGGATGAGGGGATCACGCTTGCTGGCGGTGCTGCTTTTCCAGCTTTTTCTTGATGCGGTCGCGCTTGAGCGTGGACAGGTAATCGACAAACAACTTGCCGTTGAGGTGGTCGCATTCGTGCTGGATGCACACGGCCAGCAGGCCTTCGGCGATCAGCTCGTAGGGCTTGCCGTCGCGATCCAGCGCCTTGACCTTGACCCGTACCGGGCGGTCGACGTTCTCGTAGAAGCCGGGTACCGACAGGCAGCCTTCCTGGTACTGGTCCATGTCCTCGGTGAGGGGCTCCAGCTCGGGGTTGATGAAGACCCGTGGTTCGCTGCGGTCTTCGCTCAGGTCCATGACCACGACGCGCTTGTGCACGTTGACCTGCGTTGCCGCCAGGCCGATACCTGGGGCCTCGTACATGGTTTCAAACATGTCATCGACCAAACTGCGGATAGCGTCGTCCACTTCCGTCACCGGTTTGGCGAGGGTGCGCAGGCGCGGGTCCGGGAATTCGAGGATGTTCAAAATAGCCATAAGCGTATGAGCTGCACTGTGCGATGAGTAACAAACATGAATGCACATAATAAAGGGATTCGGCGCATTCGGCACCTGCCAAAAGGTTGGCTAGGGTTTGAAGGATAGCCGACGACCGCGATTCATGGACAGGTTGTCAAAGTCTTATCAACAGAGTTATCCACAGGTTGTTACGCCTGGGTAACGCATTTGCGCTCAAGGATGATCCCATGACCACGCCCCCTTCCCCGACCTGCTCGCCGGCCGAACTGGAAGCGCGCTTGCGCCTGCACTGTTTGCCCGACGTCGGCCCACGGCGTTTTCGTACGCTGCTGCACGCCTTTGGTAGCGCCTCGGCGGCGCTCAGTGCGCCGGCGCCGGCCTGGCACGCGCTGGGCCTGCCCGAGGCCAGCAGCGCGGCCCGCCGCAGCCCCGACGTGCGCGCTTGCGCCAGCGCTGCGATGGCCTGGCTAGAGCGGCCGGGCCAGCATTTACTGATGTGGGACGAGGCCGCCTACCCGGCCTTGCTCGCGGAACTTGAGGGGGCGCCGCCGCTGCTGTTCGTGGCAGGCGAGCCGAGCATTCTGGAGCGCCCGCAGCTGGCGATTGTCGGCAGCCGGCGTGCCTCGCGCCCGGCGCTGGACACCGCCGCGGCGTTTTCGCGAGCGCTCGCCCAGGCCGGTTTCGTCATCACCAGCGGGCTGGCGTTGGGCGTCGATGGGGCGGCGCATCAGGCGGCGCTGGACGCTGGCGGGCAGACGGTCGGCGTGCTTGGCACCGGCCTGGAAAATTTTTATCCACAGCGGCATCAGGCGCTGGCCAAGGCCATGGCGGCAAGCGGCAGCGCGGTGGTCTCGGAGTTTCCGCTGAACGCCGGGCCGCAGGCGGCCAACTTCCCGCGGCGCAACCGCATCATCAGCGGCTTGTCGCTGGGCGTGCTGGTGGTGGAGGCGAGCCTGGCCAGCGGCTCGCTGATCACCGCACGGCTGGCGGCGGAACAGGGGCGCGAGGTGTATGCGATTCCCGGCTCGATTCACCATCCGGGGGCCAAGGGCTGTCATCAACTGATCCGCGACGGTGCGCTGCTGGTAGAGCACGTCGGGCAGATCCTCGAAAGCCTGCGCGGCTGGCAGCACCTGGCGTCTGCGCCTGAGCCTGTGCCACAGCATCCGTTGCTGGCGCTGTTGCAGGCGGCGCCGCAGACCAGCGAAGGCCTGGCACGGTCTAGCGGGCAGCCGCTGGCGCGGGTGCTGGCCAGCTTGACCGAGCTGGAACTGGCGGGGCGGGTCAGCAATGAAGCCGGACGTTGGTTTGCCCGGCCGGGCTAAGTACACTGCTCATCAGCCTTAATACGCGGAGTGACAGCAAAATGGTGAACAGTTGGCGTGTGCAACAAGCCGCACGCGAAATTCGGGCAGGTGCGGTGATTGCCTATCCGACCGAGGCGGTCTGGGGCCTGGGCTGTGACCCGTGGAATGAAGAGGCGGTGGATCGGCTGTTGGCGATCAAGTCGCGCTCTGTGGATAAAGGGCTGATCCTGGTGGCCGACAACATCCGCCAGTTCGATTTCCTTTTCGAGGATTTCCCGCAAACCTGGATGGACCGCATGGCCAGCACCTGGCCGGGGCCGAATACCTGGCTGGTGCCGCACCAGAACCTGTTGCCGGAGTGGGTGACCGGGGTGCATGACACGGTGGCGCTGCGGGTCAGCGATCATCCGGTGGTGCGCGATCTGTGCGCGCTGGTCGGGCCGTTGATTTCGACCTCGGCCAACCCGCAAGGGCGGCCGGCGGCGAAGACCCGGTTGCGCGTGGAGCAGTATTTCCGCGGGCAGCTTGATCTGGTGCTGGGCGGGGCGCTGGGGGGGAGGAAGAACCCTAGCGTGATCCGTGACCTGGCCACGGGTGAGGTTGTCAGGGCGGGCTGAAGGCCCTGCGGGCCTTATCGCGGGACGAGCCCGCTCCCACAACGGCACCGTGATTTCCTGTGGGAGCGGGCTCCGCGATGAATTCCCTACCTATCTCACGGTAGCAGCACCGTAGACCCCACCGTCCGCCGCGCCGACAGCTCGGTCTGCGCCCGGGCCGCTTCGCTCAGTGGATACGTCTGCTGGATATCCACCACCAGCTTGCCACTGGCGATCATCGCAAACAGTTCATCGGCCATCGCCTGGGTGTTCTGCGCGTTGTTCGCGTAGCTGGCCAGCGTCGGCCGGGTGACATACAGCGAGCCCTTCTGCGCCAGCACGCCGAGGTTCACCCCGGTCACCGGCCCCGACGCATTGCCGAAGCTCACCATCAGGCCGCGCGGTGCCAGACAGTCCAGCGAGGTCAGCCAGGTGTCCTGACCCACGCCGTCATACACCACCGGGCACTTCTTGCCGTCGGTCAGCTCCAGCACCCGCTGCGCCACATCCTCATGGCTGTAGTCGATGGTTTCCCACGCGCCCAGCGCCTTGGCCCGCGCCGCCTTCTGCGGCGAACTCACCGTGCCGATCAGCTTGGCCCCCAGTGCCCTGGCCCACTGACAGGCCAGCGAGCCAACGCCCCCGGCCGCGGCATGGAACAGAATGATTTCGCCCGGCTGCACAGCGTAGGTCTGGCGCAGCAGGTACTGCACGGTCAGGCCCTTGAGCATCACTGCCGCCGCCTGTTCGAAGCTGATGCGCTCGGGCAGCTTCACCAGGTTCGCCGCCGGCAGCACGTGCAGTTCGCTGTAGGCACCCAGCGGCCCGCCGGCATAGGCAACGCGGTCGCCAACCTGCAGATGGCTGACGCCCTCGCCCACCGCGTCGACTTCCCCGGCGCCTTCGGTGCCGATCCCGGACGGTAGCGCCGGCGGTATGTATACGCCGCTACGGAAGTAGGTATCGATGAAGTTCAGGCCGATGGCCCGATTGCGCACGCGTACCTGCTGCGGGCCTGGGGCGACGGGCTCGACGTCGACCAGCTGGAGCACCTCGGGGCCGCCTAGCTGGCTGAACTGGATACGCTTGGCCATTTGCACTTTCCTCTCTCGATTGCGCGAAGGCCCTTATCGGACGCCTTTGCTTGATCGCCGTCAACTGCGGGCGCCCTGCCCCCGGTGGTATGCTACGCGCCGAATTTGTCGCCGGCCCGCGCCTGGTCCGGCCTTAGCCCGTTTCAAGGTGACCTGATGACTAGCCGCACCGAAGCCGTTAAAGCGTACCTGCTCGACCTGCAAGACCGGATTTGTGCCGCGCTCGAAAGCGAAGACGGCGGCGCCCGTTTCGTCGAGGATGCCTGGGCCCGTGAAGCGGGTGGCGGTGGGCGTACGCGGGTGATCGGCGACGGCAAGATCATCGAGAAAGGCGGGGTGAACTTCTCCCACGTCTTCGGCAGCGGCCTGCCACCGTCGGCCAGTGCCCACCGCCCGGAGCTGGCCGGACGTGGCTTCGAGGCCCTTGGCGTGTCGCTGGTGATTCACCCGCACAACCCGCACGTGCCGACGTCCCACGCCAACGTGCGCTTCTTCATCGCCGAGAAGGAAGGCGAAGAAGCGGTCTGGTGGTTTGGCGGCGGCTTCGACCTCACCCCGTACTATGCCAACGAAGAAGACTGTATCCATTGGCACCGTGTGGCCGAGCAGGCCTGCGCGCCGTTCGGTGCCGACGTGTACCCGAAATACAAGGCCTGGTGCGACCGCTACTTCCACCTCAAGCACCGTGGCGAGCCGCGCGGCATTGGCGGCTTGTTCTTCGACGACCTGAACGAGTGGGACTTCGACACCTGCTTCGCCTTCATCCGCGCCATTGGCGATGCCTACATCGCGGCCTACCTGCCAATCGTCCAGCGGCGCAAGGCCACGGCCTATACCCCTGAGCAGCGCGAGTTCCAGGAATACCGGCGCGGTCGCTACGTCGAATTCAACCTGGTGTACGACCGTGGCACGCTGTTCGGCCTGCAGTCGGGCGGGCGCACCGAGTCGATCCTCATGTCGCTGCCGCCGCAGGTGCGTTGGGGTTACGATTGGAAGGCCGCACCTGGCAGCGAAGAGGCCCGCCTGACCGATTACTTCCTGCAGGACCGCGACTGGCTGGGCCTGGAAAAAGCCGGCCACTGATCTCCCCTTGTGGATAACTTGCCTTCAGGAAGTGCGTGAAATGGACCAGTACGTTGTATTCGGCAACCCGATCGGCCACAGCAAGTCGCCGCTGATCCATCGGCTGTTCGCCGCCCAGACCGGCCAGCAGCTGGAGTACGACACCCTGCTGGCACCGCTGGACGATTTCACCCCCTGTGCCCTGGGCTTCTTCAAGCAGGGCCTGGGCGCCAACGTCACCGTGCCGTTCAAGGAAGAGGCATTCCGCCTGGTCGACAGCCTGACCCCTCGCGCCCAGCGCGCGGGTGCGGTAAACACCCTGAGCAAGCTGGCCGATGGCCGCTTGCAGGGCGACAACACCGACGGCGCCGGGCTGGTGCGCGACCTGATGGTCAACGCCGGGGTGAGCCTGGCCGGCAAGCGCATTTTGCTGCTGGGTGCCGGTGGTGCGGTGCGTGGGGTGCTGGAGCCGATGCTGGCGCAGCGGCCGCTGTCGCTGGTGATCGCCAACCGCACGGTGGAAAAGGCCGAGCAACTGGCACGCGAATTCGCCGATCTGGGACCGGTGGCCGCCAGTGGCTTCGGCTGGCTGCAAGAGCCGGTGGACCTGATCGTCAATGCCACCTCGGCGAGCCTGGCCGGCGAGTTGCCACCGATTGCGCCGAGCCTGATCCAGCCGGATGTGACGGTGTGCTACGACATGATGTACGGCAAGGCGCCGACGCCGTTCTGCCAGTGGGCCACCGAGCATGGCGCGGCCAAGGTGCTGGATGGGCTGGGTATGCTCGCGGAGCAGGCGGCGGAAGCGTTCTTCATCTGGCGCGGGGTCCGGCCGGACACCGGGCCGGTGCTGGATGAGTTACGCCGGCAGTTGGCGCGGAGCTGAGGTCGAGGGCCTCATCGCGGGACGAGCACGCTCCCACCAGAGCACCGCAACCCACTGTGGGGGCGGGCTTGGCAGACGACGACGGTGGCGGCTTGTATAGTCGGGGCAACTGGTTTGAGAGGGCGTGACGGTGCAAAGGATCAAGGGCTATCACGCCCACGTTTATTACGATGCATCGAGCATGGCGCAGGCGCGGGCCTTGTGCGAGGAGGCGGCGGCGCTGTTTCCGGTGAGCATGGGGCGCATGCACCAGAAGCCGGTCGGGCCACACCCGGACTGGAGCTGCCAGCTGGCATTCGGGCCGGAGGTGGTCGGGGTGGTGTTGCCGTGGTTGGCGTTGTATCGCAAGGGCCTGGTGGTGTTTCTGCACCCGTTGACCGGGGATGAACTGGCGGATCACCGCGACTACGCCATCTGGATGGGGGCAGTGCGGCCGCTGGACCTGTCGATTTTCAGTTGAGTGGTGGTGGCTTCATCGCCGGCAAGGCCGGCGATGAACTCAGCGCGCTATCACGCCTTGCGCGCCCCACGCACGCCCTGCGCCAGCGCCGAGCACAGCTCCAGCACGTCGCCCACGGCCTGCTCGGCGTTTGCTGCCTGGGCGATCTTGTCGACCAGTGCCGAACCCACCACCACGCCCTCGGCCAGTCGCGCAATCGCCGCCGCCTGCTCCGGGGTACGGATACCGAAGCCAACGCTCACCGGCAGATCGGTATGCCGCCGCAGGCGCGCCAGCGCTTCGCTGACATGTTCGGTGGTCGCCGAACCGGCACCGGTCACCCCGGCCACCGAGACGTAGTAGACAAACCCCGAGCTGCGCTCCAGCACCCGCGGCAGACGCATGTCGTCGGTGGTCGGCGTGGTCAGGCGAATGAAGTCGATGCCCGCGGCCTGCGCCGGGCTGGCCAGCTCGGCATCGTGCTCCGGCGGCAGGTCGACGATGATCAAGCCATCGACACCGGCCTCCTTGGCCTCGGCCACGAAGGCCTCCACGCCAAAGCGGTGGATCGGGTTGTAGTAACCCATCAGTACGATCGGCGTGGTCTGGTTATCCAGCCGGAACTCGCGGACCATCTGCAGGGTTTTCGCCAGGGTCTGCCCGGCCTCCAGCGCTCGCAGGGTGGCCAGCTGAATCGCTACGCCATCGGCCATCGGGTCGGTGAACGGCATGCCCAGCTCGATCACGTCGGCACCGGCCGCCGGCAAGCCCTTGAGGATCGCCAGCGAGGCGTCGTAGCCGGGGTCGCCGGCAGTAACGAAGGTAACCAGCGCCGCGCGGCCTTCGGCCTTCAGCGCGGCGAAACGGTGTTCAAGACGGCTCATGCCTGCTTCTCCTGCGCGGCCATATGGCTCATTACGGTTTGCATGTCTTTGTCGCCACGCCCGGACAGGCACACCACCATCAGGTGATCCTTGGGCAGGGTCGGTGCACGCTTGATGGCTTCGGCCAAGGCGTGGGAGGTTTCCAGCGCCGGGATGATGCCTTCCAGGCGGCAGGTGCGGTGGAACGCTGCCAGCGCTTCGTCGTCGGTGATGCTCACGTACTCGACGCGCTCGATCTCATGCAACCAGGCGTGTTCCGGGCCGATGCCGGGGTAGTCCAGGCCGGCGGAAATCGAGTGGGCGTCGGTGATCTGGCCGTCATTGTCCTGCAGCAGGTAGGTGCGGTTGCCGTGCAGCACGCCCGGTACACCGCCGTTGAGGCTGGCGGCGTGCTTGTCGGTGTCGACGCCATGGCCACCGGCTTCGACGCCGATGATCTGCACGCTGCGGTCGTCGAGGAAGTCATGGAACAGGCCCATGGCGTTGGAGCCGCCGCCCACACAGGCGATCAGGCTGTCGGGCAGGCGCCCTTCCTTCTCTTGCAGCTGGGCGCGGGTTTCCTTGCCGATGATCGACTGGAAGTCGCGAACCATCGCTGGGTACGGGTGTGGGCCGGCCACGGTACCGATCAGGTAGAAGGTGTCATCGACGTTGGTCACCCAGTCGCGCAGCGCTTCGTTCATGGCGTCTTTCAGGGTGCCGGTGCCGGCCGTCACCGGCACGATCTCGGCGCCCAGCAGCTTCATGCGGAACACGTTGGCCTGCTGGCGCTCGATGTCGGTGGCGCCCATGTAGATCACGCAAGGCAGACCGAAGCGCGCGGCCACGGTGGCCGTGGCCACGCCGTGCATGCCGGCGCCGGTTTCGGCGATCAGGCGTTTCTTGCCCATGCGCTTGGCCAGCAACACCTGGCCGATGCAGTTGTTCACCTTGTGCGCGCCGGTGTGGTTGAGTTCTTCACGCTTGAAGAAGATCTTCGCACCGCCGCAGTGTTCGGTGAGGCGCTCGGCGAAGTACAGCGGGTTCGGCCGGCCGATGTAGTCGCGCTGGAAGTAGGCCAGCTGCTCGAGGAATTCCGGGTCGGCCTTGGCCGCATCGTATTCGCGGGCCAGGTCGAGCACCAGCGGCATCAGGGTTTCTGCCACGTAGCGGCCGCCAAATGCGCCAAACAGGCCGTTGGCGTCGGGGCCGCTGCGAAGGTTGGTCTGGGTCATGGGTCGCTCCAGGGCGTGGTATGGGCTGACGATGGGTCTACTCTAACCACGACACGCCCGGCTGAAAACCGATAAGATCGCCACAACCTGTCAGGAAAACTCACACGTCATATGTCCAGGGAACTGCCCCCGCTCAATGCCCTGCGGGCCTTCGAGGCCACCGCCCGGCTCAACAGTGTCAGCCAGGCCGCCGAACAGCTGCACGTTACCCACGGTGCAGTCAGCCGGCAGTTGAAGGTGCTCGAAGAGCATCTTGGGGTGGCGCTGTTCGTCAAGGATGGGCGTGGCCTGAAACTCACAGATGCCGGGCAACGCCTGCGCGATGTCAGCAGCGATGCCTTCGAGCGCCTGCGCAACGTCTGCGCCGAGCTGAGCCAGGACAGCGCCGATGCGCCGTTCGTGCTGGGCTGTTCCGGCAGCCTGTTGGCGCGCTGGTTCATTCCCCGGCTGGGACGCTTGCAGGCCGACCTGCCGGAGCTACGCCTGCACCTGTCGGCCGGCGAAGGCGACCTCGACCCGCGCCGGCCGGGGCTGGATGCGTTGCTGGTGTTCGCCGAACCGCCGTGGCCGGCAGACATGCAGGTGCATGTGCTGGCGCAGGAGCGCATCGGCCCGGTACTCAGCCCGCACTTTGCCGGCTTCGAGCGTTTGCAGGGCGCTCCGGCCAGGGCCCTGGCCGAGGAGGCGCTGCTGCAGACCACCTCGCGGCCGCAAGCCTGGCCGGACTGGGCCCGGCAACAAGGCATCGCCGCCCAGGCGCTGAAATACGGGCAAAATTTCGAGCATTTGTATTATTTGCTGGAAGCGGCGGTCGCCGGCCTAGGGGTGGCGATTGCTCCGCAACCGCTGGTGGCCGACGATCTGCGCGCCGGGCGCCTGGCGGCGCCGTGGGGCTTCTGCCCGACCGAGGCGGCGCTGGCGCTATGGGTGCCGCGCCGCGCCGCCGACGGGCGCGCCGCCCAGCTGGCGCAATGGCTGCGCGCCGAGCTGGCACGGCAGGCCGATTAGTCGCCGCGTTTGCACAGCAGGTAGGCGGCCAGCAGGCCCAGCGCGCCAACGGCAACCCCGGCGGTGGTCCAGGGGTGCTCCTGGGCATAGTCGCGGGTGGCGATGCCGGTCTGGCGGGTCTTGGTTTTCACTTCCTCATAGGCGTCGCTGAGCAGGTGACGGGAATGGCGCAAGGCATTCTCGGCGTTGCCCTTGAGCACTTTGAGGGTCTTGCGCGACTCGTCCGAGGCATCGTCCTTCAGGCTTTCCAGCGATTTGAGCAGGCTTTCGATTTCCGCTTCCATACTCTGCAGCGAGGCTTTGCGTAGCGAGCTATTGGCCATGGTGACGCTCCTTCAGGGTGAGTAGGTGTCTAGGTTCCGACTGCACGGCGGCGCGAAAGTGCGGGTGGATCGAACTTTTCTGCGGCATTTACCCACACAGGTAAACCTACCAGGCGCTGCTAGGCTCAATGCGAACCTTCAAGGAGAACCGCCATGACCGATCACCACACCTACAAGAAAATCGAACTCGTCGGCTCGTCGCCGACCAGCATTGAGGAGGCGATCAACAATGCGCTGGCCGAGGCCGGCAAAAGCATCAAGCACCTGGAATGGTTTGAAGTAGTCGACACCCGCGGCCACATCAAGGACAACAAGGCGGCGCATTTTCAGGTCACCCTGAAAGTGGGCTTCCGCATTGCCAATAGCTGATGGGCCGGTCTTTTTTATCTCCACAAGGAAAGCGATCGATGAAGACGTTGGTAGTAGCGGCAGGTTTGATGGTGCTGGCCGGGACGGCGCTGGCGGCGGGCAAACCGTGTGAAGCACTGAAAAGCGAGATTGCCGCCAAGCTCGATGCCAAGGGCGTGAAGGGCTACACCCTGGAAATCGTCAACAAGGGCGACCCGGCGGGCAAGGTGGTGGGTACCTGTGAGGGTGGCACCAAAGAGATTGTCTATCGCCGCGGTTAAGGTGGTGAACCTATCGCCGGACGAGCCCGCTCCCACAGTGGTTCGGTGTGGGAGCGGGCTCGTCCCGCGATGAGGCCCTCAACGGCCCAGCACCGCCTCAGCCAGCAACTGGTACGAGCGCACGCGATCCGCATGCTCATACAGATCACAGGTAAAGATCAGCTCATCCGCCCCGGTCTGCTCCAGCAACACTTCTACCTTGGCCTTGACCTTCTGCGGGCTGCCGATCATCGCCAGGCCGAGGAAGCTGGCCACCGCCTCGCGCTCATGCGGCAGCCATAGCCCGTCCATCGTCGCCACCGGCGCTTGCTGCATCAGGCTCTGCCCGCGCATCAACGCCAGAATCCGCTGATACACCGAAGTGGCCAGGTAATCGGCACGCTCGTCGCTGTCGGCCACGACCATCGGCACGCCGAGCATCACGTACGGTTTGTCGAGCACCGCCGAGGGCTGGAAGTGATCGCGGTAGATGCGGATCGCCTCGTGCAGGTAGCGCGGCGCAAAGTGCGAGGCGAATGCATACGGCAAGCCACGCATCCCGGCCAGTTGGGCGCTGAACAGGCTCGACCCGAGCAGCCAGATCGGCACCTCGGTGCCATGCCCCGGTACGGCGATCACTTTTTGCTCAGGGGTACGCGGTGCTAGGTAGCGCACCAGTTCCTCGACGTCGTCGGGGAAGTCGTCGGCGCTGCCCGAACGCTCGCGGCGCAGCGCACGGGCGGTCAGCTGGTCGGCGCCCGGTGCCCGGCCCAGGCCCAGGTCGATGCGGTCCGGATAGAGGCTGGCCAGGGTGCCGAACTGCTCGGCGATCACCAGCGGTGCATGGTTGGGCAACATCACTCCGCCGGCGCCGACACGGAGGGTCGAGGTGCCGCCGGCCAGGTAGCCGAGCAGCACCGCCGTCGCCGAACTGGCGATGCCGTCCATGTTGTGGTGTTCGGCCACCCAGAAACGGTTGTAGCCGAACTTTTCGACGTGCCGGGCCAGGTCCAGGGAATTGCGCAGGGCTTGCGCCGGGCCTTGATCCTGGCGCACCGGCACCAGGTCGAGGGTGGAAATCTTGAGGTCCGCGAGGCGCTTCATCGGTGTGTGCATCTCCTGAGCAATCGGTTGGCTGCCTGGGCAGCCTTTCCTTCTCTGTATGGGCACTTCGCGGCGATTCAATGCCGCGCCTCGCAATCGGCTTGAACTTGCCGCACGGGGCCGCCTCTGAATGCTAGGTAACGGCGCGAACCCCGCGCCTGCCGTCACAAGGAGCAGTCCCCGATGATCCGTATCGCAATCGCCCTGCTGGCTTCGACGCTGGTCGCTGGCGCGCTGGCCGCGCCAAAACCCTGCGAAGCGCTCAAGGCAGAGATCGAAGCGAAGATCCAGGCCAAGGGCGTCACGTCGTACACCCTGGAAATCGTCCCGAACGCCGAGGTCCACGACCAGAACATGGTGGTGGGCAGCTGCGACGGCGGCACCAGGAAAATCATCTACCAGAAGAACGACCGCTAAGCCTTACGGCACGCAGTACACGTTGTGGTCTTCTTCGGCCACCACCTGGCGCTGTGCGTTGTACAGGTAGGCCGACGGCAGCATGGCCGGCGCGCGCGCTTCGAGGCGATAGCGCTGGCCGGCTTCGAAGCCGTCGTAGCGGATTTTCAGGTAGCAGGTGCGTTCGGTGGGATCGACCGAGAAACCGCCGGAATACACTTCGAAGTCGAAGCGCACGGTCAGTTCGTGCTTGCCCGGCGTGACCTGGAAGTAACGCCCGTCGTTCAGCCGCTCGCCGTCGAGGCGGTCGGCCATCAGCACTTTGCCGGGGGTGACGGTGTACAGGTCGATCCAGGCCTGTTTGCTATCCACTGGCGGCAGCGGGCTGGCGCAAGCCCCCAGTGCACTGAAAGCGATCAGCATCGCGGGCTGGCGCATGGCAATCTCCACGGGTGGGCGACAAAGCTCAAGCATAGCGCCATTCGTGGGCTCAGGTGCGCTGGCAGCCTGCCGGTAAGCCGGTACCGACCAGCTTGCGCTGCTCGTCGTAGAGTTTGGCCCACGGCCGGAAGCCGATGCTGCCGGCTTCCAGTTGGTAGCGCTGGCCGGCGAGGGCCAGAACGGTGCTGGCAACGAGCAGGGTTCGCATGGCAAAACTCCGGGCGGGCAGGATAGTCTTGAGGCCAATGAGCACTGCGGCCAGACGAGACCACCGACGCATGATTCGATTTGTTCTTTTGCTGCGCTCATGTCCTGGGGCACTCGACCGCGTTTTTCTGCGTTTGGTTCCCCTGCTGCTGCTCGGCCTGCTGAACGGTTGCAGCAGCGTGGGCTACTACAGCCAGCTGGCCGGCGGCCAATGGCAACTGTTGCGGGCGCGTACGCCGGTGGCCGAGGTGGTGGCCGACCCCTCGCGCGCCGCCAGCCTGCGCCAGCATCTGGCTCGCTCGCAGCAGGCGCGGGAGTTTGCCAGCAGGCAGTTGAAGCTGCCGGACAACCGCAGCTACCGGGTGTACGCCGACATCGGCCGGCCGTTCGTGGTGTGGAACGTGTTCGCCACGGCGGAGTTTTCCCTCGATGCACAGACCCACTGCTTCCCGATTGCCGGCTGCGTGGCCTACCGCGGCTATTACCGCCAGGGCGCCGCACGCGGGGCGGCGGCGCTGCAGAGGCTGGCAGGGATGGACGTGTATGTCGGCGGCGTCGAGGCCTATTCGACCCTGGGCTGGTTCGACGACCCGATCCTCAACACCATGCTTGGCTGGGGCGACGAACGCCTGGCCACGCTGATTTTCCACGAGCTGGCGCACCAGCAGCTGTATGTGAAGGACGACAGCGAGTTCAACGAGTCGTTTGCCACCTTTGTCGAGCAGGAAGGCACCCGCCAATGGCGTGCCGCGCGTGGGCTGGCGCCGTTGCCGGCGGGCGCCGAGCGGCAGCGCGACCAGTTCGTTGCGCTGGTGTTGGCCAGCCGCGCCCGGCTCAAGGCCTTGTATGCCCAGGCGCTGGCGCCCGATGCCATGCGCGCCGGCAAGCAGGCCGAGTTCGAGCGCCTGCGCCAGGAGTATCGGCAGGTGCGCGATAGCCAATGGGCCGGCGACAAGCGTTTCGATGCCTGGATCAACGCGCCGCTGAACAACGCCAAGCTGCTGCCGTTCGGCCTCTACGATCAGTGGGTGCCGGCATTTGCCGCGTTGTTCAGGCAGGCGCAGGGGGACTGGAATACTTTCTACCGACGTGCTCGTACGCTAGGCGAGTTACCTCTGGCCGCGCGGCGCGACGCGCTGGCCAGGTTGGCCGCGCCCGCGGGTCGGGGATGAACAGAGCGCCCGCTTCGAGACACTGCTGGCGCTTCACTGAGGACGCAGGAACGCCTGGTGCAGTTCGCTGACGCTGGCCACGTGATAGGCCGGCGCCTGGGCCGTGAGCTCCTCGAAACTGCCGAAACCGTAACCGACCGCCACCGCTTGCAGGCCGTTGCTGTGCGCGCCGATCAGGTCGTGCTTGCGGTCGCCGATCATCAGCGTTTGCGCCGGGTCGAGGCGTTCTTCGTCGAGCAGGTGGCGGATCAGTTCGACCTTGTTGGTGCGGGTGCCGTCCAGCTCGCTGCCGTAGATCACCTTGAAGTGCTTGGCAAAATCGAAGTGCCGGGCAATCTCGCGAGCGTAGATCCACGGCTTGGCCGTGGCGATGTACAGCGTGCGGCCCTGCCCTTGCAGGTCGCCGAGCAGCGCGCCGATGCCGTCGAACACCAGGTTCTCGTACAGGCCGCTGACCTTGAAGCGCTCGCGGTAGAAATTCAGCGCGTCCCAGGCCTTGGCTTCGTCGAAGCCATAGAACTGCTGGAACGCCTGCAGCAGCGGCGGGCCGATGAAGTGTTCGAGCTTGGTCAGGTCCGGCTCGTCGATACCGAGCTTGGCCAGGGCGTACTGGATCGAACGGGTGATGCCCTCGCGCGGGTCGGTGAGCGTGCCGTCGAGGTCGAAAAGAATGTTCTGCTGGTGCATGGCGGTCTCGCAAAGGGCTGTGGATAACATCACGCGGGCTGGTCGTAGCCTTCGGCCAGGTGCTGGTCCTTGAGTTTTACGTAGTTGCTGGCGCTGTAGGGGAAGAACGCGCGCTCCTTGTCGGTGAGCGGCCGGGCCTGTTTCACCGGGCTGCCGACGTAGAGAAAGCCGCTTTCCAGGCGTTTGCCCGGCGGCACCAGGCTGCCGGCGCCGATGATCACTTCGTCTTCGACGATGGCGCCGTCCATGATCGTGCTGCCCATGCCGACCAGAATCCGGTTGCCCAGGGTGCAGCCGTGGAGCATGACCTTATGGCCGATGGTCACGTCGTCGCCGATCAGCAGCGGGAAGCCGTCCGGGTTGAACGGGCCGGCGTGGGTGATGTGCAGCACGCTGGCGTCCTGCACGCTGGTGCGCGCGCCGATGCGGATGCGGTGCATGTCGCCGCGAATCACCGTGAACGGCCACACCGAGCTGTCTTCGCCGAGCTCGACATCGCCCAGCACCACCGCGCTGCGGTCGACGAATGCCCGCGCGCCGAGGCGCGGCGTATGGTTCTGGAAGGTGCGAATGGCCATGAATAGCATCTCTCTCTAAGGCTGATAGCTGCGGTCGGCGTCGATTGTAATTAAGATGGGCTGGTGTTTCTTCTGCCAAGGTGTCCAACCGTGAGTGCGAACAACCCGCTTCTGCAGTCCTATGACCTGCCGCCCTTCTCGGCAATCCGCGCCGAGCACGTGCTGCCGGCGATTGAACAGATCCTGGCCGACAACCGTACCGCCATTGCCGAGATTCTCAAAAACCAGGGCCAACAGCCGACCTGGGCTGGCCTGGTGCTGGCGATGGACGAGCTTAACGACCGCCTGGGCGCCGCCTGGAGCCCGGTCAGCCACCTCAATGCGGTGTGCAACAGCGCCGAGCTGCGCGAAGCCTATGAGTCCTGCCTGCCGGCGCTGAGCGCCTACGCCACCGAGCTGGGGCAGAACCGCGAATTGTTCCAGGCCTACGAGGCCCTGGCTGCCAGCGACGAAGCCGCCGGCTTCGATGTGGCGCAAAAGACTATTCTCGACCACGCCCTGCGCGATTTCCGCCTGTCGGGTATCGACCTGCCGGCCGACCAGCAGAAACGCTATGCCGAGGTGCAGAGCAAGCTGTCCGAGCTGGGCAGCCGCTTCTCCAACCAGCTGCTCGACGCGACCCAGGCCTGGACCAAGCACGTTACCGACGAATCGGCACTGGCCGGCCTGACCGATTCGGCCAAGGCGCAGATGGCGGCCGCGGCCGCGGCCAAAGGCCTCGACGGCTGGCTGATCAGCCTGGAGTTCCCGAGCTATTACGCGGTCATGACCTACGCCAGCGACCGTGCGCTGCGCGAAGAGATCTACGCCGCCTACTGCACCCGCGCCTCCGATCAAGGGCCGAATGCCGGCACATTCGACAACGGCCCGGTGATGCGCGAGATTCTCGACCTGCGTCAGGAGCTGGCCACGCTGCTTGGCTACGCCAACTTCGCCGAGCTGAGCCTGGCAACCAAAATGGCCGAGTCCAGCGACCAGGTGCTGAGCTTCCTGCGTGACCTGGCCACGCGCAGCAAACCGTTCGCCGCCCAGGACCTGGCTCAGCTCAAGGCGTATGCCGCCGAGCAAGGCACCAGCGACCTGCAAAGCTGGGACAGCGGCTACTTTGGCGAGAAGCTGCGTGAGCAGCGTTACAGCGTTTCCCAGGAAACCCTGCGCGCCTACTTCCCGATCGACAAGGTGCTGTCCGGCCTGTTCGCCATCGTTCAGCGCCTATACGGCATCGAGATTGCCGAGCTGAAGGGCTTCGATAGCTGGCACCCGGATGTGCGCCTGTTCGAGATCAAGGAGCACGGCGAGCACGTCGGGCGCTTCTTCTTCGACCTGTATGCGCGCGCCAACAAGCGTGGCGGCGCCTGGATGGACGGCGCCCGCGACCGTCGTCGTACCGAGGCTGGCAGCCTGCAGAGCCCGGTGGCGAACCTGGTGTGCAACTTCACCCCGGCCGCGCCCGGCAAGCCTGCGCTGCTGACCCACGATGAAGTGACCACGCTGTTCCACGAGTTTGGCCATGGCCTGCATCACCTGCTGACCCGTATCGAGCATGCGGGCGTGTCGGGCATCAACGGCGTGGCCTGGGATGCGGTCGAGCTGCCGAGCCAGTTCATGGAAAACTGGTGCTGGGAGCCTGAGGGCCTGGCGCTGATTTCCGGGCATTACGAAAGTGGCGAAGCGTTGCCGCAGGATCTGCTGGAGAAGATGCTGGCGGCGAAGAACTTCCAGTCCGGGCTGATGATGGTGCGCCAGCTGGAGTTCTCGCTGTTCGACTTCGAACTGCATGCCAGCCATGGCGATGGCCGCAGCGTGCTGGAAGTGCTCGAAGGCGTGCGCGACGAGGTGTCGGTGATGCGTCCACCGGCGTACAACCGCTTCCCGAACAGCTTTGCGCATATTTTTGCTGGCGGTTACGCGGCCGGTTACTACAGCTACAAGTGGGCTGAAGTGTTGTCGGCGGACGCGTTCTCGCGGTTCGAGGAAGAAGGTGTGTTGAATGCCGAGACGGGCCGCGCGTTCCGTGAAGCGATTCTGGCGCGGGGTGGTTCGCAGGAGCCGATGCGGCTGTTCGTCGACTTCCGTGGGCGTGAGCCGTCGATCGATGCACTGTTGCGCCATTGTGGTTTGAGCGAGGAACAGGCGGCATGAGCAAGACCAAGAAACGCTTCATTGCCGGGGCGGTCTGCCCGGCGTGCAGCGAGCCGGACAAGCTGATGATGTGGAACGAGGAGGGTGTTCCGCACCGTGAGTGCGTGGCGTGCGGGTTCAGCGACACCCTCAATGAGCAGGGGTTGTCGGTGCCCAAGGAATTGGGCACTCGGGTTAACCAGGCGCAGCCTGCGGCGGCGAAGCCGAGTGTGCAGACGGTGCAGTTTTTCCCCAATCCGAAGTTGAAGAAGCCGGCTGAGTGACATCGGTGGGGTCTCATCGCGGGCTCGTCCCGCGATGAGGCCCGTCAGGCCGCCACCATTCGTGCCTCGCTGATCTTCAACCCAGGCCTCAGATACAACGCCAGCACCAACAACAGCAACACCCCCAGCCCCATCGCCACCCACGCCTGCTGCAAGCTCGACGAGTGATCACGGATCAGCCCAGCCACATACGGCATGGTACTGGCGATCAAATACCCACCGCCTTGTACAAACCCCAGCAACGCCCCGGCACTCGGCGCATCCACGGCATGGTCGATGGTCACGATCAATGACAGCGGGAACAACGCCCCGATCCCCAGCCCCAGCAACAACGCCGCCCACAACGCCAATGGCAACGGCGCCAGGATCAGACACGCCAACCCCGCCAGCAACAGCAGCAACACCACAATCAGCGGCACCCGGCGGTCCGGGAACTTGCCGATGCAGAACGACACGATCAACCCGGCCACCACCTCGGTAAGCGTCAACGCACCCAGCAGGTAACCACTGTCCGAAGCACTCCAGCCCAGTTGCACGTAAAACGGCGGCAACCACGCCAGCACCAGTGTGTACGCCCCGGTGCCAATGCCGAAGAACACCATCAGCAACCAGGCCCGCGCCGAACGCAACGGCAGCGACACCGCCGCCTTGCCCGCCGAAGTGCTCGCCCGCGTTGCGCACAGCACCCACACCAGCACCCCGAGCAACGCCGGCAGCGCCGCCAGGGCCAGCGTCGCCGACCAGCCGCTACCTTGCGCCAGTGGATACGCCGAAGCCGCCGCAATCGCCGCACCGCCCATGATTCCGGTGGTGAAGATGCCCATCAGTTGCCCGGCACGCTGTGGGTAATGGCCTTTGATGTAAGCCGGCATCAAGGCCTGCACCAGGGCGATCCCGGCGCCGCCAAGGCCGGCGGTCAGGATCAACCCGGCGGCATCGTTGAACACCCAGCGCAGCGCACACGCCACGCCAATGATCGCCAGGCCCAGGCCCACCCCGCGGGTTTCGCCGAGGTTGCGCTGCAACCAGGCGCCGCTCAACGCGCAGATGCCCATGGCCACCACCGGCAGCGTGGTCAGTAACCCGGCACCGCCGCTACTGAGGCCCGTGGCCTGCTGGATGTCGGCCAGCAGCGGGCCGATGGCGGCGAGGATCGGCCGCAGGTTCAAGCCGACCAGCAAAATGACCAGAATCACCCAGCCGTGAGAGACCGGGCTTTGTGCAGTGGGATTTTTCATGGCAGTCCTTTACACGGAAAAAGAGGTGAGCGGCGAACCCGCCGCGTGCGTAGTGCCGAGGAAGCCGACCAGCGTACGGTTGAACTCATCGCTGGCCGACACGTTGAATACGTGTCCGTCGTTGGCAATCCCCACGCATTCGCTGTTGGGGATCATCGCGGCGATCTGCCGGGAGATGCGCCGCGGGCTGATGCGGTCCTGGTCGGCATAGGTCACCAGGGTCGGCCGGCGGATCGAGGCCAGCTCGGCCTCGACGTTGTAGCCGCGCAAACCGGCGCACCAGTGCAGGTGATTGCTGTGGTTGTCCTTGGCTGCCTGCGCGTGCCAGGCCTGATAGGCCGCCAGGCCCTGGGCGGTGTCCATGAAGCGCTCGCCCACCAGCAGCGGCCAGGTCGCTTCGAAGCGCTTCAGGCAACCATGCGGCTGGGCCAGGGCCTGACACCAGTCGTCGAGCATGCCGCGATCGTTGGGCGTGTCGAGGCGGTAGAAGGTCCCGGCCACCACCAGCCGATTGACTACCTCGGGCGCGGCGATGGTCAGCTCCAGAGCCACCATGCCGCCCAGCGACAGGCCGACGATATCGGCGCAGTCCAGGCCCAGATGTTCCAGCAGACGGATGATCGCCTTGGCCTGCATGGCCGGCGACATCGGCGCCTGCAGGCCGGCCGAGGCGCCATGCCCGGCCAGGTCCGGGACGATTACCCGGTAACCGGCGGCAAGCAGCGCCGGCACTTGTTGCAGCCAGGCGCGGCCGGTGTTGCCCAGGCCGTGCAGTAGCACGACCGGATCGCCCTGGCCGAAATCGGCGTAGTAATACTCTTGCTGGTCGTGGAAAAAAAATGACATGCCAGTCTCCCGTCGTCGTCCTTGATGAAGCGCGTCGCCAAAATAACTTAACGTTAAGATACATGGTAGTCATAAAAGTGCAGTACACGGATTGGACGGCGCCGTGGCCTGGCGCATAGGCTTGTCGACTTATCGACAAAACCAGGCAAGAGGTGGCAGTTGGACGATCATGTGGATTTCGTCGTGGCCCAGTGGCAGGCCGCGATGCCCGAGCTGGATGCCTCGACCATGCTGGTGTTCGGGCGTATGTCGCGGCTGATGAAGCATCTGGAGAAAATGCGGGCCGACGCGCTGATGACCTTCGGCTTCAAGGAAGGCGAGTTCGATGTGCTGGCCACCCTGCGCCGTTCGGGCCAGCCCTATCGTTTGTCACCGACGCAGTTGTACCGTTCGCTGATGGTCACCTCGGGGGCGATGACCAACCGCCTGATGCGCCTGGAAAGCGCCGGCTTGATTGCCCGCGTGCCCGACCCGCATGATGGGCGCAGCCAGCACGTCGGCTTGACGGCGCAGGGTCTGGCGCTGATCGAGTCGGCTGTGGGCGTGCACACGCAGATTCAGGACGTGGCGCTCGGGGCATTGGCGCCGGAGCAGCGTGCCCAGCTGGCCGAATTGCTCAAGCAGGTGATGCTCAGCCTGCCGGGTGAAGTGGTGCCCAGCTAAGCGGCGTCAGCAACGGAATGCGGTATTACCAACCAGGGAGAGGCGTGTGCTTCATAGCAATTATCTGAAACAGCTGGACCTGCAGGACATCGTGGTATTCCTCAACCTGTTCGAGCACCGCAGCGCCAAGCGCACCGCGGAAATCATGAACATCAGCCAGCCCACCGTCAGCTACTGCCTCAAACGGCTGCGGACCTGTTTCGACGACGTGCTGTTCGCCTCCTCGCATGGCGTGCTTACCGCCTCGACCAAGGCCGAGAAGATCAACCCATACCTGCGCATGGTGGTCGAGTCGGTGAACCGCTGCGCCGAGGACATCAACGCCGAGGGCATCTCCAGCATCGCCAAGGTCTGGCGTATCTGTGCGCCGGAATATTTCGAGCTGTCGCTGATGCCTACGGCCTTGCAGCGGTTGATCCGCAACAACCCGAACGTCTCGCTACATGTCGACCGGCTCAGCCGCGACCTGCCGGTCGACCGCCTGCTGTCCGGCGATATCGACCTGACCATCGGTTTCGGTCCCGGTTATCACCAGATGCACCCGGAGCTGGAATGGGAGCCGATCCTTACCGACAGCTTCGTCTGCCTGACCAGCATCCGCCGCAGTAGCGACGAGCCGAACCTCAGCGTCGACGAGTTCTGCTCGATGCCGCAGGTGTTCCCTACGCCGTGGATCTCGGAAAAGAACATGGTCGACAGCTGGCTGGAGAAGATCGGCCGCTCGCGCATGGTGGTGGCCCGCGCCAACACCTACCACGCCTGCCTGAACATCATCTCGACGCTGCCGGCGACCCTGGCCCTGCCCTCGCGGCTGGTCAAGCTGCTGACCATCCCCGAGGGCGTGCAGGTGTTCGAGCCGCCGCTGGGCTTTCCGACCTTCACCCTCGACATGATCTGGTGCCGCGAGCGCAAGGGCAGCCAGGACCTGCGCATGCTGCGCGAACTGATGCAGGCGGCGGCCGCCGAAAATAATCCGTAATACGCTTTTTAATTGCCGCAACAGGTTGTTTTAAAACCGGTTTTAATTTTTCCGAATGCATTTCGAAATGTTAAAACCACCCCCCATGGGTTTTCCCCTAACTTGATCGTACTCGGTGCAGCCGCGCCGAATATCGATCAAGGAGGAACGAACCCATGTCTGCGAATACTGCGCAAACCGTTATCCACAATTACTTCCGTAACCCCACCCCAGGTTATGGTTTCGAGTGCATCTACTCGGTATCGCCGGCCACCAAAGTGACCGAGTCGGTATCCACCCAGGAGTTGTACGCCGACCTCGCCCACAGTGGCATGGTGGTGTACCGCGACTTCGGTGACGGTTTGCAGGAATTCAACGATTTCGTCAGTGCGCATTCGTCGAAAGTTACTTTCGACCCTGCGCGTACCGCGTCCACTGCCAACACCGCGGAAATCAATGCCGGCCTGCTGGAAATGGGCCTGCACCGGGAAAATGGCAACCTGCCGTTCAACCCCGACCTGCAATGGTTCTACTGCCTGGAAGAAGCCCGGGTCGGTTCGGAAACCACCATGTGCGACGGCCAGCGCGTGTTGTTCGACCTGAGCCCGGCGACCCGCCGCCTGTTCGAGAACAACCGGATCAAATATGCCCGGCGCATTCCCTGGGCGAATGTGCGGCGGTTCCTCAGTGTGGAACTGCAACTGCCGTTCGAACAGATCACCGACGAACACCTGCAACAGGTTAACGACATGGTCGAAGGGCAAACTTACCGGCGCATCGACCAGAACCTGATTTATACCGAGCTTAAAACCTCCGCGATTGTGCGCAGTTGCTTCTCCAAGCGCCTGAGCTTCTGCAACTCGATGCTCGGCCCAAGTGTGAACTACGAGCCGCCGCGTATTACCTGGGAAAATGGCGAAGATATTGCCATGGACATCTGGGACGAAATCAAGGACGTCACCGCGCGCAACACCTACGACCACTTCTGGAAGAAAGGCGACATCGTGGTGATCGACAACAGCCGGGTCATGCATGGCCGGCGCAAGCTCGAAGACACCGGCCGCCGGATCTTCGGTGCGCAAAGCTACCGTCTGGAGGGGGCACTGTGATGATCTCCACACTGATGCTCGACTACCTGGCGACCAGCGCCGACCGTGACCTGATCCGTGAAATGAATGGCCGCAGTTATCGCCTGAGTGAGCTGCGCGACGATGTCGAGCGCATCGCCAACGGCCTGCAGGCGATCTTCGGTTCCTGCGACCGGCTGGTGTTCGGCATTGCCATGCGCTCCAGCTACGAATGGGTCAGCACCTTGCTGGCGATCCAGAAAGTCGGCGGTGTGCTGCTGCCAGTGCCGATCGAATTTTCCGACGACCAGATCGGCAGCCTGCTGTCCAAGGCCAGCGCGATCTTCGTTCGCGACGAACAGACCGGCCAGCGTATCTCGCGCATTCTGCCGGGCAAACCGTGGCTGCTGCCGTCGAACATCGAGCAGTTGCGCGGCACCCTGGAAGGCGGCGAGCGCATTGCGCCGGGTATCGTCTCGGTTATCCACACCTCGGGCACCACCTCCAAACCCAAGGGCGTGATGATCCGCGACGAAGCGGTCGGCCTGCTGGTGGAGAACGTGCTCAAGCGCCTGCCGCCGCAGCCGCTGCACTACTTCTCGATCGTGCCGATGAGCCTGCTGATCGAGCAGGTGCTCGGGGTGTTCATCCCGATCCTCTCCGGCGGCAGCCTGACGCTGATGCCCGAAGGTGTGCCGGAATACGGCTCGGCCTCCGGCAATGCGCGGCACTACCTGGAGCTGATCGCGCCGAACAACCCGAACTTCCTCTACCTGCCGCCCAAGCTGCTGGAAGAGGCCGACGGCCTGCTCGACCCGGTCGGCGCCACCGCGCTGTTCGGGGTGAACAACCCGCACATCATCACCGGCGGGGCGAAGATCCCCCTGGCCACCCTGGAGTCGCTCGACCGCAAGGGCATTGAGGTGTACGAGGCCTACGGCCTGAGCGAGAACAGCTCGATCATCTCGCTGAACTACCCGGGCCAACGGCGCATCGGCTCGGCCGGCAAGCTGCTCGACGGGATCATTCCAAAATTCGTCGACGGCGAACTGCTGGTCGACACCCCGACGCTCTGCGCCGGCTACTACAACGCCGACGACACCGCCTGCGACCTGTCCGACGGTTACCTGCATACCGGCGATATCGCCGAGATCCGCGACGGTTTCCTGTACATCACCGGGCGCAAGAAGCACGTGATCATCCTGTCCACGGCGCGCAACATTTCCCCGGAATGGGTCGAGACGATCTACAAGGAAAGCCCGCTGATCGACGACCTGATCGTTATGGGCGAAGGCCGCGACGAGCCGGCGGCGATTGTCCTGAGTCAGGCCAATCACGCCGATGTGGTGGCCGAGCTCAAGCGCCTGGAACATCGCCTGGCGGACTTCGCACGGATCCGCCGCTTCGAATTGATCAACGACATCGAGCAGTTCCGCAGCGATTTCTACACCGTGACCGGCAGGCCACGGCGCAAGGAAATCGAAGCGGCCTACGCCGATTCGCTGTACCAGGCCTGAGGATCGCCCCATGTATATCGTCCGCAGCTTCTACCCAGGCCGCCCTGGCTACCGCTTGTTGCAAGAGACCGTGCGCAGCCACTACCTGACGCACTTCGACGCCAACCCGCTGCCGCGTCCCGATCAGTTCGTCTGCCTTACCGGGCAGGACGGCGCCGCGCCCGGCTACGCCTGCGCCGGCCTGACCTACGGCGACAGCGGCCAGCTGTTCAGCGAGCGTTACCTGGATAAAGGCCTGGACGAGCTATATGGCGTCGAGCGCGCGCAGATCCTCGAAATCGGTGCCTTCTCGGCGTTCCAGCCGGGTGCCGGGCGCTTCCTGCTCTCCAAGCTGCTGCGCACCCTGGCCTTGCAGAACTATCAGCTGGTGGTGATGACCGCGACAGAAAAGGTCCGCGAGCTGTTGCGCCCGCTGATCGTCGACTTCGCCGACCACGGCCCGGCGCAGTTGCACCGGGTGCAGACGGCTGAGGTGGACTGGGGCAGCTACTACGACCACGACCCGCGCGTGGTGGTGTTCAGCCTTGGCACCGAGGTGGTGGACCAGCAGCGCAACCCGTGGATGGCGGTGGCACGGCCCGTCGCAAACACCGGGCTGGCCTTCGCGGCCAGCGCCTAATAAAAACGGGCAGGGTCGGCCAGGTGCCGGCCCTGCTCTCCAGACGCCTGGTGACCTTATGTCGCAAAACAAGCGCTACGAAAACTTCATCGTGTTTCTTGCCCCGTTCATCAACAGTGTCGGCGGCATTGCCATCGACCTCTATGCACCGAGCATTCCTTCCATTGGCCGTGAGCTGGCGGCCAGCCCCAGCCTGATGCAGAACACCATCACCATCACGTTGATCAGCTATGCCATCGGCCAACTGTTCTTCGGCATCATGGCCGACTCCCGTGGGCGCAAGTCGGCGGTGATTCTCGGCCTGCTGATGTTCATTGCCGGCAGCCTGCTGGCGACCTTCTCCACCTCCATCGAGATGCTGTTGCTGGCGCGAGCGCTGCAAGGCTTCGCCATCGGTTCGTGCCAGGTGGTGGCGCGTGCGCTGCTGGTCGACAACATCAAGGGTGAACGCTTCGGCGTGGCGATCATCTACCTGAGCCTGGCCTTCGGTCTGGGCCCGGTGATCGCGCCGTTCATTGGCGGCAAGGTCGAGGAATGGCTCGGCTGGCGCTACAACTTCGTGCTCTACAGCCTGTATGGGCTGGCTGTGCTCGGTTTTGTGCTGGGCGGGCTGCGCGAGTCGCTGACACCGGAGAAGAAGCGCACCGCCGCGCAAACCATCCGAGGCTACAGGTCGGTGATCACCGACGTGCGCTTCATGTCTTCGGTGATCATCATCGGCGGCAGCTTCTCGGCCTTTCTGATGTGGAACGTGATCGGCCCGTACATCGTTCAGGACAAGCTTGGCTACAGCGCTTCGTTCTTCGGCTCGACGGCGTTGGGCGTGGGCGTGTGCTACCTCAGCGGTACCCTGCTCAATCGTGCCCTGATCAAGCGGGTGGCCAGCGAGCAATTGATGAAATCCGGGGTGGCGCTGTTCGTGCTGGGGATCGCGGTGATGCTGGTGACGCCGCTGGAGCTGACCCTGTGGAGCGCGTTGCTGGGGGTGATGATCGTTGCCTTTGGCCAGGGCTTCATCTTCTCCAACGCCATGGCCCGTTCGATGTCGCTGTTCCCGGACCGCGCCGGGGTGGCGGCAAGCCTGCAGGGCTGCCTGATGCTGGTGTTCGGTTCGATTGCCTCGGGGCTGGCGAGCTATGTGCCGAGTGAGAGCAACTGGCAGATTGCCGGGATCTTTGCGGCGCTGCTGGCGCTGTCGCTGGTGGGCTTCGTGCGCATGCAGCAGGCCTATCGGCATGCGTTGACCTGACGGATCGCATCGCGGGACGAGTCGTTCCGCGATGCGTTTTGGCGGTGCTAGATAGCTAGCCCCCAGCCCCACGCACAAATCCTGAAAGTGACGCGCCCTTCATCACGTCAGGAGTCCCCCATGAGCGACAACCCCCTGCTGCAACCCTTCGAACTTGCCCCTTACGACCAACTGCGCATCGAGCACCTGCTGCCGGCCATCGGCCAGGTCATTGCCGCCAACCGCCAGGCCTTGCAGCGCATCGTCGCCAGCCAGGCACACCTGCCGACCTGGGACGACCTGGTCAAGGCGGTCGACGCCCTCGATGCACGCCTGAACCGCGTCCTCTGCGCGATCATCCCGCTGGCCAACCGGGGCTCACCCTGGAGCGAGGCGGTGCACGAATGCTATTTCCTGAGCGAAATCTACCGTGTGGAAAAAGAGCAGAACGTCGAGCTCTACGCGCTCTACGACCGCCTTGCTGCCAGTACCCACGGGCAGAACCTGAGCGTCGAGCGCAAGGCGGTCCTGGCGCAGTTGCGGCACAGCTTTCGGATCAGTTGCGGCACCCTGTCGCCCGCCGAACGCGAACGGCTGGCCGACTTGAAGGCCCGCATCCTCGTCCTGGAGGGCGCCTTTGGTGCCAACCTCGGTGTGGCAGCGCAACGCACCCTTGCGGTCAGCGACCCTCGGCGCATGGCTGGTGTGCCAGCGCTGGAGCTGGCGGCGATGGCGCAACTGGCCGCTGCCGAAGGCCGCGAGGGCTGGCTGATTCCGCTGCGCGAAGATACCTGCCAGGCCGTGCTGGAATACGCCGAAGACCGCACCTTGCGCGAGGAGGTGTACCGCGCTTTCCATGCCCGCGCCAGCGAACTGGACCCGGGGCCGGACAACGCCGTGGTACTGCACACCCTCGCCACCCTGCGCCATGAGAAGGCGCAGATCCTCTCGTTCGCCAGCTTCGCCGACCTCAGCGTGGAGCGTAAAACCGCCGACTCGGTGGCTCAGGTACAGCAGTTCCTCGACCAGTTGCTCACCCAGGCCCGACCGCTGTTCACGCGCTTGCGTCAGCGTCTGGAAGCGCTGAATGGCGGCGCCCTGCAGCCCTGGGACGTCGCCTACCAGCTGCGCGCCGCAAACCAGCGCTCGGCAGGCGTGTCGGCCGAGCAGTTCCGCACCTTCTTTCCACTTCATGGCGTGCTGCAGGCCATGCTGGCGCTGGCGCGGCAGCTGTTTGCCGTGGACATTGTCCACAACCCGGAACTGCCGACCTGGCATGCCGATGTGCAGGTTTACGAGGTGTCGCAGGACCATGCCCTGCTTGGCTACCTGTACATCGATGCGCTGGGTCGGCAGCACAAGGACGATGCTGTCTGGACCCTGCGCATGTGGAACCGGCACAGCGATGCCGAAGGGGTTTTCCACAAGGCTGCCGCCGTGCTGATCTGCACGGTGCGCCAGCCGCCGGAGGGGGAGCCGGCGTTGGTCAGCCATCTGGAACTGCGCAAGTTGCTCCACGAGTTCGGCCATTGTCTGCATCAATTTCTCGTCAGCCACAGCGAGTACAGCCTCACTCGCCTGGAGCGCCTGGGCGAGGACGGCTCGGAGTTTCCCGCCGAAACCCTGGAGCGCTGGGCCTGGTCGGCGCCCTGGCTGGCGAGCATCAGCGCCCATTACCAGCATGGCGAAGCCGTGTCGCAAACGCGTCTGGAAGGCTTCCTGAAAAACCGGCGGCAGCAGGAGTGCCTGCGCCTGGCGCGCGAGTTGGCGGCCTCGCTGTTCGATCTGCGCCTGCACCAGCAGGCGCCTGCCGAGGGTGTCCGCGCGCTCGCCGAGGCGGTGTACAACAGCGTGCTGCCGTGGCCATTGGCTGACTTCGAGCGGCCGGCCAGTGCGTTGGATCATCTGGTTACCGGCTATGAGGCGGGCTACTACTGCTACCTGTGGTCGCGGGTGCATGCGCTGGATGCTTTCGAGCGATTCGAGCAGGAAGGCTTGAGCAACCGCGCCACGGGCAAGGCGTTCGAGCAGGCGATCTTCGCGCCGGGCACCTTGCGCCCGTTGTCTGAGGGCTTCATCGCGTTTCGCGGGCGGCCGGTTAGCCTCGAACCGTTCCTCAGCTGGCATGACGCCGGCTGAGCAGTCGTCGCCCGCCGAGAAGGCCTTCGGCCTTAACGCCGGCAGGCCAGGCTTCTAGCGTGAGCAACCCGAACAGCCAACGCACCAGGAGTGCCCATGGACGACCCGCAAACCCCAACCCCGTATGCCGAACAGATCGAGCGGCTCGAAGGTCTGATCTACCTGCTCAAGGATGGCCGCGAAATACCGCTGCGCCTGAGCCGTTACAGCGACAAGTTCCACGGCGGCGTGGTCCCGGAGGATGACTGGCTGCAGGTCGGCGGCGACAAGCGGCCGCCAGCGCTGGCCTTCACCTGTATTGCGCAGACGGCAGAGCGTCTGCACTTCAACATCGGCGGCACCGGCAAGGACGCGCAGAAGAAGCTCGGTATCAGCCGCAATGGTTACCTGGGGCTCTACTACAACGCTGAGGTCACGGATTTCTGGAAACTCGAACCGCTGAAATGGACCGAAAAGGGCCTGATGTGCCGCTGGCGCGACCATCGCGGCCACACGGTCAAGGCGCTGCCCGATCGGCCTCACTACGAGCCGGGGGTGTTTCATTACCTGAACGTTGAACTGGGCGAGGAGTGCGAGTTTCTGCTGGTCAGGGTGAAGTGACCCTGGGTGGTAGTTCGTCGCCTCGACTGGCGCTGCGCCGAGCATTCTTATACTGTATATTTATCCAGTATAGAGGTGCTCCTCATGGTCACCCCCCCTCCCGTGCGCGGTCGTGGTACCGCGCACAATCCACACAACCGCTTCGCGCCGAACCGCTCGCTGGCCGAAGACGATGGCTGGTACCAGGAAGCCCCGCTGACCCAGGGCACCGAGGTACGGCTGGAAAGCGCGAAGACCATCATCACCCGCAACAGCTCGCCCGACCTGCCCTTCGACCGCTCGATCAACCCCTATCGCGGTTGCGAGCATGGCTGCATCTACTGCTACGCGCGGCCCAGCCATGCCTACTGGGATCTCTCGCCGGGCCTCGATTTCGAAACCAAGCTGATCGCCAAGACCAACGCGGCCGAGGTGCTGGAGCAGCAACTGTCGAAGCCCGGCTACGTCTGTGCGCCGATCAACCTTGGTTCGAACACCGACCCCTACCAGCCCATCGAGCGCGAGCAACTGCTCACCCGCCGTTTGCTGGAAGTGCTGCTGCGCTATCGGCATCCGGTCACCCTCATCACCAAGGGGGCGCTGATCCTGCGCGATCTCGACCTGCTCAGCGAGTTGGCCAAGCAACGGCTGGTGTCGGTGATGATCAGCCTGACCACCCTCGACGACGAACTCAAGCGCACGCTCGAACCCCGTGCAGCGGCGCCCAAGGCGCGCTTGCGGGCGATCCGGGTGATGCGCGAGGCGGGGATTCCGGTGGGCGTGCTGTGCTCGCCGATGATCCCGATGATCAACGACAGCGAGCTGGAACAGTTGCTGGAGGCCGCCAGCGCCGCCGGTGCACTGAATGCCGGGTACATGCTGCTGCGCCTGCCGCTGGAGGTGGCGCCACTGTTCGAGCAGTGGCTGCACGATCACTACCCGCAACGCGCCAATCATGTGCTGAGCCTGATCCGCCAGAGCCGCGGCGGGGAAATCTACGACAGCCGCTTTGGCAGCCGCATGCGTGGCGAAGGTGTGTTTGCCGACCTGCTGGCGCAGCGTTTCAGTAAAGCCGTGCGCCGCCTGGGGCTCAACCAGCGCGAGGATTATGCCCTTGATTGCACTGCATTTTGTCCGCCCGGGCAGCAGCTTTCGCTGCTCTGAAACAAGTACTCGATAGTGGCTATTAGTGTTTTTTTGCTAGTATCCAGAATCCACTTCAAAGAAACCGGAAAGCCCGTTCTAGAGCCTTCTGATGCAGTTTCGGCGCAGTGTCGCACGCTAGTTTCAGCGCTCAATCCAGCGCGACTGTGATCTATGCAGCGCGTCCGTCATCCAACAAGCGATGCCTGAACCGTTACCGGTAATATGGATCTACTTTCGAACCGTCATAGAGGATGAATCATGCCAGAAGAAAAAGAACCCTCTCCGACCGGCCCGGCTGTTGCAGCCGAGAGTGCCGATGCCGCGTTGAAGCATATCGTCGACGGCTTTTTGCATTTTCACCATGAAGTCTTCCCGCAGCAGGAAGAGCTGTTCAAGAAACTCGCCACTGCGCAAACCCCACGGGCGATGTTCATTACGTGCGCCGACTCGCGCATCGTTCCCGAACTGATCACCAACAGCTCGCCAGGCGACCTGTTCGTGACCCGTAACGTCGGTAACGTGGTGCCGCCCTATGGGCAGATGAACGGCGGCGTTTCCACTGCCATCGAGTACGCCGTACTGGCCTTGGGTGTGCAGCACATCATCGTCTGTGGGCACTCGGATTGCGGCGCCATGCGCGCGGTACTCAATCCGCACACGCTGGAGAAGATGCCGACCGTACGCGCCTGGCTACGCCATGCCGAAGTCGCCCGTACCGTGGTGGAAGACAACTGCCATTGCAGCGACGAGCACGCCAGCATGCAGGTGCTGACCAAGGAAAACGTCATCGCCCAGTTGCAGCACTTGCGCACTCATCCTTCGGTTGCCTCGCGCCTGGCAGCTGGCCAGTTGTATATCCACGGCTGGATCTACGACATCGAAACCAGCGAAATCACCGCCTATGACGCGGTCAGTGACGCCTTCCTGCCGCTGACGGCTGGCCAGCCGATTCCCTGCGCTACGCCGAAGGGCCGCTACTAGCCCTGACGCTTCCTGAACATCACCGAGGGGTGGGTGCGTACTACGGTAGGCGTTGGGGCATGAGGTTAGGCCGCTGGTGAGGCTAGCGCAGGCCGAGCCCGCTCCCACAAGGGCTCCGCAACGCCTGTGGGAGCGGGCTCGTCCCGCGATGTTCTTTGAACGTTTACGCCGGCTGATCCAGCTCCAATCCGACCCCCAGCTGCCGCGACAGGCACGGCCAGCGCTTCCACGCCGCCCCGGTGTCCGGGCTGGTCAGTTTGTCGCGGTAGGCTTCCACCGACTCCAGGGCAAAACTCTCTTCATTGAGCATACTGTCCACCGAGTGGTGCACCACTTCGTCCAGCTGGTTGGCAAAGGCCTCGCCGATCAACTGATGGGCGATCAGGTTAGCCAGGGTCGTGTCCAGCGGAATCAATGGCTGCTGGAAATGCTTGATGTACAGGTCGTTGACTTCCTCGACCAGCCGATGCGCCAGGTACGCTTCGTCCAGCAGGCTCTCCAGGCCGACATGACCATTCATGATGTCCGGGGGCTGGAGGAAATAGGCTTCGGCGATCTTCAGTACGGGTTTGATCTGCGACTCGATACCGGCTTCAAGCGCCACCTCATGGGCAGCCTCGAGCATCTCCGGGACCTGATCGATATAAGCGGCAACAAAGCGGGCCAACGTGCCCTGGGCGTCCTTTTCCGGCAACTGAATCGTAGGGTGCAAGTGCGGCAATTGCTGCGCGAGTTGCGCTTTCAACTGGCCATGGCTGGCTTCATGCTCGTGGGCTTTGGTGATTTGATCGCGCACTGCGGCGATGTTCATGACAACTCCAAGGACAAGGGATGACAAACGAAAGACATAAGGTAGCCTGCTTCTGCAAAAGCTTAAGACGCATTTGTAATAACTCCTATGCACTAAATCGCACGAAAGCTATATCGAAGTGCCATCATTGCTCCCGCGCCTATGTCTTACAAGGCCTCAAGCGTAAGGCTTATCCCTGAATGAGCGATTTTCGGCAGCGCGTTGCGTGGTCCGGGTCGCTGTCTATACTCCGCTTTGAAAGTGATTGGCTGATGAGGCCCACCTGCTGTTCAGCAGGGGCTCGTCGTCAAAGTTCGCCGTCTTGACGCCGTACCCTTAGCCGTAGGTCCACGCCTCCGGGATAACAAGAACGATAAGGGGAACCCGCAATGATGCGACATCCACACGTCTGGATGGGCCTCCTGTTGTGGTCGCTATTCACGCCGGCGCAAGCCGCCTGGACGGTGAACATGGCACCAGGGGCGACTGAAGTCAGCAACGCCGTGTTCGACCTGCACATGACCATCTTCTGGATCTGCGTGGTGATCGGCCTCGTGGTATTCGGCGCGATGTTCTGGTCGATGATCGTCCACCGCCGCTCCACTGGCCAGCAGCCGGCGCATTTCCATGAGCATACCTGGGTCGAGATCATGTGGACGGTGGTACCGTTCCTGATCCTGGTGGCGATGGCGATCCCGGCAACCAAGACCCTGATCGATATCTACGATGCCAGCGAGTCGGACGTGGATATCCAGGTGACCGGCTACCAGTGGAAATGGCACTACAAGTACCTGGGCCAGGACGTCGAGTTCTTCAGCAACCTTGCCACCCCCGCCGAGCAGATTCATAACAAGGCCCCTAAAGACGAGCACTACCTGCTCGAAGTCGACCAGCCGCTGGTGCTGCCGGTCGGCGCGAAAGTGCGCTTTCTGGTGACCGCCGCCGACGTTATCCACTCCTGGTGGGTGCCGGCCTTTGCGGTCAAGCGCGATGCCATTCCCGGCTTCGTCAACGAGGCCTGGACCCGCGTCGAGAAGCCCGGCATCTATCGCGGTCAGTGCACCGAACTGTGCGGCAAGGACCACGGCTTCATGCCGATCGTGGTCGAGGTCAAGTCCAAGGCCGACTACGACACCTGGCTGGGCGAACGCAAGGCCGAGGCCGCCAAGCTCAAGGAGCTGACCAGCAAGGAATGGACCCTGCAAGAGCTGGTGGAACGCGGCGACAAGGTCTACCACACCACCTGCGTCGCCTGTCACCAGGCCGAAGGCCAGGGTCTGCCACCGATGTTCCCAGCGCTCAAGGGCTCGAAGATCGCCACCGGGCCGAAGGAAGGTCACCTGAGCATCGTCTTCCACGGCAAACCCGGCACGGCCATGGCCGCCTTTGGCAAGCAGCTTTCGGAAGTCGACATTGCCGCCGTCGTCACCTACGAACGCAACGCCTGGGGCAACAACAAGGGCGACATGGTTACCCCTAAGGACGTGCTGGCGATCAAGCAGGCGGAAAGCAAATGAGCCAGCCCAGCATGCGTTCTCGCAACGGGCGCGGAGCCGATGCCCGCGCCGTTCACCCGATTGCAGGAGACAGGACATGAGTGCAGTGATCGACGACCACGGTCATGCCGGCCATGACCACGCCCACGGCCCGGCCAAGGGCTTGATGCGCTGGGTGCTGACCACCAACCACAAGGACATCGGCACGATGTACCTGTGGTTCAGTTTCTGCGCCTTCCTGCTCGGCGGCTCGTTCGCCATGGTGATCCGCGCCGAGCTGTTCCAGCCCGGCCTGCAGATCGTCGAGCCGGCGTTCTTCAACCAGATGACCACCCTGCACGGTCTGGTGATGGTCTTCGGCGCGGTGATGCCGGCCTTCGTCGGCCTGGCCAACTGGATGATCCCGCTGATGATCGGCGCGCCGGACATGGCCCTGCCACGGATGAACAACTTCAGCTTCTGGCTGTTGCCGGCAGCGTTCCTGCTGCTGGTGTCGACTCTGTTCATGCCCGGCGGCGGGCCGAACTTCGGCTGGACCTTCTACGCCCCGCTCTCGACCACCTATGCGCCGGAAAGCGTGACCTTCTTCATCTTCGCCATTCACCTGATGGGCATCAGCTCGATCATGGGCGCGATCAACGTGATCGCCACCATCCTCAACCTGCGCGCCCCGGGCATGACCCTGATGAAGATGCCGCTGTTCGTCTGGACCTGGCTGATTACCGCGTTCCTGCTGATTGCAGTGATGCCGGTGCTGGCCGGGGTGGTGACGATGATGCTGATGGACATCCACTTCGGCACCAGTTTCTTCAGCGCCGCTGGCGGCGGCGACCCGGTGCTGTTCCAGCATGTGTTCTGGTTCTTCGGCCACCCCGAGGTGTACATCATGATCCTGCCGGCGTTCGGCGCGGTCAGCTCGATCATCCCGGCGTTCTCGCGCAAGCCGCTGTTCGGCTACACCTCGATGGTCTACGCCACCGGGGCGATTGCCTTCCTCTCGTTCATCGTCTGGGCGCACCACATGTTCGTGGTCGGCATTCCGGTGGTGGGCGAGCTGTTCTTCATGTACGCGACCATGCTGATCGCCGTGCCCACCGGGGTTAAGGTGTTCAACTGGGTCAGCACCATGTGGGAAGGTTCGCTGACCTTCGAGACGCCGATGCTGTTCGCCATCGCCTTCGTCATCCTGTTCACCATCGGCGGCTTCTCCGGGCTGATGCTGGCCATCGCCCCGGCCGACTTCCAGTACCACGATACCTATTTCGTGGTAGCGCATTTCCACTACGTGCTGGTGCCGGGGGCGATCTTCGGGATCTTCGCCTCGGCCTACTACTGGCTGCCGAAATGGACCGGGCACATGTATGACGAAACCCTCGGCAAGCTGCATTTCTGGCTGTCGTTCGTCGGCATGAACCTGGCCTTCTTCCCGATGCACTTCGTCGGCCTGGCCGGCATGCCGCGGCGGGTACCGGACTACAACCTGCAGTTCGCCGACTTCAACATGGTCTCGTCGATCGGCGCGTTCACCTTCGGTGCCACGCAGATCTTCTTCCTGTTCATCGTCATCAAGTGCATTCGCGGCGGCAAGCCGGCTCCGGCCAAGCCGTGGGATGGCGCCGAAGGGCTGGAATGGTCGGTGCCGTCGCCGGCGCCATATCACACCTTCCAGACCCCGCCGGACGTGAAATGAACCGCCAGCTCTGGAGGCTGCAGCCATGAGCGAAGGGCTCTCGATCAAGCGTCTGGTGCTGCGTCTGCTGGTGCTGACGGTGGTGATGTTCGCCTTCGGCTTTGCCCTGGTGCCGATCTACGACGTGATGTGCAAGGCCTTCGGCATCAACGGCAAGACCGGCGGGCAGTACGAGGGCACCCAGGTCAGCGACCCGTCGCGCACGGTGAAGGTGCAGTTCATGTCGACCAACGCCAGCGACATGGTCTGGGATTTCTATTCCAGCGCCGACCAGATCGACGTCAACCCAGGGGCGGTGAACCAGATGATCTTCATCGCCCGCAACCCCACCGACAAGCCGATGACCGCCCAGGCGATCCCGAGCATTACCCCGGCCGAGGCGGCGGCGTATTTCCACAAGACCGAATGTTTCTGCTTCAGCCAGCAGGTGTTGCAGCCGGGTGAGCGCATCGAAATGCCGGTGCGCTTCATCGTCGACCGCGACCTGCCCAAGGACGTGAAACACCTGACGCTTGCCTACACGCTGTTCGATATCACCGCTCGCCAGCCGCCGGTGGCCCACGTCGCCAGCGCCACTGCCGAGAGCGCCCGATAAGGAGAACAATTCATGGCCCAACACCAGCACTACTACGTACCGGCGCAGAGCAAGTGGCCGATCATTGCCACCATCGGCATGTTCATCACGGTATTCGGCCTGGGCACCTGGTTCAACGACCTCAAGGCCGGGCGCGATTCCCATGGCCCGCTGATCTTCTTCGTCGGTGCGCTGTGCCTGGCCTACATGCTCTTCGGCTGGTTCGGCGCGGTGATCAAGGAAAGCCGCGCCGGGCTCTACAGCCCGCAGTTGGACCGCTCGTTCCGTTGGGGCATGTCGTGGTTCATCTTTTCCGAAGTGATGTTCTTCATCGCCTTCTTCGGCACCCTGTTCTATGTGCGCCACCTGGCCGGGCCGTGGCTTGGCGGCGAAGGCGCCAAGGGCGTGACGCACATGCTCTGGCCGAACTTCCAGTTCAGCTGGCCGCTGTTGCACACCCCCGATCCGACACTGTTCCCGCCGCCCAAGGACGTGATCGACCCGTGGCACCTGCCGCTGATCAACACGATCCTGCTGGTGAGCTCCAGCGTGACCATCACCATCGCCCACCACGCCCTGCGCAAGGGCCATCGCGGCCCGCTGAAGTTCTGGCTGGCGCTGACCATCCTGCTTGGCGTGGCGTTCCTCATCCTGCAGGCCTACGAGTACCACGAGGCCTACACCGAACTGGGGCTGACGCTGGGTTCGGGGATCTACGGCGCGACCTTCTTCATGCTCACCGGCTTCCACGGTGCGCACGTGACCATGGGCACGCTGATCCTGTTCGTGATGCTGATGCGCATCCTGCGTGGCCACTTCGACGCCGACAAACATTTCGGCTTCGAGGCGGCCAGCTGGTATTGGCACTTTGTCGATGTGGTGTGGGTTGGCCTGTTTATCTTCGTGTACGTGCTGTAGGCACTTTTACCAGGGGGCGTGGGACACCAGTTGGCCGCTGTAGAAACCCCAGGTGATCAAGGCCAGGGTCACGGCGGCGAGGCTGACCCGCACGGTGAGGGCCTTGAGCAGGCGGGTCGAGTGTCCGTCGTCCTTGACCAGGAAAAACAGGCCGCTGAACAGGCTGGCGACCGTGGCCAGCAGCATCAGGACAATCGCGGCTTTGAGCATGGCGGTACTCCGGGGGGATGCGATGACTTTCAGTATAGCGACTGACCTTGGAGCGGCCGGATGAGGCCGTTTCGCCCTGGCCTGGGGCCAACCCTGGTGGTGTGTCTGTTGCTGCCGGGGTTGATTGCGCTGGGCTGCTGGCAACTGAGCCGTGCCGAACAGAAGCGCGAGCTGCTCGCCACCTACGCCGAACGCCAGGCCGCCGCGCCGCTGGCCAGCGTGCAGTTGCTACAGGACACCGACCCGGCCTATCGCCGCGTGCATCTCTACGGCCGCTTCGATGCCGCGCACAGCCTGCTGCTGGACAACCGCCAGCGCGACGGCCAGGTCGGCGTCGAGTTGCTGCAACCGTTCCTCGACCAGCCCAGCGGCCAGTGGCTGCTGATCAACCGCGGCTGGCTGGCCTGGCCCGACCGGCGCACGCCGGTGCGCTTCAGCACCCCGGCCAGCGTCCTGAGTCTGGACGCCTGGGTCTACGTGGCACCCGGTAGCACCTTCCAGTTGCAGGCCGACCCGCAAGGTGGGCAGTGGCCGCGCCTGCTCACCGCCATCGACGCCGCGCAGCTGTGGCCACAACTGGGCCGCGAGGGCTTTGCCCATGAGCTGCGCCTGGAGCCTGGCCCGGCCAGCCTGCGCCTGGCGTGGCCGGTGGTTGTCCTGGGCCCGGAAAAACATCTGGGCTACGCCGTGCAGTGGTTTGCCCTGGCGTTGGCCCTGTTCGCGCTTTACCTCTATTTCGGCTGGCACAAGAACAAGGAGAAAAACCATGGGAGCCGTCATGAATCCGCCCAGCACCTCTAATGCGGCGGCGCCGCACGGACGTTTGCGCGGGCGCCTGCAACTGATCCTGATCCTGCTGGTGGCGCTGGGGCCGATGATCCTCGCCACGGCGATGTACAAATTGCAGTTCTGGGTGCCGGACAGCCGCAATTACCACGGCGAGCTGATCGGCGACGGCCAGACCCGCGCCGACCTTGGCATCCCGGCCAGCGAAGCACGTTGGCAGTTGCTGGTGAGCACGCCCAAGGACTGCGGCGTCGATTGCCAGCAGCTGGTGTACCTGGCGCGGCAGATCCAGATCGGCCTGGGCCGCGACGCCAGCCGCGCCAGTCACGCGTTGGCCGCCGCACAACCGCTGAGCGCCGACTACCAGGCCAGGCTCGAACGCGAGTACCCGCAACTGCAACGCTACCCGCTGGACGTGCCGCGCTATGACGCCTTCACCGGCCACAAGCAGGACGCGCAACTGTGGATTGTCGACCCGCACGGCAACCTGGTGCTGCGCTACGACGCGCGGATCAAGGGCAAGGACGTGCTCAACGACCTGCGCCACCTGCTCAAGCTGTCCAACATCGGTTAGGAGCGCGCCTCGATGGTCAGACCCGGATATCGCCTCGCTGTGTTCGCCACCCTGCTGGCGCTGCTGGTTGTACTGCTCGGTGCCTATACCCGCCTGACCCACGCCGGCCTCGGCTGCCCGGACTGGCCGGGCTGCTACGGGTTTATCGGCGTGCCGAAAACCGAAGCACAGCTGGCCCACGCCGAACGGCACTTCCCCGACACCCCGGTAGAAGCGCACAAGGGCCGCAACGAAATGCTCCACCGCTACTTTGCCGGCACCCTGGCGCTGGTGATCGCCATGCTCGCGGTGCAGGCGCTGCGCCGCCATGGTCGCGATGGCCAGCCCTATCGCCTGCCGCTGTTGCTGCTGGCGGTGGTGTTCGCCCAGGCCGCCTTCGGCATGTGGACGGTGACCCTCAAACTGTGGCCGCAGGTGGTCACTGCGCACCTGTTGGGCGGCTTCGCCACCTTGAGTCTGCTGTTCCTGCTGAGCCTGCGCCTGTCGCGGGCGTTCATGCCGTTGCCGGGGTTGCCGCTGCGCCTGCGCAAGCTGGCGGCGTTGGCCTTGCTGCTGGTGATCGGGCAGATTGCCCTGGGCGGCTGGGTCAGCGCCAACTACGCGGCGGTGGCCTGCGTCGACCTGCCAACCTGCCATGGCCAATGGTGGCCGCAGGCAGACTTCGCCAACGGTTTTCACCTGACCCAGCACATCGGCCCCAATTACCTCGGCGGGCAGCTCGACAGCGAGGCGCGCACGGCCATCCATCTCACCCACCGGCTGGGCGCGTTGCTGGTGACCGGGGTACTGCTGACCCTGGCCTGGCAGCTCTACCACATCGGTCTGCGCCGCCTGGCCCGGCTGGTGCTGCTGGCGCTGGCGGCGCAGGTGGCGCTGGGTATCAGCAACGTGCTGTTCGGCCTGCCGCTGCTGGTAGCGGTGGCGCATAACGCCGGTGGCGCCTGCCTGCTGCTGACCCTGGTGCTGGTGAATTACCGCATGCGCCTGGCGACGCAGGTCAAAGCCCGTCGCGTCAGCCCTGGCTGGCGCCTTACCCCGCTGAGTACTGGCGGCGTGGTTCATTACCTTGGAGAGAACCCATGGCAGCGCTTCTGAGCGAACGCCAGCATCGGGCCGGCTGGCGCGATTACCTGGAGCTGACCAAGCCCAAGGTGGTGGTGCTGATGCTGATTACCTCGCTGGTGGGGATGTTCCTCGCCACCCGCGCCGGTGTGCCGTGGACCGTCCTGCTGTTCGGCAACCTCGGCATCGGTTGTTGCGCCGGCGCGGCGGCGGCGGTCAACCATGTGCTCGACCGGCGCATCGATGCGCTGATGGCGCGTACCCACAAGCGGCCGCTGGCCGAGGGGCGGGTGGCGCCAGCGGCGGCACTGCTGTTCGCCCTGAGCCTGGCGCTGCTCGGCATGCTCTTGCTGCTGACCTTCACCAACCCGCTCACCGCCTGGCTGACGCTGGCCTCGCTGCTGGGCTATGCGGTGATCTACACCGGCTTCCTCAAGCGCGCCACGCCGCAGAACATCGTGATTGGCGGGCTGGCCGGGGCGGCGCCGCCGTTGCTCGGTTGGGTGGCGATCAGCGGGCATATCAGCGCCGAGCCGTTGCTGCTGGTGCTGATCATCTTTGCCTGGACCCCGCCGCATTTCTGGGCATTGGCGATTCACCGCAAGGAAGAGTACGCCAAGGCCGATATTCCGATGCTGCCGGTGACCCACGGCGAGCATTACACCAAGGTGCACATCCTGCTTTATACCTGCGTGCTGCTGGCGGTGAGCCTGTTGCCGTTCGTGATTCACATGAGCGGCCTGCTCTACCTGGGCTGTGCCCTGCTGCTGGGCGCGCGCTTCCTGCAATGGGCCTGGGTGTTGTACCGTGGCAGTCGGCCGCACGCGGCGATCAGGACCTTCAAGTACTCTATCTACTACTTGTTCCTGCTGTTCATCGCGCTGCTTGTAGACCACTACTTACTGTTGAACCTATGACTCGAACCCAGAAAACCGTCTTCATCCTCGTGGCCGTGGTTGCACTGATTCTCGGCCTGACCATCAACAAGGTGCTCAACGGCCGCAACCAGGGCAACCCGACGGCGCTGATCGACGCCGGGATCATCCTGCTGCCGCAGAGCCGTACTGTGCCGGCGCTGGAAATGACCGACGAGAACGGCCAGCCGGTGAAGCTCGATGAGCTGAAGGGGAAATGGTCGCTGTTGTTCTTTGGCTACACCTATTGCCCGGACATCTGCCCGACCACCCTGGCGCAGTTGCGGCAGGTGAAGAGCGAGCTGCCCAAGGCGGCCCTAGAGCGCTTGCAGGTGGTGTTGGTGAGTGTCGACCCGAACCGTGACACCCCGGCTCAGCTGAAGCAGTACCTGGGTTATTTCGACAAGGACTTCCGCGGCCTGACCGGCTCGCTGGAGAACACCCAGAAGCTGGCGAATGCGGTGAGTATTCCGTTTATTCCGGCCGATACCAGCAAGCCTGGGTACACGGTGGATCACAGTGGCAACCTGGCTCTGCTGGGGCCGGATGGCACGCAGCGCGGGTTTATTCGGGCGCCGTTCAACAATGCCAAGCTGCTGGCGCAGTTGCCTGGGCTGGTTGAGCGGGACTGATTAGGTCTTTCGATTTACGCCGTCCCCCTGTAGGAGCAGGCAAGCCAGCTCCTACAGGTACGGTGTGGGGCCGTAGGAGCTGGTTTGACCTCAGATCAGAACGCCGGGATCACCGCGCCCTTGTACTTCTCGAGAATGAACGCCTTCACTTCTGGCGAGTGCAGGGCACCGACCAGCTTCTGCAGCGCGGCCGAATCCTTGTTGTCCGGGCGGGCCACCAGAATGTTCACGTAAGGCGAGTCGCTGCCTTCGATGATCAGTGCGTCTTTCTGTGGGTTCAGCTTGGCTTCCAGCGCGTAGTTGGTGTTGATCAGCGCCAGGTCGACCTGGGTCAGCACGCGCGGCAGGGTGGCGGCTTCCAGCTCACGGATCTTCAGGTTTTTCGGGTTCTCGGCGATGTCCTTCGGCGTCGACAGGATGTTGCTCGCCTCTTTCAGCTTGATCAGCCCAGCCTTCTGCAGCAGCAGCAAGGCACGGCCGCCGTTGGTGGCGTCGTTCGGGATCACCACGTTGGCGCCCGACGGGATGTCTTCGAGCTTCTTGAACTTGTTCGAGTAAGCACCCAGCGGCTCTAGGTGCACGCCGGCCACACTGATCAGGTTGGTACCCTTGCCCTTGTTGAACTCATCCAGGTACGGCTGGTGCTGGAAGAAGTTGGCGTCCAGGCGCTTCTCGGCCACTTGCACGTTCGGCTGGATGTAGTCGGTGAACACTTTCACCTTCAGGTCCACCCCCTCCTTGGCCAGCGTCGGCTTGACGAACTCGAGGATCTCCGCGTGCGGCACGGCAGTGGCCGCAACGCTCAGGGTCTCGGCGGCGTTGGCGGAGAAGGCCGCAACGGCGGCGATAGCAGCAAGCAGTTTTTTCATCGAGCGCTCCTTGAGAGGGCCGCAGCGGCCCTCGGGGCGTCGGCAAGGCCGACGCTGGGGTTACTTACGGGAAAAATGCACAACCAGTTTGTCGCCGACGCTCTGCAGCACCTGCACCAGCACCAGCAGCAAGACCACCGTGACCACCATCACATCGGTCTGGAACCGCTGGTAGCCGAAGCGGATCGCCAGGTCGCCGAGGCCGCCGGCACCGACCACACCGGCCATGGCGGTGTACGACACCAGGGTAATCGCGGTAACCGTGATTGCGGCAAAGATGCCCGGCCGCGCTTCCGGCAGCAAGGCGTTGGTGATGATCTGGCGGGTGGTCGCGCCCATCGACTGGGTGGCCTCGATGATGCCGCGGTCCACTTCGCGCAACGCGGTTTCCACCAGCCGGGCGAAGAATGGCGTGGCGCCCACCACCAGTGGCGGGATGGCCCCGGCCACGCCCAGCGAGGTGCCAGTGATCAGCACGGTGAACGGAATCATCACGATCAGCAGGATGATGAACGGCAGCGAACGGAGGATGTTCACCACCAGCGAGAGCATGGCGTAGACACCCTTCTGTTCGAACAGCTGGCGCGGCCCGCAGAGGAACAGCAACACGCCCAGCGGCAGGCCGAGCAGCACGGTGAACAGCAGCGAACCGCCGAGCATGATCAGGGTATCAACGGTCGCCAGCCAGATTTCGGCCCAGTCGACGTTGGCAAAGAAACTCAGGTCCATTAACGCAATACCTCCATATGCACATCAGCTGCGGCGAAGCGGGCAAAGGCCGCTTCCATGTCGCCGCCGGTGACGGCCAGGGTCAGTTGCCCATACGGGGTGTCCTTGATGCGGTCGATACGCCCAGCCAGGATGCTGTAATCCACGCCGGTTTCGCGGGCCACGGTGCCCAGCAACGGCGCGTAGGTGGCGTCGCCCTGGAAGGTCAGGCGCACGATGCGGCCCGGTACGTGGGCGAAGTCGTCACGCTGCTCGTTCTCGTCGATCTGCTCGTCTTCTTGCACGAAGCGCTTGGTGGTCGGGTGCTTGGGGTGCAGGAACACCTCGGCCACCGAGCCCTGCTCGACGATTTGCCCGGCGTCCATCACCGCGACCTGGTCGCAGACCCGGCGGATCACGTCCATCTCGTGGGTGATCAGGACGATGGTCAGCTTCAGCTCGCGGTTGATCTCGGCCAGCAGTTGCAGCACCGACGCCGTGGTTTGCGGGTCGAGGGCACTGGTGGCTTCGTCGCAGAGCAGGATTTTCGGTTGGGTCGAGAGTGCGCGGGCAATGCCGACACGCTGCTTCTGACCGCCGGACAGCTGCGCCGGGTATTTTTTCGCGTGCTCGGACAGGCCGACCCGCGCCAGCAGCGAGGCGACGCGCTGGTCGATGTCCTTGCGCGACAGTTCGCCGGCCAGGATCAGCGGCAGCGCGACGTTGTCGGCGACGGTCTTGGAGGCCAGCAGGTTGAAGTGCTGGAAGATCATCCCGACCTGTTGGCGGAAGCGCCGCAGGTCGTTGGCGTTGAACGCGGTAACGTCCTCGCCATCGACGATGATCTTGCCGCCGCTCGGGGCTTCCAAACGGTTGATCAGGCGCAGCAGGGTACTTTTACCGGCACCGGAATGGCCAATCAGGCCGAACACCTGGCCGTCTTCGACGCGCAGGCTGGTCGGATGCAGCGCGGGGATATCCCTACCGGCGACGCGGTAGGTTTTATGCACATGTTGAAACTCGATCACGTAGCGAACCTTGTGGGGCGCATGGAAATGGGCTCTGGCGTTTAGCCGGGTCGCGCATTTTAGCCTGTTCGCATAGAGGTTCTTAGCATTTATTTCGCAATTGACCAGCACTATGGGAATAACGCGATCAGTGGCGCACCCAATGGAGCGCCCGGCGCACAGCCCTCGTCAATTTCAGGCGCTACGGCTGCTTCGCCGTCAGGCTCCGACAGGTCAACACCACTTGCGCCGCCTGATTACGGTGGATTTCCTTCAACTGCTTCAACTCGAAGTTGGCATTACGCGTGTGTACGCGCTTGGCCAGCAGGGTCGACAGCCACGGATAATCCTGGGTGCGCGGCACCTGGAACAGCACATCGCACTGGTAGTTGACGACGTCGGTGGCGATGTCGTCGAGCTGCCGGCGCAAGTCGCCAATCCTGTTGATCTTCAGCGCCACCACCGTGCTTGGCGCAGTCGGGTCGATCACCTTGGCCTGCGGCCGTGCTTCGGCCGCCTTGAGCGCTGCTTCGGCCTTGTCCAGCTCGTCTTTGCGCGCCTGGGCGATGGCGCCATTGACCCCGCCGGTCAGCGCTGGCGCCTTGGGCATCAGCGCCCGGGCACGGCTGAGGGCGGTGGCCGCCGCATTCACATCGCCCTTCTGCAGGACGATCTGGCTGCGCTGCAGATAGGCTTCGGCCAGCTGGCGCTGGAACTGCTCGATGCGGGCGTCGTTCGGCGCCTGCGCCTGCAAATCGGCCAGTTGGTCTTCGGCGGTGGCCAGCTCGCTGCTGGCAATGCTCTGGTCGAGCTGCTGCCAGGCATCCGGGGTAACGGGCGCGGCGGTGTCTGCCGGCTTGCTCGAACAAGCAGCCAGAGCCAGGGAAAACGCGGCCAGGAGCAGATAACGTGAGGCGAACGGCTTCATTCCTGCGACTCTCTATTTGCGCAAAAAGCGGCCAAGTCTACACCCAGCGCACGGACTGGAAAATCATTCTTCCGGGTTCGGCCACGATAAAAATTGTCGCAGGGCACGGCCACATGGCAGTGGCACCCTGCGCAGGTCGAGCCGGCTTAGCGCCGCGGCAGGGCCAGGCTCAGCAAGAATAGCACCGCTGCGCAGACCACGATGGATGGCCCGGCCGGGGTGTCCTTGAACCAGGACAGCGCCAGCCCGCTGCACACCGCGATCACCCCCAGCACACTGGCGCCGAGGGCCATCTGCTCGGGCGAGCGGGCGTGGCGCTGGGCGGCAGCGGCCGGGATGATCAGCAGCGAGGTAATCAGCAGCACGCCGACGATCTTCATCGCCACGGCAATCACCACCGCAATCAGCAGCATCAGTGCCAGGCGCAGGCCGGCCACCGGCAGGCCTTCGACCCGTGCCAGTTCTTCGTGGACGGTGACCGCTAGCAGCGGCCGCCACAGCGCAACAATCAGCAACAATACTGCGGCGCTACCGCCGAGAATCCACGCCAGATCGGTAGGGCTGATCGCCAGCAGGTCGCCGAACAGGTAGGCCATCAGGTCGATGCGCACGTCGTGCATGAAACTCAGGGCCACCAGGCCGAGCGACAGGGTGCTCGGCGCGAGAATCCCCAGCAGGGTATCGGAGGCCAACGGCTGGCGTTGTTGCAACGTCACCAGCAGGATCGCCAGCAACAGGCAGCCGACGGTGACCGCCAGCGCTGGGCTGACATCCAGCGCCAGGCCCAGGGCCACGCCGAGTAGCGCGGCGTGGGACAGGGTGTCGCCAAAATAGGCCATGCGCCGCCATACCACGAACGACCCGAGGGGGCCGGCGACCACCGCCAGGGCCAGGCCTGCGAGCAGGGCGTAGAACAGAAAATCAGCCATGCTTGCAGTGGTCTCCGTGCACGTGACCGCTCTGGGTCGGGGCGACCACCGAACCGTGCAGGTCATGGGCGTGGTCGTGATGATGGTGATAGATCGCCAGGCTTGGCGCATGGTTGCCGAACAGCTCGACAAAGGCCGGGTCGCCGCTGACCTGCTCGGGGTGGCCGGAGCAGCACACGTGGCGGTTCAGACAAACCACCTGGTCGGTGGTGCTCATCACCAGGTGCAGGTCGTGGGAGACCATCAGCACGCCGCAGCCATGGCGGTCGCGCAGGCGGGTGATCAGGCTGTAGAGCTCGGCCTGGCCGGCAACGTCGACGCCCTGCACCGGCTCGTCGAGCACCAGCAGTTCAGGTTTGCGCAGCAGCGCCCGAGCCAGCAGCACCCGCTGCATCTCGCCGCCGGAAATGTTCTGGATCGGGCTGTCGATGACCTGCTCGGCGCCCACTTCGTTGAGCGCGGCCATGGCGGCGGCACGGTCTACCCCAGGTACCAGGCGCAGGAAGCGCAGTACCGAGAGCGGCAGGGTCGGGTCGACCTGGAGCTTTTGCGGCATGTAGCCGATGCGCAGCCTGGGCTTGCGCCAGACGCTGCCGCTGTCGGGCTTGAGCAGGCCGAGCACGGCGCGCACCAGGGTGGTCTTGCCGGCGCCGTTGGGGCCGATCAGGGTGACGATCTGCCCCGGCTCGACGCTCAGGTCGATGCTGTCGAGGATGGCCTGGCCGGCGAAGGCCACGCCGACCCGCTCGAGTCGAATCAACGGGTTGCTCATCAGGCGCTCCGGCAGGTGCCGCACAGGCCGACCACTTCGACGGTCTGCGCTTCGACGCTGAAACCGACTTCGCTGGCGCTGGCGACGATGGCATCGCTGATGCTCGGCTGCTCCAGCTCGATGGCCACGTGGCAGTTACGGCAGATCAGGAACTGGCCCTGGTGCGCATGCTCCGGGTGGCTGCAGCCCATGAAGGCGTTGAGCGAGGCGATGCGGTGCACCAGGCCGTTTTCGAGGAGGAAATCCAGTGCCCGATAAACGGTCGGCGGCGCGGCGCGGCGGCCGTCCTGCTCGCTCAGTACGCCAAGAATGTCGTAGGCGCCCAGCGGCTTGTGGCTCTGCCAGACCAGTTCCAGCACCCGCCGGCGCAGGGCCGTCAGGCGCAGGCCCTGGCGCGCGCACAAGGTATCGGCCTCGGACAGGGCACTATGCACGCAGTGGGAGTGGTCGTGGGGGCGGTTGGCCAGCGGGGTAATGGGCATGGGCAGCGACGGTTCTGTGGAGAGACGTTATTATGTTACCCGTTCCTGGCCCATCGAGTGATTGTCGTGTCCCGATTTTTTGCCCTTTTTGTCGTTTTCGTCGCCTCGCTGGTCGTGTTGACCCCGGCGCGGGCCGAGGTGCGGGTGCTCACCAGCATCCAGCCGCTACAGTTGATTGCCGCAGCGGTGCAGGACGGTGTCGGTACCCCGGAAGTGCTGTTGCCGCCGGGCGCCTCGCCGCATCACTACGCGCTGCGCCCGTCCGACGTACGGCGGGTGGCGCAGGTTGACCTGCTGTACTGGATCGGCCCGGATATGGAAGGTTTTCTGCCGCGCGTGCTGAGTTCGCGCAGCCAGCCGAGCGTGGCGGTGCAAACGATCCCCGGTTTGCAGCTGCGGCATTTTGGCGAAGACAGCCATTCGCATGATGCGCATGACGAGCACGGTGCCGACGAGCATGACCACGACCACCGCCCCGGCAGCCTGGACGCGCACTTGTGGCTGTCGTCGCACAACGCGCGGGTGATCGCGGCGAAGATGGCCAGCGACTTGAGCGCGGCCGATCCGGCCAATGCGGCGCGCTACCAAAGCAACCTGAAGGCCTTTGACCAGCGGCTGGATGCGCTGGACCAGCGGTTGAAGACGCGCATGCAGGGGATCGCCGGCAAGCCGTTCTTTGTCTTCCACGAAGCGTTCGACTATTTCGAAACCACCTATGGCTTGAAGCACAGCGGCGTGTTCAGCGTGGCCGCCGAAGTGCAGCCAGGCGCGCAGCATGTGGCGGCGATGCGTCAGCGGTTGCAGGCGGTGGGCAAGACCTGTGTGTTCAGCGAGCCGCCCTTGCGGCCGCGCCTGGCCGAAACGCTGACGGCGGGTCTGCCGGTGACGCTGGCCGAGCTGGATGCGCTGGGTGGGACACTGCCAGTGACTGCTCGGGGTTATGAGCAGTTGCTGGAGAACCTGGGGAATAGCTTGGCGGGGTGCCTGGAGAAACGCTGAGGGGCCTCTCGCGGGACGACTCGTCCCGCGATGCTTTTAGGGGTCAAAGCGCAAACGGCAGGCCAACCTCAACCTGCTGACGCTGCGCCAGGCGCACCTCGAAGTCGGCCGGATCGTGAATCAGCACGTCCATCCCGGCAAACGATTCCGCTGCGATCAAACGCGATAGCCAGAAGCGTACACAGGCCACGCGCAGCATCACCGGCCACAGCTCGGCTTCCGCCGCAGTGAATGCCCGCCGCGCCGCATAGGCACCGAGCAGCGCTCGCGCCAGTACACCATCGATCTGCCCGCTGTCGTCGCAGCACCAGTCGTTCAGGGTGATCGCCACGTCGTACAGCATCGGCCCGGAACAGGCGTTGTAGAAGTCGATCAACCCGGTCAGGTGGGTGCCTTCGAACATCACGTTGTCGCGGAACAGGTCGCCATGCAGGTTGGCCCGTGGCAGCGCGAGAATCCGCGCCTTGAGCGTGCCGATTTCGTCCAGGCTGTCCTGCAACAACTGCTGCTGCGCCGGGTTGAGCCGTGGCATCAGCTCGGCACCGGTTTCCAGCATCCAGTCCAGGCCCCGGTCGGTCTTGCGTTCCAGCAGCTTGTCGCGGGTTGCCACATGCAGGTGGCCGAGCAGATCGCCGACCTGCGCGCAGTGCTGGCTGTTCGGCTGCTTGATGTGCTTGCCTGGCAGCCGTGGCTGCAACAGCGCCGGCTTGCCCGCCAGTTCGCGCAGCGCCACGCCGTCGCTGGTACGCAGCGCGTAGGGCACCGGTAGGTCGTCGTCGTGCAGCACGTCGAGCAGTTCGATGAAGAACGGCAGGTCCTGGATCGGACCGCGTTCGACCAGCGTCAGGACGAACTCACCCTGTTCGAGGCTGACGAAGAAGTTGCTGTTCTCGGTACCGGCGGCAATACCCTGGAAGTCCCGCAGGCGGCCCAGTCCGTAGGGCGCCAGAAAGGTTTCCAGCTCAGGCCGGGTCAGTGGGGTGAAGACAGACATGGTCAAAAACTGCTCGTTCGGGCGCGACCGCAAGGCCGCGCCGGGTTGATGAGAAAGGTCGCTGCTACCACTCGAAGATTTTCCAGGACGGGATCAGCATATCCGGTTGGTCGGAACGAATGAAGTTGCCCTCCGAACCGTCGGCGCGTACCAGGAAGTACGGCTTGCCGCCCTTGGGGGTGACCTTGATTGCATACAGGAAGCCATTTTGCCGGTATTCCTGAATGGTTTTGTCGCCCTCCTGGCGAATGGTGACGTCCGGATCGGCCGAAGGCGCTTCATCCGCCGCAAATCCCGCGACAGGCAAAGTGGCCAACAGGCCGAGCAGCAACAGGCGATTTAACGTACGCATGATAACCTTGTCCCTTTGTCGTCAATGTTCCGGACATTCTAGCGCCGGGCCCGCCGAAAAGGTTGATTCTGCTCATGAGCCAAGCTCCCCTCGTCCTGGTGGACGGTTCTTCCTACCTGTACCGCGCCTTTCACGCGCTGCCGCCGCTGACCACCTCCAAGGGGATGCCGACCGGTGCAGTCAAAGGCGTGCTGAACATGCTCAAGAGCCTGCGCCGGCAGTACCCTGACAGCCTCTTTGCGGTGGTATTCGACGCCAAGGGCGGGACCTTCCGCGATGAAATGTTCGCCGAGTACAAGGCCAACCGCCCGAGCATGCCCGACGACCTGCGGGTGCAGGTCGAGCCGCTGCATGCCAGCGTCCGCGCGCTCGGCTACCCGCTGCTGTGCGTGGAAGGGGTCGAGGCCGACGACGTGATCGGCACCCTGGCGCGCAGCAGTGCCACCGCTGGGCGCCCGGTGATCATCTCCACCGGCGACAAGGACATGGCCCAGCTGGTCGACGGCCACGTCACCCTGGTCAACACCATGACCGGCAGCGTGATGGATGTTGACGGGGTGAAAGAGAAATTCGGTGTCGGCCCCGAGCACATCATCGACTTCCTCGCGCTGATGGGCGACAAGGTCGACAACATTCCTGGCGTGCCGGGGGTTGGGGAAAAAACCGCGGTGGGCCTGCTGACCGGTATCGGCGGCGGCCTGCGCGACCTCTACGAGAACCTCGACAAGGTTCCGACGCTGCCGATTCGCGGCGCCAAGACCCTGCCGGCCAAGCTCGCCGAGCACCGCGATGCGGCGTTCCTATCCTACGAGCTGGCGACCATCAAGCTGGACGTGGCACTGGACGTCGAAGTGGACGCGCTGGTGTGCACCGAGCCCGACCGCGAAGCCCTGCTTGAGCTGTACCGCGAGATGGAGTTCAAGAGCTGGGTCGACGAGCTGCAGCGCGACTTCAAGCGCATGGAGCTGGCAGCGCCAGCACCTGCGACAACCGCCGCCGCAGATCCGCAGGCGGCCGCCGAGGCGCCGCCGCTCAGTGCGCCGGAGCCAGTGCAGGCCGATTACGTGACCATCCTCGATCAGGCCACCTTCGATCGCTGGCTGAAGAAGCTGGAAGCCGCCGAGCTGTTCGCCTTCGACACCGAAACCACCGGCATCGACGCGCAACAGGCGCAGTTGGTGGGGCTGTCGTTCGCCGTGCAGGCCCACGAGGGTGCCTACATTCCGCTGATGCACAGCTACCCGGACGCGCCGCCGCAGCTCGACCGCGACAGCGTATTGCGGGCGCTCAAGCCGCTGCTCGAAGACCCGAACAAGCTCAAGGTCGGCCAGCACGCCAAGTTCGACATGAACATCCTGGCCAACTGCGCCCTGGGCGGCGATCCCGAGCAGGGCATCCACGTGCGCGGCATCGCCTTTGACACCATGCTCGAATCCTACGTACTGAACTCCACGGCCGTCCGACATGACATGGACAGCCTGGCGCTGAAGTACCTCGACTACACCACCACCAGCTTCCAGGACATCGCCGGCAAAGGCGCAAAGCAGCTGACCTTCGACCAGATCCCGCTGGAACAGGCTGGCCCGTACGCCGCCGAAGACGCCGACATCACCCTGCGCCTGCACCAGACGCTGCATGCCCAACTGGCGGAAATTCCCAGCCTGGCCGGCGTGCTCCGCGACATCGAGATGCCGCTGGTGCCGGTGTTGGCGCGTATCGAGCGCCAGGGGGCACTGGTCGATGCCGAGTTGCTCAAGGTGCAGAGCGGCGAGTTGGGCGAGAAGATGGCCGCGTTGGAGCAGGAAGCCATCGCACTGGCCGGCGAGCCGTTCAACCTCGGTTCGCCCAAGCAGTTGGGGGCGATCCTCTACGACAAGTTCGGTCTGCCGGTACTGAAGAAAACCGGCAAGGGCCAGCCGTCCACTGCCGAAGATGTGCTCGAAGCACTGGCCGAAGAAGGCTATCCACTGCCCAAGGTGCTGATGCAGTACCGCTCGATGAGTAAGCTCAAGAGCACCTACACCGATCGCCTGCCGGAGCAGATCAACCCGCGCACCGGACGTATCCACACCTCCTACCACCAGGCGGTGGCGGCCACCGGGCGGTTGTCGTCCAGCGACCCGAACCTGCAGAACATCCCGGCGCGCACCGCCGAAGGCCGGCGTATTCGCCAGGCCTTCGTTGCCCCGCCGGGTTACAAGCTGCTGGCGGCCGACTATTCGCAGATCGAACTGCGGATCATGGCCCACCTGTCGCGTGACGAAGGCCTGCTCAATGCCTTCCGCGATGGCCTGGACGTGCACACCGCCACCGCCGCCGAAGTGTTCAAGGTCGAGCTGGGCCAGGTGACCTCGGACATGCGCCGTAGCGCCAAGGCGATCAACTTCGGCCTGATCTACGGCATGGGTGCGAAGAAACTCGGCAAGGACATCGGCGTCGACACCAAGGTGGCCAAGGCCTATATCGACGAATACTTCGCGCGCTATCCGGGCGTGCGCGAGTACATGGAGCGCACCCGCAAGCAGGCGGCGGATCAGGGCTATGTCGAAACGCTGTTCGGCCGTCGGCTGTACCTGCCGGCGATTCATTCGAACAAGCCGCAGGAGCGCGCCGGCGCCGAACGTACGGCGATCAACGCGCCGATGCAGGGCACCGCAGCCGACATCATCAAGCGGGCAATGGTGGCGGTGGATAACTGGCTGAACGACTCCGGGCTGGATGCTCGGGTGATCCTCCAGGTCCACGACGAACTGGTCCTGGAAGTGCGCGAAGACCTGGTCGAGCAGGTGCGCGAGGCGATTCGTCCGCACATGAGCGGCGCGGCAAACCTGGATGTGCCACTGGTGGTGGACGTCGGGGTGGGCGCCAACTGGGATGAAGCGCACTAAAATGACTGTAGGCGCCGCGGCATATCGTCGCGGCGCGGCCTCTGGCGAGAGGCCATTAGTGCCGGAAATTTCCGGCGCTATCGCAAATAGTTTCTTAAGCCCCGGAACTAAACCGGTGAACCACGACTCAGAGTAACTGAATGGCTGGTGAAGCCCTTCGATGCTCCTATGTTGTGTTAAGTGTTGGCAGATATCTGGACCCCGCCCTAGCGGTCCGGAACTTGAACCCCGAACTTCCCCCTCCCCATACGAAGTCCGGGGTTTTTTTTGCCCGCGATTTGGCGGGCAGCCCTTATTCCGCGGGCTTGTCCGCCAGTTCCATCCAGCGCGCGAGGACCCCGTAGGCTTCTTCGATACCCTGGCGCTTGGGCGCCGAGAACAGCTGAATGGTCACGCTGTCGCCCCAGCCCTTGCGGATTTCCGACTGCACTTTGAGCAGGGTGTTCTTCGCTGCGCCGAAGGTCAGCTTGTCGGCCTTGGTCAGCAGAATGTGCATCGGCATGCCGCTGGCGCGCGACCAGTCGAGCATCATCTTGTCGAAGTCGGTCATCGGGTGGCGCACGTCCATCATCAGAATCAGCCCCTTCAAACACTCGCGGCTGCCCAGGTAGGCCTCCAGGTGGCGCTGCCAGTGCTGCTTGAGCGGAATCGGCACTTTTGCATAACCGTAACCCGGCAGGTCGACCAGACGCCGTTCATCGTCCAGACTGAAGAAGTTCAGCAGTTGGGTACGCCCTGGGGTTTTCGAGGTGCGGGCCAGGCTGGCGTGGGTCAGGGTGTTGAGGGCGCTGGACTTGCCGGCATTCGAGCGGCCAGCGAACGCGACTTCATAACCCTGATCGTCCGGGCACTGGTCGACTTTGGCGGCGCTGATGGCGAACTTGGCCGTTTGGCAAAGACCGAGGATGGGGTTTTTGACTTGCATGGTATTTCCGATTGGGCGTTGCGCGAGGGGTTCCCGGCAAGCGGTGTCGTTTCCGTTTCAGGAACGGGAGTATATAATGCCCCAGTTTTTGTGTGCGCATTATCCCAGCGTAGGAGGATGTGCACGGGGGCTGTTCGATCAAGCTTGCGCATTAGAACGCAGTGCAACCCCCAACCCTGAACGAGTCGTTCGGATGACGAAATGGCTGCTTGTTGGCGGTGCTTCAGGTTTTTTCAGCGCTCAGGCTACACAGGAACCCGACAGCGTGGAAGTCACGGCTGACAAAGGGGCCGTAGACGCTGGCGGAGCATGTCACCCAGGGTTTCAAGGTTATGCCACCGCGTGGATTGTGCATGGACTGCAGTGCCGAGGACTACATGGCCACCCTCTGTCCGAGGGGGCGATAGTCCCGATACATAACTCTTTCACCCTTAGCCGTAGTTGGATTAGCTGATGAACAAACTACTCGTGAGTCTGCTGTTGACCTTGGGCGTCACTGGTGTTGCCAATGCTGCCGGCAATACTGTTGGCGATGCTGCTGCCGGTCAGGCCAAAACTGCCGTATGTGGCGCCTGTCACAATCCGGACGGCAATAGCCTGGCACCGAACTTCCCTAAACTCGCAGGCCAGGGTGAGAAGTACCTGGAAAAACAACTGCACGATATCAAGTCGGGCAAGCGCACGGTGCTGGAAATGACCGGTATGCTCGCCGCCTTCGAGGACCAGGACCTGGCCGACATCGCCGCCTACTTCGCCAGCCAGAAAGGCAGCGTGGGTGCCGCCGACCCGGCACTGGTCAAGCGTGGCGAAGCACTGTTCCGCGGCGGCGACCTGCAAAAGGGCCTGCCTGCCTGTACCGGTTGCCATGCGCCAAATGGCGCCGGCATCGCTGCCGCTGGCTTCCCGCACCTCGGCGGCCAGCACGCCACCTACGTCGCCAAGCAGCTGACCAACTTCCGCGAAGGCGAGCGCACCAACGACGGCGACGCCCAGACCATGCGCACCATCGCCAGCAAACTCAGCAACAAGGACATCGAAGCCCTGTCCAGCTACATCCAGGGGTTGCATTGATCGATCTGTTAACGCTGCGTTAATCGTTGCGACGCAAACATGAAAAGGGTGGCTCAGGCCGCCCTTTTTTATGCCCGCTGCCGTTACACTAACGAACTCGGGCCCGCCTTGGCCTGTCTGAAGACAGGTCGCGCCGAGGCGACCAATGACTGCTCAGGAGTGAAGCATGCGTAATCTGATTCTCAGCGCCGCGCTGGTAGCTGCCAGCGCCTTCGGTATGACCGCCCAGGCTGCCGAGCCCGTCGCCGGCAAGGAATATATCGAGCTGAGCAAGCAGGTACCGGTAGCGGTGCCCGGCAAGATCGAAGTCGTGGAACTGTTCTGGTATGGCTGCCCGCACTGCTATCACTTCGAACCGGTCATCAACCCGTGGATCGACAAGCTCCCTGCCGACGTCAACTTCAAGCGCGTGCCAGCCATGTTCGGCGGCCCGTGGGACGCCCATGGCCAGATGTTCCTGACCCTCGAAGCGATGGGCGTGGAGCACAACGTGCACGCCGCCGTGTTCGATGCCATCCAGAACCAGCGCAAACGCCTGACGTCGCCTGACGAGATGGCCGACTTCCTCGCCACCCAGGGCGTGGACAAGGACAAGTTCCTCGCCACCTTCAACTCCTTTGCCATCAAGGGTCAGGTCCAGCAAGCCAAAGAGTTGGCCAAGAAGTATGAAATCACCGGCGTTCCCGCCGTGGTGGTCAACGGCAAGTACCGTTTCGACCTGGGCACTGCCGGTGGACCGGAAGGCGTGCTGAACGTCGCCGACCAGCTGATCGCCAAGGAGCGCGCCGCTAAATAAGCGGCGATCCCCATGCGCCGCTGGAAAACCGAGCGTGGTATTGGCCTTCATGAACCGAAGGTCAATGAACACCTCGTGCAGGCCAGCGGCCTGCCCGACGATGGCCGGCTACGCCTGCTCAGTTTCAATATCCAGGTCGGGATCAGTACCGAGCGCTACCGGCATTACCTGACCCGCGGCTGGCAGCACCTGCTGCCGCACACCGGGCGCGCCGGCAACCTGCAGAGGATCGGCGACCTGCTCGCCGACTTCGACCTGGTGGCCCTGCAGGAAGCCGATGGCGGCAGCCTGCGTTCGGGCTACGTCAATCAGGTCGAGCACCTGGCCCAGCTGGGCGCCTTTCCTTACTGGTACCAGCAGCTCAACCGCAACCTCGGCCGCCTGGCCCAGCACAGCAATGGCGTGCTCAGCCGGCTCAAGCCACAAATTCTCGAAGACCACCCCCTGCCCGGCCCCGCCGGTCGCGGCGCGATCCTGGTGCGCTTTGGCGAAGGCGAAGACGCACTGGTGGTGGTGATGATGCACCTGGCCCTCGGCGCGCGGACCCGTGCCCGGCAGCTGGCGTATATCCGCGAGCTGATCGGCGGCTACCGGCATCAGGTGCTGATGGGTGACATGAATACCCACGCCACCGACCTGTTGCAGCACTCGCCGCTGCGCGACCTCGGCCTGATTGCGCCGCAGGTCGAGGCCACGTTTCCCAGCTGGCGCCCGCAGCGTTGCCTGGATCACATCCTGCTCAGCCCGAGCCTGACCCTGGAACGGGTTGAGGTCCTGTCGCAGCCGATCTCCGATCATCTACCGGTCGCGGTTGAGATTCGTTTGCCTGATGCCCTGACTGTCGATACATTTCCGGTCTTGCGTTAGTCCCCTACTTTGCGGACCCCGGCATGACCGACGAAGCCCAGCGCTGGAAAGAAAAATACCTCAAGAGTATCGAGCAGCAGGAAAAGCTCGAACGCCGCTGGGACGCCCGTCTCGACTTGTTACGTCGCGGCCTGGTGCGCAGCACCCTGGCGGCCGAGGGTAGCGACCGTGCGGTAGACCAGTGCATGAAGGAAATGCGCGAGGTTATTCGCACCGACAACATGGACGCCGCCCTGGCTGGGTTGATCCCGCGCCTGGAAAAGGCTGTGCTCGACTCCGAGCAGCGCCGGGAAACCCGCATTGCCCAGGTTGGCACCGCGCTCAATGCGTTGGTCAACCAGCTGCAAAGCTTGCCGCTGCCGGGCGATGCGCGCCGGGCGCTGAAAAAATTCGCCAAACAGCTTGAGGCGCGTGCCGCGCATTCGCGCGAGATGCCGCTGTTGCTCAGCGAGTTGAGCGCGCTGCAAGGGCAGGCGCTGGCGCATCTGGAACGTCCCGAAGAAGCGGCCAAGCCGGGCCTGCTGCAACGCCTGTTTGGCGGTCGAGAGAGCGAGGCCGACAGCAGCGAAGTGCCCGTCGCGTCACCCGTGCCGGTACCGGTGCTGGTCGACAGCGCATTGCCGCAGGGCCCGGCGGTGATTCCCGAGGGGCCACCGCAGGAGCGCCTGAGCCCGAGCGACATGGACGAACTGCGCCCGCTGCCGCCTGTGGATAACCCGCCCGCCGAGACGTCGGAGGTCGCAGCGCCGGTTGAAACCCCGCCGCCTGTCGAGCTGGAACCGGCTGCGCCTGTCGTGCCGGAGCCACTGGCTGCGGCCGACACAGCCAACGCAACGGTTGCCGAGCCCGTCGCTGAAACCAGCGAAGCGCAGCAGCCCGTCGCCGCGCCGGAACAGCCCGCGCCCGTCGAAGAAGGCGAAGAAGGCGAAGACGCTGAAGAAGAGCCTGTCGATCCCGCCGTGGTGGCAACGGAAGAAGAACACTATGCCCTCCCCGACAGCACCGAACCGTCCTACAGCTCGGTGGCCGAACACATCGAGGACACCCTGCTCGGCCTGCTCGACGACCTGACCTTGCCGGAGCGCCACAAGCCCCAGGCCCAGGCCATGCGCCAGCGCCTGGAGCATGGCCTGAACTGGTACGAGTTGATCCCGGTGCTCGACGACCTGGCCGTGCTGATGCTGGCCATCACCGACAGCGGCCAGCACGAATTCGAAGCCTATCTGCAGCAGCTCAACGAGCGTCTGGAGAACTTCCAGAGCCACCTGCAGGAGGCCAGCGCCGGTCACGCCGACAACAGTTCGGCGGCCCGCGACCTCGACACCCAGTTGCGCGAGCAGGTCGATGGTCTGCAAAGCAGCGTACAAGGCGCGGCCGACCTCGACAGCCTCAAGCACATCCTGGAAAACCGCCTCGAAGGCCTGCTCGGCACCATGGACCAGCACCAGCACCAGCGCGACCTGCGTGAGCAAGAGATGGCTTCGCGTCTACATGGCCTGGCCGAGCGCGTGGCGCACATGGAGCAGGAAGCCCAGGGCTACCGCGAACACCTTGAAGAACAGCGCCAGAAGGCCCTGGTCGACCCGCTCACCGGCCTGCCCAACCGGGCCGCGTGGTCCGAGCGGCTGGAGCAGGAGGTTGCCGAATGGCAGGCGAGCGGCGGCCATTTGCTGATGGCGATGCTCGACCTCGACCACTTCAAGCGGATCAACGACAACTACGGCCACCAGGCCGGCGACAAGGTGCTGAAGATCGTTGCCAGCGTGCTGCGCAAACGCCTGCGGCCGCGTGATTTCATCGCCCGCTTCGGTGGCGAGGAGTTCGTCATGCTGATCCCGCAAACACCGATGGTCAATGGCTTCCAGTTGGCCGAAAAGCTGCGCGCGGCCGTCGAAGCCTGCCCGTTCCACTTCAAGGGCGAGCGGGTGATCATCACCCTGTCCATCGGCATCACCGCGTTCCGCCCCGGCGAGCGCAGCGAGATGGTCCTCAAGCGCGCCGACGAAGCGCTCTACCGCGCCAAGCACCAGGGGCGCAATCGCATCGAACAGGGTTAAGGCGTTCGCCTGGGGATACGTTACACTGTTGCATTGAACACTTCCCCAGGCGTTGCCCTTTTCCATGAAAGCGTATGTTTGCGCGCTGCTGCTGCTGATGCTGGCCGGCTGCGCGAGCGGCCCGAAGATCGACCGTAGTCACCCGTCGGTCAATCAGGACAGCCGTATCCAGTTTGTCGTCCTGCATTACACCAATGCCTCGTTGCCGCGTTCGCTGCAATTGCTCACCCACGGCGAGGTCAGCAGCCATTACCTGATCGGCGACGACAACGGCACGATCTATCAACTGGTCGATGAGAACCGCCGGGCCTGGCACGCCGGTGATAGCCAGTGGGAGGGCCGCACCTGGCTCAACTCCAGCTCCATCGGCATCGAGATCGTCAACACCGGCTACACCGACACCCCCAACGGGCGTGTCTGGCATCCGTATTCCGACGCGCAGATCGCATCGCTGATCGTCCTGCTCAAGGACATCGCCCAGCGCAACAACATCCAGCCCCGGCACATCATCGGTCACAGCGACATTGCCCCGCTGCGCAAGCTCGACCCCGGCCCGCTGTTCCCCTGGAAGCGCCTGGCCGATGCTGGTGTGGGCATCTGGCCCGACGCCCGTGCGGTGGCTCAGCAACGTGCGCGCTTCGACGTCAACCCGCCGAGCATCACCTGGTACCAGCAGCAACTGGCGCGTTTCGGCTACGCCATCGAGCAGACCGGCGAGTACGATGTCAGTACCCGGCATGTGCTGGCGGCGTTCCAGATGCGCTTCCGCCCGCAACGTTTCGACGGCCAGCCCGACGCGCAAACCGCCGCAATCCTTCAGGTCCTCAATAGCATGCGCTAGCCCGCCGCCCAACGGCCAAGCCGAATTGTCCGGCTGTTGCTATACCTCAGGGTATTCGACGGGATAATTCTTGATGTCATCTGCCTTCGCCCAGTTACGCAGCCTGATCTATCGACCCTGGCTACTGGCCACGCTTGCGGCCACGGCGAGTGCGACCCTGCTATTGCTGGGCAGCCTGGGCATCGCGATGCATCAATTGCAGGTCAGCGAAATCGAGCAGATGAACGCCAAGGGCGAACGTTTCCTCGACCGCCTTGAACAGATCTTCGGTCAGCTGCGTCAGGGCGTCGACCAGCTTCAGGTGCAGCCGCTGCGCGGTTGCAGTGCCGACATGGTCGCGGCCTTGCAGCAGATCGCCTTCGACAATCGCTTCGTCTTCGAAGCGGCCTATGTCGACGGTAGCCAGGCCTGCACCAACCGCCTTGGCGAGCGCGCGCTGAACCTGCTGCCGCCGCCGGATATCCAGGGCCCCACCTACAGCTACTGGCTCAACACCACCACCGAACCCGACGACAACCGCGCCGCGCTGGTGCTCGGCCGGGGCAACTTTCGCGTGTCCACCTCACGCGGACACCTGACCGATGTGGTCGACCTGCCCGCCGAAGGCAGCCTGCTGGTGGTGCTCGACAAGGGGATGCGCGCGGTGCCAGTGCTCGGCCCGCCACAGACCTGGCCGCCGGCCAGCGGCTGGCCACCGCCCGGCGATCAGGCCCTGCTCGAGCAGCCCGACCGGCTGATCTACCGCATGCCGACCAAATCGCCGGATTACCAGCTGGTGTTGATGAGCCCGCGCGCCAGCCTGCCATTGAAGATGAACGGCATGCTCTGGTTGTTGTTCCCCGGCAGCCTGCTGTTGGCCTGGTGCATCGGCTGGCTGGTGTTGCAACTGGTGCGCCAGAGCCGTTCGATGAGCTCGGAGTTGCAGGGCGCGCTGCGCCGTGGCGAGTTACAGGTGCTCTACCAGCCGATCTTCGAACTCGCCAGCCGCCGCTGTGTGGGCGCCGAAGCCCTGGTGCGCTGGCGCCGCCACGACGGCACGCTGACCAGTCCGGACATGTTCATCCCGCTGGCAGAGAACACCGGGCAGATTCGCCAGATCACCGATTTCGTCCTGCAACGGGTGCTCGAACAACTGGGCCAGGTGCTGCGGGCCAACCCGCAGCTGTATATCTCGGTCAACCTGGCGGCCTGCGATGTGATGGTGCCGCGCATCGGCCCGGTGGCTGCGCGGCTGCTGGCGCTGCACCACGTGGCGGCCAGCCAGATTGCCTTCGAAGTGACCGAGCGCGGGCTGATCGACGTGGTGGTGGCCCGCGACAACCTGCAAGCGCTGCGTGCAGTCGGCCATCAGGTACTGATCGACGATTTCGGTACCGGCTATTGCAGCCTGGCGTACCTGCAAACCCTGCCGGTGGACTGCCTGAAAATCGACAAGGCGTTCATTGACGCGCTTGGTCATGACGCGGCCAGCAGCGGTGTTGCCCCGCATATCATCCGCATGGCGCACGCGCTGCAACTGCGGGTAATTGCCGAGGGCATCGAATATGAGGACCAGGCCCTGTTGCTCAACAGCGAAGGGGTGAATTACGGTCAGGGCTGGCTGTTCGCCCATCCGCTCAACGCCCGCCAGTTCGTCGAGCTGATTACCCGCGGCCGACGGCTCGGGCCGCGGCGTATCGACGACGAAGCCTGAGCCAGCTCAGACCGGCAGTGCCATGTAGAACTGCGTACCCTGCCCCGGCCGCGAATACACGCCCATGCGCCCGCCATGCAACTGGACGATTTCCTTGCACAGCGCCAGGCCGAGCCCGGCGCCGCCCTTCTTGCGCCCGACCTGGACGAAGGGCTCGAAAATCCGTCCTTGCTGACCATAGGCAATGCCTTCGCCGTTGTCCTCGACGCTGATGATCACGCGCTCGGCGTGGCGCCGCGCGTGCAGGCGGATACGCCCGGCGCTGGCGGTGTGGCGAATGGCGTTGTCGAGCAGGTTGTCGAGCACCCGGTCCAGCTGCGCCGGGTCGGCCTGGATGCGCGGTAGCGGCGTGACCAGCTCGATCTGCAGGTCGATCTGCTTGTCGTCCAGCATCGGCGCAAAGCGCCCACAGGCCCGCTCCAGCAGTTCGTCGATGGCGCACGGCTCCAGTTGCAGCTTTTGCAGGCCGCTCTGGTAGCGGGAGAAGTTCAGTAGGTCGTTGATCAGCTGGGTCAGCCGCTGCATTTCCTCGCCGATGGTTTCCAGCAGGTCATGCTCGCGGGTTTCCGCCGGAAACTTCAGCCGCTCGCGCAGCAGGCCGAAGGCCATGTGCATGCCGGTGACCGGCGTGCGCAGCTCATGCGAAGCGCGCAGGACGAATTCGCTGCGCACCCGTTCGAAGGCACGCTGCTCGGTGACGTCGTGCAGCACCATCACCGCACCGATGATCTGCCCTTGCGGATGGCAGACCGGTGTCAGGCTGTAGGCCAGCAGGCGGGTTTCTTCTTCTATTTCCAGGCTCAGGTCTTCCGGCGCGCGTTCCAGGCTGCCGCCGCGCAGGATCAGCCGCAGTTGGTCGTCCAGCTCCGGGCGCTTGAGCGCGTCGCCCAGGCCGATGCCCAGGCGTGGGGTTTCCCAGCCGAGCTGGCGCTGGGCCACCGGGTTGAGGTGTTCGAGCAGGCCCTGGCGGTCGATGATCAGCAGGCCGTCGTCGATGCTGTCGAGCACCGCTTGCAGGCGTTGCTGGCCGGCCAGCAGTTCGTCGACATTGGTTGCCTGGTGCTTGCGCAGGGCTTCGGCCATCAGCCCGAAGCGACGGGTCAGCTGGTTGATTTCATGCGCCGGGGTTACCGGCAGGGTTACGTCGTAGTTGCCCTGGCCGATCTGGTCGGCGGCCTTGGCCAGCGCCTCGATCGGTTGGCCGAAGCGCCGGGCAATGCCGTGCGCGGTGATGAAACCCAGTACCAGCACGGCCAGCCCAACCAGGCCGAGCGCCCCGGACACCATCAAGGCGCGGGCGCGGGCGACCTGCTCGCTGTCGGTGATGTGCTCCAGGGCTTGCTTGTGCGAGCCGATCAGGTCGCTGCGCAGGGCGTTGAAGGCTGCGCCCAATGGCAGGTCGGGGCTGAGGCTTTTGCCCGGCGATGGGGTCTCGCGCATCACCTGGAGGAAGGTCTGGTAATCGCTGCTGGCCTTGCTGAAGCCGGCGTAGCCGTCGGTCTGGCGTTCGTGCTGCAAGCCCTCGTCGAGCAACGTCTGGAACTGCTGCTGCAGCACCTCCAGCTGTTGCCCATCGCCCTTTTCGTCAAGCACCAGGGTCAGTTGCTCGCCCAGGTTTTGTCGCAGCTTCAGGCCCAGGTCGAGGACGAAGGCGTTGTCGCGAATCAAGCGCTGCTGGGCGCTGGACATCTGCTGCACGCTGACCAGGCCCAGGGTCAGGCCCAGCAGCGCCACGGTCATCAGCGCGGAAATGCTGAGGAACAGCCGTGTGCGCAGCTTCATCGTCCACTTCATAAGTTGTACTGCTTGCGTTTGCGGTACAGGGTGGAGGCGTCGATGCCGAGGGTCTTGGCAGCTTGGTCGAGGGTGTCGCTGGTGGCCAGCACCGCACCGATGTGCGCGCGCTCCAGTTCATCCAGGCTCAGTGCGGCACCGATCCGCGGGGCGTTGCTGGCCGGTTGCTCGGCCATGCCCAGGTGGCTGATCTCGACGCGCTCCTGCGGGCAGATGATACTCGCCCGCTCGATCACGTTGCGCAGTTCGCGGATGTTGCCCGGCCAGCGGTAGTTGAGCAGCGCGGCCCGCGCTTCGTCGCTGAAGGCGCGCGCCGGGCGCGAATATTCTTTGACGAAACGGGCCAGGAAACGGTCGGCCAGGGTCAGGATGTCTTCGCTGCGCTCACGCAGTGGCGGCAGGTGCAGGGTGATGACGTTCAGGCGGTACAGCAGGTCCTCGCGGAAGCGCCCGTCGCGGACCATGTCCTCAAGGTTGAGGTTGGTTGCGGCCAGAATCCGTACATCGGCGCGGCGCGTCACCGGGTCGCCGACCCGCTCGTATTCCTTGTCCTGGATAAAGCGCAGCAGCTTGGGCTGCAAGGTCAGCGGGAAGTCGCCGATCTCGTCGAGAAACAGCGTGCCACCATCGGCCTGGTTGACCCGGCCGAGTGTGCTTTCGCTGGCTCCGGTAAAGGCGCCGCGGCTATGCCCGAACAGCTCGCTTTCCATCAGTTCGGCGGTCAGCGACGGGCAGTTGATGGTCACACAGGCCTTGCGTGCCCGCTTGCTCCAGCCGTGAATGGCGCGGGCCAACTCGCCCTTGCCGGTACCGGACTCGCCGAGAATGAGGATGTTGGCGTCGGTGCTGGCCACCTGCCGCGCGGTTTCCAGCACCACCATCATGGCCGGGCTGTGCGAATCGAGGCCGTCGTTGGGTTTGCGGATCTCGCCTTCGAGGGCTTCCAGGCGGGCCGAAAGCTGCCGCACTTCCAACTGCTTGGCGGTGGCCAGGCGCAGTTGGTCGGGGCTGCAGGGTTTTACCAGGTAGTCGGCCGCGCCGGCCTGGATCGCGTCGACGGCGGTGTCGACCGCCGAATGTGCCGTGACGATCACCACACGCATCCACGGCGCCTGAATGCGCATCTGCGCCAGCACGTCGAGGCCGTTGTCCTCGCCCAGGCGCAGGTCGAGGAAGCACAGGTCGAAGACTTGGCGTTGCAGCAGGGTTTCGGCCTGCGCGGCACTGTTGGCGGTGGCCACGCTGTAGCCTTCGTCTTCCAGGCAGTAGCGGAAGGTTCGCAGGATTGCGGACTCATCGTCCACCAGCAGAATGCGGCCTTGGTGGTCCGGTGCTGACTCCATTTCCTACGCTCCTTTAAGAATGATCTTGGTTAGTGTCGGAAAAATCGGGCAAGTTGCATGGTGAATTCTGATTCATTCCGCTCCTTGCATGCTAGCTGCAAGCCTGCCACATAGCTAACCCTATGAAATGCTTGGTTTTGTAGCGTTTAGGGGCTGGTACAGGCCTTGCGGAATCTTTCCCTCTTGCTCGGCCCCGCGGCCGCTGCCCCGGTCCAGGAGCGCGAGCAGGTGATGGCCGTTAACCTGCAGATGAACAACGACGCCTCGATCAACGACAAGGTGCGCAGCAGCTTTATATATAGCCGCGGATTGCTGGCACAGAGCATTGATGTAGGCACCGAGGACGGCGTGGTGCGTTTGTCCGCTAAAGCCCATGGCGGATCATGCAAAACGCACGACGCTGTACTGGACATCGTGCAGGATGCGTTCTGGTGTGCCTGTGGGATGCTTTGTAAGTCATTGAAATAAAAGTAAAAATTCTCATAAAGAAAACTGGCATGCAGGCTGCAATAACCCTTACAGGTCAATAACAACATTGCAGCCGAGGAGCCCGGTAATGAACCGTCCCAGCGCAGCCACCCTACAGATTTCTTCGCTGCACCTGCGTCAGGCCCTGTTTCTCAGCCTGGCCGTGCTGCTCACCCTGGTCGGTGGTCAGCTCCACCAGGCCTGGAAGAACGCCCAGATCGACAGCCAGTTAGCTGCGCAGGCGGTCCAGGTCTCACAACTGCACGCCCAGGTAAGCACTGCCCGCAACGTCGGCGGTGTTCAGGCTGCACCGGTCACCACCACCGAGTTCGTCGCAACGCATGAACAACGCTGGGTGTTCTGAACGAATCCCGGCATCTGTTTTCTAAAACGGCAAGGAGAATCACCATGTTGAGTTGGGCCATTACCTTCCTGATTATCGCCATTGTCGCTGCCGTGCTGGGTTTCGGTGGTATCGCCGGCGCCGCTACCGGTATCGCGAAGATCCTCTTCATTGTCTTCCTGGTGCTGTTCGTGGCGTCCTTCTTCTTTGGTCGTCGCGGCAGAGGCTGATGGCTATGGAACGGGACGCTATACAGAGCCCTGGCTGCCGCCGCCCGGATGGTGGCCGGCAGTTCCGCGGCAATGGCGGCCAATGACGGCCAGGTCCGGGTCAATCAGCTGTTGGCCGCGGACCCCGGTCGCCCAGCCGCCACGCCGAGTACCGCTGGCTGGGCAAACCCGATGCAGGCATGCAGACCCTGTTGAAGGAGCAACTCAAACGTGATCCGAACGGGTACTGAGTGTCGCCGGGCACTCATGTATGACGGGAGCTGAACCTTTCACGCGTTCCAGCTTCTATGTTGCGCCCGCCCGAGGAAGGCGAGCGCATGACCAAGGGGCCGGGCTGCTCTGATTGCTACAGGATCGGAGGGGCCTAGGGGTACAGGGAGTGCCTCCGCCAAGGGCCGGGTCAGGCGAAGCAGTGCTGGAAGTCCGCGAACCGGAGCCAGCCGGTGGGTTATCGCCCCACGCGGACGTCCAGAATGCTTTTTCCCCTGCGTGATCCTCCGAAACAAGTCGATACGACAAAACGGCCATTCGTCGAGACCGTACATCGTTATTTTTTCGACAGGGTTTGTAGGACTCGACCCACATTTTTCATGCATTCGGATTGTCGAACAATAGCCTTTTGCACTCACGCGGATACCTCTGAATCGGCCGAAAAATGGCACTTTGGCCTTATTCGGAATTCCGAACGACGCAGTCGGCAGCGCTTGAACCCTCTGTTTTGTCACAAAAACCCCATGCCGATTCGGCATGGGGTAGTCATTTACGGCATTAGACGGGGCCCCTCCACGTCGGAATAGTTGCGCCTTTTTTCGCTGGCCTGAGCGCGAACCACGCTCGCTTGCGGTGACCTTCTACGGCGCCATCGTTTGCAACCAGAACAACCATAAAGCGGAAAAACCGCTCTGGCACGCTGGTTTCGACTGATGCCCGTTCCCACTTGAAGAAAGGGTAATGACATGAAGAAGGCAAAGCTAAGCCTCGCCTGGCAGATCCTCATCGGTTTGGTACTGGGGATTGCAATCGGGGCTCTACTGAATCATTTCAGTGCAGAAAAGGCATGGTGGATCAGTAACGTCCTCCAACCTGCCGGTGACATCTTCATTCGCCTGATCAAGATGATCGTCATCCCGATCGTGATTTCGTCGCTGATCGTGGGTATTGCCGGGGTCGGCGATGCGAAAAAACTTGGCAGTATCGGCCTCAAGACCATCATCTACTTCGAGGTGGTGACCACCATCGCGATCGTCGTTGGTCTGGTGCTGGCCAACCTGTTCCACCCGGGCGCCGGCATCGACATGAGCACCCTGGGTACCGTGGATATCTCCAAGTACCAGGCCACGGCGGCCGAGGTGCAGCATGAACACGCGTTCATCGAGACCATCCTCAACCTGATTCCCTCGAACATCTTCGCAGCGCTGATGCGTGGCGAAATGCTGCCGATCATCTTCTTCTCGGTGCTGTTCGGCCTGGGCCTGTCGAGCCTGCAGGCGGATATCCGCGACCCGCTGGTGAAAACCTTCCAGGGCGTGTCGGAAGCCATGTTCAAGGTCACTCACATGATCATGAACTATGCCCCGATCGGTGTGTTCGCGCTGATCGCGGTCACCGTGGCCAACTTCGGCTTCGCCTCGCTGCTGCCGTTGGCCAAGCTGGTGCTGCTGGTGTACTTCGCCATCGCCTTCTTCGGCTTCATGGTGCTGGGCCTGATCGCGCGCTTGTTCGGCTTCTCGATCATGAAGCTGATCCGCATCTTCAAGGACGAGCTGGTCCTGGCCTACTCCACCGCGAGCTCCGAGACCGTGCTGCCGCGCGTGATCGAGAAGATGGAAGCCTACGGCGCGCCGAAGGCCATCTGCAGCTTCGTGGTGCCGACCGGCTACTCGTTCAACCTTGATGGTTCGACCCTGTACCAGAGCATCGCGGCGATCTTCATTGCCCAGCTGTATGGCATCGACCTGTCGATCAGCCAGCAACTGCTGCTGGTCCTGACCCTGATGGTCACTTCCAAAGGGATTGCCGGTGTGCCGGGCGTGTCCTTCGTGGTGCTGCTGGCCACCTTGGGCAGCGTCGGCATTCCGCTGGAAGGCCTGGCGTTCATTGCCGGTGTCGACCGCATCATGGACATGGCGCGGACTGCCCTGAACGTGATCGGCAACGCCCTGGCGGTACTGGTTATCGCCCGTTGGGAAGGCATGTACGACGATGCCAAGGGCCAGCGCTACTGGAACTCCCTGCCGCACTGGCGCAGTAAAGAAGCCGCTCCGGCTGGCAACACGGCCAACCACTAAGCGTCGCTTGCGCTGAACACAAAGCCCCGCCTTGGCGGGGCTTTGTGCTGTGTGCGCGGCCTTGCTGACGCTCCGCGTAGTCTGGTTTACGACTGCTTCGCAGCCGATCGCAGGCAAGCCGGTGCCTACAGGAATCGCGATAGCCCAGCGGCAGTTTCTGGCGTACACCCAACCCGCCCCGCTATCATTCGTCGCATCTTCTGGGGGAACAACGGATGCTCAACGGCCTTTGGCTTGGTTTTTTCGTGGTCGCAGCCATCTCTGCGCTGGCTCAATGGCTGGTTGGCGGTAACGCCGGTATCTTCGCCGCCATGGTCGAAAGTATCTTTGCCATGGCCAAGCTGTCCGTCGAAGTCATGGTGCTGCTGTTCGGCACCCTCACCCTCTGGCTGGGCTTTCTGAAGATCGCCGAGAAAGCCGGCATCGTCGACTGGCTGGCCAAGATCCTTGGGCCGCTGTTCCGCCGCCTGATGCCGGAAGTCCCCCCCGGCCACCCGGCCCTGGGGCTGATCACCCTGAACTTCGCCGCCAACGGCCTGGGCCTGGACAACGCCGCCACCCCGATTGGCCTGAAGGCCATGCGCGCGCTGCAGGAACTCAACCCCAGCGCAACCACCGCGAGCAACGCGCAGATCCTGTTCCTGGTGCTCAACGCTTCGTCGCTGACCCTGCTGCCGGTCACCATCTTCATGTACCGCGCCCAGCAAGGCGCCATGGACCCGACCCTGGTGTTCCTGCCGATTCTGATCGCCACCAGTTGCTCGACCCTGGTCGGCCTGCTCTCGGTCGCGGTCATGCAGCGCCTGCGCCTGTGGGACCCGGTGGTCCTTGCCTACCTCGTCCCCGGCGCCTTGCTGCTGGGCGGCTTCATGGCGCTCCTGGCCGGCCTCTCGGCCACCGCGCTGGCCTCGATGTCGTCGCTGCTCGGTAACCTGACGCTGTTCGGCCTGATCATGCTGTTCCTGCTGGTCGGTGCGCTGAAGAAGGTCAAGGTGTACGAAACCTTCGTTGAAGGCGCCAAAGAAGGCTTTGACGTCGCGAAAAGCCTGTTGCCCTACCTGGTTGCCATGTTGTGCGCGGTCGGCGTGCTGCGCGCCTCAGGGGCGCTGGAGTTCGGTCTGGACGGTATCCGTCACCTGGTCGAGTGGCTCGGCTGGGACACGCGCTTCGTCGAGGCCCTGCCCACCGCAATGGTCAAGCCGTTCTCCGGCAGCGCCGCGCGCGCCATGCTCATCGAAACCATGCAGACCCATGGCGTCGACAGCTTCCCGGCGCTGGTGGCGGCCACCGTCCAGGGCAGTACCGAAACCACCTTCTACGTATTGGCGGTGTACTTCGGCGCCGTCGGCATCCAGCGCGCCCGCCATGCGGTAGGCTGCGCGCTGCTGGCGGAACTGGCCGGGGTGATCGGCGCCATCGGCGTCTGCTACTGGTTCTTCGGCTGATACTGCGTGCCCTGGGCCACGGCCCAGTCCACCAGTTGCGCGGCCAGTCGGTCAGTGGCCTGGCCGAAGCCCTCGACCACCGCCGGCACCTGCTTGTCGGCCAGCGGCTGGCGCACTTCGAAGCGCCGGCTGGCGAGGATGCGCTGGCTGCGCCCGTGCACCAGCCGTGCGTCATAGCGCAGCACCACGGCCAGGCCGGCGGCGCTGTATTCGCTCTGGAACGCCTGTAGCTCACCGGCGAGCTCGTAGTCGGCCTGCAGGTTGGCGTCGTCGGCGCTCAGCCGCGTTAGCCGACCATCGGCCTGGAACGCATCGAGCAGGCGGTTGCGCAGCAACGCCGGCGCCGGGTCGCTCCAGCGCGCGCCCTTGTAGCTGCTGATCAGGTTGCCCTGCGGCACCACAGCAATCCGCTGGGTGTTGAGCACGTCGCTGGCCAGCGGCTTGTTCAGGCGCAGTGACCAGTCCGCTGCGGCCCCGGGGTTACGCGCGGCCGACGCGCTCGGCAGGCGATAGACATCGGTCGGGTCCGCCTGCGGCAGGATCGAACAGGCACTGCTCAGGCTGACTAACAGCGCCAGGGTGCTCAGGCGAAGGGTGCGCCTCATGGCTGGAACTCCTTGTTTTGATCGCGGCCGAGCAGGTAGCCACCGGGGTTGGCTTCCAGGCGGCGGGAAATCGCCTTGAGCGAGGTCAGGGTGTCGCGCAGTTCGCGGATCGCCGGGGCCAGTTCGTTCAGGCCCTGGGCGCCGCCGTTGATGGCGTCGCGGTTGTCGTTGAGTAGCGCGTTGATGGTCGCGGTGCTGCTGGCCAGCGATTGCATGGCCTGCTCGGCGTTGCCGACGATCTGCTTGCCACCGCTGTCGAGCAGGCCGTTGGCGTTGCGCATCAGCGCGCTGGTCTGCTCCAGGGTGGCGCCAGCCTGCTTGCCGACCGCGCTCAGTTGGGTGATCGCCTCGCGGATCCCGTCGCGCTGCTCGGCAAAGGCGCCGGTAGCCTGTTCCAGGTTGGCCAGGGTGTTGCCGAAGCGGCTGACGTTGTCGCTGGAGAGCAACTGGTTGGCGTTATGCAGCAGCTCGTTGATGCTGGTGACCAGGTCGCTGCTGTTGCTCAGCAGGCGGGCAATCGGCGACGGCGAGGCGACGATGGTTGGCAGGTGGCGCCCCACGCCCACCAGCGTCGGGCTCTCGGGGGTGCCGCCGCTGAGTTGGATGATCGAGGTGCCGGTAACCCCGGTCAGGGTCAGCTTGGCCTGGGTGTCCTGCTTGACCGGGGTTTCGCCGCTCAGGCGGATATGCGCGAGCACCCGGCGCGGGTCGTTCGGGTCGAGGCGCAGGCTGACCACATCGCCGACCTTGATCCCGCTGTATTGCACGGCGCTGCCCTTGGACAGCCCGGTGACCGCCTCGTTGAACACCACCTCGTAATCCTTGAAGGCGCTGTCGACGCTGGACTTGGCCAGCCATAGGCCGAAGAGCATGGCGCCGGCGACCACGATCACGGTGACCAGGCCGATGAGCACATGGTGCGCGCGGGTTTCCATCTCAGTTCTCCTTGAGCGCAGCGGCAGCCGTGTAGGCTGCCCGGCCACGCGGGCCATGAAAATAGTCGTGAATCCACGGATCGTCGGTGGCGGCGACTTCGTCGATCGGCGCTGCTACCAGCACCTTCTTCTGCGCCAGCACAGCCACCCGGTCGCTGATGGTGTAGAGCGTGTCGAGGTCGTGGGTGATGAGGAACACACTCAGGCCGAGGGCATCGCGCAGGGTCAGGATCAACTGGTCGAAGGCCGCCGCACCAATCGGGTCGAGGCCGGCGGTGGGTTCGTCGAGGAACAGGATGTCCGGGTCCAGCGCCAGCGCGCGGGCCAGGGCGGCCCGCTTGATCATGCCGCCGGACAGCGAGGCCGGGTACTTGTCCGCCGCCGACAGCGGCAAACCGGCCAGCGCCAGCTTGACCCCGGCCAGGTGCTCGGCGTCGTCGCGGCTCAGCCCGGCGTGTTCGATCAGCGGCAGCGCGACGTTTTCGGTGAGGGTCAGCGAGGAAAACAGCGCGCCCTTCTGGAACAGCACGCCGAAGCGTCGCTCCACCTGCGAGCGCTGGTTCTCGTTGAGTTCGACGAGGTTCTGCCCGAACACCTTGACCACCCCGGCATCCGGCCGGCGCAGGCCGACGATGCTGCGCAGCAGCACCGACTTGCCGCTGCCTGAACCGCCGACCACCGAGAGGATCTCGCCCCGGTACAGGTCCAGGTCGAGGTGTTCGTGGACCACCTGCGGGCCGAAGCGGTTGCACAGCTCGCGGACTTCGATCACCGCTTCGCGGTTACGGGCTTCGCTCACCAGCCCATCTCCATGAAGAACAGCGCGGCGATGGCGTCCAGCACGATCACCACGAAGATCGACTGCACCACCGCCGAGGTGGTGTGGGCGCCGACCGATTCGGCGCTGCCGCTGACCTTGAGGCCTTCCAGGCAGCCGATGGCGGCGATCAGGAAGGCGAAGAACGGAGCTTTGAGCATGCCGACCAGGAAGTGCTGCACGCCGATGTCGCTGTCCAGCAGTGAAAGGAACATCGCCGGCGAGATGTCCAGCGCCAGCGCACATACCACGCCGCCGCCGACAATCCCGCAGATCATCGCGAGAAAGGTCAGCAGCGGCAGCGCGATCAGCAGCGCCAGCACCCGAGGGATCACCAGCAGCTCCAGCGGGCTCAGGCCAAGGGTGCGGATGGCGTCGATCTCTTCGTTGGCCTTCATCGAACCGATCTGCGCGGTGAAGGCACTGGCGGTGCGCCCGGCCATCAGGATGGCGGTGAGCAGCACGCCGAATTCGCGCAGGAAGGAGAACGCCACCAGGTCGACGGTGAACACGCTGGCGCCGAAGCTGGAGAGCACCGTGGCGCCGAGGAAGGCCACCACCGCGCCAACCAGAAAGGTCAGCAAGGCGACGATGGGCGCCGCGTCGAGGCCGGTCTGTTCGATATGCGCGACCACCGAGGTGAGCCGCCAGCGCTTGGGTTGGAACAGGCGCTGCAACAGCGTGGCGATGATCAGGCCGATGAAACCGAGCACTTGCAGGGTGTCTTGCCAGAGCTTGTCCACGGCGCGGCCGATGCGGCTGAGCAACTGCATGAGCACCGGCACGTCGGCTTGGCGCACCGGGATGCAGTAGTCCTGCAGCGAGCAGTACACGGTTTGCAGCAGGGCGCGGTCGGCGGCGGACAGGCTCGGGCTGCTCTGCGCCAGTTGCCCGAGGCGCTCGGCGCCGAGCAGCTCGACCAGCAGCGCGGCGCCGGCCGTGTCGAGCTTGCCCAGTTGCTCCAGCTCCACCACGGTGTCGCCGTCGTACTGGCCGCTGAGCGCGGTGGTGCGCTGCTTGAGGACGGCGTAGTTGGCCAGCGTCCAATCGCCGGCGATGCGCAGGCGGGCCGGGCGGCTGGCGGCGTCCAGGCTGGCGCCGGCGGGGGTGACTGTCGTGGTCATAAGCTTCAGGCGTCTGGCAGGCGCTCCAATGCGCCGCCTCAGAGCATAGCGTTACTGCGTGGCAGATGCTTGACCGTCATCAACCACACGGAAACGCAGTACGCCGATCACCTGGCCGTCCTCGGTGAGCACGCGCACTTGCCAGCGCCCGACCGGGTTGCCGGGGAACACCCGCTTGTGGGTCCAGGCGCGGTAGCCTTCCTTGCGCCCGCCGTGGATATCGAGGGCAATGCGGTCGACCTCTTTGCCGTTGAGCTGCCAGACATGGTAGATCCGCTCGTTGAGTCCGCGCGGTGCCTTGATCGCGGTGTAGGCATAGAGCCCGGCACTGCGCACCTGGCTGGCGCTGACCTGCTTGAGGCTGGCGCCCGGCGTGCGGTCCTGCAACTGGCTGGTGACGGCCACTTCGGTCATCCACAGGGTGGCCGGCGGTACCCAGGAGCGCAGCAGCCAGCCGGCGCCACCGACGGCCAGGGTGACCAGCACCAGGCTGGCGGCGCGGCGCCAGTTGTGGATCGGGAAGCTGCTGGCCAGGCTCGGGAACGACAGCAGCATCGCGGTGCCCAGGGCCAGCTTGTAGCTCTGCGCGGTGGTCAGGTGCAGGATTACCGGCAGTGCGGTGAGCAGCGCGGCGAACAGGGTCAGGGTGTGCAGGGCGAGGAACAGCCAGCGCCGCGGCGCTAGCCATTTGTAGTACAGCGGGTCGATGATCGACACCAGGCCGGCGCCGGCGAGCAGGCCAGTGAACACCAGTTGGCCACTGTTCCAGGTGGTGGTGACGAAGAAGAACGGCAGGACGAAGAACAGGCTTTCCTGGTGGATCATCTGCGTGGCGTAGCGCAGCAGCGGCTCGGGAATCTCGCGTTTGAAGGCTTTGGCGAACAGCTGGTTGAAGGTGTTTTCGAACATCAGCCAGAGCCAGCTCACCAGCATCAGGATGGCCACCCAGCTGGCCAGGCTTTCCTGGCGGTCGACGAGGATGAAGCTACCGATACCGGAGATGAAACCGCCGAGGGCGATAACCCCTGGATAGCGCTTGATGAGGTCGATCAGGCGCTGGATAAGTGGAGGCATGGGGGGTGTTCGCTGACTATGAAATAAACCGATACAGGATACCCTTGTTTGATCCTGTCGGCCTCATCGCGGGACGAGCCCGCTCCCACAAGCGCGCCGCGATCATTGTGGGAGCGGGCTCGCCCCGCGATAGCGTCAGCTGCCGCGCCGCCGCTTCCAGGCCAGCCCCAGGGCCAGCAACACGCCAACCCCCAGCGCGATCAACCCAACCAGCTCGTCATACCCCAGCAGCGGCCGCTCCACCCGCACATACCCGGGCTCGGCAAACAGCTGGCGCAGCGCCTGGTTGGCGTCCTCCAGGCTGACCTGGCGCAGGCGCCGCGCCGGGTCGTCGAAGCGGCCGTCGGCGTAGCTGTTCAAGGCGCCCCAGTAGTAATCGGCCAGGGCGCTGTTGCCTTGGCTGGTCCAGGCCTCGCGATCGATCGCCGCCTGGCGGATCCGCTCGAATGCCACCGGCTCCAGGCCGTCCTTGCGCAAGCGCTCGATCAGCGCGCCCATGGCCTGTTGCGCGTCCTCTACCCTGTTCCGGTCCAGGTCGGCGTTCAGGCTCAGCAGGCCGCTGTCGCCAAAGCTCTCGCGGCCGCTCCACGGCCCGTACGACAGCCCCTCCTTGAGCCGCAGCTCGCGGTACAACGCCCAGTCCAGATAGCGCTGCAGCAGGTCGTAGGTCTGCTCGTGCTTGTCGTCGAGCACCGGCTCCAGGAACAGCCAGTGCAGCCGGGCGCTGTTGCCCAGCCAGCCGCGGGTCAGCACACGCTGGTGCTCGGCCTCGTGGCTGACGCCGTCGAGCACCCGCCGCTCGCCCGGCGCCACCGGCTCCAGCTCGCCATAGCTGCGTTCCAGATAGGCCGGCAGCAGCTTGTCGAGGCCGCCGACGATAATCAGGGTCATGTTGTTCGAGGCGTACCAGTGTTCGCGCAATGCATTGACCTGGGCCAGGGTCATGTCCTGCACCGGCGAGCGCTCGGCGCATTTCAGGCCCAGCTCCACCGCCAGCTGATCGCTGGCGCCGTGGCCGAGGTCCTGGCGGTCGAGCCAGCGTTGCAGTCGAGTGTAATGGCCGCCATCCTCGCGCTCGACGATACGCTTGGCGTTGTCCAGGTCGTCCTGGTCGAACTGGGTGTCGTTGAGCACCGCCAGCAGCAGGTCGAGCACCTTGCGCTGGTTGCGTGCCGGCGCCTCGATCACGAAGGTGGTGTCGGCGCTGCTGGTGTAGGCGTTCCACTCGCCCCCCAGGGCCTGCATGCGTTCCTCCAGACCGCCCTCGCCACTGTCGTCGATGCCGCTGAACAGCAAGTGTTCAAGCAGGTGCGGGAGCTCCTGCTGGTCGCAGGGGAAGTCGTCGAAGCCGATGCCGACGACCAGCCGGATCGACACATGATCGCGCTCGTAGCCGGGCTTGAGCAGCACCTGCAGGCCATTGGGCAGCAGGTAGCCCTCGACGCGGCTACGGTCCAGGGCAACGCTGGAACCACAGCCCAGCAACAGGCACACAAGTAACAAAAAACGCATGACTAGCTTCCTTGCGCAGGGTTCGAACAACGGGGCGTCAAGGCGAATGGGCATCGTCCGGCACGCCATCGATCACCAACGCGCCAGTTTCGTTGCCGCCCAATACCACATAGGCACTGCTGCAAAACAGTGAATTCAGACGTTTCATATCGGCAATCAGTTCCAGGTGTAGCGAGCTGGTTTCGATACTTTGCACCACCTTGCGTTGCAAACGGCTGACATGGGCGTGGGCCAGGCGCCGCTCCTGGGCGCGGAAACGGCGCTTCTCGCGCAGCAACTGGCGGGCGCTTTCCGGGTCGGCGCTGAGGAACACCGAAAGGCCCAGGCGCAGGTTGGACAGCAACTGGCTTTGCAGGCCGGTGAGCTCTTCCAGGCCGACATCGGAGAACTCCCGGCGCTGCGAGGTCTTCTGCTGCTGGACCTTGCGCAACATGCGCTCGATCAGGTCGCTGGCCAGCTTGAGGTTGATCGCCAGCTCGATGATCTCGGCCCAGCGCCGGCTGTCCTGCTCGCTGAGGTCTTCGCGGGGCATCTGCGCCAGGTACAGCTTGATCGCGTTGTACAGCGCGTCGATGTCGTCGGTGAGGTAGCGCACCTGTTGGGTCACCGCGGTCTGCGAGCCGCGTAGCACGTTGAGCATGGCTTCGAGCAGGCTGTCGACCAGATCGCCCAGGCGCAGGGTTTCGCGCACCGCGTTGGCCAGCGCCAGGCTCGGCGTGGCCAGCGCGGTGGCGTCGAGGTGGCGCGGGGCGGCGTGGCCGTTCTGCTCGGCGCGCTCCGGCAGGATCCAGCTGCACAGCGTGGCCATCGGTTTGACCGTACTCAGCAGCAGTACGCAGCGCAGGGTGTTGTAGAGCAGGTGGAAGCCGATCACCAGTTCCTGGGCGCTGAAGCTCAGGCTGTCCATCCACTGCACCAGCGGGTCGAGTACCGGGATGATCAGCAGCAAGCCGATCAGCTTGTACAGCAGGCTGCCCAGCGCCACCTGGCGGCCGGCGGCGTTCTGCATGCTGGTGCTGAGGAAGGCCAGCAGGCCGCTGCCGATGTTGGCGCCGATCACCAGGCCGATGGCCACCGGCAGACTGATCAGGTCGGAACCGGCCAGGGTGGCGGTGAGCAGCACGGCGGCCAGGCTCGAATAGGACAGCAGGGCGAACAGCGCGCCGACCAGGGCGTCGAGCAGGATATCGCCGGTCAGCGAGGCAAACAGCACTTTCACGCCTTGGGCGTGGGTGATCGGCGTGGCGGCTTCGACGATCAGTTGCAGGGCCAGGATGATCAGCCCCAGGCCGATGCCGACGCGGCCGAGCTGGCCGGCGCGGGTCTGTTTGCGCGAGAGAAAGAAGATCACCCCGAGGAAGATCAGCAGGGGCGACAGCCACGACAGGTCGAAGGTCAGCACCCGTGCCATCAGCGCGGTACCGACGTCGGCACCGAGCATGATCGCCAGCGCCGGGGTCAGCGCCATCAGGCCCTGGCCGACGAACGAGGTCACCAGCATGGCGGTGGCGTTGCTGCTTTGCACCATGGCGGTGACGAGGATCCCGGCGATGAACGCCAGCGGTCGGCGCGCCATGTTCTGGCTGAGCACCCGCCGCAGGTTGGAGCCGTAGACCCGCAGAATGCCGGTACGGACGATGTGAGTGCCCCAGATCAGCAAGGCGACAGCCGATAGCAGATTGAGCAGGGTGAGCATGAACAAGGCCCCCTGATGTCGATGCCCCACCGGGGGCCAATGGACGAAACGGTGAGCCTGGCCTGGCGACAGGCGGTTTTTCCCAGTGCTCACTTAAGCTGTAGTCGGCTCAAGGCCGTGGCGCCAGCATGGCATGGCTGGTAAGGCTTTGAAACAAAACTGACATGAAAGCTGCCGAGGGGTTCACTCCGCAGACAACTGTCGTCTGTTGTGGGAGCGCGTTCCCGGGCAAAAAAAAGCCCCGGCGAGCCGGGGCAGTTTTCTTCTGGGCTTACTGGCCCGGAATGTCCTTGCGCAGTTTCACCGGATCGTGTTCCTGGTTCTTCTTGCGGGCCATCGCGGTGCGCATCTTGATGTTGATCGCCTCCACCGCCAGCGAGAAGGCCATGGCGAAGTACACATAACCCTTCGGCACATGCACCTCGAACGCCTCGGCAATCAGCACCGTACCGACCACGATCAGGAACGACAGGGCGAGCATCTTCAGCGATGGGTGCTGGTCGATGAAGTCGCTGATCGCCTTGGCGCAGAGCATCATTACCAGTACCGCCACGACGATCGCGGCAATCATCACCGGCACGTGGGACACCATACCCACGGCGGTAATCACCGAGTCCAGCGAGAACACGATGTCGATGATGGCGATCTGGATGATGGTGTAGAAGAACTTGCCACCCTGCTTGCCGTTCGGCTCGTCGTGGGTTTCGTCTTCGCCTTCGAGGCCGTGGTAGATCTCCTGCGAGCTCTTCCACAACAGGAACAGGCCACCGAAGAACAGGATCAGGTCACGTCCGGAAATGCCCTGGTCGAACACCACGAACAGGTCGGCGGTCAGACGCATCACCCAGGTGATCGAAAGTAACAGCAGGATCCGGGTGACCATGGCCAGCGCCAGGCCGAAGATCCGCGTGCGTTGCTGCATGTGCTTGGGCATGCGGCTGACCAGGATCGAGATCATGATGATGTTGTCGATCCCGAGAACGATCTCAAGCGCCGTCAATGTAAAAAAGGCAACCCAGATTTCTGGGCTGGTCAGCCATTCCATGTGTATTCCTTCGAGCGTTCAGGCGATACGCGCCCGGGCAAGGCGCGCATCGGTTGGGTGGAACCGTTGTCTTACAGGGTGCTGAACAGCGGGAAAATTCCCATCGCCAGCGCGGCGAGCATTATGCATACGCAAACCAGCACTGCCCACTTCAAGGTGAAACGCTGGTGATCGCCGAACTCGATCCCGGCCAATGCCACCAGCAGGTACGTAGAGGGTACCAGCGGGCTGAGCAGATGCACGGGCTGGCCGACGATCGACGCACGGGCCATTTCCACCGGGCTGATGCCGTAGTGGCTGGCGGCCTCGGCCAGTACCGGCAGCACGCCGTAGTAGAAGGCATCGTTGGACATGAAGAAGGTGAACGGCATGCTCACGATCGCCGTGATCACCGCCAGGTACGGGCCCAGCGCGTCCGGGATCACCGCCAGCAGGCTCTTGGACATCGCGTCGACCATGCCGGTACCGGAAAGAATGCCGGTGAAGATACCCGCAGCAAAGATCAGCCCGGTCACCGCCAGCACGCTGCCGGCGTGGGCCGCGACGCGGTCTTTCTGCTGTTGCAGGCACGGGTAGTTGACGATCATGGCGATACTGAAGGCGATCATGAACAGCACCGGCAGCGGCAGCAGGCCGGCAATCAGTGCCACCATCAGCGCGGCGGTCAGCGCACCGTTGAACCAGAGCAGCTTCGGCCGACGGGCATCGGGGAACTGTGACACGCTGATTTCGCTGTGGTCGATCTCGTCGCCCGGCAGGTGCAACTCGCCCAGGCGGGCACGCTCGCGTTTGCCGTACAGGTAGGCAATGGCCAGGATCGCCAGGACACCGAAGGCCATGGCCGGGATCATCGGCACGAAGATGTCCGACGGGTCGACATGCAGGGCGCTGGCCGCACGGGCGGTCGGGCCGCCCCAGGGGGTCATGTTCATCACGCCGCCGGCGAGGATGATCAACCCGGCCATGATCCGCGGGCTCATCCCCAGGCGGCTGTACAGCGGCAGCATGGCAGCCACGCAGATCATGTAGGTAGTGGCGCCGTCACCGTCGAGCGAGACGATCAGGGCCAGTACCGCAGTGCCTACCGAGACTTTCAGCGGGTCGCCCTTGACCAGCTTGAGGATCTTGCGCACGGCCGGGTCGAACAGGCCGGAGTCGATCATCAGGGCAAAATAGAGGATGGCGAACATCAGCATCACCCCGGTCGGGGCGAGCTTGGTGATGCCACCGAGCATCATCGGGCCGATTTCGGCGGAGAAGCCGCCGAACAGCGCAAACAGGATCGGTACCAGGATCAGCGCGATCAAGGCCGACAGGCGCTTGGTCATGATCAGGTACATGAAGGTGATGACCATGGCAAAGCCGAGGAAGGTCAGCATGGGAGTACTCCAGGCGTGGCGCGTCGAGGAAAAGAACGAACGGGCGGAAAGTCAGCGCGAAAGGCGCGGCGCGGGGAGTAACGGCGGGGGCACAGCGAAAAGGCGGGCGTGGAAGGACATCAGTATCACCATTGTTGTTGTTAACTGGGCCGGGCGCTGTACTACTCTCAGACAACCCTGGCTGGCCGGTCTTATGCCGGTGGTGCGCTGATGCTAAGGGGCCAACCTTTCAGCCAGCTTTCGCCGGTTGAAAGACGACAAGAGGTTTCATGAACCATTACAAGGGGTAGGTTGTGATGCCACAGTTCGAAGAGGGCGGCTGCCATTGCGGCGCCTTGCGCTACCGGCTGGCGGGGCTGCTGAAGGACGTTGCACATTGTCATTGCTCGGTGTGCCGCAAGGTGACCGGCGGCACGCTGGTGACCTGGCTGACGGTGCCGTGCAGCGCGTTCCAGTGGTTGGCCGGAACGCCGCAGCGCTATGACTCCTCGCCCAGTTGCGTGCGCTATTTCTGCAGCCGCTGTGGCGCGCATGTGGCGCTGACCAGCGACCTGAGCCCGGAAAGCATCGATATCACCCTGACCACCCTGGATCATCCGGAGCGGTTGCGGCCAACCAAGCACATCTGGACTGCCAGTCGCCTACCCTGGCTGCACCTGGACGAGCAACTCCCCGGCGAGGCCGGGGAGACGCTGTAAGGCGGCTTACTCGATCATCACCCCGCCCAGGCCTTTGGGTGTCTGGAACGATGATTTGGCACCGAGCTGCTCGGCCTGGCGCAGGATGATCTGCGCCTGACGATTGCCCGGATCCTGGCTCAGGACCATGTTTGCCAGCACCCGTGCCTTGTTGCCATTGCCTTGCGACAGTGCGCTGCGGGCCTGGCTCAGTTGCTGGCCGACCAGCCCGGCATTGGCAGCCTGGTTGCCCGGACGAGCGGCCTGCGCCGGACGTTGCTGCTGTAATTGCTGACGGGTGCGATTGCTCTGCTCGTCGAGCAGCTGTTGGGCTTTATCCAGCGGGTCTTGCTGGCGGGGTGTCTGCTGCTTGGCCAGTTGCTCACGGGCGGCCTGTTCCCGCGCCTGCTGCTCGTCGCGTGCCTGCTGCTCACGCGCCGCTTGCTCGCGACGGGTCTGTTCGGCAGCCGCGGCCTGGGCTGCCTTGGTTGCTTCGGCCAGTGCAGCGGCTTGGACTTTGGCCTGCTCAATGCGCTGCTGGCTCTCGAGCCCGGCCTGGGCACGTTGCAGCAGGCTGATCGCGCGCGGGTCCTTGCTGTCGGTGCGCAGGGCCAGTTCGGCCTTGTCCAGGGCACAGTTGAACTGGCCGGAACGCAGGCAGCCCTGCCCGGCGGCCAGGTCGGCCTCGAACTGTTGCAGTGCCTTGCGGGCATTCATCTGGTAAGCGCCGTAGCCGCCCACTGCCAGCAGCACGGCTGCGGCCAACGCTAGCGTGCGGCCGCGCTGGCGCGGCTTGGCGGCAGGCGCTGGCGCCGAGGCGG
>NZ_QETK01000023.1 GCF_003105155.1 Pseudomonas sp. SDI | reverse complement strand
CCGCAAATCCCCCAAAGGTTGGCAACCTCGCCCCAGCAACGGATAATGTTCAGTTTTTCCACCTGCGCATCGAAGCGCCGCCGCGCTTGCGGTCGAAAGAGAAGCCCATGAAAGACACCATTCGCCAGCTGCTCCAGCAAGCCCTCACCCAACTCGTCACCGACGGTGTGCTGCCTGAAGGGCTGACGCCGGCGATCCAGGTGGAGAACGCCCGCGACAAGAAAAACGGCGACTTCGCCAGCAACATCGCCATGATGCTGGCCAAGCCAGCCGGCCTGAAGCCACGCGACCTCGCCGAGAAATTGATCGCCGCCCTGCCGGCCGACCCGCAGATCAGCAAGGTCGAAATCGCCGGCCCAGGCTTCCTCAACTTCTTCCAGAACACTCAGGCCCTGGCCTCGCGCCTGGACGCCGCACTGGCCGACGCCAAGCTCGGCGTGCACAAGGCCGGCCCGCTGCAGAAAGTGGTCATCGACCTGTCCGCGCCTAACCTGGCCAAGGAAATGCACGTCGGCCACCTGCGTTCGACCATCATCGGCGACGCCGTCGCCCGGGTGCTGGAGTTCCTCGGCGACACCGTCATCCGACAGAACCACGTCGGCGACTGGGGCACCCAGTTCGGCATGCTGATGGCCTACCTGCAGGAAAACCCGATCACCAGCGACGAGCTGTCGGACCTGGAAAACTTCTACCGCGCCGCCAAGAAGCGCTTCGACGAATCCGAAACATTCGCCGACCGTGCCCGCGGCCTGGTGGTCAAGCTGCAAGCCGGCGACGAGGAATGCCTGAAGCTGTGGACCCGCTTCAAGGACATCTCGCTGTCGCACTGCCAGAAGACCTATGAACTGCTCAACGTCAAACTGACCATGGCCGACGTGATGGGCGAAAGCGCCTACAACGACGACCTGGCCAACGTCATCGCCGACCTGAAAGCCAAGGGCCTGCTGGTCGAGAGCCAGGGTGCACAATGCGTGTTCCTCGAAGAGTTCAAGACGGCCGATGGCGAGCCACTGCCGGTCATCGTGCAGAAGGCCGACGGCGGTTACCTGTACGCCACCACCGACCTGGCCGCCGTGCGCTACCGCAGCAACGTGCTGAAAGCCGACCGTGTGCTGTACTTCGTCGACCAGCGCCAGGCCCTGCACTTCAACCAGGTGTTCGAAGTGGCTCGCCGCGCTGGCTTCGTCGGCCACCCGATGCAGATGGAGCACATGGGCTTCGGCACCATGAACGGCGCCGACGGCCGCCCGTTCAAGACCCGCGATGGCGGCACGGTGAAGCTGATCGACCTGCTCAACGAAGCCAAGGAACGCGCCTACACCCTGGTAAAAGAGAAGAACCCGCAGTTGCCCGACGAAGAACTGCGCAGCATCGGCCAGGTGGTCGGTATCGACGCGGTCAAGTACGCCGACCTGTCCAAGCACCGCACCAGCGATTACAGCTTCAACTTCGAGCTGATGCTGAACTTCGAAGGCAACACCGCGCCCTACCTGCTCTACGCCTACACCCGGGTGGCAGGCGTGTTCCGCAAGCTGGGCAAGGACTTCAGCGAAATCGACGGCCATATCGTGCTGGAGGCGGCGCAGGAACACGACCTGGCCGCGCGCCTGGCGCAGTTCGGCGAAGTGCTGAACAACGTAGCCGAGAAAGGCACCCCACACGTGCTGTGCAGCTACTTGTACGACGTGGCCGGGCTGTTCTCGAGCTTCTACGAAAACTGCCCGATCCTCTCCGCCGAGACGCCGGAGCAGCAGCAGAGCCGTCTGCGCCTGGCTGCACTGACCGCGCGCACCCTGAAACAGGGCCTGGAACTGCTGGGTCTGGAAACGCTGGAGCGCATGTAAGTTGGCTGCCAAGAAAAAACCTGCGCCCAAGCGCGGCGCAAGTCGCTATCAGGCACCTGAAAAGAAGCCGATCCCTGGCTGGCTGTGGCTGGCCATCGGCCTGAGCGTAGGTGCGTTCATCGTGTTCCTGATGAAACTCGAGCCGGGCCGCGACGAGGTCAAGCGCGAGAAGCCCGAGCAACAGCAGAAGGCCGAGAAGATCGCCGAGGCGAACAAGACGGCGCCGAGCCCGCAACAGCCAGTGAAGCCGAAGTACGACTTCTACACCTTGCTGCCGGAGTCGGAAGTGATCGTACCGCCCGAGGCGGTGCCGGAGAAAACCCCGCCGGTACCGGCGCAACCACCGGTAACCCCGGCTGAAGCGGCGAAGATCGACACGGCGCGGGCGCAAGCAGCACTGCTGGGACAAACCCCGCCACCGCCACCGGCGGTGATCAAGCCGGCGGCGACCACGCAGTTCTTCCTGCAGGCCGGTTCGTTCCGCAAGCAGGCCGATGCCGACAAGGTACGCGCACAGATCATCCTGCTCGGGCAGGCGGTGCAGGTGGAGTCGGGAACGGTAAAGGAAGAGACCTGGTACCGGGTGCTGGTCGGTCCGTTCAGCAACCGCGATCAACTGACCGTGGCGCAGAAGCAATTGGCTGGCAGTGGCTTCAGCAATCTGCTGCTGCAACAGCGGCAGATTCGCCAGTAGCAACAGGCTTCAGGGCCTCATCGCGGGACCCGCCCGCTCCCACAGTGGGTGGGCCGCGATGAGGCAATCAGCTGGGTGTCAGAAGCGCCGCTGCGCGTTGGTCAGCGAGACCTGGCTGTTCAGTGTCCAGAAGTCATACAGCACGCCCACCAGGAACAAGCCACCAGTCAGCAGATAGATCACCCCGCTGATCCACTTGCCCTGGTACATCCGGTGCAAGCCGAAAATCCCCAGGAACGTCAGCAGAATCCACGCCACGCTGTAGTCCACTGGCCCGGCATGGAAGCGCAGATCCGCCTCGCGATCCATCGCCGGGATCAGGAACAGGTCGATCAACCAGCCAATCCCCAGCAAGCCCAGGGTGAAGAACCAGAGCGTCCCGGTCACCGGCTTGCCGTAATAGAACCGGTGCGCCCCGGTAAAGCCGAAAATCCACAGCAGATACCCCACTACCTTGCTGTGCGTGTCCTGACGACCGCCTTCCTGCTGATAACTGTTCATTCATAGCCTCGCGAGCTTAGTGAAAAATTTTCTAAGAAAAGTTGTGACTTTTCTGCGTCTACCCGACGTATGGTGTGCGCGCAATCGACCAACGGATCAGAAATTGATCAAAAAGCTGTTATAAAGTTGCGCGCTTAACCAACAAGAGCCCTGCCTATGCGTCCCTTTTTCAAGACATGGCTGACTATTTGCCTATTATTGCCCCTGGCCGCCCACGCCACCAACCGTGAGCAACGTTTACCGACCGGCTTTTCCGGTTACACCGCCAATGCCACAGCGGTGCACTCGAACAACAGCACCCGCCCGAGCAGCAAGGTCACCCAGGCGACCCGGGCTCAACACAACCGCAAAGGCCATCAGCCGAGCCAACAGGTTGCCCTGATGCCCGCCAAGCAGAGCAGTGATGTGCTCAGCCGCGCCGTCAACGTCCTGGGCACCCCCTACCGTTGGGGCGGCAGCAGCCCGAGCAAGGGCTTCGACTGCAGCGGCCTGGTCAAGTATGCCTTCAACGATATCGATGAAGTCGACCTGCCCCGCACCTCCAATGCAATGGCCAGCGGCCAAGGCGTCAAAGTCGAGCAGAAAGACCTGAAACCCGGCGACCTGATCTTCTTCAACATCAAGAGCCGCCGGGTGAACCACGTTGCCATCTACCTGGGCAACGACCGGTTCATCCACGCACCACGCCGCGGCAAGCGGGTCAGCATCGACACGCTGAACAAGCCGTACTGGCAGAACCACTACGTGGTCGCCAAGCGCGTACTGCCCAAGGACCAGCAACAGCTGAACCTGGCCAAGCGCTAAAACGCCTCGGGTGAACGTGCGTTCGCCCGTGCGCAGTCCCGCCCGATCAAACCGCGCATCAGCAAGCCCTGCAGGCCACTGTCCAGGCTTTGCATACCCTGCGCCGCCCCCGTCTGCATCGCCGAGTACAGCTGCGCAACCTTGCCTTCGCGGATCAGGTTGCGCACGGCCGGCGTGCTCAGCAGAATCTCGTGCGCCGCCACTCGCCCTCCGCCCGGCTTGCCCAGCAGCACCTGCGACACCACCGCCTGCAGCGACTCGGCCAGCAGGCTGCGCACCAGCGGCTTTTCCTCGGCGGCAAACACATCGACGATGCGATCCACGGTTTTCGCCGCCGATGCCGTGTGCAGCGTGGCCAACACCAGGTGCCCGGTTTCGGCAGCGGTCAGCGCCAGGCGAATGGTCTGCGGATCGCGCAGCTCGCCGAGCATGATCACATCCGGGTCCTGGCGCAGCGCCGCGCGCAAGGCGTCGGCAAAGCTGCGGCTGTGCCGGCCGATCTCGCGCTGGCTGATCTGGCTGCGCAGCGGGCTGTGGATAAATTCGATCGGGTCTTCCAGGGTAAGAATGTGCAGTGCGCGCTGACGGTTCAGCTGATCGATCAACGCCGCCAGGGTGGTCGACTTGCCCGAGCCGGTCGGCCCGGTTACCAGCACCAGCCCGGCCGGCAACTCGGCAAGCCGCTGGAACACCTCGCCCAGCCCCAGCTCGGCGAGGCTCGCGACCCGCTCGGGAATCAGCCGCAGGATCGCTGCCGGCCCGTGCAACTGCTCGAACGCATTGACCCGAAAGCGCCCCAGGCCGGGTACGGCGAGGGAAAAATCCAGATCCTGTAGCGTTTCGAAATCCTTTTGTTGGCGCTCGCTCATGATCTGACCGAGCATTTCGCGCAACTGCGCCGCCTGGAGCGGCGCCAGCTCCAGGCGTTGCATCTGGCCATCACGGCGGATCAGCGGCGTGCAGCCAGCCGCCAGGTGCAGATCGGAAGCGCTCTCCCTGAGCGCCAGGGCCATCAGCCCGGTCATATCCATAGAGACTCCCCAAACCCCGCCAAGCAGGTAGAATGCCGCAGACCCGAAGACCCGCTGGCAGCGATCAATGTCCACCATAGCAGACAACCTTTCCGCGCTATTCCAGCGCATCGGCAGCGCCGCTCAGGCCGCCGGGCGCGATCCGGCAAGCATCCAGCTACTGGCTGTAAGCAAGACCAAACCGGCCGCTGCCGTACGTGAGGCGTATGCCGCCGGCGTCCGCGACGTGGGCGAGAACTACTTGCAGGAAGCCCTGGCCAAGCAGCTGGAGTTGGCCGACCTGCCCTTGACCTGGCACTTCATCGGCCCCATTCAGTCGAACAAGACTCGCGCCATCGCCGAGCATTTCGACTGGGTACATTCGGTGGACCGCCTGAAAATCGCACAACGCCTGTCCGAACAACGCCCGGCCAACCTGCCGCCGCTGAACCTGTGCCTGCAGGTCAACGTCAGTGGCGAGGCGAGCAAGTCCGGCTGCACCCCCGAAGCGCTACCGGCGCTGGCCGCTGCGGTAGCCGCCCTGCCCGGCCTGAAACTGCGCGGGCTGATGGCGATTCCCGAGCCGACCGAGGTGCGCGCCGCCCAGGATGCGGCCTTCGCCCGGGTGCGCGAACTGCAAGCGAGCCTGGGCCTGGACCTCGACACCTTGTCCATGGGCATGAGCCACGACCTGGAAAGCGCCATCGCCCAGGGCGCGACCTGGGTACGCATCGGCACCGCGCTGTTTGGTGCCCGCGACTATGGTCAGCCATGACCCCATGCCCTTTTCACCTTCTTCAACCAAGGACCTGACATGAGCAAGACTCGTATTGCCTTTATCGGCGCCGGCAACATGGCCGCCAGCCTGATCGGCGGCCTGCGTGCCCAGGGCCTGGAAGCCGCGCAGATCCGCGCCAGCGACCCGGGTGCCGAGCAACGCGCGAAGATCCACGCCGAACACGGCATCGCTATGTTCGAACACAACGCCGACGCAATCGAAGGCGCCGACGTGGTGGTGCTGGCCGTCAAGCCGCAGGCCATGAAAGCCGTGTGCGAAGCACTCAAGCCAAGCCTCAAGCCCGAGCAACTGATCGTGTCGATTGCCGCCGGGATCACCTGCCAGAGCATGAACGCCTGGCTCGGTGCCCAGCCGATCGTGCGCTGCATGCCCAACACCCCGGCGCTGCTGCGCCAGGGCGTCAGCGGCCTGTACGCCACCGCCCAGGTCAGCGCCGCCCAGCGCACGCAGGCCGAGCAACTGCTGTCGGCCGTGGGCATTGCCCTGTGGCTGGACGAAGAACAGCAACTGGACGCTGTCACTGCCGTTTCCGGCAGCGGCCCGGCGTACTTCTTCCTGCTGATCGAAGCCATGACCGCAGCCGGCGAAAAACTCGGCCTGCCGCGTGAAACCGCAGCCAAACTGACCCTGCAAACCGCCCTCGGCGCGGCGCACATGGCCGTCAGCAGCGATGTCGACGCAGCCGAACTGCGCCGCCGGGTGACCTCGCCGGCCGGCACCACGGAAGCGGCGATCAAGTCGTTCCAGGCCGATGGTTTCGAAGCGCTGGTGGAAAAAGCGCTGGGCGCTGCGGCGCACCGCTCGGCCGAGATGGCCGAACAACTGGGCAACTAAGGAGCCGAACATGATCGGACTGAACACCGCTGCCATCTACATCCTGCAAACCATTGGCAGCCTTTACCTGCTGATCATCATGCTGCGCTTCATCCTGCAGCTGGTGCGCGCCGACTTCTACAACCCGCTCAGCCAGTTCGCGGTCAAGGCTACCCAGCCGCTGCTCAAGCCGATGCGCCGGATCGTGCCAAGCCTGTTCGGCCTGGACATGTCTTCGCTGCTACTGGCGATCATCGTGCAACTGCTGCTGATGGGGCTGACCCTGCTGCTGGCCTATGGCACCACCGGCAACCCGCTGCAACTGCTGATCTGGTCGCTGATCGGGGTAACCGCGCTGTTCCTGAAAATCTTCTTCTACGCGCTGATCATCAGCGTGATCCTCTCCTGGGTCGCGCCGGGCAGCCACAACCCGGGGGCCGAGCTGATCAACCAGATCTGCGATCCGTTCCTGGCGCCGTTCCGCCGCATCCTGCCGAACCTCGGCGGGCTGGACATCTCGCCGATCCTGGCATTCATGGCGCTGAAGCTGATCGACATGCTGGTGATCAACAACCTGGCCGCCATGACCGCGATGCCGGAAATCCTGCGCTTGCTGGTCTGATCGAGGGGGTTGCTTGGCAACCCTATCGCGGGACGAGCCCGCTCCCACAGAGGCATCGGCAATCTCCTGTGGGAGCGGGCTCGTCCCGCGATGCTTTTCTTGCCGCCCACTCCCGTGGTCTTTAGACTTACGCCTCATTTAAGCGTGAGCAGGGTCGATGTCCACTGTCTTTCCCGAAGATTCGGTCGGTCTGGTAACACCGCAACTGGCACAGTTCGATGAACCCCTGGCGCTCGCCTGCGGCCGTTCGCTGAACGCCTACCAACTTGTCTACGAAACCTACGGCACGCTCAACAGCAGTGCGAGCAACGCCGTGCTGATCTGCCACGCGCTGTCCGGGCATCACCATGCCGCCGGCTACCACAGCGTCGACGATCGCAAGCCCGGTTGGTGGGACAGTTGCATCGGCCCCGGCAAGCCGATCGACACCAATCGCTTCTTCGTGGTCAGCCTGAACAACCTCGGCGGCTGCAACGGCAGCACCGGCCCGAGCAGCCTCAACCCGGCCACCGGCAAGCCCTACGGCGCCGACTTCCCGGTGCTCACCGTGGAAGACTGGGTGCACAGCCAGGCCCGCCTGGCCGATCGCCTCGGCATCGGCCAGTGGGCCGCCATCGTTGGCGGCAGCCTGGGCGGCATGCAGGCCCTGCAATGGACCATCACCTACCCGGACCGCGTGCGTCACTGCCTGGACATCGCCTCGGCGCCCAAGCTCTCGGCACAGAACATCGCATTCAACGAGGTGGCCCGCCAAGCCATCCTCACCGACCCGGAATTCCACGGCGGTTCGTTCCAGGACCAGGGCGTGATCCCCAAGCGCGGCCTGATGCTGGCGCGCATGGTCGGCCATATCACTTACCTGTCCGACGACTCGATGGGCGAGAAATTCGGCCGCGAGCTCAAGAGCGACAAGCTCAACTACGATTTCCACAGCGTCGAGTTCCAGGTCGAAAGCTACCTGCGTTACCAGGGAGAGGAGTTCTCCGGGCGCTTCGACGCCAACACCTACCTGCTGATGACCAAGGCGCTGGACTACTTCGACCCGGCAGCCGCCCACGGTGGCGACCTGGCCGCGACCCTGGCCCACGTCAGCGCCGACTACTGCGTGATGTCGTTCACCACCGACTGGCGCTTCTCGCCGGCGCGCTCGCGGGAGATCGTCGATGCGCTGATCGCCGCGCGCAAGAACGTCTGCTACCTGGATATCGATTCGCCCTATGGCCACGATGCCTTCCTGATCCCAACCCCGCGTTACATACAGGGTTTCACGAACTACATGAACCGCATCGTCTGCTGAGGACCCCATGAGAGCCGACCTGGAAATCATCCAAGACTGGATCCCCGCCGGCAGCCGGGTACTCGACCTCGGTTGCGGTAACGGCGAGTTGCTCGCCTCCCTGCGCGACACCAAGCAGGTGACCGGCTACGGCCTGGAAATCGACGCCGACAACATTGCCCAGTGCGTGGCCAAGGGCGTCAACGTCATCGAGCAGGACCTCGACAAGGGCCTGGGCAACTTCGCCAGCAACAGTTTCGACGTGGTGGTCATGACCCAGGCCCTGCAGGCCGTGGAATACCCTGACCGGATCCTCGACGAAATGCTGCGCGTGGGCCGCCAGTGCATCATCACCTTCCCCAACTTCGGCCACTGGCGGTGCCGCTGGTACCTCGCGACCAAGGGTCGCATGCCGGTTTCCGACTTCATGCCGTATACCTGGTACAACACGCCGAACATCCACTTCTGCACCTTCGAAGACTTCGAGGCGCTGTGCAGCGAACGCCGCGCCCAGGTGCTCGACCGTCTGGCGGTCGACCACTTGCACCGCCACGGGTGGGCGAGCAGGCTATGGCCTAATCTTCTGGGTGAAATCGGCATTTATCGCGTCAACAGCCCCGGCCTGCAGGACCACCAGGTCGCCGTGTAACCCACTCACTGGAGGATCGACCATGCGTCGCCTAGCCGCTTTACTGCTCAGCCTGTGCCTCACCGTCCCGGCCCTGGCGGCCGATGCCGCCAAACCCGAGCGCAAGGAGGTCTTCGGCGACGTGACCGTGCACTACAGCGCGTTCACCTCCAGCATGCTGCAACCGGATGTCGCCGCCGCCACCGGGCTGACCCGCAGCAAGAACCAGGGCGTGCTCAACATCGCCGTGCTCAAGGCCAACAAGCCGAGCATGGCAGTGGTCAGCGGCTCGGTGAAGGACCTCACCGGGCGCGAGAACCCGCTGTCGTTCAAACAGATCACCGATCAGGGCGCGATCTACTACATCGCCCAGTACAAGATCGAGCAGCCGGAAACCTTCACCTTCAAGGTGAACGTGGAAACCGGCGGTACTACCAACAGCTTCAGCTTCAACCAGGAAGTGTTCCCAGGCGAATGATGAAATTCCAAGAGCTCGTATTGGCCAGCCATAACGCCGGCAAACTCAAGGAACTGCAGGCCATGCTCGGCGACACCGTGCAACTGCGTTCCATCGGCGAATTCAGCAGCGTGGAGCCGGAAGAGACCGGCCTGTCGTTTGTCGAAAACGCCATCCTCAAGGCGCGCAATGCCGCGCGTATCTCCGGGCTGCCGGCGCTGGCCGACGACTCGGGGCTGGCGGTGGACTTCCTCGGCGGTGCACCGGGCATCTACTCGGCCCGTTACGCCGACGGCCAGGGCGACGCAGCGAACAACGCCAAGCTGCTCGACGCGCTCAAGGACGTCCCGGCCGAACAGCGCGGTGCGCAGTTCGTCTGCGTGCTGGCGCTGGTGCGACATGCCGACGACCCGCTGCCGATCCTCTGTGAAGGGCTCTGGCACGGACGCATCCTCACCCAGGCCAGCGGTGATCACGGCTTTGGCTACGACCCGCTGTTCTGGGTGCCGGAGCGCGACTGTTCGAGCGCCGAGCTGGCTCCGGCCGAGAAGAACCTGCTGAGCCATCGTGCACGCGCCATGCACCTGTTGCGCCAACGCCTGGGCCTGGCATGACCGATCGTTCGCCGGCACAGCCACTGCATCTGGGCGAGGCTGGCTTTACCTCCCAGGCACCACGGGCGGCGTTGCCGCAACTGCCGCCCCTGGCGCTGTACATCCACATCCCGTGGTGCGTGCGCAAATGCCCGTATTGCGACTTCAACTCCCACGCCGCCACCCCCGAACTGCCGGAAGAGGCCTACGTCGACGCCCTGCTCGCCGACCTCGACCAGGAGCTGCCGGCGGTGTACGGTCGGCCGATCAGCTCGATCTTCTTCGGGGGCGGCACCCCGAGCCTGTTCAGCGCCCGTGCACTGGGCCGCCTGCTGGCGGGCGTCGAGCAACGGATTCCGTTCGCCGCCGACATCGAGATTACCCTGGAAGCCAACCCGGGCACCTTCGAGCAGGAGAAGTTCAAGGCTTACCGGCAACTGGGCATCAATCGCCTGTCGATTGGCGTGCAGAGCTTCCAGCAGGCCAAGCTCGACGCACTGGGGCGTATCCACAATGGCGACGAAGCCGTGCGCGCCGCCGGTATGGCACGGGCGGCCGGGTTCGACAACTTCAACCTCGACCTGATGCACGGCCTGCCCGAGCAGTCGCTGGACGACGCCCTCGGCGACCTGCAACAGGCCATCGACCTAGGCCCGACGCACCTGTCCTGGTACCAGTTGACCCTGGAGCCGAACACGGTGTTCTGGAACCAGCCACCGCTGCTGCCCGAGGACGACATTCTCTGGGACATCCAGGAAGCCGGCCAGGCGCTGTTGGCGCGCAACGGCTTCAGCCAGTACGAAGTCTCGGCCTATGCCCAACCGAACAAGGCCGCGCGGCATAACCTGAACTATTGGAGCTTCGGCGACTTCATCGGCATCGGAGCCGGTGCCCACGGCAAGCTCAGCCACCCGGACGGGCGCATCCTGCGCACCTGGAAAACCCGCCTGCCAAAGGACTACCTGAACCCGGCCAAGAGCTACCAGGCCGGCGAGAAGCTATTGCCGCTGGACGAGCTACCCTTCGAGTTCCTGATGAACGCCCTGCGCCTGACCCAAGGCGTCGAGGCGCGGCTGTTCAGCGAGCGCACCGGCTTGCCGCTGGAGCAGTTGCTGGCGGCACGGCGCGAGGCCGAACAAAAGGGCCTTTTGCAGGTCGAACCGACGCGACTGGTGGCAACCGCACGCGGACAGTTGTTCCTCAACGACCTGCTGCAGTACTTCTTGACCTAAGGATTACGAATGGATTTGGTACTCGACCTGCTCTCGACCGTCTCGCGCTGGAGCCGTGGCAACCTGTCGGAGATCTCGCTAGCACTGGTGGGCTGTTTGCTGGTGCTGTTCGGCACCGACCTGAAGGGCTGGGTAGAGCAACGCCTGGGCAACATCGCCGGCGCCTTGCGCGTGCCGCTGATGGCCTTGCTGGTGCTGATCGGCAGCGGTGCGGCGCTGATCTATGCCACGCCGTGGGTGGTGAAGGGGCTGGGCCAGTTCAACAACTATGCGCTGGCGCCGGTACTGCTGGTGGTGCTGGTGCTGCTCGGGGTGGTCGCCGATCGGCGCTGACGACCAAAAGCAATCGCGGGACGAGCCGGCTCGTCCCGCGATGCTGTTTAGGCCAGTGTCTCGAACTTCAGATCCCACACCCCATGCCCGAGCCGCTCACCGCGACGCTCGAACTTGGTGATCGGCCGCTCGGCCGGGCGCGGCACACATTTGCCGTCTTCGGCCAGGTTGCGATAACCCGGTGCCACGTTCATCACTTCCAGCATGTATTCGGCATACGGTTCCCAGTCGGTCGCCATATGGAACACCCCGCCCACCTTCAGCTTGCTGCGCACCAGCGCGGCGAACTCCGGCTGGACGATGCGGCGCTTGTGGTGACGGCTCTTGTGCCACGGATCGGGGAAGAACAGCATCAGCCGGTCCAGGCTATGGTCGGCCACGCACTTGTTCAGCACCTCGATGGCATCGCAGTCATACACCCGCAGGTTCTTCAGGCCCTGGGTCAGCACGCCATTGAGCAGCGCGCCGACACCCGGACGGTGCACTTCGACACCGATGAAGTCCTGCTCCGGCGCGGCGGCCGCCATTTCCAGCAGGGAATGGCCCATGCCGAAGCCGATTTCCAGGGTGCGTGGCGCCGAGCGGCCGAACACCTGGTCGTAATCCACCGGGCTCTCGGCCAGCGGCAGGATGAACAATGGCCCGCCCTGATCCAGGCCGCGCTGCTGGCCTTCGGTCATACGTCCGGCGCGCATCACGAAACTCTTGATGCGGCGGTGTTGGCGGTCTTCGCCTTCGGTGGAGATCGGCGGTTCTTGCGATTCAGTCATCAGAGGCTCTTACTTGATCAGACCATCCAGCGGCGACGAGGCGCTGGCATAGAGTTTTTTCGGCATACGGCCAGCCAGGTACGCCAGGCGCCCGGCGACAATGGCGTGTTTCATCGCTTCGGCCATCATGATCGGCTGCTGCGCGTGGGCAATCGCCGAGTTCATCAGCACCGCCTCGCAGCCCAGCTCCATGGCAATGGTGGCGTCGGAGGCGGTACCCACGCCTGCATCGACCAACACCGGTACCTTGGCTTCTTCGAGGATGATCTGCAGGTTGTACGGGTTGCAGATCCCCAGGCCAGTACCGATCAGGCCGGCCAGCGGCATGACTGCGATACAACCGATTTCGGCCAGTTGGCGGGCGATGATCGGGTCATCGCTGGTGTAGACCATCACGTCGAAACCGTCCTTGACCAGCACTTCGGCGGCCTTGAGGGTTTCGATCACGTTGGGGAACAGGGTTTTCTGGTCGGCCAGCACTTCCAGCTTCACCAGGTTGTGGCCATCGAGCAGTTCACGGGCCAGGCGGCAGGTGCGCACGGCCTCGACCGCGTCGTAGCAGCCCGCGGTGTTCGGCAGGATGGTGTAACGGTCTGGCGGCAGCACGTCGAGCAGGTTCGGCTCACCCGGGTTCTGACCGATGTTGGTCCGGCGCACGGCGACGGTGACGATTTCGGCACCCGAAGCCTCGATGGCCAGGCGGGTTTCTTCCAGGTCACGGTACTTGCCGGTACCCACCAGCAGGCGCGACTGGAAAGTACGACCGGCCAGGGTGAAGGGCTTGTCGCTACGAACGTTGCTCATCGGTAATCCTCTAGAAGGTTGAGGGACTTGCAGGTGAACCGCGAGGGCCTAGCCGCCGCCAATGGCGTGAACGACCTCGACCTGATCGCCATCGCGCAGGGCAGTCGCTTCGTGCTGGCTGCGCGGCACGATGTCCAGGTTCAGTTCGACCGCCACCCGGCGCCCGGCGAGCTCCAGCCGGTTCAGCAGGGCTGCGACGCTTTCGCCATCGGGCAGTTCGAAGGGTTCACCGTTCAATTGAATGCGCATGCGCACGGCCGCCATTATTTTTAGGGGCCCGCATTCTAGCCCCGATCAGTGCCCGAACCCAAGGCCAAGCAGCGCCATTCGTCTCGATCCGGACTCGCGGGTCAAGCCAAACGCCAGGCCGCGATACCCAGGCACAGCCAGCCGGCGAGGAATGCCAGGCCGCCAAACGGGGTGATGATGCCAAGCTTGCCGATGCCGCTGAGGATCAGCAGGTACAGGCTACCGGAAAACAGCACGATCCCCAGGCTGAACAGACCACCGGCCCAACCGATCAGCCGGCCTGGCAGGTGCACGCTGAGCACCGCCACACCCAGCAGGGCCAGGGCATGGACCAACTGGTAGGTGACCCCGGTGTGGAAGATCGCCAGGTACTCGCTGCTCAGGCGGCCCTTCAGGCCGTGGGCGGCGAAGGCGCCGAGGGCGACCCCGGTGAAACCGAAGAAGGCGGCGAGCATGAGGAAGCTGCGAAGCATGGGACAACTCCTGGTAGGGGGTCTGTATAATGGCCCGCTCATTCGTCGCGGCCAAGCCATCTCTATGCTGTCACTCCTGATCCGTCGCCTGTGTCGCGCCCTGCTCTGGTTTGCCGGCGCCAGCGTATTGCTGGTGTTGCTGTTTCGCTGGGTGCCACCGCCGGGCACCATGCTGATGGTCGAGCGCAAGGTCGAATCCTGGTTCGACGGCCAGCCGATCGACCTGCAGCGCGACTGGGAGCCGTGGGAGAACATCTCCGACGAACTGAAAGTGGCGGTGATTGCCGGCGAAGACCAGAAGTTCGCCGACCATTGGGGCTTCGACTTCACCGCGATCCAGGCGGCGCTGGCGCACAACGAGCGGGGCGGGACGATCCGTGGCGCCAGCACCTTGAGCCAGCAGGTAGCGAAGAACCAGTTCCTCTGGGCCGGGCGCAGTTGGCTGCGCAAGGGCCTGGAGGCCTGGTTTACCGCGCTGATCGAGCTGCTCTGGTCGAAAGAGCGAATTCTTGAGGTGTACCTGAACAGCGCCGAGTGGGACGACGGGGTGTTTGGTGCACAGGCGGCGGCGCGGCATCACTTTGGTACCGATGCCAGCGCGCTCAGCCGCCAACAGGCCAGTTTGCTCGCCGCCGTGCTGCCGAACCCGCGCAACTGGAGTGCCAGCCAGCCCAGCAGCTATGTGGCACGCCGTGCCGGGTGGATCCGCCAGCAGATGCGCCAGTTGGGCGGCAGTGGCTATCTGGAGCAGTTGGAGGGGACGCGCAAGGCACCCTGGGCGAATTGAGCGTCCTATCACCGGCAAGGCCGGCTCCCACAGGGCCTGCCGCCAACCGCCAGATATGAAAAAGCCCCGCCGAGCGGGGCTTTTTTTGGGCTCCCGTGGTGGGAGCCGGTATTGCCGGCGATGCGGTTAAACCGTAATCAAGGCTTTCACCTTGTTCATCGCATTCTTCTCCAGCTGGCGAATCCGCTCTGCCGACACGCTGTACTTGGCCGCCAGGTCGTGCAGGGTGGCTTTCTCTTCCGCCAGCCAGCGCTGGTAGAGAATGTCACGGCTACGGTCGTCCAGCCCCTGCAAGGCCTCATGCAGGTTGCTTGAGGAGTTGTCGCTCCAGTCGGCATCCTCCAACTGCAAGGCCGGGTCGTAACGGTGGTCTTCCAGGTAGTTGGCCGGCGACTGGAAGGCGCTGTCGTCGTCCGCCTCTGCGGCCGGGTCGAACGCCATGTCCTGACCGGTCAGGCGGCTTTCCATCTCGCGCACTTCACGCGGCTCCACACCCAGGCTTTCGGCCACACGATGCACTTCATCGTTGTTCAGCCAAGCCAGACGTTTCTTCTGGCTACGCAGGTTGAAGAACAGCTTGCGCTGCGCCTTGGTGGTCGCAACCTTGACGATCCGCCAGTTGCGCAGGATGAACTCGTGAATCTCGGCCTTGATCCAGTGCACCGCGAAGGACACCAGGCGCACACCCATTTCCGGGTTGAAGCGCTTGACCGCTTTCATCAAGCCCACGTTACCTTCCTGAATCAGGTCGGCCTGAGCCAGCCCATAGCCGGAATAGCTACGGGCGATGTGTACAACAAAACGCAGGTGGGCGAGCACCATCTGCCGAGCCGCCCCAAGATCCTGCTCATAGTAGAGACTCTCGGCCAGTTCACGCTCCTGCTCGGGCGTCAGCAATGGAATGCTGTTGACCGTGTGCACATACGCCTCAAGGTTCGCACCCGGGACCAGCGCATAGGCAGGTTGCAACGAAGTGGTCATACGAAAAAACCTCCGACTCACTGAACTCATGCCCGTAGGCACTGCCAACATTGACCGGGAACCACGGAACAAGTTCCCTATAAAACCAAATACGTCAATACCAGCAAAAAGACACTATTATCGCGGGGCCAGCTCACTTAGATGGCGGGCCACTGCAATCCATGCACCGATATACCCCAACAGCACAGCTCCAAGCAAGAGCGACAGACCATCGGCACCTGGCACCCCGGCCAAGGCAAAATCGCTGCCATACAGCCCGGAAAGCCCGATAACCGCGTCGTTCAGCCAGTTCAGGCCAAACGCCAGTACCCCCCAGGAAAGCACCCCGGCACCCAGGCCGTAGAGCGCGCCCATGTAGAGGAAAGGCCGCCGTACGTAGCTGTCGGTCCCGCCCACCAGCTTGATCACTTCGATCTCGGTGCGGCGGTTCTCGATGTGTAGCCGAATTGTGTTACCAATTACCAACAGCAGCGCCGAGACCAGCAAAACAGTCAGGCCGAAGACGAAGCGGTCGCCCAGCTTGAGAATCGCTGCCAGGCGCTCGACCCAGACCAGATCCAGCTGAGCCAATTCTACCTTTGGCAGCTCGGCCAGACGTTGACGCAGCGCATCCAGCGCCGGCTTGTCGACTTCCGCCGGGGTCACCACCACCACACCGGGCAGCGGGTTGTCCGGCAACTCGCGCAGGGCTTCGCCCAGGCCAGATTGCTGCTGGAACGCTTCCAGTGCCTGCTCGCGGCTGACGTACTCGGCGTCGGCGACCCCCGGCAGACCCTTGATCTGATTGCGCAGCGCCTCGCCGTCCGGCGCGCTGGCGTCAAGCTTGAGGTACACCGAGATCTGCGCCGCACGCTGCCACGAGCCGCCCAGGCGCTCGACGTTGCTCAGCAGCAGCGACAGGCCCATCGGCAGGCTCAGGGCCACGGCCATGACCAGGCAGGTGAAGAAGCTGCCGATCGGCTGTTTGCCGAGCCGGCGCAGGCTGTCGATCAGGCTCGCGCGGTGGCTTTCGACCCAGGCGTTGAACAGCGTCTTGAAATCCGGGCCGTCGTCATCGTCGCCACGCTTCTTTTTTTGCTCCGGTTGCGGATCGGCGGCCTTTGGCGCCACCCGCTCGGAAACTTTGGGACTACGTGTTGCACTCATTGCCCGGCCTCCCCATCGCCAATCAAGCGGCCGCGCTGCAGGGTCAGCATCCGATGGCGCATGCGCGCAATCAGCGCCAGGTCATGACTGGCGATCAGTACGCTGGTGCCCAGGCGGTTGATATCTTCGAAAACCCCCATGATCTCCGCGGCCAGCCGCGGGTCGAGGTTACCGGTCGGTTCGTCGGCCAGCAGCAAGGCCGGACGGTGGACGATGGCGCGGGCAATACCGACACGCTGCTGCTGGCCGGTGGACAGGTCGCCGGGGAACAGCTGGGCCTTGTCCGACAGGGCCACGCGCTCCAGCGCCGAGTCGACGCGCTTGGCGATCTCGACCTTGGACAGGCCGAGGATCTGCAGCGGCAAGGCGACGTTGTTGAACACCGTGCGGTCGAACAGCAACTGATGGTTCTGGAACACCACGCCGATCTGCCGGCGCAGGAACGGGATCTGCGCATTGCTGATCTGCCCCAGGTCCTGCCCGGCCAGCAGCAGCTTGCCGCTGGTCGGCCGTTCCATCGCCAGCAGCAGGCGCAACAAGGTGCTCTTGCCGGCGCCGGAATGGCCGGTGACGAACAGGAATTCGCCCCGACGCACCCGAAAACTCAGTTCATGCAGGCCAACGTGGCCATTCGGATAGCGCTTGGCGACCTGTTCGAATCGAATCATGGATGCTCCCGCTCGGCAAACAGTGCCCGGACAAAGGGCTCGGCTTCAAAGGTGCGCAGGTCGTCGATCCCTTCGCCCACACCAATGTAGCGGATCGGCAGGCCGAACTGCTTGGCCAGCGCAAAGATCACCCCGCCCTTGGCGGTGCCGTCCAGCTTGGTCAGGGCCAGGCCAGTCAGCTCGACGCTCTGGTTGAAATGCTTGGCCTGGTTGATGGCGTTCTGCCCGGTACCGGCGTCGAGCACCAGCAGCACTTCGTGCGGGGCGTCGGCATCGAGCTTGCCGATCACCCGGCGAACCTTCTTCAACTCTTCCATCAGGTTGTCTTTGGTGTGCAGGCGACCGGCGGTATCGGCGATCAGCACATCGATGTTGCGAGCCTTGGCGGCCTGCACGGCATCGAAGATCACCGAGGCCGAGTCGGCACCGGTGTGCTGGGCGATGACCGGGATCTGGTTGCGCTCGCCCCACACCTGCAACTGCTCGACCGCAGCAGCGCGGAAGGTGTCGCCGGCAGCCAGCATGACTTTCTTGCCTTCCAGTTGCAGCTTCTTCGCCAGCTTGCCGATGGTGGTGGTCTTGCCGGCGCCGTTGACGCCGACCACGAGGATCACGAACGGCTTGCTCTGGGCCTGGATGCGCAGTGGCTGTTCGGCCGGCTTGAGCATGTCGGCGAGCTCGCCCTGCAGCGACTTGTACAGCGCGTCGCTGTCGGCCAGCTGCTTGCGTGCGACCTTCTGGGTCAGGCTCTGGACGATCACCGAGGTGGCCTCGACGCCGACGTCGGCGGTCAGCAGGCGGGTTTCGATCTCGTCGAGCAGGTCGTCGTCGATGGCCTTTTTGCCGAGGAACAGGCTGGCCATGCCCTCGCCGATGCTGGCGCTGGTCTTCGACAGGCCCTGCTTGAGGCGGGCGAAGAAGCCGGACTTGGCTTCTTCGTTGCGCGCCGGCACGGGCGCTTCTTCAACCACGGTTTCGGCCACGGGCGCTGCAACCACGGCCACTGGCGCGGGAACAGGCACCGGCGCTAGCACGGGGGCTGGCGCGACAGGCTCGGGGGCAACAGGGGCAGGTGCCAGTACGTCGGCCGGAGCCGGCGCTACCGCTACCGGGGCAACGTGTACCGGCTCGACCAGCGGCGGCGCGACGCGATCCGGGATCGCCGGAGGGGTGTGCGGTTCAAGGTCGGCGACCAGCGCCACCGGCTCTTCCGGCACCGGCAGGACCAGGTTGACGTGCTCGGGCTCAGGGGCAACCACCGGGGTCGCCGGCACGGCAACCGGGGCCGGCGCTGCTGGCTCGACGGCCAACGGCGGCGCTTCGACGACAACCGGGGCCACCTCGACAATCGGCGCAGCCACCACCGGCGGTTCTACCGAAACCGCTGCAACCGGCTCCGGCGCCGCAGGCGCTGGGGTTTCTGGCTGTTCGACCACCGGCTGCTGCGGCTTTTTGCGCAGCCAACCGAACAGGCCTTTCTTCTCACCGGCCGCGGCCGGCGTCTTTTTGTCGTCGTTGGAACCAAACATGGAAGACGGCTATCTCAGGGTAGCGATGCGCCACTGCGGCGCCTCAAAATTCTTTAAACGCAGAACAGACTATCGTTAGGCCGACTGGTTCATGCGCAACATTTTGTCTGGAGACCTGCGGGCGAGAATCCGCGACAGGCATGGTCGACTAGCAACCGGATCAGTATCCTAGCACCTCCTAGCCCGCCGACGCTAAGGCCACGCGGGCAGCCCTACAGGTTGAACTACGAATGAATGCTCTAGCCCGCCGTGTTACTGGCCTGCTGCTCAGCACAATTTGTCTGCCGCTGGCGGCCGTCGCCGCCGATCCGCAACCCACCCACGAATTCATCCTCGACAACGGCCTGAAAGTGGTCGTGCGCGAAGACCATCGCGCCCCGGTGGTGGTTTCGCAGATCTGGTACAAGGTCGGTTCCACCTACGAAAGCCCAGGCCAGACCGGCCTCTCCCACGCCCTCGAACACATGATGTTCAAGGGCAGCGAGAAACTCGGTCCCGGCGAAGCGTCGCGCATCCTGCGCGACCTCGGTGCCGAAGAGAACGCCTTCACCAGCGACGACTACACCGCCTATTACCAGGTGCTGGCCCGCGACCGCCTGCCGGTAGCGCTGGAGCTCGAAGCCGACCGCATGGCCAGCCTGCGCCTGCCGGCCGACGAGTTCAGCCGTGAAATCGAGGTGATCAAGGAAGAACGCCGGCTGCGCGTCGATGACCAGCCCAGCGCCAAGGCCAATGAACTGTTCGACGCCATGGCCTACCCGGCCAGCGGCTACCACACGCCGACCATCGGCTGGATGGCCGACCTGGAGCGGATGAAGGTCGAAGAGCTGCGCCACTGGTATGAATCCTGGTACGTGCCGAACAACGCCACCCTGGTGGTGGTCGGCGACGTCACGCCGGACGAAGTTAAAGCCCTGGCGCAGAAATACTTCGGTGCTATCCCCAAGCGCGCCGTGCCACCGGCCAAGCTGCCGCTGGAACTGGCCGAGCCGGGCCTGCGCCAGCTCACCGTACATGTGCGCACCCAACTGCCGAGCGTGCTCTACGCCTTCAACGTGCCCAGCCTGGCCACCGCCAAGGACCCACGTACGGTGCACGCCCTGCGCCTGATCAGCGCCCTGCTCGACGGTGGTTACAGCGCTCGCATGCCGAGCCGCCTGGAGCGCGAACAGGAACTGGTCGCCGGGGCTTCGTCCAGCTACAACCCGTTCACCCGCGGCGACAGCCTGTTCCGCCTGTCGGGCATCCCGAACACGCAGAAGCAGAAAACCTTGGCCGACGTCGAAGGCGGCTTCTGGCAACTGCTGGACGAGCTGAAAAACACCCCGCCAACCGCCGAAGAACTGGAGCGCGTACGCGCCCAGGTGATCGCCTCGCTGGTCTACGAGCGCGATTCGATCAGCAGCCAGGCCACCGCCATCGGCCAGCTGGAAACCGTCGGGCTGTCGTGGAAACTTATCGACAGCGAGCTGGACGAGCTGAAAAGCGTGACCCCGGCCGACATCCAGAACGCCGCACGTACCTACTTCACCCGCGAACGCCTGAGCGTCGCGCATGTGCTGCCCGAGGAGAAGGCTAATGACTGAGCAAGCCCGCACCCCGCGCTACACCCTGATCGGCCTGGGCATTCTCGCTGCGGTCGTGGCCCTGGCCATGTTCCTGGCCAACCCGGCGCAGTCCGAGGACACCGCCAAGGCACCCGTCAGCACTGCGGCGAAACCGGCCAATACCCTCCAGTCGCTGGCCGAACTGGACGGCAAGGCGCCGGCCCGACGTGCCCTCGACATCCAGGCCTGGAACACCGCCGAAGGCGCCAAGGTGCTGTTCGTCGAAGCCCGCGAGCTGCCGATGTTCGACCTGCGCCTGACCTTCGCCGCCGGCAGCAGCCAGGACGGCGACGCCGCCGGCCTGGCCACCCTGACCAACGCCATGCTCAATGAGGGTGTCGCCGGCAAGGACGTCACGGCCATCGCCCAGGGCTTCGAAGGCCTGGGTGCCGACTTCGGCAACGGCGCCTACCGCGACATGGCCGTGGCCTCGCTGCGCAGCCTGAGCGCCGCCGACAAGCGCGAACCGGCCCTCAAGCTGTTCGCCGAAGTGGTCGGCAAGCCAAGCTTCCCGGCCGATGCCCTGGAGCGCATCAAGAATCAGATGTACGAAGGCTTCAAGTACCAGCAGCAGAACCCTGGCAAACTGGCCGGCATCGAGCTGTTCGAGCGGCTCTATGGCAGCCACCCGTATGCTCACCCGAGCGACGGCAATGCCAAGACCATCAAGCCGATCACCCTTGAGCAACTGCGCGCCTTCCACAGCAAGGCCTACACCGCGGGCAACGTGGTGATCGCGCTGGTCGGCGACCTCAGCCGCGACGAAGCCCAGGCGATTGCCGCGCAGGTTTCCGCCGCCCTGCCGAAAGGCCCGGCGCTGGCCAAACTGGCGCAGCCTAGCGAGCCGAAAGCCGGCGCACACCACATCGACTTCCCGTCCAAGCAAACCCACCTGCTGCTCGCCCAGCTCGGCATCGACCGCGCCGACCCGGACTACGCGGCACTGAACCTGGGCAACCAGATTCTTGGCGGCGGCAGCTTCGGCACCCGGCTGATGAGCGAAGTGCGCGAAAAACGCGGGCTGACCTACGGCGTATACTCGGTGTTCAGCCCGATGGCCGTACGCGGGCCGTTCATGATCAACCTGCAGACCCGTGCCGAGCTCAGCGAAGGCACCCTCAAGCTGGTCCAGGACATCCTGCGCGACTACCTGAAAACCGGCCCTACCCAGCAGGAACTGGACGACGCCAAACGCGAGCTGGCCGGCAGCTTCCCGCTGGCCAACGCCAGCAACGCGAGCATCGTCGGACAACTGGGCGCCATCGGTTTCTACAACCTGCCGCTGACCTACCTGGAAGACTACATGCAGCACTCGCAAAACCTGACCACCGAGCAGGTGCGTGCGGCACTGAACAAACACCTGGCCGCCGACAAGCTGGTCATTGTCACCGCCGGGCCGAGCGTGCCGCAGAAACCGCTGCCGCCGCCCATCGATAACCCAACCGAGCAGCCGCTCGGTGTACCGGAGCATTAATGGCCCATCCTTCTGCCAAACCGGCCAAGCCACACCACGGCCAAGGCCACTTGCGCATCATCGCCGGTGAGTGGCGCAGCCGCCGCCTGAGCTTCCCCGATGCTCCCGGCCTGCGCCCCACGCCAGACCGGGTACGCGAGACGCTGTTCAACTGGCTGGTCGCGCACATCGAGGGCGCTCGGGTGCTCGACGCCTACACCGGTAGCGGCGCGCTGTTCCTCGAAGCGCTGTCCCGTGGCGCAGCCGATGCCGTGGCCCTGGACAGCAACCCGGCGGCCATCGCCGCACTGCGCGACAACCTCGAACTGCTGCGCTGCCCGCGTGGCCAGGTGATCCAGAGCGACGCCCAGCGCTACCTGAACGGCGAGCCGAAGTTCACCTTCGACCTGGTGTTCCTCGACCCACCGTTCCACCAGGACCTGCTACCCACCACCTGCGCCCTGCTCGAAGAGCGCAACTGGCTCAGCGCCAACGCCTGGATCTACACCGAAAGCGAAACCGCGCCGTCTACCCTGCAATTGCCGGGCAACTGGCGCCTGCATCGGGAAAAGAAAGCCGGACAGGTCTATTACGCGCTGTGGCAACGCAGCGACGCCTGACCGTTGTGCGACGCCCGGCGCGGCACGGCCGGGCGTCGGCACATAAACTGAGCAGTACGTGTCACGAGACCTGCACGCATGAACAGCCCTGCCCCCGCCGCCTTCGCTCCCGCTATCGGGCTGGGCAATCCACACCTGCAAACCCTCTGGGGCCCGCTGTGGCGCAAGTCGCCCAACCTGGCGCACCAGCGTGAGCGCGTGTGGCTGGCCGACGGTGATTTTCTCGACCTGGACTGGAGCGGCCCGCATCAGGCCGACGCGCCGCTGGTGCTGGTGCTGCATGGGCTGACCGGCTCTTCCCGCTCGCACTATGTGCTCGGCCTGCAACAGGCCCTGCAAGCGTACGGCTGGGCCAGCGTTGCGCTGAACTGGCGCGGCTGCTCCGGCGAGCCGAATTTGCTGCCGCGCAGCTACCACTCCGGTGCCAGCGAAGACCTCGCCGAGGTGGTCCGCCACCTGCGCGCGCAACGGCCGATGGCGCCACTGTATGCGGTGGGCTATTCGCTGGGCGGCAATGTACTGCTCAAGTACCTCGGCGAAACCGGCGCGGCCAGTCAGTTGCAGGCGGCGGTGGCGGTGTCGGTGCCGTTTCGCCTGGACCACTGCGCCGACCGCATTGGCCTGGGGTTCTCACGGGTGTACCAGGCGCATTTCATGCGCGAGATGCTGGCCTACGTCAAAGGCAAGCAGCGGCACTTCCAGCACCACGGCCACGACGAGGCGCTGGCGGCATTGGCTCGGCTCGGGCCGCTGGAGAACCTGAAGAATTTCTGGGACTTCGATGGCCGGGTCACGGCGCCATTGAACGGCTTCAGCGATGTCCACGATTACTACAGGCGCTCGTCGAGTCGCTACTTTCTGGGCGAGAACCGCACGCCGACACTGATCATCCAGTCCAGCGACGACCCGTTCGTGTTTCCCCACAGCCTACCGCCGGCCAACGAGCTGGCAGCCCAGACCACCCTGGAGCTGCACAGTCGCGGCGGGCATGTCGGCTTCGTCGACGGTAGCCTGCGCCAGCCCGGCTATTACCTGGAACGGCGCATTCCGCAGTGGCTTACTGGTCGCCGCTAGCCAACGGATGGTGCGGATTGGTAATCCACTCGCTCCAGGAGCCGGCGTACAGCTTGGCCAGCGGGTAACCGGCCAGACTCAGGGCAAACAGGTTGTGGCAGGCGGTGACGCCGGAGCCGCAATAGGCCACCAGTTGCTCCGGCGAGCGCTCGCCGAGTTTTTCCGCGAAACGCTGCTTGAGCTGCTCAGCCGGCAAAAACCGACCCTCGGCATCAAGGTTGTCGGTAAACGCCGCGCACTGGGCACCAGGAATGTGCCCGGCCACCGGGTCGATCGGCTCGACCTCGCCGCGGAAGCGCGGCAGGGCGCGAGCGTCGAGCAGGGTCAGCTCGGGACGGCCGAGCAAGCGCAGCAATTGCTGGGCGTTGACCTGCATGTCCGGGGTCGGTTTGCCGGTGAAATGCCCTTCGCGTTTTTCCGCCGGGTCGAGGCTCAGCGGCAGGCCCGCGGCGTGCCAGGCCTTGAGGCCGCCGTCGAGGATTGCCACGCCGCTGCGCTTGCCCAGCCAGGTCAGTAGCCACCAGGCACGGGCGGCAAAGGCCCCGGGACCGTCGTCGTAGAGGACGATCTCGCTGGTGTTGTCGATGCCCCAGGCGCGCAGACGCTCGATCAGCGTATTCGGCCCCGGCAGTGGATGGCGCCCGGTCACTCCCGGCTTCACCGGCCCGCTCAGGTCCCGCTCAAGGTCGGCGAAATGCGCCCCGGCGATATGCCCTTCGGCATAGCTGCGCTGGCCGTAGTCGAGATCGCCCAGGTCGAAACGACAATCGAGAATCACCAGCTTCGGCGCGCCGAGGCGTTCGGCCAGCTGCTGCGGTGCAATCAGTTGCGCGAGGGGCATGACAGTCTCCATATCGATTGAAAGGGGTACTCGCCGCCGAGCCGGGCCTTATTGCTCCAGGGCCTGCTGCAACGGCACATAGAATTCTTCGCACAGCGCATCCACCGCCGGGCGCGCCTGGGCGGTGACGAAACCGAGCTCCAGCACCAGCACCTGGTACACGCCGCGCTTGAAGGCTTCTTCGCTGAGGTGGGTGGATTGCTCGCGGGTGGTGCAGAGGAAGCGCACCCAGGAGGTCAGCACGATCCAGGCATTGAGGGTCAGCGACTCGATCTGCACGCTGTCCATCGCCACGATATCGGCCTCGACAAAGCCACGGTAGATCGCCTGGCCTTGCAGCAGGCAGCGTTGGGAAAAGCGCCGGTAGCGCGCGGCGAGCTCCTTGTCGCTGTCGAGCAGGTGCTCCAGGTCGCGGTGCAGGAAACGGTAGTTCCACATCGCCGCGAGCAGTTCCTTGAGGTAGAAGCGCTTGTCGTCGACCGTGGCCAGACGGCCTTGCGGCGGGCGCAGGAAGCTCTCGACCAGTTCCTCGTACTGGGTGAACAGGACAGCGATGATTTCCTGCTTGTTGGCGAAATGGTAGTAGAGGTTGCCGGGCGAAATCTCCATGTGCGCGGCAATGTGGTTGGTACTGACGCTGCGTTCGCCCTGCAGGTTGAACAGCTCCAGGCTGTTCTGCACGATGCGCTCGCGGGTCTTGATTCGCGGGGCCATGACCAGCTCCAAAAGCATGAGCTTGAATGAATGGGTCCATCTTACGGTTTATCCGCCGGAGGATGAACCTGGATCTGGCCGCAGGCCCGTAATTTAGTCGCCTGCGGCGGATAATAGAGTATATGCTCTAGCGAAAATCGCTCGCCGTGGAGTCCCGCATGACTGTCGATACCCACCTGCCGCCCTCGCCTGTTGCCCTCGACTGGCTCAATACGGTGTTTGAACAGCAGCGTAGCGCTTTTGCCGGCCTGCCAATGCCGCCCGCAGCGCAGCGCCGGCAATGGCTCAAGAGCCTGCGCGAGCTGTTGCTGGCGCAGCAGGCAGCGCTGATCGAGGCAATCAGCCAGGACTTCTCCGGGCGTAGCGCCGATGAAACCCTGCTGGCCGAACTGATGCCCAGCGTGCAGGGCATCCGCGATGCCGAGCGGCACCTGGCACGGTGGATGAAACCGAGCCGGCGCAAGGTCGGCCTGGCCTTCCAGCCAGCCAGTGCGCGGGTGATCTATCAACCGCTGGGCGTGGTCGGGGTGATCGTGCCGTGGAACTACCCGCTGTTTCTCGCCATGGGCCCGCTGACCGGGGCGCTGGCGGCGGGCAACCGGGTGATGCTCAAGCTCAGCGAAAGCACCCCGGCCACCGGACAATTGCTCAAGGCCCTGCTGGAGCGGGTATTTCCCACCGATCTGGTATGCGTGTTGCTTGGCGAGGCAGACGTCGGCGAGGCGTTCTCGCGGTTGCCGTTCGATCATCTGCTGTTCACCGGCGCCACCAGCATCGGCCGGCATGTGATGCAGGCGGCGGCGCAGAACCTGACGCCGGTCACCCTGGAACTGGGCGGCAAGTCGCCGGCCATCGTCTCGGCGACGGTGCCACTGGCGCATGCGGCCGAGCGGATCGCCTTCGGCAAGACCCTGAATGCCGGACAAACCTGTGTAGCGCCGGACTACGTGCTGGTGCCGCGCGAACGTCTGGACGGCTTCGTCGAAGCCTATCGGCAGACCGTGCGGCGGTTTTATCCACAGGTGCGGGACAACCCGGACTACACCGCAATCATCAACCCGCGACACCTGGCGCGGCTGGACGGCTACCTGGCCGACGCGCGGGCAAAGGGTGCGCAGGTGCTGGAGCTCTACCCGGACGAGCCACGCCAGGGCCGGCGCATGGCGCCGCAGGTGTTGCTGGGGGTGAACGACGACATGCGCGTGATGCAGGACGAGATTTTCGGCCCGCTGCTGCCGGTACTGCCCTATGACCGGCTGGACGAGGCGCTGGCGTACATCAACGCACGACCACGCCCGCTGGCGTTGTATTACTTCGGCTATGACCGCGCCGAGCAGCGGCGGGTGCTGGAGCAGAGCCATTCGGGCGGGGTGTGCCTGAACGACACCTTGCTGCATGTGGCGCAGGACGACCTGCCGTTTGGCGGGGTCGGGCCGTCGGGGATGGGCCATTACCACGGGCATGAGGGTTTCCTGACCTTCAGCAAGGCCAAGGCAGTCCTGGCCAAGCAGCGCCTGAACGCAGCGCGGCTGATCTATCCGCCGTACGGCAAGACGTTGCAGCAGTGGGTGTACAAGCTGTTCATTCGCTGAAAACCGCCGTTGTGGGAGAAACTGTCTTGGCGGGAGCCGGTTTTGCTGCCGCTGCGCGGCAGATCGCGGGACGAGCCCGCTCCCACAGGACCGCTTCCACAGGCCAGCACCGACACAACCGGGACCAGAATAATGACAACAGCCCCTACCCTGCACCGTCGCAGCCTGCTCAAGTTCGGCCTCGGCGCCAGCCTGTTCCTCGGCACCGCCAGCCTCGTCGCCTGCTCCGCCGACACCCCGGCCAGCGGCTACCAGACAATCCGCAGCAGCGACCTGCCGGCCCTGCGCGCGCTGCTCGCCAGCATCGTCCCGGGCGCCGCCAGCGAGCCCGCCCTACGCCAGCTCGACCACAACCTGGGCGCCCTTTCGCCGGCCATGCTCGGCCTGACCCGGCAACTGTTCGACGTGCTCAGCCTGCCGCTCACCCGCGGCCCGCTCACCGGCATCTGGGGCGCCTGGGAAAACGCCGAGCCGGCCCAGGTGCAGCGCTTCCTCCAGCGCTGGGAACACAGCGCGCTGGACATGCTCCGCCAGGGCCACGCCGCACTGCTGCAACTGACCCTCATGGCCTGGTACGAAACCCCTGCCAGCTGGGCTACCTGCGGCTACCCCGGGCCACCGAAGATCTGACCCCCCACAACAACTAGAGGCATGCCATGCCCGTACCCGACCTGTTCCGCGACGGCCTCGCCCGAGGCTGGAAAGCCCGCGACGCCTCGCGACTCACCGCCGACCTGCAGCTGGAAACCGACATCGCCATCATCGGCAGCGGTGCCGGTGGCGCCACCAGTGCCGAACTGCTCAGCCAGGCCGGCTTTCGCGTGCTGCTGATCGAGGAAGGCCCGCTCAAGACCAGCAGCGACTTCCACGGGCTCGAAGACCAGGCCTATGCCAGCCTCTACCAGGAAGGCATCGGCCGCATGAGCAAGGACGGCGCCATCACCATCCTGCAAGGGCGTGCCGTGGGCGGCACCACGCTGATCAACTGGACCTCAAGCTTTCGCACCCCGCCACAAACCCTGCAGCACTGGGCCGACGTGCACAACGTGCAAGGCCACAGCGTCGCCGACCTCGCGCCGTGGTTCGAGCGCATGGAGCAGCGCCTGGGCATCGCCCCCTGGCAGATGCCGCCGAATGCCAACAACGACGTACTGCGCCGCGGCTGCGAAGCGCTCGGCTACAGCTGGCAGGTGATTCCACGCAACGTGCGCGGTTGCTGGAACCTGGGCTACTGCGGCATGGGTTGCCCGGTGAACGCCAAGCAGTCGATGCTGGTGACCAGCATCCCGGCCACCCTCGAACACGGCGGCGAGCTGCTCTATCTCGCCCGCGCCGAGCGCCTGGAGCACAACGGCGAGCAGATCGCCGCGCTGCACTGCGTGGCCATGGACGAACGCTGCGTGCAGCCCAGCGGGCAGAAGATCCGGGTCACGGCGCGGCACTACATCCTTGCCGGCGGCGGCATCAACAGCCCCGGCCTGCTGCTGCGCTCGAACGCCCCCGACCCGCATGGCCGGCTCGGCAAGCGGACCTTCCTGCACCTGGTCAATTTCAGCGCGGCGCTGTTCAAGGACCAGGTCAACCCGTTCTACGGCGCCCCGCAGTCGATCTATTCCGACTATTTCCAGTGGCGCCACGGCGTCACCGGGCGCATGGCCTACAAGCTGGAAGTGCCACCGCTGCACCCGGCGCTGGCCAGCACCCTGCTCGGCGGCTTCGGCAGCAGCAACGCGCTGCGCATGGAGCAGTTGCCCAACACCCACGTCATGCTCGCGCTGCAACGCGACGGCTTTCACCCGCAGAGCAGCGGCGGCAGCGTCGAGCTGCGCGGCGACGGCTCGCCGGTGCTCGATTACCCGCTCAGTGCCTACGCCTGGGACGGCGTGCGCCGGGCCTTCCAGAGCATGGCCGAAATCCAGTTCGCCGCCGGCGCCGAGGCGGTGATGCCGCTGCACGGCGACGGCCGCTACGTCGGCAGCCTGGCCGAAGCGCGGCAACTGATCGACGGCCTGAGCCTGGAACTGTTTCGCACCCGCCTGGGCAGCGCTCATGTGATGGGCGGCTGCGCCATGGGCGAAGACCCGCGCCAGGCGGTGTGCGACAGCCTCGGCCGGCATCATCAATTGGGCAACCTGTCGATCCACGACGGTTCGCTGTTCCCCACCAGCATCGGTGCCAACCCGCAACTGTCGGTATATGGCCTGACGGCAAAGCTGGCCGACGCCCTCGGCCAACGCCTGAAAGGCAAGGCATGACAAGACTTGCCCAGCCTGTCTATAGTCCCTTGGGCCGGTGCCAGCGACTTGGCCGACCGCAGCGGCTGCGATACCATCCGACTCCCAAACGCACTCCTGCCAGGACGACGCGATGAACCGAGTGTTGTACCCAGGTACTTTCGACCCTATTACCAAGGGCCATGGCGATCTGGTCGAGCGCGCCTCGCGGCTGTTCGACCAGGTGATCATCGCGGTCGCCGCCAGCCCGAAGAAAAACCCGCTGTTCCCGCTGGAACAACGGGTGGAACTGGCTCGTGAGGTCACCAAGCACCTGCCCAATGTCGAAGTCATCGGCTTCTCCACGCTGCTGGCGCATTTCGCCAAGGAGCAGCAAGCCAATGTATTCCTGCGCGGCCTGCGCGCGGTGTCCGACTTCGAGTACGAGTTCCAGCTGGCGAACATGAACCGGCAACTGGCGCCCGACGTCGAAAGCCTGTTCCTGACGCCGTCTGAGCGCTATTCGTTCATCTCCTCGACCCTGGTCCGCGAAATTGCGGCGCTGGGCGGCGACATCACCAAGTTCGTCCACCCGGTGGTGGCCGAGGCCCTGACCGAACGCTTCAAGAAGTGACTCCCGCCGATTGAAGGCTGCGCCCGCGTGCACTGCGGGCGCTAATACGGCACAATTACGGCCATTGGTTTTCACATGCCAGGGCCGATTGCCCCGGCCGGAGTCCCCATGTCTTTGATCATCACCGACGATTGCATCAACTGCGACGTCTGCGAACCCGAGTGCCCGAACGCCGCCATCTCCCAGGGCGAAGAGATCTACGTGATCGACCCGAACCTGTGCACCCAGTGCGTGGGCCACTACGACGAACCGCAATGCCAGCAAGTCTGCCCGGTCGACTGCATCCCGCTGGATGAAGCTCACCCGGAAAGCGAAGACGAGCTGATGGCCAAGTACCGCCGAATCACCGGCAAGGGCTGATGGCCGGCGTGGTTTCGCTGCGTTCGCTGCTGCTCGGCGCCGCCCTGGCGCTGGCCACGGCGCAGGCCCTGGCCGACGGCCCTGGGCGCGCGGCGATTGCCACCCCGCACACGCAAGCGACCGCCGCCGCCCGCGAGATCCTTGAACAGGGCGGTAACGCCTTCGATGCAGCCATCGCCGTCAGCGCTGCGCTGGCGGTGGTCGAGCCGTATGGCTCGGGGCTGGGCGGTGGCGGCTTCTTCCTGTTGCGCCAAGCCGGCTTGCCGGCGCGCTATCAGTTCATCGATGCCCGCGAACGCGCACCGGGCCAGGCTACCCCGGCCATGTACCTGAAAGACGGCAAGGTGCAGCCCGGGCTGTCGATCAACGGTCCGCTGGCGGCGGCGATTCCCGGCCTGCCGGCAGCGCTGGCCGAGCTGGCCGCGCATGACGGCAAGCTGCCCCTGCGCAGCACCCTGGCCCCGGCCATTCGTTTGGCCACTCAGGGGTTTGCCGTCGACCGCGTGTACCGCGACCGCGCCAGCATGCGTCGCACTGCCCTGCGCGACGACGCAGAAAGCGCCCGGCTATTCCTGGTCGACGGCGAGGTGCCAGCGCTCGGCGCAGTCATCCGCCAGCCCGAGCTGGCCGCCACCCTGCAACGCCTGGCCGAACAGGGCCACGACGGCTTCTACAAGGGCCAGACCGCTGCCACCCTGGTCAATGGCGTGCACGCCGCCGGCGGCCTGTGGACCCTCGACGACCTCGCCGACTACCGCGTCGCCCGGCGCCAGCCGCTGCGCTACAGCCTGGCCGACCAGCGTGAACTGATCAGCGCGCCGCCGCCCTCCGCCGGCGGTGTCGCCCTGGCGCAGAGCCTGGCAATGCTGCAACGCCTGCCCTGGCAGAGCGCCGACAAGGTCCAGCGCAGCCATTACGTGCTCGAAGTGCTGCGCCGGGCCTACCGCGACCGCGGCCTGCTCGGCGACCCGGACCACGTGCCCAACCCGATCCCGCAACTGCTCGACCGCCGCTACCTGAATGCACTGGCCGACAGCATCGACGTACACCAGGCCACCCCAAGTGCCAGCCTAGCGCCCTCTCCGGCCTGGCGCGAAGGCGATCACACCACCCATTTCACGGTGATCGACGCCGATGGCAACGCGGTCGCCGCCACCTTGTCGGTCAACCTGCCGTTCGGCGCGGCCTTCAGCGTGCCCGGCAGCGGCGTGGTGCTGAACAATGAAATGGACGATTTCGCCGCCGATCCGCAGGGTAGCAACAGCTACGGCCTGGCCGGCAGCCAGGCCAACGCGGTGGCTGCCGGCAAGCGGCCGCTGTCGAGCATGAGCCCAAGCTTCATTGAAAGCCCGCAGCAGTTCGCCGCCTTCGGCACACCGGGCGGCAGCCGGATTCCGAGCATGGTGCTGCTGTCGATGCTGGCATTCCTCGATGGCCAGCCGGTGGCCAGCTGGCCGGCAGTGCCGCGCTACCACCATCAGTACCTGCCGGACGTGGTCGAGCATGAGCCCGGCGCTTTCAGTGCCGCCGAACAGGCCGACTTGCAGGCGCGCGGCTACACCCTCAAGGATCTCGGGCGCAGCTATGGCAATCAGCAGGTGCTGTTCTGGAACAAGGCGGCGCGCACCCTGGAAGCGGCCAGCGACCCGCGTGGGGTGGGCAGTTCCGAGGTAATGCCGGCGCGTTGAGCGCGGTTACTTCTGGCAGCGCGGGCAGAACACGCTGGCGCGCTGGCCCAGGCGCACATCGCGCAGAATGCTCCCGCAGACCTTGCACGGCGCTTCGCCACGCCCGTAGACGAACAGCTCCTGCTGGAAGTAGCCCGGCTGGCCGTCGCCGCCGATGAAGTCGCGCAGGGTGGTGCCGCCACGCTCGATGGCGATGGCGAGGATGCGCTTGATCTCGATGGCCAGGCGCAGGTAGCGCGCCCGGGAAATACCCCCGGCTTCACGGCGCGGATCGATGCCGGCGGCGAACAGCGCTTCGCTCGCATAGATGTTGCCCACGCCAACCACCACCGCGTTGTCCATGATGAACGGCTTGACCGCCATGGAACGCCCGCGCGACAACTGGAACAGCCGCTCGCCGTCGAACAGGTCGGTCAACGGCTCCGGGCCGAGCCGCGCGAGCAGTTCGTGCTGCAGCGGGTCGAGGCTCCAGAGCATCGCACCGAAGCGGCGCGGGTCGGTGTAGCGCAGCGCCAGGCCGGATTCGAGCTCGATATCGACATGCTCGTGCTTGGCCACCGGCAGGCCGATTTCCACCAGACGCAAATTGCCGGACATGCCCAGGTGGCTGATCAGCGTACCGACCTCGGCGTTCAGCAGCAGGTACTTGGCGCGCCGTTCCACACTGACGATGCGCTGGCCCGACAGGCGTACGTCGAGGTCTTCCGGGATCGGCCAGCGCAAACGGCGGTCGCGCACGATCACCCGGCTGACGCGCTGGCCTTCGAGGTACGGCGCAATGCCGCGGCGGGTGGTTTCGACTTCAGGGAGTTCGGGCATGGATCAGTGGGTACCCATCTCGCGGATGGTCTGCTTGAGGTTCTCGAAGTCGTACTCCGACAGCCCGACGTAGTCCAGCACCAGGTGGCCGACCGTGTTCCACTCGTGGTCGACGCCCTGGTTGCCCAGCACCCGGTGCGAAGCGCAGATGTGCTCGGCCATTTTCAGGATCGCCAGCAGGTTTTTCAGCGAGGCGTTGCGCGAGGATTCATCGCTGAATACCGCCAGGGCGTTGTGGTGGTTCGCGATGGCGGCGCTGACGTGCTCCGGCAGGCGCCAGGACTTGGCGGTGTAGTAGCCGACCACGGCATGGTTGGTGTTGAACACCTGGTTCTCGGTGTCGACCACGCGCTTTTCGGCGCCGGCACTGGCGTAGGCGTCTTCGAGCACGCCCATGTACTCGGGGAAGCGCTTGAGCATCAGCGGCACGCCGCAGTCGTGGAACAGGCCCAGCGCGTAAGCCTCGTCAACCGCCTGCGAGCCGATACGCTTGGCCAGGGTCAGGCAGGTGACCGCGACGTCCTGGGCGGTATCCCAGAAGCGGTTGAGGGTGACGATGGTTTCATCGCTCATCTCGCCACGGATCGACTGGGCATTGATCAGGTTGATGATCGAACGGCTGCCAAGCAGGTTAACGGCCCGCTGGATCGAAGCAATCTTGTTGGTCAGGCCGTAATACGGCGAGTTGACCAATTTAAGCAGCGCGCCGGACAGGCCCGGATCCTGGGCGATCAGCTTGGCGATCACGTCGAGGTCGGGGTCGGGCATGTATTGCTCAAACTGCAGGTCGACCATGATCTGCGGCTGGGGCGGGACGCTGATGCCTTGCAAGGCTTGCTGGATCTGTTCGGCGGAGAGTTCCTGGGACATATGTACACACTCGGGGCTGAGGGGCGATTCTAACCTGATCGCACGTGCGCAGGGGCAAGGGAAACGCAAGCATAGACCCTGCTATTTGTCGCAGGATGAATCAGTACCCCTGGCCTTCGCGGTATACTCCCGCTCTTTTTTCCCGGAGCGACGTCATGTCCCTGCCCAGCCTTCGTCTCAAAGCCAATGCCGACCGCCGCCTGCGCGCCGGCCACCTGTGGGTCTACAGCAACGAAATCGACGTTGCCGCGACCCCGCTGCACGGCTTCAAGGCCGGCGACCAGGCACTGTTGGAAACCGCTGGCGGCAAGGGCCTGGGCATCGTCGCGATGAGCCCGAACAACCTGATCTGCGCGCGCCTGCTGTCGCGCGACATCAAGCTTTCGCTGGACAAGTCGCTGCTGGTGCACCGCCTGAACGTGGCCCTGTCGCTGCGCGAGCGGCTGTTCGACAAGCCGTTCTACCGCCTGGTGTACGGCGATTCCGACCTGCTGCCAGGCCTGGTGGTCGACCGTTTCGGCGACATTCTGGTGGTACAGCTGGCCTCGGCGACCATGGAACTGCTCAAGGATGAGGTGATCGCCGCGCTGGTGCAGGTGCTCAAGCCGAGCGGCATCCTGTTCAAGAACGACTCTGCCGCGCGCGATGCCGAGGGCCTCGGCCGTTACGTCGAGACCGTGTTCGGCGTGGTCCCGGAGTGGGTGGCGCTGGAAGAGAACGGCGTCAAATTCGAAGCGCCGGTGATGGAAGGCCAGAAGACCGGCTGGTTCTACGACCACCGCATGAACCGCGCGCGCCTGGCGCCGTACGTCAAGGGCAAGCGTGTGCTCGACCTGTTCAGCTACATTGGTGGCTGGGGCGTGCAGGCCGGCGCATTTGGCGCCAGCGAAGTGTTCTGCGTGGATGCTTCGAGCTTTGCCCTGGACGGCGTCGAGCGTAACGCTGCGCTGAACGGTTTTGCCGAAAAAGTCACCTGCATCGAAGGCGACGTGTTCGAGGCGCTGCGCGAGCTGAAGGCGTCGGAAGAGCGTTTCGACGTGATCGTGGCCGACCCGCCGGCGTTCATCAAGCGCAAGAAGGATTTGAAGAATGGCGAGGGCGCCTACCGTCGTCTGAACGAGCAGGCCATGCGTTTGCTGACCAAGGACGGCATCCTGGTGAGCGCATCGTGCTCGATGCACCTGCCGGAGGATGACCTGCAGAACATCCTGCTGACCAGCGCCCGCCACCTGGACCGCAATATCCAGCTGCTGGAGCGTGGCGGCCAGGGCCCGGATCATCCGGTGCACCCGGCGATCCCGGAAACCCGCTACATCAAGAGCATCACCTGCCGACTGCTGCCAAACAGCTGAGTGCAGACGCTTTGAAAAATCCCGGCCTGGTGCCGGGATTTTTTATGGGGCGCCAACTAGTTACCGGAAAAATTAAACACAACAACAAACAAAGGATTACGTCGCCCCGACCCGCCCTATACATCCTAGGAAAGTTCGCACAAACCGAGAAGAATCTTCTGACTTTGAATTTTATTGCATTAATCAAATAACTTACTAACCTAAGGAAGTCGCAATGTCGCGACCAGCCAAAGGATTAAGCAATGAAAGAAATCAAACTGGAGTCAACCAAGCTTGCCAAGCTTAACTACTTAGTGCCTACCAAGCAGTAACAAACACTAAAGCGTAGAACCGGACTACGCTTTAGCCTTGAGGAAGCTTGGCCATGTTTATAAATCGAAATATCTTTATAATCCCAAGTGCAGTCGGCATTATCATCTGGAACTTCGAATCGCATCGGCAGTTTGAGCTATCAGGCGAACACCTGAGAAGATTATCCATTCTTCTGGAAAATATTGAGCTATACAGCAACAAACATCCTATTGATCAAGAATTTTCAAATGCAGGAATACTGGTAGAACGCCAAAGCACTCACTGTGATTGGGGCTGGGACGAGCTCTCTAGAATATTTCATAATGGGACAAAGAACATACCATTTCACAACATGCCAATCGATAGCTCCTCATGGGCTGAGCTTTACCTGGAGCAATGTACAGAAGCCCTATTAAACGAGAAGTAGAGCGACTTTTACAGTTAGAAAACACAGCCGAGCAACCACTATTTTTTGTAGGTGCTGGCTACGGCACTGGCAGCCCTATTCCCTCAGCCTTGGCAGACATCTTAGAAGAACAAAAAAGCGAGTAACTCCATGTGCTCAGCCAACGTAACATCTGGAAGTATCAGATCACTCTCAAAGTGGAACATCGAAAGTTGCGTCAGATCAAGAAGCCATCGATACAAAATAACGGCAAGTGGCATTTCAGATTCCAGCGTTAAAGATTGGTTTCCACCGGCAATGCTACCTGTACTACAACACCCGGTGATCAAGAGCATGCCCAGCAATCACCAAAAATCCCTACAAGCAAGATACCTAGTCCATTTTCTAAATCATACAACAGCGCTAGAACACTTAATAATCAACAACGCAGTGGAAAACATTATACACAAGCGCATGCGGGTAGAGTTTGAAGACAGCATGTGCACAATAGGCCTAATGATCTACACAGATGAAGCCTATCATGCGCTATTCTCGGATCAATTAGCTGCCGACGTGGCTAAATATTTTCAAATTGAAAGATCTCAATCCTCACGCCTACTACAACTACAAAAACTTATAGAAAGTCTCTGATTGCTTTGTCTGGCTATGGGGTCGATTGACCCCTAGCGAGCGATATCAGTGTGCAAGCCAAATCCCAGCCGTGATTAATATATTTCGTCAGATTGACAAGCCCTGGCTTACTTCAACATTAACTAAACTACCATTGTGCGCGACCCAACAGCAAAAAGTGTTTCTCGACAGTTCCAAGCCAGTCGGGAGCATATCCAAAGCCGCCATGCTCGCAGCCATTCAACGTACAGACCTACTCGACAACCCTGAATTCAATAGAATTTTCCAACAGCACGGATTGATTGATGAATGAAAATCCAAAGCACGCCAAAACCATAAAACATCAAATGATTATGTGCTTGCTCTTGTTGATGAGCGCACTAGGGGTCTTCCCTCTTGATGTAATATTGCCCTCCTTTCCAGCGCTCGGCATTCATTTCAGCGTGCAATCGCACGCTATCGCAATGTCCATCAGCCTTTTCGCCCTCGGCGTTGCCGTAACGCAGTTGCTGATTGGACCACTGTCGGACTATTTCGGTCGAAAGCGCTTGTTGTTGCTTGGATTACTGATCTCGCTTAGCGGGGCGGTTGGCTGCCTATATGCCAGCCAATTCGTTACCTTCGTCTTCTTCCGAATCATGCAGGCGGCAGGTTGCGGCTTCTTTGTTCTGACTCAAGCATTAGTGCAAGACATCTTTGTAGGTAAACAACGCAACGCCATCCGCATCATGCAAACGACTGCCAGTGGAGTTTTCATCTCCCTTTCACCACTGCTGGGAAGCTATTTGCAAAGCGTGCTGGGCTGGTCTGGCAGTTTCTCGGTATTTTCCGCACTCGTGTGCCTGGCATTGATTCTGAACACAACGCTGCTCGACCATGACGCCCAATCGCAGCGGCAGCCTGTTCAACTGTTCGATGGCTACCGCGCTGTGCTACGTGATCGGCATTTTTTGTCCTGTGCCATCGTCGCGTCGGTGGCGTTTGCCTCCCACTTTTCTTTTATCGCCGTATCGCCGCTACTTTTCATGGAGCATCTCGGCCTACCCCCCGAAAACTTTTCACTGGTCTTCCTGTTTTATGGACTGGCCTATCTGATCGGTGGCGCCGTGGCTCGAGCGCTCAACTCCCGGTTACCCGCAAACATCCAGATGCTCCTCGGGCTCACGCTGATTGCCTTGGCAGGGATAACTTTTCTGTTGTGGGTATGGGTAGCCGAGCTGTCAATCGCGACCGTACTGGTACCCATGATTATCTGCACCACGGGGGCCAGCCTCGCGCGGCCAGCCGCAACGACCAGCGCACTGGAGAGACATCCTGAAAGGGCAGGGACTGCCGCAGCCCTGCTGAGTACCCTCACATTCGCAACGGGCGCAGGAGCCAGCAGTTGCGTTGCGCTATTCAATGATCAGCTACCACTCAGCCTTGGCATCGCCTTCGTTGTTATGGCTTGGATTGGCTGTCGAGTCATGTTGAGGACGTCCAGGGCGAGCGCCAATTCTGAACTGGCGCAGTAGTGTCGCCCTTCAGCGTACTTTGAGTAATCACTCTCGGAGAACAGCAAATAAAACAGGCTCGGCATTGCACTCCAGCACAGAGCCTTTGCACCCACGTACAATTACCGATAACAATCCACTCCGCTAATCCGTTTAAGCAAATTATTCATTGATCCATGCCGCATAAAATGTCGGCTTCCTCACCGGCTGGTCGCTGCTGTGCCTGGGCGTGCTCACCGGCGGCTTCCGCAAGCCGGTGAAGCGGGTGCACTTTTCCGAGGCCGGTTGATCCTCCGGCCGCATCGCTCCCACAGTTTACGCGACGCCGCCAACCTCTGTGGGAGCGGGCTTGTCCCGCGATGCGGCCCGCAATATCGCCAACTGCCTATCCCGCCATTCCCTCAAGCCGCCAGCGGTGTAGAATCGGCCTATTCATCGCCAGTCATCCCCGGCGGGTTTATGAGCTCTGGCTGAGCGCACGGCGATCCCGCGGCGACCTCGGCTTCATCCGTACCAGCGGCCACCTGCCTTCGGTGCAAAGGACAAGAGAAGCTCACTCCCCTTTTTGTTACCTGATTAGCCGCCAGGAGTGCTTCATGCCTGATTACCGTTCCAAGACGTCCACCCACGGCCGCAACATGGCCGGCGCCCGCGCCCTCTGGCGTGCCACCGGGATGAAAGACGAAGACTTCAAGAAACCGATCATCGCCATCGCCAACTCGTTCACCCAGTTCGTTCCGGGCCACGTGCACCTGAAAGACCTCGGCCAGCTGGTTGCCCGCGAGATCGAACGCGCCGGTGGCGTGGCCAAGGAATTCAACACCATCGCCGTCGACGACGGCATCGCCATGGGTCACGACGGCATGCTCTACTCGCTGCCGAGCCGCGAGATCATCGCCGACTCCGTCGAGTACATGGTCAACGCCCACTGCGCCGACGCCATCGTCTGCATTTCCAACTGCGACAAGATCACCCCCGGCATGCTCATGGCCGCGCTGCGCCTGAACATCCCGGTGATCTTCGTCTCCGGCGGGCCGATGGAAGCCGGCAAGACCAAACTGGCCAGCCACGGCCTGGACCTGGTCGACGCCATGGTCATCGCCGCCGACGTCACCGCCTCCGACGAGAAGGTCGCCGAGTACGAGCGCAGCGCTTGCCCGACCTGCGGTTCGTGCTCCGGCATGTTCACTGCCAACTCGATGAACTGCCTCACCGAGGCCCTGGGCCTGGCCCTGCCGGGCAACGGTTCGACCCTGGCCACCCACAGCGACCGCGAGCAACTGTTCCTGCAGGCCGGGCGCACCATCGTCGAGCTGTGCAAACGCTACTACGGCGACAACGACGCCTCGGTGCTGCCGCGCAACATCGCCAACTTCAAGGCGTTCGAGAACGCCATGATGCTCGACATCGCCATGGGCGGTTCGACCAACACCATCCTGCACCTGCTGGCGGCCGCCCAGGAAGCCGAGATCGACTTCGACCTGCGCGACATCGATCGCCTGTCGCGGGTGGTGCCGCAGCTGTGCAAGGTGGCGCCGAACATCCAGAAGTACCACATGGAAGACGTCCACCGCGCTGGCGGCATCTTCAGCATCCTCGGTTCGCTGGCCCGTGGCGGCCTGCTGCACACCGACCTGCCGACCGTGCACAGCCCGAGCATGGAAGAAGCCATCGCCAAGTGGGACATCACCCAGACCAACGACGAAGCGGTGCACCACTTCTTCAAGGCCGGCCCGGCGGGTATCCCGACCCAGACCGCGTTCAGCCAGTCGACCCGCTGGCCGAGCCTGGATGACGACCGTGAAAACGGCTGCATCCGTAGCGTCGAGCATGCCTATTCGAAAGAAGGCGGCCTGGCCGTGCTGTACGGCAACATTGCGCTGGACGGTTGTGTGGTGAAAACCGCCGGTGTCGACGAGTCGATCCATGTGTTCGAAGGCAACGCGAAGATCTTCGAAAGCCAGGACAGCGCGGTGCGTGGCATTCTGGCCGACGAGGTGAAAGCCGGCGACATCGTGATCATCCGTTACGAAGGCCCGAAAGGCGGCCCGGGCATGCAGGAGATGCTCTACCCGACGTCGTACCTGAAGTCCAAGGGCCTGGGCAAAGCCTGTGCGCTGCTCACCGACGGGCGTTTCTCCGGTGGTACCTCGGGCCTGTCGATCGGTCACGCCTCGCCAGAAGCCGCTGCCGGTGGCGCGATTGGCCTGGTGCGCGATGGCGACAAGGTGCTGATCGACATCCCGAACCGTTCGATCAACCTGCTGGTCAGCGACGAAGAGCTGGCGGCACGGCGGGTCGAGCAGGACCAGAAAGGCTGGAAACCGGTTGAAGTGCGCCCACGTAAAGTGACCACCGCGCTGAAGGCCTATGCCCTGCTGGCGACCAGCGCCGACAAGGGTGCGGTACGTAACAAGGCCCTGCTCGACGGGCTGTGAGGCGGTTGCGGTCACTGAGAAAACCGGCGCGTGAGTGCCGGTTTTTTTATGTGTCCCTGAAGCCTCCTAGCTGACCGCCTTGGCCGTCATGCTATCCAGCAAGCCTTCAACCAGTGCCTTGGCGGTTTCCGCCGAATGCATCACCGACCACAACATCCCCCGCCCCGGTTCTTCGGCAAGGTGCTGGCAATAGTGGTCGACGGTGTCGTGAATCCCGCGCAACAGTAGGACCGCATGCACCAGGGCATCTTCGGCATGCACGTCGGCGCGCACGCTGAACAGTGGCGGGTGGCTGGATTGGCAGGTGCCGAAGGTTTTGCTGGGGGATGAAGGAGGATCAGGTACGATTTTTTTCATTGTCAGTTCCTTGAGATTGGAACCGCAACCCTGACCTTCTCACGAATCAGGGTGGCAGCCGTACGCAGGGTGAGAAACCGAGAAGGAACCGCAAACCCCGGCCAGGCCGAAGCCTGCCCACGTACGGCCGCCATGACAGTGCTGCCACGGGTTTCCTAAATTCGGGTTCTCACGCCCGGTCGCCGAATGACGACCCAAGGAAGGTAGGCCGCAACGCCACCCGGGACAACCTTTCCCAGGCGACAGCGTGCGTAGGATAGTTCCTAAAGTATGTTTCTGGAACGTTGGGCGTGCCTCGAAAGCTTCGCCGGCAAGGCCGGCTCACACAGGGTTGGGGTGACGCGAGCTCCTGTAGGAGCTGGCTTGCCTGCGATGTGCTGCACAGCAGCCCCGGCCATTAACCCGCCCGACACCCCTCTATCGCTTGCGGCGATATTTCCCAAAAATTCGGAACCCCGAAAATTTAGAGTTGAGATTTAAACCCTGGAAGACCATTGGACCGACGCCACGCTTTAACCGTCTGAGTAATGCCTTCCGGAGTACATAACTCCTCAGACGCTGGCCAATAAATCAAATCTGTCCCGTCAGGGTGCTCTGTCAAAGCACAAAATCGATCTAGCATGGCGCCCAGGACTTTGTCTGAAACACCAGATCGATTGGCCGTGAATATCTCCGTGACGAAGCATACGAACTCCGCCTCAGTAAAATTTGAAAAAGTATTTGTCCTATCAGAACTGAGACTTAAACCCTGGAAGACCATTGGCTTCGCACCATTCTTTAATTATTTGGGTAACGCCTTCTGGTGAGTCATCTGCACCTGGCTCTGGATAATAGAACAAATCAGGGCCCGCCGGGTGGGGAATGATGCCTGCCAAATGATCCAATATTAAATTTCGTTCACTTTCAGTTTCCGCAGACTGAAGCTCCCTTATTAACTCAATAAACTGATATTCAGTATATTCCGAGTAGCTTCCTTTACGCTTCATCATCGCCCCTCGCGGTGAATATCTATATGGTTTCTTGGCGTATTAACCCGAATGTTATCTACGTCATACACAGCTCCACCATCTACAATCCGTGCCACGTGATGAAGCTCAAGTGCCTTGCGCTTCCCTACGTAACCTGACTTCGGCGCTGCTGGAGCATAGCCACGTTGTAGATCCAGTACACCCGTAGAACCAAAATGGCTACTTAGTGTTGGGTCATTCGAAACCTCAATCCAAAACGCCTTCCTAAACGCATCAAAACTCGAAAACTCGCGTCCCCTCAGCCTGTCCGCAATCCGCGTCGGGATCGGCGCCCCCTGAGCACTCCCTGCCCCTGCCAACCAAACCCCCGCCACATCTTCACCCACTCACGTCACCACCCCCGGTCCATTTCGCACATTCAGCGAAATGTAGATAGGCAGAATTCCCGTACTGCTCGGGAACCAGATAATCGCATCCTGATATTCCGGCGGTTGCTGTGGGTTCACCAGAATTCGTTGCACCTGCTCCACCGCTTCGTCGTCCAGTTTGCGGTTACGCGCATCGCGCTGGCGGATTTCATCGTCGGTTAGGTAGACCAGATGGTCAGCGCTGTCGGCACCGCCATGCCCGATAATCCATTTTTGAGGCCGTTTCATCCCAACATCCCTGGTGACAGGCCAGCCTCGCGCCGTGCTCGACGCTGGACGTATGACCTTTCTTCATCGACCTCGGAGTCTAGAGCGAACCCCTCCTCAGCTGTTGTAGGACGATTCCGAAATTGCACTCGTTGTCAAAAGTCCTGCAAAACTCCTTGCGTCAGTGCGTAAAGCGTCTTGAATTAATCCAGCTTATTCCTGCACGGTATATACACATTCCATTTCGATCTAAATTCGTTGTTTTTCAGACTGTTAGCATTTCAGTTCGCAAACGCGCACAGACGCGCTGCCAGTCTTTTCTTACGGAGCTTCAATGAACCTGCCGCTGTTTCTCAATCTGCTGGTGTTCGCAGCGTTGCTGCTGGGCCTGGCGCAAACCCGCCGTACCGATTGGAGCCTGGCAAAGAAGGTGCTGGTTGGCCTGATCGTCGGTGTGCTGTTCGGTACCGCCCTGCACACGATCTACGGCGCCGGCAACCCAGTGCTCAAAGCCACCATCGGCTGGCTCGACCTGGTCGGTAACGGCTACGTGGCCCTGCTGCAGATGATCGTGATGCCGCTGATCTTCGCCTCGATCCTCAGCGCCGTCGCCCGCCTGCACAACGCTTCGTCGCTGGGCAAGATCAGCTTCCTGACCATTGGCACGCTGCTGTTCACCACGGCCATCGCCGCGCTGATCGGGATCGCCCTGACCAACCTGTTCGGCCTCACCGCCGAAGGCCTGGTAGCCGGGACCCAGGAAGTGGCGCGGATGCAGACCATCCAGAGCGACTACGCCGGCAAGGTCGCCGACCTGAACATTCCGCAGTTGCTGCTCTCGTTCATCCCGACCAACCCGGTGGGCGACCTGGCGCGGGCCAAGCCGACCTCGATCATCAGCGTGGTGATCTTCGCCGCGTTCCTCGGCATGGCGGCCCTGCAGTTGCTCAAGGACGACGCCGAGAAGGGCAACCGCGCACTGCTCGCGATCGACACCCTGCAAGCCCTGGTGATGCGCCTGGTGCGCCTGGTGATGAAACTGACCCCGTACGGTGTGCTGGCGTTGATGACCAAGGTGGTGGCCAACTCCAACCTCGACGACATCATCAAGCTGGGCAGTTTCGTGGTGGTGTCCTACATCGGCCTGGGCCTGATGTTCGTCGTTCACGGCCTGCTGCTGGGCCTGAGCGGGGTCAACCCGCTGCGCTTCTTCCGCAAGGTCTGGCCGGTGCTGACCTTTGCCTTCACCAGCCGCTCCAGCGCGGCGAGCATCCCGCTCAGCATCGAAGCGCAAACCCGCCGCCTGGGCGTGCCGCAGGCGATTGCCAGCTTTGCCGCCTCGTTCGGCGCAACCATCGGCCAGAACGGCTGTGCCGGTCTCTACCCGGCCATGCTGGCCGTGATGGTAGCGCCCGCCGTCGGCATCGACCCGCTCGATCCGCTGTGGATCGCGACGCTGGTGGCGATTGTGACCCTGAGTTCGGCCGGGGTGGCTGGCGTGGGGGGCGGGGCGACCTTCGCCGCGCTGATCGTGCTGCCGGCGATGGGCTTGCCGGTTGAGCTGGTGGCCCTGCTGATTTCGGTAGAGCCGCTGATCGACATGGGCCGTACGGCGTTGAACGTCAGCGGTTCGATGGCGGCCGGGGCAATTACCAGCCAGATGATGCAGCAGACCGACAAGGCGCTGCTGGCAGCGGATGAGCATGCGGAACTGACGCACGCCTGAGCACGGCTTTAGCCTGATCGCGGGACGAGCCCGCGCCCACAAGGTATTCGCAGCCCTTGTGGGAGCGGGCTCGTCCCGCGATGCTTTTAAGCCTTTTCCCACACCTCGAAGTGGTACGCCGGCCGGCCTTCTTCGGCCGCATTAGCCTGCGTCGACACCCGCGTCCACACGCGTTCGTCCACTGCCGGGAACCACGCATCGCCGTCCGGCTGCAACGCCACCCGCGTCAGGTAAAGCCGACCGGCCAGCCCGCGCGCCAGCGCCTGAGCGTACAGCTGCGCGCCGCCGATCAGCATTAATTCGTCTACGCCCTGTTCCTTCGCCCACTGCTCGGCGCGGACGATAGCCGCGTCCAGCGAGTCGAACACCTCGGCGCCTTCGAGCTGCAACCCCGGCTGGCGGCTGACCACCAGGTTCAGCCGGCCCGGCAGCGGCCGCCCGAGCGAATCCCAGGTCTTGCGCCCCATGATGATCGGCTTGCCCAGGGTGGTGGCCTTGAAATACTTGAAATCGCCCGGCAAATGCCAGGGCATGCGGTTGTCGATGCCGATGACGCGGTTCTCGGCGAGCGCCGCGATCAGGCTGAGAGGCAGTGATGTTTTCATGCCGGCGAGGATAGCAAAGCCCGCTCGCCGATGCCTGGGTTATGCTTTGGGCTGATTCGACCAAGGGAACCTGTGCGTGACTGGACTGACTGACCTGGACAAACGCTGGCTCACCGAAGCGGTGCGCCTGCGCGAAGCACATGCCGGCCCGCTGGAAGACCAGGAAGCCAACCGCCGCGCCCGCCAGCATGGCGGCGACCTGGCCGCGCGGATCGAACAGCGCGCGCTGTGGCTAGCCGAACGCGACGGCCTGCGCAGCGCCCTCGGTCACTGGAAAAACGGCGCCCGCCTGGCCCTGCTCGGCTTGCTGATGGTCGCCGTGCTCAGCGGCGCCGGCCTGGCCTTCGCCGCGCTGGGCGACGGTCAGCGCCCGGTCAATGTGTTCTGGGCGCTGAGCAGCCTGCTCGGGCTGAACCTGCTGATGCTGCTGAGCTGGGCCCTGAGTAGTTCGCTGGCCGGCGAACAGGGCGCCAGCCTCGGTCGGCTGTGGCTGTGGCTGAGCGAAAAGCTCGCCCGCGACGCCCAGGCCACGCACCTGGCCCCAGCACTGCTGGTGCTGCTGCAACGCCAGCGCCTGAACCACTGGCTGCTCGGCCTGCTGGTCAACGGCCTGTGGTTGCTGGCGTTGTGCAGCGCGCTGCTGGTGCTGCTGATGCTCCTCGCCACCCGCCGTTACGGCTTCGTCTGGGAAACCACCATTCTCTCCGCCGACACCTTTGTCGGTCTGACCCAGACGCTCGGCGCAGTGCCGGCGCTGCTCGGTTTCAGCGTGCCGGACCACGCCATGATCCGCGCCAGCGGCGCCAGCCAACCCGCGCTGGAACTGGCCCGCCAGGCCTGGGCCGGCTGGCTGGTCGGGGTGTTGCTGGTATTCGGCATCGTCCCGCGGCTGCTACTGGCAGCCCTCTGCGCCTGGCGCTGGCGCCAGGGCCGCCAGCGGCTCAGCCTGGACCTCAACCTGCCGGGTTACAGCCAACTGCGCGAAGCGCTGATGCCGAGCAGCGAACGCCTCGGGGTGAGCGATGCCGCGCCCGACGCGCTGCCCGATATCCAGCGCAGCACCAGCGACCAGGCCCACGAGGGCGCCTTGCTGGTGGGCCTGGAGCTGGACGACCAGCGCAGCTGGCCGCCGGCCCTGCCGGCCGCAGTCAAGGACGCCGGCATCCTCGACAACCGCGAGTCGCGGCACAAGCTGCTGGCACAACTCAGCCGCTTCCCCCCGGCACGCCTGGCGATTGCCTGCGATCCACGTCGCTCGCCGGACCGTGGCAGCCTGGCGTTACTCGCAGAACTGGCGCGCAGTGCCGGCGCCACGCGGGTCTGGCTGATGCAGGCGCCGCCCGGGCAGGCACTGGACGCGGCACGCCTGGGCGACTGGCATCAGGCCCTGGAGCGGCTCGACCTCCCCTACGCCGACACGGCGCCCCTGAGCTGGCTGGAGCATGGTCATGACTAAGCCGCTGAAACTGGCCGTGGTCGGCCACACCAACGTCGGCAAGACCTCGCTGCTGCGCACGCTGACCCGCGATGTCGGCTTTGGCGAGGTGTCGCACCGGCCCAGCACCACCCGCCATGTCGAGGGCGCGCGGCTGTCGGTGGACGGCCAGCCGTTGCTGGAGCTGTACGACACGCCGGGGCTGGAAGACGCCATCGCCCTGCTCGACTACCTAGAGCGCCTGGAACGACCGGGCGAGCGCCTCGACGGCCCGGCGCGGCTGGCGCGCTTCCTCCAGGGCAGCGAGGCGCGCCAGCGCTTCGAGCAAGAGGCCAAGGTACTGCGTCAGTTGCTGGCCAGCGATGCCGGGTTGTATGTGATCGATGCCCGCGAGCCGGTGCTGGCCAAGTACCGCGACGAGCTGGCAGTGCTCGCCGGGTGTGGCAAGCCGCTGTTGCCGGTACTGAATTTCGTGGCCAGCAGCAACCACCGCGAGCCGGATTGGCGCGAAGCGCTGGCCCGGCTCGGGCTGCATGCGCTGGTGCGCTTCGATAGCGTCGCGCCGCCGGAAGACGGCGAACGGCGGCTCTATGAAAGCCTCGCGCTGCTGCTGGAAAACGCCCGCCCGGCATTGCAGCGGCTGATCGACGATCAGCAGGCGCAACGGTTGGCGCGCCAGCAAAGTGGCAAGCGGCTGATTGCCGAATTGCTGCTCGACTGCGCGGCGTGCCGGCGCAGTGTGGTGGCGCAGCCAGCGGAAGAAGCCGCGGCGGTGGCCGAGCTGCATCAGGCGATCCGCCAGCGCGAGCAGCGCTGTGTCGAGGCGTTGCTCAAGCTCTATGCGTTCCGCCGCGAAGATGCCCGCGCCGAGGATCTGCCATTGCTCGACGGGCGTTGGGGCGATGACCTGTTCAACCCGGAAACGCTGAAGCTGCTGGGGGTTCGCCTGGGCAGTGGCGTGGCGGCAGGCGCAGCGGCGGGCGCAGGGGTCGATTTGCTGGTCGGCGGGCTGACCCTGGGCGCGGCGGCGCTGGCCGGGGCGATTGCCGGTGGCGCGCTGCAAACGGCGCGCAATTACGGTTCGCGCTTGCTCGGCAAGCTGAAGGGGCAGCAGGAACTGACGGTGGGCGATGGTGTGTTGCGCTTGCTCGCGCTGCGCCAGCGGCAGTTGCTGCAGGCACTGGAGGGCCGCGGGCATGCGGCGCTGGAGCGGATCACGCTGGCGACGCCGCCGGACACGCTGTGGCGCGAGGGCAAGCTGCCGGAAGCGCTGAACAAGGCGCGGGCACACCCGCAGTGGTCGTCGCTGAATCCGGGGGCGCGGCTGAGCCAGGCGGAGCGGACGGAGCAGATCGATGCGCTGGTGCAGGAGCTTTAGCGCCTCAACAATCCCAGCGCCTTGCCCCTGAGCACCCCCAGGTCCATCACCGGCGCGGCCACCGCCTTGGCCAGCTCATCCCACTGGCGCATGCGCACGCTCACCGCGAACAGCGGGTCCTGCTCGAACGCATCGGCCTCGGCCTCGCTCATCACCCCGCCCTGATACGCCAGCGTCCGCCGGCTCGCCTCGCTCAAGCGTTGGTAATACCCCGGCTGGCGCAGGGTGAGATAACGCTTGGCCTCGACGTGATACTCCACCAGCCGGGCCAGCCGCTCGCCAAACCCGCAACGACGCAGGTACTCGGCGCCCACGCGCTCATGGCTGACCACCCCGTACCCGCCCATGTCAGCCTCGGCATTGCCGCAGATATGCCCGATGTCATGGAAAAACGCCGCCAGCACCACCTCGTCGTCATAGCCCTCGTCCAGCGCCAGCTGCGCCGCCTGCGACATATGTTCGAGCTGCGACACCGGCTCGCCGAGGTAGTCCTGGTTGCCATGGCGCTGGTACAAGGCAAACACCTCGTTCAGCACCTCTTCGGCCATTCGCATGGGCTTGCCCTCACTCGCCTTCGTTGAGCAACTGCGCGATATGCCGCTCGGCCAGCGCCGGGCCGACGCTCATGCCGACCCCGCTGTGCATCAGCGCCGCGTGGATTCCCGGCGCCACCTGCAACAGCGAGAAGGGCCCCGGCCCGCCAGAACCATAGACGCCCTGCCAACGCTCAACGACGTCGATAGGCCCGCCCAGGGTCTGCTCGGCCAGCTCGATCAGCCAGTTGTCGACCTGTTCGGCGTTGAACGGCGAGGCATCGCTGCCGTAGGCATGCGAGTCGCCGATGATCAGCTCGCCATACGGCGTGGGGCTGATCAGCAGGTGGATGCCGTGTTCCAGCAGGTGCGGCGTGGCGCGCTCGACCTCGGCGCGCAGGGTCTGGGCCAGCGGCAGATCGGCATAGGCGCCGTAGTGCAGGCAGCTCAGGCCGGTGAGCAGCGCGTGTTGCAAGTCCAGGGCAAAGCGCGGGCGCGCGCGCAGCATCTGCAGGCGGCACACCTGCGGCTGCAACGCGGCCAGCGGTTCGGCGAGCAGGGTTTGATAGTCGTGACCGGAACAGACCACGATGTGCCTGGCACTGAAGCGCCCGGCCGTGGTGCTGACCTGGCCGGGTTCGATATCGCGGACCAGGGTGGAGAAATGGAAATCCACACCCAACTTGTCGCGCAGGAACTTCACCAGCGCCGGCAACGCTTCGCGCGAGTACAACTGCTGGTCGTCGAGCCCGCGCAGGGCGGCGTGGTGATGGCGGAACTGGCCGCCGTAGAGCTCGTCGAGTGCAGCGCCGTGCAGCAGCTCGACGTTGTAGCCATATGCGATGGCGCGTTCGCTACAGAAGGCCTGGAGCAGTTCGTGTTCCAGTGGGTTGCGCGCGAACAACAGCGAGCCGTTGCTCTTGAGGGCGAAGCCGGCCTGTTGCGACCAGTGCGCCCAGATGCCACGGCTGGCCTTGGCCAGGTCGAGCATCTGGCCAGGGGGCTGGCCGCTGATCAGCGCTTGGCCGAAGTTGCGCACCGAGGCGCCAAGTGGCGTGGCACTGCGCTCGAACACCCGCACGCGCAGGCCGCGCCGGGCGGCGGCATAGGCGTGGGAAAGGCCGAGGATACCGGCGCCGACGATGAGGAGATCGGTCATGGGAGTCCTTCAGATAGGGGGGAGGCTAATTGCCACTGTCGGAGCTGGCTTACTGCTGCGCCACCTTCTCCGACTTGCCGTCATAGCGCTTGCGCCACTCGGCCAGGATGCTGTCGCGGTTCTTCGAGGCCCAGGCGAAGTCGTTCTTGATCAGGCGCTGCTCGTAGTCCGCCGGCAGCTCGGTCTGCGGCTTGGCGATACCCGGCTGGGCCAACACTGCGAAGTTCTCCTTGTACAGCTCCATCGCCGCTGGGCTCGCCGAGAAGTCGGCCAGGCGCTTGGCCGCCGCTTCATGCTCGCTGCCCTTGATCACGGCGGTCGCTTCGATTTCCCAGCCCAGGCCTTCCTTCGGCAAGACGATGTCCAGCGGTGCACCCTGGCGCTTCAACTGCACGGCCGGATACTCGAAGGAGATCCCGATCGGGAACTCGCCCGCGGCTGCCAACTTGCACGGTTTGGAACCGGAGTGAACGTACTGGCCGATGTTCTGGTGCAGGCCATCCATGTAGGCCCAGCCCTGCTGCTCGCCAAAGGTCTGCAACCAGGCGCTCACATCGAGGAAGCCGGTGCCCGACGACGCCGGGTTGGGCATGACGATCTTGCCCTTGTACTCGGGCTTGGTCAGGTCCTGCCAGCTCACGGGCTTGGTCAGGCCCTGTTTCTCAGCCTCGACGCTGTTGAAGCAGATGGTCGCCGCCCACACATCCATGCCCACCCAGGCCGGCGGGTTGGCCGCGTCGCGGTAGTTCGCGCCGATCTTGGCCAGGTCCTTCGGCGCATAGCGTTGCAGCATGCCCTGCTGGTCGAGAATCGCCAGGCTCGACGCGGCCAGGCCCCACACCGCGTCGGCTTGCGGGCGGTCCTTCTCGGCCAGCAGCTTGGCGGTGATGATGCCGGTGGAATCGCGCACCCACTTGATCTCGATGTCCGGGTTGGCCTTCTCGAAGGCCTGCTTGTAGCTCTTGAGCTGTTCGGCTTCCAGCGCGGTGTAGACGGTCAGTTGGGTTTGCGCGGCCATGGCCTGCAAGCTGAAGGCAGAGAGAACGGCAGCGGCAAGAGCAAGTGGCTTGAACATGATGCGATTCCTATGAAGGTTGGAGTTCAACGGTTGGGTACGCGAGTTACTGGCCGGGCGCGCGCTGGCGCCAGGCCTGGGAGCGTTGCAGCAGGCCACGCGAGGCCCAGGCCAGCAGCAGCGAGACACTGGCACTGGTCAGCAGGATCAGCGTCGACATCGCCGCAGCGCCGCCGACATTGCCGGCGTCGTCCATGTTCAGCACGGCCACGGCGGCGAGGATGGTGTCGGGGCTGTAGAGGAAGATCGCCGCCGACACCGTGGTCATCGCCGAAACGAACAGGTAGCGGACGATATCCAGCAACGCCGGCAGGCAGATCGGCACGGTGACACGCAGGAAGTGCCGGTACAGCGGCGCCTTGAGCGACAGCGCGGCGGCTTCGAACTCGCCGTCGAGCTGGCGCAGGGCGGTGGTGGCGGTCATCTGGGCGGTGGTCAGGTAATGGGCGATGGTGCACACCACCAGCAGTACCATGCTGCCGTAGAACACATGCAGCGGGTTGCCGCCGAGGTTGAAGAAGAACACGTAACCCAGGCCCAGTACCAACCCCGGCACCGCCATCGGCACGAAGCTGAGCAGGCGCAGCAGCAGGTTCAGGTGACGCTGACCGCTGGTCTTCTCCATCAGGTAGGCACCGGTGAAGATCACCACGCTGCCGATCAGCGCCGTCCCGACGGCCATCTTCAGGCTGTTGGTATAGGCCAGCCAGCCGCCCCCGGCGGTTTCGTCGAACTGATAGTGCTTGAGCGACAGCGACAGGTTGTACGGCCAGAACGTGACCAGCGACGAGTACACCGCCATGCCCACCACCAGCAGCAGGATCGCGCACACCAGCACTACGAAGGCCAGGAACAGTGCATCGCGACGCCGCGACGGCAGCGGCGCGAACACTTGCGCACGGCCGCTCATGGCCTCGCCCTGACGGCGGCGCAGCCAGGCATCGACGCCGAAACTGAGCAGCGCCGGCAGCAACAGCACCATGCCGATCAGTGCCCCGCGACCGAACTGCTGCTGGCCGACCACCGCCTTGTAGGCTTCCAGTGCCAGCACCTGATAGTCGCCGCCCACCACCACTGGCACACCGAAGTCGGTGATGGTCAGGGTGAACACCAGGCAGAAAGCGGCAAACACGGCCTGGCGCGTCGCCGGCCAGGTGATGCTGTGGAACGCCCGCCACGGACCGGCCCCCATGCTGGAGGCGGCATCGAACAGCCGCGCATCGGCCAGCGACAGTGCCGACAGCAGGATCATCAAGGCATGCGGGAAGGTGTAGATCGCCTCGCCGAGCACGATGCCCCAGAAACCGTAGATGTTATCGCTGAGCAGCCCGCGCAGCAGGCCCTGGTTGCCGAACAGGTAGACCAGGGCAATGGCCGGCAGCATCGACGGCGCCAGCAGCGGCAGCAGGGAAATACCGCGCCACACACCCTTGGCCGGGATCAGCGTGCGTTGTAGGGCATAGGCGAACAGGTAGGCGACCGGCACGACGATGGCCGCCACGCTCAGCGACACCTTGAGGCTGTTGCCGAGCAGCCAGTGGAAGTTGGCGCTGGCAAACAGCTCGCGGGCGGCGAGCAGGCCGCCGCCCTGCCCGGCTTCGCTGCTGAAGCCGCGCCAGAAGATCGCCAGCAGCGGCATCAGCACGGCCACGCTCAGCAGCGCCAGCAGCAGCCATTTGCCGCCCACGACGAACAGACGGTCGCCGAGCGAGACGCGGGCGCTGGGGGTCGCCTTCGCGGGTGCGATCGGCAGGGTCAGGGGCGCGGCCATGTCAGGCAAACACCTGCAGGCTGCTCGGTGGCAGGGCGACCCAGATGTCCTGTGAACCGAGACGCGGCATGTCCTGCGGCCCCACTTCGGCGAGCAGGGCGTGGCCGGGCAACTGGTTCAGCTCGAAGCTCATGCGGCAACGGTTGCCGAGGAAGGTGATCTCACGCACGCGGGCCGGGAACAGGTTCTCTTCGTGCACCGGCGGGTTGACGCTGATCGCTTCCGGGCGGCAGAACAGCCGGCCGCTGCTGGCACTGGGGGTGCCAGGGGCCAGGCGCATGTTCATCGCGCCGACCTGGGCGTGGCTGTGGCTGCTGCGTTCGAACGGCAGCCAGTTGCCCTGGCCGACGAACTCGGCCACGAACGGCGTGGCCGGCTTGTCGTAGATTTCCTGCGGGGTGGCGTACTGCTCGACCTGGCCGTTGTTCATCACGGCAATGCGGTCGGCCATCAGCATCGCTTCGTCCTGGTTGTGGGTGACCATCAGGGTGGTGATGCCGAGCTGGCGTTGCAGCTGGCGCAGCTCGCTACAGAGGTGTTCGCGGACGCGGGCGTCGAGGGCCGACATCGGCTCGTCGAGCAGCAGCAGCGACGGCGCCGGGGCCAGGGCGCGAGCCAGGGCGACCCGCTGTTGCTGGCCGCCGGAGAGTTGCCCGGGGTATTTCTTCTCGCTGCCGCTGAGGCCGACCAGTTCGAGCATTTGCCCGACGCGCTGACGCACCTCGTCGCGGCTGCTGCCGGCCAGGCCGTAGGCGATATTGGCTTCGACGGTGAGGTTGGGAAACAGCGCGTAGGACTGGAACAGGATGCCGTAGTCGCGGGCCTGGGGTGGCAGCTGGGAGATGTCACGCTCGCCGATGTACAGCTCGCCGCGGTCCTGGCGTTCGAGGCCGGCAATGCAGCGCAGCAGGGTCGTCTTGCCACAGCCGGACGGGCCAAGCAGGCACACCAGCTCGCCAGCGGCGACGTCGAGGGACACGTCGTGCAGGGCGGTGAAGGCACCGAAGCGCTTGTGGATGCCACGCACTTTCATCTGTGCGCCAGGGGTTGCGAGCGTGTTGTTCATGACAGGACCTCACCGAACGAATGAGGGCCATGCTAGGAGGGGAATGCGAAGGTTCTGTGGCGGTGAGGCAAAAGTTGGTGATAGTGGTATAGGCAGATTTTATGTATCGGGGCGGCGCTGTCGCGGGCTAGTCCCGCGATAGCGCCGCCACTTCTTGCGCCACCCCCAGAAACGCCGCCGGCAGGCGCGCCTGGCGCCGCTCCTTCAGGCAATACAGGTACTCATGAATCAGCGGTGCACCTTCCAGGGTCAGCACGCGCAACTCTGGATTGTGCGGCACTTCATGCCGGGCAATGATGCTGATGCCGATATTGCGCAGCACCGCCTCGCGGATCGACTCGCGGCTACCAATCTCCAGCTGCGCACCTACCTTCACCCCCGCCGCGTCGAGCATCTGCTCGGTTAGCTTACGGGTGGTCGAGCCCTGCTCGCGCATCAACAGGCAATGCCCGGCCAGCGCCGCCAGCGGCACCGACTCGCGCGACGCCAGGGCATGCTGGCGGTGCACCGCCACCACCAACGGGTCGGTGCCCAGCACCCGTCGCACCAGTCGCGCGTCCTCCAGCAACTGCGACGACGCCGCCACATCCACGCGGTAATCTTCCAGCAGTTCCAGCACCTGCTGCGAGTTGCCGATCTCCACCGACACCTCCACCTGCGGCAACTGCTCGCGGAAGATCTTCACCAGGTCGAGAATGTAATACGGCGCCGTCGCCGCAATCCGCAACGCACCCTGCGCCTGGCCACTGTTGCGCAGGAAGAACTCGATATCGGCCTCGCGCTGCATCAGCTCCTTGACCATCGGCAGCAAGCCCAGGCCATCGTCGCTCAAGGTCAGCCGGCGCCCGCCCCGGTAGAACAGCTCGACGCCGTACTGGCTTTCCAGGTTACGGATCTGCGTGGTCACGGTCGGTTGGCTGAGCCCGAGTTTCTTCGCCGCCAGGGTAATGCTGCCCAGCCGGGCCACCATGTAGAACGCCTTCAACTCGGAACTCAACATACATCCTCTTACTTTCTTAGCAGGCGCAAGCCGTTGAACACCACCAGCAAGCTCACGCCCATGTCGGCGAACACCGCCATCCACAGGGTGGCCATGCCGGTAAAGGTGATCGCCAGGAAGATCGCCTTGACCCCCAACGCCAGCACGATGTTCTGCGTGAGGATCGTCGCGCATTGCCGCGAGAGCCTGACGAAGGCCGGGATTTTGCGCAAGTCGTCGTCCATCAGCGCCACGTCGGCGGTCTCGATGGCGGTGTCGGTACCGGCCGCGGCCATGGCAAAGCCAATCTCGGCCCGCGCCAGCGCCGGCGCGTCGTTGATCCCGTCGCCAACCATGCCGACCCGTCGGCCCTTGGCGTAGAGCTCTTCGATGGCCGCGAGCTTGTCCGCCGGCAGCAGGTTGCCACGCGCCTCGTCGATGCCGACCTGCGCCGCGATGGCCTGGGCCGTGTGCGGATTATCGCCGGTAAGCATGACGGTCTTGATACCCAGCTCATGCAACTGGGCAATCGCCTCACGGCTGCTCTCCTTCACCGTATCGGCCACGGCGAACAGCGCCAGCGGCCCGGAGCCGTCGAGCAGCAGCACCACGGTTTTGCCCTGGCGTTCGAGCGCGTCGAGGCGCGCTTCCAACTGCGGCGAGCACAGCCCCAGCTCCTCGACCAGGCGATGGTTGCCCAGGTGATAGCGCACGCCGTCGACCTCGCCGCTGACGCCACGCCCGCTCAGGGCCTGGAAGTTCGCCACCTCGTGCAGGGCGATGCCTTGCTCGCCCGCCGCGCGGGCAATCGCCAGCGACACCGGGTGATCGGAGCGTCCGGCAAGGCTGGCGGCAATCGCCTGGGCGCGGCGTTCGAACAGCGGCTCAAGCACGGCGTGATCAGTTTGCACCGGCTTGCCGTGGGTGATGGTGCCGGTCTTGTCCAGGGCCAGGAAGTCCAGCTTGCGCCCGCCTTCCAGGTACACGCCGCCCTTGATCAGGATGCCCTTGCGCGCCGCCGCCGCCAGGCCACTGACGATGGTCACCGGGGTGGAAATCACCAACGCACACGGGCAGGCCACCACCAGCAGCACCAGTGCCCGGTAGATCCAGTCGAACCAGACCCCACCAGCCAGCAGCGGCGGCAACACCGCCACCGCCAGGGCAAAGGCGAACACGGCCGGGGTGTAGATGCGCGAAAACTGGTCGACGAAGCGCTGGGTCGGCGCCCGAGCCCCTTGTGCCTGCTCCACCGCATGGATGATCCGCGCCAGGGTCGATTGCCCGGCAGCGGCAGTCACCCGGTATTCCAGCGCGCCAGCCTGGTTGATGGTACCGGCGAAGACTTTATCGCCCGGGCCCTTCTCCACCGGCAGGCTTTCGCCGGTGATCGGTGCCTGATCGACGCTCGACTGGCCGCTGACCACTTCGCCATCGAGGCCGATGCGCTCGCCAGGGCGCACCCGCACCAGCGCGCCGAGGGCCACCTGTTTCACGTCGAGCTCATGCCATTGGCCGTCGGCCTGCTGCACAGTGGCCAGGTCCGGGGTGAGCTGCATCAGGCCGCCGATGGCGTTGCGCGCGCGGTCCAGGGAGCGGGCTTCGATCAGCTCGGCGAGGTTGAACAGGAACATCACCATGGCCGCTTCCGGCCACTGGCCGATCAGCACGGCGCCGGTCACGGCGATGCTCATCAGCGCGTTGATGTTCAGGTTGCGCTGCTTGATGGCGATCCAGCCCTTCTTGTAGGTGCCCAGGCCGCCGCTGAGAATCGCCAGCAGTGCGACCAGCGCCACCACCCAGTCCGGGGCGAAGCCGGCGAAGTGGATGCCTTCGGCGGTCAGCGCGGCAACCCCGGACACGGCCAGCGGCCACCAGGGCTTTTTCGCCGGAGCCGGTGCCGGCGCTGCGCTGCTGGCGGCGTCCAGGGGTTCGGCGTGCAGGCCCAGCGCGGCGATGGCCTGCTCGATGCGCTGGGTGTCGGCGTGGGTGTGACTGACGTCGAGCACGCGGTTGATCAGGTTGAATTCCAACTGCTCGATGCCGTCGAGCTTGCCCAGTGAGTTCTGGATCAGCGTCTGCTCGGTCGGGCAGTCCATGGCCTCGATCCGGAAGCGGCTCAGTTGTACGTGGCTGCTGCTCGACGCGCGCAACTGCACCCGCGTCGGCGCTTCGGCAGCGGAACAGCAGCTGTGGCTGTGCCTGGGGTGCGCGTGCGCGCTGTGATCGTGCGCGCTATGGTCGTGATCGTGCGCGGTGTGTCGGTGATCCGGGCTGACAGGCTGGTTCATATGGCTTATCCCTAAAGGTCCTGTTGCCAAGTGAACACCCTGTAGCCACTATAGGGTCAAGCAACCCTGCGAGGTTTTTTCAGATGAAGATCGGCGAACTGGCCAAAGCTACCGACTGCCCGGTGGAAACCATCCGTTATTACGAGCGTGAGAGCCTGCTGCCAGAGCCGGCGCGCAGCGAGGGGAATTACCGCCTGTACACCCAGGCGCATGTGGAGCGGCTGACGTTCATCCGCAACTGCCGCACCCTGGACATGACCCTGGAAGAGATTCGCCGCCTGTTACAGTTGCGCGACAGCCCGCAGGACCAGTGCGAGAGCGTGAACGCCCTGATCGACGAGCATATTCAGCACGTGAAGGCGCGGATCGATGGTTTGCAGGCGTTACAGGCGCAGTTGCTCGAACTGAGGCAGCACTGCCATGTGCCGGAGGCGCAGTGTTCGATCTTGCAGCATCTGGAGGTGAACGGCGCCGTGACGGCAGCGGAGGCGGAGTATTCCCATGTGGGGAGGAGTCATGGGCACTGAGGCCTGAACAACACAATGAGCGCCGAATCTTGTGGGAGCGGGCTCGTCCCGCGATCGGCTGCAAAGCAGCCGTAAAGTCCGAGCCCGCGGTACAGCTTGACTGACGTATTAGCAGAACTGCTGCCGCTTTGCGGCAGATCGCGGGACGAGCCCGCTCCCACAGCCTCAGACCGCCATCGGCGCCGTCATCGGCGCATGGTGCTCGTAGCCTTCCAGGCTGAAATCACTCGGCTCGATCTTCTCCAGCCACTCCGGCTCGTACACACCGGTCTTGGCAAACTCCGGCACACGCTCGGAAATCACCAGCTTCGGCGCCGCCAGCGGCTCGCGCTTGAGCTGCTCGTTGAGCATGTCCAGGTGGTTTTCATAGACGTGCGCATCACCGATGAAATAGGTGAACCAGCGCGGCGTGTAGCCGGTCAGGCGGCCCATCAGCGTCAGCAGCGCCGCGCCTTCGGTGAGGTTGAACGGCGTGCCCAGGCCCAGATCGTTCGAGCGAATGTACAGCGACAGGGAAATCTCCTTGGTCTCGACATTCGGGTGGAACTGATACAGCAAGTGGCACGGCGGCAAGGCCATCTCGTCCAGCTGCGCGCAGTTCCAGCCATGGAACAGGATGCGCCGGCTGCCCGGATCGTTGTGGATGGTGTCGATGCACTGGCGAATCTGGTCGATGGCCTTGTACAGCACCACAAACGCTTCGCCGTCTTCCTCAGCCTCGGCAATCTTCTGGAAGCCCTGGCTCTGCGCCAGCTCGATGGCCGCCGGGTTGCTCAGCGGAATGCGCTTGTAGGCCGGCCACTGGCGCCATTGCACACCGTAGATCTCGCCGAGGTCGTCATGCCCCTGGCGGAACGGGTTGGCCAGCCACTGGGCGTTCTCGTTGGCGTTCTGGTCCCAGACCTTGCAGCCCAGCTCGCGGAATTCGCCGGCGTGCTTCACGCCACGCAGGAAGCCGACCATCTCGCCAATCGCCGACTTGAATGCCAGCTTGCGGGTGGTGATGGCCGGGAAGCCCTTCTGCAGGTCGAAGCGCAGCATCGCACCCGGCAGGCTGATGGTGCGCACGCCGGTACGGTTGCCTTGCAGGGTGCCGTTGTTGATCACATCAGCGACCAGATCTAGATATTGCTTCATGACTTACCTGTATCGAATACCGGCAGGGGCCAGGCCCCCGCCGGGCAAAAATTAAAGCGCAGCGCCCTTGGCGGTTGGCGCGCGGTGATAGGCCCACCAGATCAGCCCGAGGCCGCCGAGGATCATCGGCACGCACAGCAGCTGGCCCATGGTCAGCCAGCCGAAGGCAATGTAGCCCAGCTGCGCGTCCGGCACCCGGACGAACTCGACGATGAAGCGGAAGATCCCGTAGAACAGGGCAAACATCCCCGACACCGCCATGGTTGGCCGTGGCTTGCGCGAGTACAGCCAGAGAATCAGGAACAATGCCACACCTTCCAGGGCGAACTGGTAAAGCTGCGACGGATGGCGCGGCAATTGCGCCGGGTCGCTGAACGGCGGGAAGACCATGGCCCACGGGACGTCGGTGGCCTTGCCCCACAGTTCGGCGTTGATGAAGTTGCCGATCCGCCCGGCGCCCAGGCCGATAGGCACCATCGGGGCGACGAAGTCCATCAGTTCGAAGAACGACTTGTTGTTGCGCTTGCCGAACCACAACGCCGCCAGCATCACGCCGATAAAGCCACCGTGGAACGACATGCCGCCCTTCCAGACCTCGAAGATCAGCGTCGGGTTGGCCAGGTAGGCGTGCAGGTCATAGAACAGCACGTAGCCCAGGCGGCCACCGACGATCACGCCCATCGACAGCCAGAACACCAGGTCGGAGAGCTTTTCGCGGCTCCAGGTCGGATCGAAGCGGTTCAGCCGACGCGAGGCCAGCAGCCAGGCGCCGCCGATGCCGACCAGGTACATCAGGCCGTACCAGTGGATTTTCAGCGGGCCGATGGCCAAGGCCACGGGATCGATCTGCGGGTAAGGCAGCATGGTGACTCCTTCTCGTTAAAGCAAAAAGCTCAGGCCGACGCAGAACAACAGCGCGGCGAACAGCCGTTTCAGCAGGCGTGGCGACAGCCGGTGGGCCAGGCGCGCGCCGTAACGGGCAAAAAACATGCTGGTCAGGGCGATCCCGACCAGCGCAGGCAGGTACACAAAGCCAACGCTGTGCGCCGGCAACTGCGGCTCGTGCCAGCCCAGCAGCATGAAGCTCAGGGCGCTGGCCAGCGCGATCGGCAGGCCGCAGGCCGACGAGGTGGCTACCGCCTGCTGCATCGGCAGGCTGCGCCAGGTCAGGAACGGCACGGTCAGCGAGCCGCCGCCGATGCCGAAGATCGCCGAGGCCCAGCCGACCACGGTGCCAGCGACCGTCAACCCGACCTTGCCAGGCACCCCGCGGCTGGCCTTGGGCTTGAGGTCGAGGGCCATCTGCACGGCAATCACCAGGGCGAACACGCCGATGATCTTCTGCAGGCTGGGGCCCTGGATCAGCGAGGCGGTCTTGGCGCCGATACCGGCACCGATGAGGATGCCCAGGGTCATCCAGACGAAGATCGGCCACTGCACCGCGCCTTTGCGCTGGTGTTCGCGGATGGCGTTGATCGAGGTGAAGACGATGGTCGCCAGCGAGGTGCCGACGGCCAGGTGGGTCAACACCGATGGATCGAAGCCTTGCAGGGTGAAGCTGAACACCAGCACCGGCACGATGATGATGCCGCCACCCACGCCGAACAGTCCGGCCAGTACACCGGCGCAGGCGCCGAGCAGCAGATAGAGCACGAATTCCATTGTCGCCCCCGAATTTTCAGTCCGGCATGGTAACGGAAGGTAGGCCTTCGGCTCTAGTGAAGACACGTTTAGTCGATGGATAGGCGACCACGCTCCCGGTAGAGTGGAGGAAATCACAGGGGGTCAACCTATGTGCCTGATCGTATTTGCCTGGCGGCCGGGGCATGCCCGACCGCTGATCGTGGCGGCCAACCGCGATGAATTCCATGCCCGTCCCAGCCAGGCGCTGGGCCCCTGGGACGATGCCCCGGGGGTCTATGCCGGGCGCGACCTGGAAGCCGGCGGCACCTGGCTGGGGATAGGCCCGGCAGGGCGCTTTGCCGCGCTGACCAATATCCGCGACCCGCAACAGCCACTCGGCCCGCGCTCGCGCGGCGAGCTGGTGGCGGGGTTTCTGCGGGGGGCGTTGGGGGTTGAGGCGTATCTGCAAGAGATTGCGGCGAAGCGGCACCAGTATTCCGGGTTCAACCTGCTGGCCGGGGATGGGCAGACACTCGGTTACCTGAATGCCCGCGAGGGTACGCCACGGTTATTGCCGGCGGGCACTTACGGGCTGTCGAACGCTGGGCTGGACACGCCGTGGCCGAAGCTGCTGAAGGCGCGGGACGGCTTGCGGGCGCTGCTGGAGGACCCGCAGCCGGGGCATCTGCTGGAGCTGCTGGGGGATAACCGCCAGGCCGCGGACAGCGAACTGCCGGAAACCGGTGTGGGGCTGGCGACCGAGCGGTTGTTGTCGAGCGTGTTTATCGCCGGCCAGAGCTATGGGACGCGGGCGAGTACGGTGTTGATTGTGGACGCCGATGGAAGCCGGCGCCTGGTAGAACGCAGCTTTGGGCCGTTTGGCGGGCATCTGGGGGAAGTAGATTTGCAGGTCTGACGTCCCGCGATGGGCCGCAAAGCGGCCCCTCCCTACAACGTCTTCGACGACCCCGGATTGATCATCCGCGCCAGCCCAAGGTTCTTCAGCGCCAGTTGCAGCGAACTGTGGATAACTTGCGGGTTGTCGATGCCCATCGCCTGCGCCAGCAACTCCTTGGATTTGCTCAAACTCACCTGACGCAACATCCACTTCACCTTCGGCAAGTTGGTGGCGTTCATCGACAAGCTGTCGAAGCCCATCGCCATCAGCAACACCGCCGCCGCCGGATCGCCGGCCATCTCGCCACAGATACTCACCGGCTTGCCCTCGGCATGCGCGGCCGTGACCACATGTTGCAGCGCCTGCAGCACTGCCGGGTGCAGGTAGTCGTACAGGTCCGCCACCCGCGGGTTGTTGCGGTCCACCGCCAGCAGGTACTGGGTCAGGTCGTTCGAACCCACCGAAAGGAAGTCGACCTGCCGTGCCAGCTCGCGGGTCTGGTACACCGCTGCCGGAATCTCGATCATCACCCCCACCGGCGGCATCGGCACGTCGGTGCCCTCGTCGCGCACCTCGCCCCAGGCCCGGTGGATCAGGTGCAGCGCCTCTTCCAGCTCATGAATGCCGGAAATCATCGGCAGCAGAATGCGCAGGTTGTTCAGCCCTTCGCTGGCCTTGAGCATGGCCCGGGTCTGCACCAGGAAGATTTCCGGGTGGTCGAGGGTCACGCGAATACCGCGCCAGCCGAGGAACGGGTTGTCTTCCTTGATCGGGAAGTACGACAGCGCCTTGTCGCCACCGATGTCCAGGCTACGCATGGTCACCGGCAACGGGTGGAAGGCCGCCAGTTGCTCGCGGTAGATCGCCAACTGCTCCTTCTCGCTCGGGAAGCGCTGGTTGATCATGAATGGCACTTCGGTGCGGTACAGGCCGACACCCTCGGCACCGCGCTGCTGCGCCCGCGCCACATCGGCGAGCAGGCCGGTGTTGACCCACAGCGGCATGCGGTGGCCATCGAGGGTTTCGCACGGCAGTTCGCGCAGGGCATCGAGGCCCTGGGCCAACTGGCGCTCTTCCTCGACGATCTCGGCGTATTGCTTGCGCAGCACCTCGCTGGGGTTGGTGTAGACCTCGCCCTTGTAGCCATCGACGATCATCTGGATGCCGTCGACCTTCGAATATGGCAGGTCGACCAGGCCCATCACCGTCGGGATGCCCATCGCCCGCGCCAGGATGGCGACGTGCGAGTTACCCGAGCCAAGTACCGAGACCAGCCCCACCAGCTTGCCTTCCGGCACTTCGCCGAGCATGGCCGGGGTCAGCTCTTCGCTGATCAGGATGGTGTTGTCGGGGTACACCAGCGACAGCTGGCGGGCTTCCTGCAGGTAGGCCAGCAGGCGCCGGCCGAGGTCCTTGACGTCGGAGGCGCGCTCGCGCAGGTAGGCGTCGTCCATCAGTTCGAAACGATTGACGTGCTCGCCGACCACCTGGCGCAAGGCGCCCTGGGCCCACTGGCCGGTCTTGATGACCTCGACCACTTCGCCACCCAGCGCAGCATCTTCGAGCATCATCAGGTACACGTCGAACAGCGCGCGCTCTTCCGGACGCAGCTGGGTGGCCAGCTTGGCCGACAGATTGCGCATGTCGCTGCGCACGCCTTCGAGGGCGTTATTGAACAGCGTGAGTTCGGCTTCGATGTCGCTGACGGTCTTGTCCGGCACCACATCGAGATCGGCCGGCGGCAGCATGACCACCGCCTGCCCCACGGCCGCCCCGGGCGAGCCCGGTACGCCGACGAACTTGGCTTCCTGAATACCCTTGCCCTGCCGACCCAGGCCGCGGATCGAGCCGGTGGCTTCGGCATGGGCGATTACCCCGGCCAACTGCGCGCTCATGGTGACCAGGAAGGCTTCTTCGCCTTCGTCGAACTGGCGGCGCTCTTTCTGCTGGATAACCAGTACGCCAACCACCCGGCGGTGGTGAATGATCGGTGCGCCAAGGAACGAGGCAAAACGCTCTTCGCCGGTTTCGGCGAAGTAGCGATAACGCGGGTGGTCGGCGGCGTTTTCCAGGTTCAGCGGCTCTTCGCGGGTACCGACCAGGCCGACCAGGCCCTCGTTGGGCGCCATACTCACTTTGCCGATGGAACGCTTGTTCAGACCTTCGGTGGCCATCAGCACGAAGCGGTTGGTTTCCGGGTCGAGCAGATAGACCGAACAGACCTGACTGCCCATGGCCTCTTTGACGCGCAAGACGATAATCCCCAACGCCGTCTTGAGATCCTTGGCGGAGTTAACTTCCTGGACGATCTTGCGCAGCGTATTGAGCATGGCTCGGGGTCGAACTCCGTCGTCAGTCGCGCGCCAGCAGGCGCGGGGCAAGCTCTTTGAGAGCGCGGCGGTAAACCTCGCGCTTGAATGTCACCACCTGGCCCAGCGGATACCAATAGCTGACCCAGCGCCAGCCGTCGAACTCCGGTTTGCCGGTCAGGTCCATCCGCACCCGTTGCTCGTTGGAGATCAGGCGCAGCAGGAACCACTTCTGCTTCTGGCCGATGCACAGCGGTTGGCTGTGGGTACGGACCAGACGTTGGGGTAAACGATAACGCAACCAGCCACGGGTGCAGGCAAGAATTTCAACATCCTGACGCTCCAGGCCTACTTCTTCGTTCAGCTCGCGGTACAGGGCATCTTCCGGCGTTTCCTCGGGGTTGATCCCACCCTGGGGAAACTGCCAGGCATCCTGGTTGATCCGTCGAGCCCATAGCACCTGCCCAAGATCATTCGTCAGAATGATCCCGACATTGGGGCGAAAACCATCGGGGTCGATCACGGCAGCAACCTCGCAAACGCATGTCGCCGCATTGTTCCACAAAGCTTGTAACAGCAGCAACGCGCCGGCCGACCTTATGTGCACCGATGTCAAAAGTCCGTATTCTGTGGGACTTTTCAGATGTTATGCGAGTGACTTCAATGCGCCTGGCTTTATTCGATCTGGACAACACCCTTCTCGGCGGCGACAGCGACCATGCCTGGGGCGACTATCTCTGCGCCCGCGGGATCCTCGACCCGGTGGCGTATCAGAACCGCAACGATGCGTTCTATCAGGATTACCTGGCCGGCAAGCTCGACTTGCAGGCTTACCTGAACTTCAGCCTGGAGATCCTCGCCACCACCGAGAGGGCCCAACTCGACGAATGGCATCGCGACTTCATGCGCGATTGCGTCGAGCCGATCATCCAGCCCAAGGCCCTGGCCCTGCTGAAGCAGCACCGCGACGCGGGCGACAAGCTGGTGATCATCACCGCCACCAACCGCTTCATTACCGGGCCGATTGCCAAGCGCCTGGAAGTGGACCACCTGCTGGCGACCGAGTGCGAGATGATCGATGGTCGCTTCACCGGGCGCAGTACCGATGTACCGTGTTTCCGTGAAGGCAAGGTGACGCGCCTGACACGCTGGCTCGAAGAGAACGGCCACAGCCTTGAGGGCAGCTACTTCTATAGCGATTCGATGAACGATCTGCCGCTGCTTGAAGTGGTGAGCACGGCGGTGGCGGTGGACCCGGATCCGAACCTGCGAGCTGAGGCCGAGAAGCGTGGCTGGCAGGTGATTTCCCTGCGCGATTGAAGCTTGCGAGTGCTGTGTACTCGATCGCGGGACGAGTCGTCCCGCGATCAGCCGCAGGCAGCCATGCTTACACCGGTTTGGCCCCCATCAACCCGGCAATCGCGATAAAGCACACCCCACTGAACACCGCCAGCGCCAGGGTAAATTTCGGATTACCCACGGTCGGTGCCGTGCGCAGGCGATTCACCCGCGCCAGCAGCCAGAACCAGCTGAAGGCGCCGACGGTGTAGATGACGCTGGAGCCCAGCACCCAGGTCTGCCCCAGCGGCCAACCGACCAGGTGCACCAGCCACCAGCCGCTGACCGGCATGCTCAGCAAACAGATCCCCATCACGATCCAGACAAACATCAACGGCCGCTGCAACAAGCGCGTAGGCGCCGCCGTGTCGCCCTTGCGTCGCGCCTGCCAGGTCCAGATCGCCAGGCCCAGCGCACTGCCCAAGAGCAACACGGTAGCCAGGATATGCACGGTTTTCAGGGTGGTCAGCAGTTCCATGTCGTTCTCTTCCTCAAGCCTTGCCCCCAAGCGTAGCCGTTCAGCCCAGGAATAGCCGATACGCCGGGTTATCGGTTTCGTCCCAGTACGGGTAGCCGATCTTCGCCAGCGCCGCCGGTACCAGGTGCCGCTCATCTTCCGGCACTTGCAGGCCCGCCACCACGCGACCATCCGCCGCGCCATGGTTGCGGTAATGGAACATCGAGATGTTCCAGCGCCCACCGAGCTTGTTGAGGAAGTTGAACAGCGCGCCCGGCCGCTCGGGGAACTCGAAGCGCAGCACCAGCTCGTCGCTGACCCGCGCCGCGTGCCCGCCGACCATGTGACGGATGTGCAGCTTGGCCAATTCGTTGTCGGTCAGGTCGAGCACCGGGAAGCCCTGCTCGCCCAGTTGCTGCACCAGTGCACTGCGCGGGTCGGTGTCGGGGTGGGTCTGCACGCCAACGAAGATGTGCGCTTCACCGTCGGCATGGTAGCGGTAGTTGAACTCGGTGATCTGGCGCTTGCCGATCGCCTCGCAGAAGGCCTTGAAGCTACCCGGCTGCTCGGGGATGGTCACCGCGATGATCGCCTCGCGGCCCTCGCCCAGCTCGGCACGCTCGGCCACATGGCGCAGGCGGTCAAAGTTGACGTTGGCGCCGGAATCGATGGCCACCAGGGTCTGGCCGCTGACGCCGCGCAGCTCGACGTACTTCTTGATCCCGGCGACACCAAGGGCGCCGGCCGGCTCGGTAATCGAGCGGGTGTCGTCGTAGATGTCCTTGATCGCGGCACAGATCTCGTCGGTGCTGACCGTGATCACTTCGTCGACGTAATCCTTGCAGATGTCGAAGGTGTGCTGGCCGATCTGCGCCACCGCCACGCCGTCGGCAAACAGCCCGACCTGCGGCAGCACCACCCGCTCACCGGCGGCCATGGCCGCTTGCAGGCAGTTGGAGTCGTCCGGCTCGACGCCGATCACCTTGACTTCCGGGCGCAGGTATTTGACGTAGGCGGCGATACCGGCAATCAACCCGCCGCCGCCGACCGGAACGAAGATCGCGTCGAGCGGGCCGGGGTGCTGGCGAAGGATCTCCATGGCCACGGTGCCCTGCCCGGCGATGGTGTGCGGATCGTCGTACGGATGGATATAGACGAAGCCCTTTTCGTCGACCAGTTTCAGCGAGTAGGCCAGCGCCTCGGGGAACGAATCGCCATGCAGCACCACTTTGCCGCCGCGCGAACGCACGCCTTCCACCTTGATTTCCGGGGTGGTCTTGGGCATCACGATGGTGGCCTTGATCCCCAGTTCGCGGGCTGCCAGGGCCAGACCCTGGGCATGGTTGCCGGCAGAAGCGGTGACCACGCCGCGGGCCAGCTCTTCGCTGCTCAACTGCGCCAGCTTGTTGTACGCACCACGAATCTTGAAGGAGAACACCGGCTGCAGGTCTTCACGTTTGAGCAGCACGTGGTTGTTCAGGCGCTTGCTGAGCTGACCGGCAGGTTGCAGCGGGGTTTCGACGGCAATGTCGTAAACGCGCGAGGTGAGGATCTTCTTGACGTACTGTTCGAGCATCGGGAACGCATCACTGGGCGGCTGGGCGGGGCCTTGGAGTCTACCCCAGCGCCCTGTCGGGCGACCACAGCAAGTCTGCGGTTTTAGCCGCTATACTACGCGCCTTCACGATACTCCTCCCCGCTTCGGAGCCCGCATGACCCAGGATCAACTCAAACAAGCCGTCGCCCAGGCAGCGGTCGACTTCATTCTGCCCAAGCTCGACGACAAGAGCATCGTCGGGGTCGGCACTGGCTCGACTGCCAACTGCTTCATCGACGCCCTGGCCAAGCACAAGACCGCCTTCGACGGCGCCGTCGCCAGCTCCGAAGCCACTGCCGCGCGCCTGAAGGGCCATGGTATTCCGGTCTACGAGCTGAACACTGTCAGCGACCTGGAGTTCTATGTCGACGGTGCCGACGAGAGCGACGCGCACCTGAACCTGATCAAGGGCGGCGGCGCCGCGCTGACCCGCGAGAAGATCGTTGCAGCGGTGGCCAAGACCTTCATCTGCATTGCCGATGGCAGCAAACTGGTGCCGGTACTGGGCGCGTTCCCGCTGCCGGTCGAAGTGATCCCGATGGCGCGCAGCCATGTCGCGCGTCAGCTGGTGAAGCTGGGTGGCGATCCGGTCTACCGTGAGGGTGTGCTGACCGATAACGGCAACATCATCCTGGATGTGCATAACCTGCAGATCACCAACCCGGTGGCGCTGGAAGCGCAGATCAATGCGATTGTCGGCGTGGTCACCAACGGCCTGTTCGCGGCGCGGCCGGCAGACCTGCTGTTGCTCGGTACGGCTGAGGGTGTGCAGACGCTGAAAGCCTAAGGGCCGCTTTGCGGCCCATCGCGGGACGAGCCCGCTCCCACAGAGCACACGGTGGGAGCGCCTCGTCCGGCGCTGGGGTCTACTCGGGCTCGCGCTTGAACACATAGAACAGATTCGGCTCACTCACCATATACAGCGCCCCCGCCTCATCCATCGCGATCCCTTCCGCCTGCGGCACGCTCTTCGCCAACCCCTGAAAGCCCTTGCGCAACGACAGGCTGCTCAACGGTTTACCCTTCACGTCCAGTTCCAGCACCAGCTGCGACTCGTCCGACAGTGCCAGCAAATGGCCGCTGCGCTCATCGAACTGCAAACTCGACAGGTCGCGCACGAACAACCGTGAATCGCGCTTGCGGTCCTGCACCACATGCACCGCGTACGGCTGCTCCGGGTTGTCGTGCGGAAAGCCATGCACTTCGTAGATCAGCATCGGGTCGCGTTCCTTGGCCACGAACAGGCGCTTGCCTGCTGCATCGAAAGCCAGCCCTTCAAAGCCCTTGTTGCCGTTCAGGCCGATACCCAGGCTCAACTGCTCGGCATCCTTGGCGTCGAGAAACACCGTGTCGTCGTCCAGGTGCACGCGGATCAGCCGCTGCTGGCGTTCGTCGGTAATCACGTAACTGCCGGGGCTGATGTATTCCACCGCCTCCGGGTCGCCAAAGCCAGTCAGCGGCACGCGCCGCAAGATCCGCCCATCGAGCGACAACTCGATCAGTTCGGGGCTCTTGTTGGTGACGGTGAACAGGCTTTTGCGATCCGGGTCGTAGGTCAGGGCCGAGATGTCGTCGTGCAGACCGTCGATCACCCGCGCTTCGAGCACAACCCGGTAGCGGTTCAGGCCGATGCCCTGCTCTACCGGTTGCAGCCAGGTTTTAAGGTTGAACCAGCCGCGCTCGTACAGCCGATAGTGCTGCCCGGCCAGCCCCAGCAGCAGCACTGCCGGCACAACGAGGAACAGGGCGATCGGGGGCAGACGGAAGAAGCGGCGCATTCAGGCAGACTCGACAGGGACCAGCCGCAATATAAGCATGGCCAACTGAAGTGAAGCTTAATGCCAGCATTCGTCCCGCGATGCTCTTAAGGCTTCTTGTAGCGGTAGAACAGGTTCGGCTCGCTGACCATGTACAGCGTGCCCTGCTCATCCATGGCCACGCCTTCGGCCCGTGGAATGCGCTTCTTCAAGCCGTTGAAGCCACCCAGCAAGGTCATGAAGCTGACCTGCTCACCCTGCTCGTTCAGTTCCAGCAGCATGTTCGAGTCGGCCGACAGCACCAGCATGTGCCCGGTGCGCGGGTCGATGCCCAGGGCCGACAGATTGCGCAGGTCGAGTTCGTCGCTGGGTAGCGGCTGCTTGTCGCCGGTCAACGCCGAACGGCCGTCGGTGCTCCAGGTAAACAGCGCCGGCGGGCGCTCTTCGCCCAGCACCAGGCGCTGACGCAGCGGGTCCCAGGCAAGCGCTTCGAACGCCTTGTTCTGATCGGCCGATGGACCCAGGTCGTATTTCGGGAAATCGCCAATGTTCAGCGCCTGGGTGTCCTTGTCGACCGTCACGATCACCAGCAAATGATCGCGCTCGTCGACAATCGCCAGACGCCCGTCGGCCAGCACCGCCACCCCTTCCGGGTTGCTCCAGCCAGTCAGCGGGATTTTGCGCAATACATCGCCGTCCAGGCTCAGTTCGACCAGGAACGGGTGTTTGCCCATGACAGCGAACAGGGTTTTGCTGAACGGGTTGAAGGACAGATCCGAGGCTTCATCGTCCTCCATGCCCGGCAACACCTTGGCATCGATATCGACGACGTAATCCGGCAGCCAGATGCTCGCGCGTTGCTCGGTCTGGCTCAGGAGGTGCTCCTTGACCCAGAGCAAACCACGGTCATCCCAGTGCATGGCAATCGATACGCCATAGCCAATCACGGCCGCCACAGCAATCCAGGTCGACCAGCGACGCAGAAAGGGGCGCTTGGACGCAGACGCCAAGGCAGCGCCCGAGGAATGAGGAATGGCCATGGTGTGTTCCTGCTGTTTTTGCCAGTCGATAACACACTACCGGCACATTCACATGGATAGATTGGCCGCCATTATCCGGATCAATTGTGAAAAAAACGGCAAAACCGAGCAAACGTCGAAAAAGCGGGCAGCCCTCAAGGCTGCCCGCCGAGGTCACCGCACGCGGCTTTCGAAGCGGCTTGCGCCGGGCAGTTCCAGCACCAGCTCATCGCCTGGATTCAGCGGCCCCACACCCACCGGCGTACCGGTCAGAATCACATCGCCGGCCTGCAGCGAGAACTGCGAGGCCATGTGCTGGATCATCGGTACGATCGGGTTGAGCATCAGCGCGCTGTTGCCGTCCTGGCGCACCTGGCCATTGATGGTCAGACGGATGCCAATGTCGGCCAGGTCTTCGAACGTGCTGCCGACCACGAACGGTGGCAGTACGCAGGCGCCGTCGAAGCACTTGGCGCGCTCCCAGGGCAGGCCCTTGTCCTTGAGCTGGGCCTGCAGGTCGCGCAGGGTCAGGTCCAGGGCCGGGGCGAAACCGGAAATGGCATCACACACTTCTTCCTCGGTCGGCTGCGGCGACAGCGACTTGCCGAGCAACACGGCGATCTCCGCTTCGTAGTGCACCGAGCCGCGCTCGGCCGGGATCTTGAAGCCGCCTTCCAGCGGCACCACACAACTGCCCGGCTTGATGAACAGCAACGGCTCGCTGGGGATCGGGTTGTCCAGCTCCTTGGCATGCTCGGCGTAGTTGCGCCCGATGCACACCACCTTGCCCAGGCCAAAGTGAATACGCGTGCCGTCTACATACTGGTGCTGATAGCTCATTACCGACTCCTGGCGTGTAGCTTATTCGAGGGGGAAGATCTTGCCCGGGTTCATGATCCCGTTAGGGTCGAACACCGCCTTGACCGCTTTCATGTAGCCGATTTCGGCCGGCGAACGGCTGTAGGTCAGGTAATCGCGCTTGGTCATACCGACGCCATGCTCGGCGGAAATCGAGCCGTTGTACTTCTCGACGATCTCGAACACCCACTTGTTCACCGTGGCGCACTTGGCAAAGAACTCGTCCTTGCTCAGGTTATCCGGCTTGAGGATGTTCAGGTGCAGGTTGCCATCGCCGATGTGGCCGTACCAGACCACTTCGAAGTCCGGGTAGTTGGCGGCGACAATGCTGTCGATGTCCTTGAGGAACGCTGGCACCTTGGAAACCGTGACCGAGATGTCGTTCTTGTACGGTGTCCAGTGCGAGATGGTCTCGGAGATGTACTCGCGCAGTTTCCACAGGTTTTCCAGTTGCTGCTGGCTCTGGCTCATCACACCGTCGAGCACCCAGCCCTGCTCTACGCACTGTTCGAAGGTGGCCAGGGCATCGTTGGCCACGTCTTCGTTGGCCGCCTCGAATTCCAGCAGCACGTAGAACGGGCAGTCGCGGTCGAACGGCGCCGGCACGTCGCCACGGCCCATGATCTTGGCCAGGGCCTTGTCGGAGAAGAATTCGAAGGCGGTCAGGTCGAGCTTGTCGCGGAAGGCGTGCAGCACCGGCATGATCGAGTCGAAGTCCGGTGTACCGAGCACCATCGCGGTGAGGTTGTTCGGCGCGCGGTCCAGACGCATGGTGGCTTCGACCACGAAGCCCAGGGTGCCCTCGGCGCCGATGAACAGCTGGCGCAGGTCATAGCCGGTGGCGTTCTTGATCAGGTCCTTGTTCAGTTCGAGCAGCTCGCCGGTACCAGTGACCACTTTCAGGCCGGCAACCCAGTTGCGGGTCATACCGTAGCGAATCACCTTGATCCCGCCGGCATTGGTGCCGATGTTGCCGCCAATCTGGCTGGAACCTGCCGACGCGAAGTCCACCGGATAATACAGCCCATGGTCTTCGGCAAAAGCTTGCAGCTGGGCAGTGATCACCCCCGGCTGACAGACGGCCGTGCGGTCGAAGGCGTCGAACGCGAGAATCTGGTTCATGTAGTCGAACGCCACCACCACTTCGCCATTAGCCGCGACGGCTGCCGCCGACAGGCCGGTGCGTCCACCCGAGGGCACCAGCGCCACGCGCTGCCGATTGGCCCAGCGCACAATGGCCTGGACCTGCTCGATGCTCTTGGGGAAGACGATGGCCAGCGGGTCCGGGACGAAGTGCTTGGTCCAGTCCTTGCCATAGGTGTCGAGGGAAATGGCGTCGGTCAATACTTTGCCGGGCTCCACCAGGGTCTTCAACTCATCAATCAACGCAGACTGGGTCATCGACAGAACTCTCGAACTATTCATAGTCACCCTGAGCACACTTCACGTGCCGGGGATGGGCGTTTCCGGGGGTGCATATGCTAGCATACGCCCCCCGCTGATCGCGCTTTGAGCCCGATTCTGCGAGAGCTTCACTTCCCTGCCATTTTTTCTCCGGGACACAGGTTTACGCAGATGAGCAAGACTTCTCTCGATAAGAGCAAGATCAAGTTCCTTCTCCTCGAAGGCGTCCACCAATCCGCCGTGGACGTCCTCAAGGCCGCCGGGTACACCAACATCGAGTACCTCACCGGTTCCCTGCCGGACGCCGAACTGAAGGAAAAGATCGCCGACGCTCACTTCATCGGCATCCGCTCGCGCACCCAACTGACCGAAGAGGTTTTCGACTGCGCCAAGAAACTGGTCGCTGTCGGCTGTTTCTGCATCGGTACCAACCAGGTCGACCTGAACGCTGCCCGCGAACGCGGTATTGCCGTGTTCAACGCACCGTACTCCAACACCCGCTCCGTTGCCGAGCTGGTGCTGGCCGAAGCGATCCTGCTGCTGCGCGGCATCCCGGAGAAAAACGCGTCCTGCCACCGCGGTGGCTGGATCAAGAGCGCGGCCAACTCCTTCGAGATCCGTGGCAAGAAGCTCGGCATCGTCGGCTACGGCTCGATCGGTACCCAGCTGTCGGTACTGGCCGAAGGTCTGGGCATGCAGGTGTTCTTCTACGACACCATCACCAAGCTGCCGCTCGGTAACGCCACCCAGGTAAACGACCTGCACGAGCTGCTGGCGATGTCCGACATCGTGTCGCTGCACGTTCCGGAAACCGCTGCCACGCAGTGGATGATGGGCGAGAAGGAAATCCGTGCAATCAAGAAAGGCGGCATCCTGATCAACGCGGCCCGCGGCACTGTGGTCGAACTGGACCACCTGGCGGCGGCGATCAAGGACAAGCACCTGATCGGCGCAGCCATCGACGTGTTCCCGGTCGAGCCGCGCTCGAACGACGAAGAGTTCGAAAGCCCGCTGCGTGGCCTGGACAACGTGATCCTGACCCCGCACATCGGTGGCTCGACGGCCGAAGCCCAGGCCAACATTGGTCTGGAAGTTGCCGAGAAGCTGGTCAAGTACAGCGACAACGGTACCTCGGTGTCGTCGGTCAACTTCCCGGAGGTGGCCCTGCCGGCGCACCCGGGCAAGCACCGCCTGCTGCACATCCACGAAAACATTCCGGGCGTGCTCAGCGAAATCAACAAAGTGTTCGCCGAAAACGCGATCAACATCTCCGGTCAGTTCCTGCAGACCAACGAGAAAGTCGGTTATGTGGTTATCGACGTGGATGCCGATTACTCGGACCTGGCGCAAGAGAAACTGCAACAGATCAAGGGCACCATCCGTTCCCGCGTGCTGTTCTAACGTTTAGCTGCGACAAAAAAGGGAGGCCTGAGAGCCTCCCTTTTTTATTCTCTCAAAGAGCCGCTCCATCGTGTAGGCGCTGGCTTGCCTGCGCCTACAGGGGCACGGTCACTTCACATTGACGGTAATTTTCTGCGATTCAACGCTCGGCTTGAACGGCACATGGAACTTGTCGCCCAGCACCAGTTGCAGGGTGTGCTTGCCCGGCGTCAGGCTCAGGGTGGTTTCGGTCTGCGCCTTGCCGAAGTGCAGCACGTGCGGGCCGGCCGGCAGTGGCTGGTTGTTTTCCGGCATCAGGCTGGTCGGCAGCACCTGGTCGGCAGCGGGTTCCTGGTCGACATCCACCAGCAAGTGGTGATGGCCAGTGTGCGGGGTCTGATCGCCCGCCGGTTTGAGCGCCATGCCCTCGATGCCGAACTTGACGGTGAAGGTCTTGTCGACCGTCGCGCCATCGGCCGGGGAAACGATGAAGACCTTGGCTCCTGCCGGTGCTGCCTGGCTGGTCAACCCTTCTGCGGCGGCCAGCGCGGATACACCCATCAACAAGCCGGCAATGGCGGCACGCGAAAATAGGCTTTGCATTCACTTCTCCTGTGATTTACTTCAATAACCGTTGCCATTAATACGAATGGCAACCACCCACTACCATAGATCAATTGCACCAGCACGGGTCGACGCTGGCGTGGATAAAAACGTGCCGCGCGGTTAAACATCCAGCGGCTATCGTGGTCCTAAGTGGCGTTCGACCGCGGCATCGTCAGAAAGTCGCGGCGACATCTGGATAATTTAAGGGGCTTAGATGCGTTTCACCATTGGGGTATTACTGGCCATGCTGCTCGGCAGCACCGCCCAGGCCGAACTGATCGACGACGTCAACGACCGCAATGAACTGCGCATTGCCGTCGAGGCCACGACACCGCCCTATAACTTCAAGGACAACGAGCAACTGACTGGCTTCGAGATCGAACTTGGCCAGGCCCTGGCCAGCGAAATGGATCTGGGCGTATCGTTCGTGGTGGTCAGCGATGGCGACCTGCTCGAAGGCGTGGAAAGCGGCCGCTACGATATCGCCCTGAACCAGATTACGCCGACCCCGCAACTCAAGGAGCGCCTGGACTACAGCGAACCCTACCGCGACGACGGGCAGGCCCTGGTGATTCCGTTCCAGAAGGGCAACCCGGCGTTCCACAGCAGCGTCGACCGCGCGCTGCAACGGATCAAGGACGACGGCCGCCTGGAACTGCTGAAGCAGAAGTGGTTTGCGCCTCAAACCAGCAAGGTCAGCCCGCCTTAAGCGTCGAGGGCGGCCAGCGCTTGCGCCGCCGCCTCCAGCTGCAGCTCGCTGAATACCTGCACCCCTTCGCGGCGCAACAGCGCTGTCGTCACCCCTTCGCCGCGGACCTTGGTGCCGCTGAAGGTCCCGTCGTAGGTTTGCAGATTGCCGCACGACGGGCTGCCGGATTTGAGCACGGCGATGCGGATGCCATGCCGGCGCACCAGCGCCAGCGCGATCTGCGCCCCGGCGAGAAACGCCGCGCTGACATCCTCGGCGGTGACCGTCAGCACCTGCGCCTGACCCTCCAGCACCGCGCTGCCCTGCCCCCCGGGAATCTCCGCAGGCGAGCGCGGCGTCGGCAAGCCGCCGGCCACCTCCGGGCACAGCGCCAGCACCCGGCCTTCGCCCTGCCAGCGCTGGAGCATATCGGGATGGCCACTGGCCCGGCCGTCATAGCGCACCGGCTGGCCGAGCAGACAGGCGCTGACCAGTACCTTGTGCACGCTAGAACGGCTCGTTGCCACGGCGACGGAACCAGCCAGTCAGCGACAGCCGCTCGCGGTTGGCCGGCAGCACTTCGTGGGGCACTTCGCCGGAGAGGAACACCACCAGGCAACCGCTGGTCGGCTGCACGTCATGCTCCACGCCGTCCTTGAGGCTCATGCGCAACTGACCACCGTGCTCGGGCAGCCAGCCCTCGTTGAGGTAGATGACCGCCGAAACCATACGCCGGTCATCGTCGCGGAAGCGATCCAGGTGCTTGCGATAGAACGCCCCCGGCGGATACAGGGCAAAGTGGCACTCGAAGTCTTCCAGGCCAAGGAACAGCCCACGGTTGAGCGCTTCGCGCAGGCTGTCCATCAGTTGCAGATACTGATCGCAGGGCTCTGACTCGCCCGGTTCCAGCCAGCGGATGTGATCGCCGCGGATACCCTCGCGCACTTCCTGCGCCTGGCCTCGGCCGACCGCGGCCGGCGCCAGCTCGCCCTCGGCTTCGCGACGGCGACAGTCGGCAGCCAGCGCTGCGCTGAGCGCTGCCGGGAGAAAAACGTCGTGCTGCGACCAGCCATGGGTGGCCAGGTCGTCGACAATGCGTGTCAGCAGCGGGTGATCAGAGGATATGTGCATGGCGCGCATAGTATCCATCCGCATGAAAAACCGACAGCGCCACTTGGCCGAGAGTATGCAATGGCGTCTCGACAAAGCCCCGCCGGGCCACGGACAATAGCGGCCTGCCGACAGGAGTCCTGAATGCGCCGTTTGTTTTTTCTGCTGATGATGATCTGCACCACGCCTGTCCTTGCAGACACTCTCGACCAACTCTACAAGGTCGCCGGGTGGCCAGAGCAGCGCGCCCACTTTACCGACGCCCTCGATGCCGCCCAGCAGCGCTATCGCAACAGCCTGCCGCCTGCGGTTTTCCAGGCGCTGGTCAATAACAGCAACCAGCGCTTCGAGCCCAAGGCGGTCGACAAGCGGGCGGCCGCACAGCTGCGCGCCAAACTCGGCGACCCAGCGCCAGCGCTGGCGTTCTTCCAGTCACCGCTGGGGCGCAAGATCGTTGCCGCCGAACTCCTCGCTACCCGCCGCGACCAACTGGCGAAAAACGCCAAGGGCCTGCCGAAGATCCAGGCCAGCGACAATCGCCTGCTGATCATCGGCCACCTGGCCCAGGCGCTGCCGGCCCGCGAGGCCGGTGCCGAAGTGAGCCTGGCGATCGCCGGCGTGGCTGCCGACAGCCTCAGTCAGATGATCCCCGGCCTGCTTGGTGGCGGTCAGGCCCAGGGCATGCTCGACGGGCAGCGCGAGCGGCTGATGCAGCAGATTGCCGCCGACCTGAACAACACCTTGCTCTACGTCTACCGCGACCTTTCCGACGACGAGCTGGAAGCGTTCGCCACCTTTGCCGAGTCCACCGAGGGCAAGGCCTATTACGCCGCAGCCCTGGCGGCGATCCGCGCCGGCCTGGCCGTCGGCCAGAGCAGCGCCGACCTCAAGTGATCAACCCAGGCGCTGCTCGATGAAATCGAAGTAGCGCTGGCGGATCGCCGGCAGTTCGTTGATCAGGTGATGCCGCGCCTCCGGCAACAGGAGGATCTGAGGTTGCTCGAACTTGGCCTTGAGCACATCGAGGTTATGCGGCCAGTCCACGGTCATGTCGGCCTCACCCTGGATCACCAGCGGCCGGCGCGGGCTGTGCGGCGCCGCCTCGATACGCTTGACCCAGTCCACCAGCGCCCCCACCCAGGCGGTCGGCAGCCGCCGCGGTTGCAGCGGGTCGGCCTGGAGGAATGGCAGGAAGGTCGGGTCATTGCTGTTCTCGCTGAAGCGCCGCTCGATGCCGTTGACGAAATGGCGCAGCACCCGATAGCTGAACCTCGACCAGCGCCAGGCGCGTGGCCGCACCAGCGGTGCAAGCAGGATGGTTTCGCCCTGCACCGGGCTGGCGTGGCCGTGGTACAGCAGGTGGTCGATGACGATGGCGCCGCCAGTGCTCTGCCCGAACAGATGCCAGGGCTGCGGCAGGTGCAGGCAGCGCGCCTGTTCGAACAGGGCGTCGAGCATCTGCTGGTAGATGGCGAAATCGGCGATGCTGGCCCGCGCGCCGCTGGACAGGCCGTGGCCAGGCAGGTCGCAGGCGATCACCGCGAGGTTTTGCGTCAGCGCCCAGTCAACCGCGTGACGGTAGAGGCCCATGTGATCGTAGAAGCCGTGCAGCAACACCAGCGTGCCGCTGGGCTTTGGCGGGCACCAGACCTGGCCGACCAGGTCGAAGCCGCTGATCTGGAAGCCGCCCAGCCAACTGCTGATCGCGGGGTGCTGCCTGACGAGATCGAGACCGTAGAAACGCTGGTAGGCCTGTGCCTCGGCCGACAGGGGCTGGCGCGCCGCCAACGCTGGCAGGCGGGCACGCAGGGCGTCGGGTTGGAACATCACAGGCATAAACGGTTTCCGGGCAGAGCAAAGGATTGACCTGTGATATTCATCTGTCGCCGAAGGCGTGGCAAGCTGTTCGGGCCTCATCGCGGGACCAGCCCCCACAACGGCACCACGGCAAGGCTCTTCTGTGGAAGCGGGCGAGTCCCGCGATGCTCTCGAACTCAATACGGACTCACTAATGCCCACTGGAAGAAACCTGCTCAGCGCCCTCGCCCTACTGCTCTGCGCCGCCGGCCTGTGGTGGGCCTACGACAGTTTCCAGAGCCGCTACCTGCGCCCCTTCGACAACCAGACCGCGCTGTTCAGCGGCGCTGACCTGCGCCTGCCAGCCAGCATCGCCGGCCCGGGGCCGATCCGCCTGGTGCATTTCTGGGACCCGGCCTGCCCGTGCAACGTCGGCAACCAGCAGCACCTGGCCGAGCTGATCGCGCACTATGCGCCGCAGGGCGTCGCGTTCTACGTGGTGCAGAAAGCCGGCAGCCACGGCCAGCTACCGGCCAGTCTGGCCGCCCTGAAGCCGCTGCCGAGCCTGCCCGGCGCCGAGCACCTGCCGGCCAGCCCGGCCGTGGCGATCTGGGACCGCAACGGCGAGCTGGCCTACTTCGGCCCCTACAGCGAAGGCGCTACCTGCAACGCCAGCAACAGTTTCATCGAGCCGGTCCTCCTGGCGCTGAGCCAGGGCCGCGCGCTGAATGTCACCCAGACCCTCGCCGTAGGCTGCTACTGCCCCTGGACGGGCAGCTAGGACGCCGCCCTGGGCAAGTCCTCGCACGCCCGCACATGTGCCGCATCGACATCGCCAATCAACTGCGCATAGCGGCGTAGCGGCAGCGGCACGGCGATCACCGCATGAGTGTCCAGCAGATCGCCCGGCAGCTTCGCCGAGACCACGATGAAGCTGCCGGGCGGGATGACCGCAGGCTCGGTATAGCGGCCACTGTTGACGTCGAAAACACCTGGGCCACCGAGGAGTTTCCAGACTGCATTTTTCGGGTCGATCGGCCCGGCCTTCCCCCTCAGTTCGAACTGCACGGTGCCCTTCTCCGGTGTGCTGTTGTCACTCAGATACAGCGTCGCGCCTGCCGGGCGGTTATAGATGAGCACGTGGAGGGTGCTTTGCACTACCTGGTCGCCACAGGCCTGACTGACCTCAATCCGGTCCAGCGCAAACGGCACATCCGGATCGCTGCTGCCGCCAGCGGTGTACAGGCGTTTATCCGGCTCGCCCGGCACACCTTCGAGCCGGGACCCCCACTCGCGACTGATCACCTGCCACTTCAACGGCCCGCCGTCCAGCGCCTGCGCCAATAGTTCGCGGGACTCGCCAGGCGTGCAGCACTCCAGCACCGGGTTGGCCACAATCACGTTTTCAATCACCGATACCAGCGCCGAGCTCTGCACCGGAAGCCCCTGCAAGACCCCGCGCGCGGTCACGACGAAGCTGGCCTGACCATCGCGCAAGCGGTCCGCCGATGGCGCGCGGAACAGCCCGTCCGGGCTGATCGCAGCGTCCAGCAGCGCATGGCTGCGCGTATCCCTTACGCTCCAGCTCAGCTGTTCCGGCCGGGGCGTGATGCTGAACTGGAGCTGAGTACCCGCCGCCACGACCTTGTTCGTCGGCGACAGCACGGTGCTGGTGCGCAGCGGATCGATCTCGCCAAACAATGCCAGGTCGCCAGGCACGAAGGCTTCCGTCAGTTGCAAGGCGTTATGCCCTGGAAACAGCAGGTTGCGCAGCAGGAAGGTGTCCAGCGCAGGCACGCTCAGGTTGCGCAGAACCCCCCGCAACTGCGGCTCGAAGAAGCCCTGGACCTTAGCCCGCATGGCCCGCTCGACATCGCCCAGATCGGGCAGCCAGCCGGCATCGCAGCTCATGCGGGTCAGCAGCCGCGAGCGCTGCTCGTTACGCTGAAAAGTCACCACACCGGTATGCTGGTCCAGGCCAATATCGAGCAGCACCTGGTAATCACAAACGAATCGGATCTCGCCATGGTGCCACTCGCTGACGGATGGCCAGGCCCAGTTCACCACGCGGCTGAAGGGGCTCAGGTAGTTCTTGCTCCAGCGGCAGACCATCTGTTTGCCAAGGCCTTCCAGGGTCAACGCCGGCCCATTGCTGTCGGGCCCGAAGCGCGCATTCAGGTCGGTGCTGAAGCGGCAATCGAAATCAAAGGCGCGGGTCTTGTAGTCGTAGACGAACGCGTGCTCGATGCCCCCGGCGCTAGCGTGCAGGCGCCAGGCCTTGTCCTGGCCGCCGGTATAATCGGGAAACTCGATACCATGGCCGATATCGGCCACGGCCTGCGCCCGCACGATGCTGCCGAACAATACCCGACTCGACAGATACAACGCCCCGGTAAAACGCACACCGTTGCCGTCGGCCGGCAAGAGGTACTGCGAGGCATGGCTGGGGTACGACTGGCCATCCTTGCCGCCGGCCAGGGTGATGAACAGCATCACCGCCCCTTCGCCATACTGCAGGTCGCCGACCGCGGCTTCGGGGTTGGCCTTCATGGTCCGGATCTCGAAGTGCGAAGGCGTCAACGGCCCGTTCAGATCGCCTGTCACCCGGCCCAGCGAGTAGACCTTGCGCGCCGGCTCCAGGCTGTCGAAGTACGCCTTGAAGCGCCTGCCGACCTCGGCCTGCGCCAGCTCACCAAGCACAAAGTTGGCCATGAAGGTGTCGGCATTGCCCAGGTCGATCAGCACCTCGCCGGTGCCCTTGAGCTGCGCCTTGGTGAGTGGCTGCGTCATCCACACCTGCGGACCGCCGACCGGCAGGATGTGCAGGATCCGGGCGACGGCGGCAGGCAGGCCACCATGCTTGCGGGTACTGACGATGGTTCCGCCGATCATGTCAAGGGTCAGTCGGGCCTGGGCATTGGCGGCGGGGTCGGCGCTTTCGAAAGACAGCCGGGGTGCGCCGAAACGCAGGTCATAAATATGCTCCTTGTAGGAGCCGTCGCCCCACCTGGCGGTAAAGGACGCAGGCTTGATCACGCCCTCATGCGTAAGGAACCGCTCGATATAGTGTTGATACAGCAGCTCGTTGGCCTTGCGTTGGTCGTACAGGGTGATGGCATCCCAGCCATGGGTCACCGATCTCCCTTGCAGCTCGCCGACCAGTTCCGTTAGTGACTTCTTGCTCATGACGCGGCCCTCACTCATTGAGTGTTGTGTCTGTTGCCCCGTGAAGCCGGGGCAACAGTCTATTGAGCAGGCGCCGGATTAAGCCGAAGGAGGGATTTCCTGCCGGGCATCGCAGCAGGACGCTGGCCGGTGAGCACTTGCGGTTTTCCGCTCAGGTTCATTCGATCCGCCACTGCTGCCGATGGGTTACCGTGCAGCGTCTATCCTCTGTGCGAAATGGATCGAGCGACGCGCGGAACAACCCCTGCCTTTGCAAGCAACAAGGAGCCTTGATGAAACGCAGCCTCACCCTTCTTGCAGTCGCCATCGCCGCACTGGCCGGCGGTGGTTACTGGTATGTGCAGGGCAAGCAGCCACAACGTGACGGCGAAGTCGCGTTGCGCGGCCTGCAGGCGCCGGTCAGCGTGCGCTACGACCAGCGTGGCGTGCCGCACCTGCAAGCGCAGAACGAAGCCGACCTGTACCGCGCCCTGGGTTATGTGCACGCCCAGGACCGGCTGTTCCAGATGGAGATCTCGCGGCGCCTGGCCCGTGGCGAACTGGCCGAAGTGCTCGGGCCCAAACTGGTCGAGACCGACACCCTGTTCCGCAGCCTGCGCATCGCCGAACAGGCCGAGCTGACGGTGGCCCGGCAGAACAAGCAGTCGCCCGCCTGGCTGGCCTTGCAGGCCTACCTGGACGGGGTGAACGCCTGGCAGGACAGCCACCCGAAACCGCTCGAGTTCGATCTGCTGGGTATCGAGCGGCGGCCGTTCACCGCGCAGGACACCCTGAGCATCGCTGGATTCATGGCCTACAGCTTTGCCGCCGCGTTCCGCACCGAGCCGCTACTGACCTTTATCCGTGACCAGTACGGCGCCGACTACCTGCGGGTGTTCGACCTCGACTGGCAGCCGGCGGGCGCGCTGCCAGCGCCGCCGCGGCTGGCTGCGGCCGACTGGACAGCCCTCGGCAAGCTGGCGCGGGTCAGCCAGCAGGCGCTTGAGGACGCTGGCTTGCCACAGTTCGAAGGCAGCAACGCCTGGGTCGTCAGTGGCCAGCGCACCCAAAGCGGCAAGCCGTTGCTGGCCGGCGACCCGCACATCCGCTTCGCGGCGCCTTCGGTGTGGTACGAGGCCGAGCTGTCGGCGCCGGGGTTCAACCTGTATGGCTACCACCAGGCGCTCAACCCGTTTGCCTCGCTCGGGCACAACCGTGATTTCGGTTGGAGCCTGACCATGTTCCAGAACGACGATATCGACCTGATCGCCGAGCAGGTCAACCCGGACAACCCCGAACAGGTGAAGATCAACGGCCAGTGGCAACCGCTGACGCGCAGCGAACAGCAGATCAAGGTCAAGGGCGAGGCCCCGGTCAGCATCACCCTGCGCCGCTCGCCGCACGGCCCGATCGTCAATACCGCCCTGGGCAAGGAGGTCGGCACGACTCCCGTGGCCATGTGGTGGGCGTTCCTGGAAACCGAGAACCCGATTCTCGAGGGCTTCTACGCCGTCAACCGCGCCGACAGCCTGGACAAGATGCGCCGCGCGGCCGCGCAGATCCAGGCACCGGGGTTGAACCTGGTGTGGGCCAACGCGCGTGGCGACATCGGCTGGTGGGCCGCGGCGCAGTTGCCGATTCGGCCGCCGGGGGTGAACCCGGCATTCATCCTCGACGGCAGTACCGCGCAGGCCGACAAGCTTGGCTTCTACCCGTTCAGCGCCAACCCGCAGCAGGAGAACCCGGCCAGTGGCTATATCGTCTCGGCCAACTTCCAGCCGGTGTCGCCGACCGGCATGGAGATTCCGGGCTACTACAACCTCGCCGACCGCGGCCGGCAGTTGAATCGGCAGTTGGCCGACAACGCGGTGAAATGGGACCTGCACAACAGCCAGGCGCTGCAACTGGGCACGGCCACCGATTATGGCCCACGCACCCTCGGACCGCTGCTGGCGGTGCTGCGCGAGGTGGTCGACGACGCGCAGGAGCGCGAACTGGTCGAACAGCTGGCGGCATGGCGCGGTGATTACCCGCTGGATTCGCTGAGTGCGACGGTATTCAGCCAGTTCCTCTATGAGTTCGCCCGCGCGGCGATGCACGACGAGCTGGGCGATGCCTGGTTCGACACGCTACTGTCGACGCGGGTACTGGATGCGGCATTGCCACGCCTGGCCGCGGATGTCGATTCGCCGTGGTGGGACGTACAGGGCAGCAACGAGCATGGCAGCCGCGCGGCGACCGTGAAGCGGGCCTGGGGCAATAGCCTGGCGCATTTGCGCCAGACCCTCGGCAAGGACCCGGCAGACTGGCAGTGGGGCAAGGCGCATACCTTGACCCATGGGCATCCGCTGGGCCTGCAAAAGCCGTTGAACCTGTTGTTCAACGTCGGGCCGTTTGCCGCGCCAGGTAGCCATGAGGTGCCGAACAACCTGTCGGCGAAGGTGGGGCCGGCACCGTGGGCGGTGACCTATGGGCCGTCGACACGGCGGCTGGTGGATTTTGCCGATACGGGCACAGCGTTGAGCATCAATCCGCTGGGGCAAAGCGGCGTGCTATTTGATCGGCATTATCGCGATCAGGCGCAGGATTACATCGAGGGCAGGTATCAGCGGGCGCTGATGGGGCTGGCAGGGGAAACGGAGGGGACGTTGCGCCTGGTGCCCTAGCGGGCCGCGTTGCGGCCCATCGCGGGACCAGCCCGCTCCCACAAAGCACCGTAGTACCCTGTGGGAGCCGGCTGGTCCCGCGATGGGGCCTTCAGATCACACCGAAACAGCCGCCGGTGCGCGACGCACGTCCGGTTGTTTCCACGAATCCGCAGCGCTCTCGTCGATCGCCTGCTGAATGGCACGCTTGCGACGCTCTTCCGCCCGACGGCTGAAGTACCAGACAAAGAAGGTCACGATCGACACGCTGAGCAGGATCAGGCTGGCCACCGCGTTGATCTCCGGCTTCACGCCCAGACGCACCGCCGAGAACACTTCCATCGGCAAGGTGGTCGAACCCGGACCGGAAACGAAGCTGGCCAACACCAGGTCGTCCAGCGACAGGGCAAACGACATCATGCCGCCCGCCGCCAACGACGGCGCAATCATCGGGATGGTGATCAGGAAGAACACCTTCCACGGCCGCGCCCCCAGGTCCATCGCCGCTTCTTCGATCGACAGGTCCAGTTCACGCAGACGCGCCGACACCACGACCGCCACATAGGCCGCACAGAACGTGGTGTGCGCGATCCAGATGGTGACAATGCCACGCTCCTGCGGCCAACCGATCATCTGCGCCATGGCCACGAACAGCAGCAACAGCGACAGGCCGGTGATCACCTCGGGCATGACCAGCGGTGCCGTGACCAGGCCACCGAACAGCGTACGGCCCTTGAAGCGGGTGACCCGGGTCAGCACGAAGGCCGCCAGGGTGCCCAGCGCCACCGCGGCAATCGCGGTGTAGCAGGCGATTTCCAGCGAGCGCATCACCGAGCCCATCAGCTGGCTGTTATCCAGCAGGCCGACATACCATTTCACCGACCAGCCGCCCCACACCGTCACCAGCTTGGAGGCGTTGAACGAATAGATCACCAGGATCAGCATGGGCAGGTAGATGAACAACAAGCCCAGAATCAACATCAGTTTGGAGAAACTGTAACGCTTCATGCCCTGCCCTCCATCTCTTTGGCCTGACTACGGTTGAAGAGCAGAATCGGCACGATCAGGATCGCCAGCATCACCACCGCCAGGGCAGACGCCACCGGCCAGTCGCGGTTGTTGAAGAACTCCTGCCACAACACTTTACCGATCATCAGGGTTTCCGGGCCGCCGAGCAGCTCAGGAATCACGAACTCGCCCACCACCGGGATGAACACCAGCATGCAGCCGGCAATGATGCCGTTCTTCGACAGCGGCACGGTGATCTTCCAGAAGCTGTTGAAGGTGCTCGAACCCAGGTCCGAAGCCGCTTCCAGCAGACTCGAATCGTGTTTCACCAGGTTGGCGAACAACGGCAGGATCATGAACGGCAGGTACGAGTAGACCACCCCGATGTACACCGCGAGGTTGGTGTTGAGGATCTGCAACGGCTGATCGATCAGCCCCAGCCACATCAGGAAGGCATTGAGCAGGCCGTTGTTGCTGAGGATACCCATCCAGGCATACACGCGAATCAGGATCGCCGTCCAGGTCGGCATCATGATCAGCAGCAACAGCACGGTCTGGATGTCCTTGCGCGCGTTAGCGATGGCATAGGCCATCGGGTAGCCGATCAGCAGGCAGAGGATGGTGCTGAAGAACGCCATCTTCAACGAGCCGAGGTAGGCCGAGATGTACAACTCGTCCTCGGTCAGCAGGCCATAGTTGGCCAGGTTCAGCACCACTTGCAGCTTGTCTTCGACGTAGCTGTAGATCTCGGTGTATGGCGGGATCGCCACATCGGCTTCGGCAAAGCTGATCTTCAGGACGATGAAGAACGGCAGCATGAAGAACAGGAACAGCCAGATAAACGGAACGCCAATGACCAGATGACGACCTTCAGGCGTTATTCGGTTGAGGGCTCGCTTGAGCTTGCGCATGTTCATGACCGCAGTACCACGCCGCTGTCGTCTTCCCACCAGACGTAGACCTGATCATCCCAGGTCGGACGGGTGCCCTGGCGTTCGGCGTTGGCGACGAACGATTGCACCACCTTGCCGCTTGGCAACTCGACGTAGAACACCGAGTGACCGCCCAGGTAGGCGATGTCGTGGACCTTGCCGCGCGACCAGTTATGCTCGCAGTTCGGCTGTTCGGTGGTCACCAGCAGTTTTTCCGGCCGCAGCGCGTAGGTGATGCGCTTGTCTTCCACCGAGGTGGTGACGCCGTGGCCCACGTAGATGTTGCGCTCAAGCTCGGAGCTGGCAATCAGCGCGTGGCCTTCGGCATCGTCGACCACTTCGCCTTCGAACAGGTTGACGTTGCCGATGAACTCGCAGACCAGACGGCTGACCGGGGTCTCGTAGATGTCGATCGGGCTGCCGATCTGGGCAATCCAGCCCAGGTGCATGATGGCAATGCGCTGGGCCATGGTCATGGCCTCTTCCTGGTCGTGGGTGACCATGACGCAGGTCACGCCCACGCGCTCGATGATCTCGACCAGCTCCAACTGCATCTGCGAGCGCAGTTTCTTGTCCAGCGCGCCCATCGGCTCGTCGAGCAGCAGCAGTTTCGGCCGCTTGGCCAGGGAGCGGGCCAGGGCCACCCGCTGACGCTGGCCACCGGACAGTTGGTGCGGCTTGCGCTTGGCATACTGGGTCATGTGCACCAGCTTGAGCATCTCGGCCACGCGGGCGTCGATCTCGCTCTTGGACATCTTGTCCTGCTTCAGGCCAAAGGCAATGTTGTCCGCCACGCTCATGTGCGGGAACAGCGCGTAGGACTGGAACATCATGTTGATCGGCCGCTCGTAGGGCGGCATATCGGTGATGTCTACACCATCGAGGAAGATGCGCCCTTCGGTCGGCCGTTCGAAACCGGCCAGCATGCGCAGCAAGGTGGATTTGCCGGAACCTGAGCCGCCAAGCAGGGCGAAGATCTCACCCTTCTTGATTTCGAGGGACACATCGTCCACTGCGACGGTTTCGTCGAATTTTTTCGTGACCCGGTCGATTTTGACCAACACCTGCTTAGGTTGCTGGTCGCCCTCGAGGGCTTTCTTATAGGCACCGGAGGCAACTGCCATTTGTGAAACTCCCAACAAGATTTTTTGCAGCCCGCCCCTGCCGTGACGAGCCCTGGATATTTATTTGCCCGACTTGACCTTGGTCCAGCTACGGGTCATCAGACGCTGCACCTTGGGGGGCAGCTCCGAGTTGACGTACAACTTGTCCAGCACCTCTTGCGGTGGGTAAACCGCTGCGTCGGTTCGCACGCTCTGGTCCATCAGGTCGCCAGCCTTTTGATTCGGGTTGGCGTAACCGACGTAATCGCTGACCTGAGCAATGACCTCAGGTTTAAGCAAATAGTTGATAAAGGCATGGGCCTCTTTGACGTTGGTGGAATCCTTGGGGATCGCCAGCATGTCGAACCAGAGGTTGCCGCCTTCCTTGGGAATCACATAGGCCACTTCCACACCCTTGCCGGCTTCCTCGGCACGGGACTTGGCCTGGAACACATCGCCGGAGAAACCGGCGGCCACGCAGATGTCGCCGTTGGCCAGGTCCGAGATGTATTTCGAGGAATGGAAGTAGGTCACGTAAGGACGCACCGCCAGCAGCTTCTTCTCGGCCTCGGCGTAGTCCTTGGGATGGGTACTGTTGGGGTCGCGCCCCATGTAGTTGAGCACCGCTGGCAGCATCTCGTCGGCCGAATCGAGGAAGGCCACGCCGCAGGCGGAGAGCTTCTTGATGTTTTCCGGCTCGAACAGCATGGCCCAGGAGTCGATCTTGTCGGTGCCGAGCACCGCCTTGACCTTCTCGACGTTGTAGCCGATGCCGTTGGTACCCCACAGGTAGGGCACCGCGTACTGGTTGCCCGGATCGTTCTTTTCCAGACGCTGCATCAGCGCCGGATCGAGGTTCGCATAGTTCGGCAGCAGCGCCTTGTCGAGCGTCTGGAACGCGCCCGCCTTGATCTGCTTGCCGAGGAAATGGTTGGACGGCACCACCACGTCATAGCCGGTACGTCCGGCCAGCAGCTTGCCTTCCAGGGTTTCATTGGAGTCGAAGACATCCTGCACCGGTTTGATCCCGGTGGCTTTTTCGAAATCCGCGAGGGTGGTCTGGCCGATGTAGTCCGACCAGTTGTAAATGTGCACCGTGGGCGCCGCTTGGACGCTGATCGCCAGCGTCATACCCGCGCCAGCCATGAGGGCCTTGCGGAATACAGAGTTAGACAAGTGGGAAGTCCTCTACAAAAGTGCCCATGTCATGCGGCAGACATTCCTGCCGGATAACCAAACCGGCGCGCAACTTACCTTCGATACACCCATCCAGCAAAAAGAATTTGCCGGTTAGCCCCGATCGGGCGCTGTTTTTACCAGCACCCGCCGGGAAAACCGGGTTTATTTGCCCGATTTGATCTTGGTCCAGCTACGCGTGATGACACGCAGGGTTTTGGCATCCAGGTCGCTGATGGCGTACAGCTGCTTCTTCACTTCGGCCGGCGGATAGATGCTCGGGTCGCCAGTGATGTCCTTGTCCACCAGCGGGGTCGCCGCCTTGTTGCCGTTCGGGAAGCGTACGGCGTTGGTGATCTTGGCCATGACTTCCGGCTGCAGCAGGTAGTTCATGAACTGATAGGCCGCGTCGACGTTGGTTGCATCCTTGGGAATGGCAACCATGTCGTAGAAGGTGCCGGCACCTTCCTTAGGAATGGTGTAGGCCAGTTTGACCTTGTCGCCAGCCTCGTGAGCACGGGCCTTGGACTGCTCCAGGTCACCCGAGTAACCGACGGCGACGCAGATGTTGCCGTTGGCCAGGTCCGAGATGTACTTGGAGGAGTGGAAGTAGCCGATCGACGGACGTACCTTGAGGAACAGCGCTTCGGCCTCGTCCAGTTGCTTTTTGTCCTTGGTGTCGGTTGGGTAGCCCAGGTAGTGCAGGGCTGCCGGGATCATCTCGGTCGGTGCGTCGAGGAAGCTCACGCCGCAGCTTTTCAGCTTCTCGATGTTTTCCGGCTTGAACACGGCATCCCACGAATCGATCTTGTCGACGCCCAGCGCCGCCTTGACCTTCTCCGGGTTGTAGCCGATGCCGATTGAACCCCACATGTATGGGAAGGCGTGCTTGTTGTCCTTGTCGCTGGCGTCGCCGACGGCCTTGAGCAGGTCTTCGTCGAGGTTCTTCCAGTTGGACAGCTTGGAGCGGTCCAGCTCCTGATAGACGCCAGCCTTGATCTGCTTGGCCAGGAAGTTGTTCGACGGCACGACCACATCGTAGCCCGACTTGCCGGCGAGCAGCTTGGCTTCCAGGGTTTCGTTGCTGTCGAAGACGTCGTAGACGACCTTGATACCGGTCTGCTTCTCGAAATCGGCCACGGTATCCGGGGCGATGTAGTCGGACCAGTTGTAGACGTGCAGAACCTTGTCATCCGCCTGAACAGCACCGGCCACCAGCCCCGCCAGGGACATGGCCAACAGCGTCTTGCCCAATTTCTTCATGCGTAATGCTCCAGAATTTTTATATAAAGCCATCTGTTCAGCGGCCGGCTCTTTCGGCACAAGCACTGGGCGACTGAAACAGCCGCTAGTCTGGCAAGTTACAGGGCGCTCTTTCAAGGAAACCGCACCCTGTTGCCGCAGCCCACCCAACGCTCAGCCTAGCACCTGGTCATTTCACTGCTTCGAGCGTCAGGTCCAGGCACTTGCGGGCCTTTTCCACCAGCTCGTCGATCTCTGCGCGGCTGATCACCAGCGGCGGCGCAATGATCATGGTGTCGCCCACGGCGCGCATGATCAGGCCGTTGTCGAAGCAATGCTGACGGCAGATCATGCCGACGCCCTTGCCCTCGTAACGGCTGCGCGTGGCCTTGTCTTTCACCAGCTCGATCGCACCGAGCATGCCCAGGCCACGGACCTCGCCCACCAGCGGGTGATCGTTGAGCTCGCGCAGACGCTTTTGCAAATACGGTGCCGTTTCCTCTTTGACGCGCTCGATAATTTTTTCTTCGCGCAGGATCCGCAGGTTCTCCAGCGCCACGGCGGCAGCCACCGGGTGCCCCGAGTAGGTGAAGCCATGGTTGAAGTCGCCACCTTGGCTGACCACCTTCGCCACCTCGTCACGCACGATCACACCGCCCATGGGGATGTAACCGGAGGTGAGACCCTTGGCGATGGTCATCAGGTCGGGCTTGAGGCCGTAGTAATCGGAGCCGAACCACTCGCCGGTACGACCGAAACCGCAGATCACTTCGTCGGCAACGAACAGGATGTCGTACTTGGCGAGGATCTCCTTGACCTTCGGCCAGTAGCTGGCCGGTGGAATGATCACTCCACCGGCGCCCTGGATCGGCTCGGCGATAAAGGCAGCGACGTTGTCTTCACCAACTTCGAGAATCTTCTTCTCCAGCTGTTCGGCGGCCCATACGCCAAACTCGGCCTCGCTCATGTCGCCGCCTTCGCCGAACCAGTACGGCTGCGGGATGTGGACGATGCCCGGAATCGGCAGGTCGCCCTGCTCGTGCATCCCGGACATGCCGCCCAGGCTCGCGCCGGCCACGGTGGAACCGTGGTAGCCGTTGACCCGGCCGATGATCACCTTCTTGTCTTTCTTGCCCTTGATCGCCCAGTAATGGCGAACCAGGCGCAGCACGGTGTCGTTACCCTCGGAGCCGGAGCCAGTGAAGAACACGTGGCTCATGCCGTCGGGCGCCACGTCGGCGATCACCTTGGCCAACTCCAGCGCCGGCGGATGCGCGGTCTGGAAGAACAGGTTGTAGTACGGCAGCTCGCGCATCTGCTGGCTGGCCGCATCGGCCAGTTCGTCGCGGCCGTAGCCGACCGCCACGCACCACAGACCAGCCATGCCGTCGAGGATCTTGTTGCCCTCGCTGTCCCACAAGTACACACCTTCGGCCTTGGTGATAATCCGTGGGCCCTTTTCTTTCAGCTGCTGGTAGTCGCTGAACGGCGCCAGGTGATGATCACGACTCAGGTCTTGCCACTCGCGGGTTTGCGGGTTCTTGACGCTCATGTGCTTCTCCATTGACTGGCGGCCGCCTCCAGCGGCCCCGGGTTTCTCAGACCGCGAACAGCAGGAACTCACGTTCCCAGGAGCTGATTACGCGCTTGAAGTTCTCGTGCTCGGCGCGCTTGGTAGCGACATAACCGGCAATAAATTTCTTGCCCAGGTATGGCTCCAACGCGCTGCAGTTTTCCATGCGTTCCAGGGCATCCTCGATGGTCAACGGCAGGCGCAGGTTGCGCCGCTCGTAGCCACGGCCAACCACCGGGGCGCTCGGTTCAAGGCCTTCGACCATGCCGATGAAACCGCACAGCAGGCTGGCGGCGATGGCCAGGTACGGGTTGGCATCCGCGCCCGGCAGGCGGTTTTCCACGCGGCGGTTCTGCGGGCCGGCATCCGGCACGCGCAGGCCGACGGTGCGGTTTTCCTCGCCCCACTCGACGTTCACCGGCGCCGAGGTGTCGGGCAAGAAGCGGCGGAACGAGTTGACGTTCGGGGCGAACAGCGGCAACACCACCGGGATGTATTTCTGCAGGCCGCCCACGTGATTGAGGAACAGCTGGCTCATGCTGCCATCTTCATTGGAGAAGATGTTCTTGCCGGTGTTCACGTCGATGATGCTCTGGTGCAGGTGCATGGCGCTGCCCGGCTCGCCGGTCATCGGCTTGGCCATGAAGGTGGCGGCGACGTTGTGCTTGAGCGCGGCCTCGCGCATGGTGCGCTTGAACACCAGGATCTGGTCGGCCAGCGACAGCGCGTTGCCGTGACGGAAGTTGATTTCCATCTGCGCGGTGCCGTCTTCGTGGATCAGCGTGTCGAGGTCCAGGTTCTGCAGTTCGCACCAGTCGTAGACATCCTCGAACAGCGGATCGAATTCGTTGGCCGCTTCGATGGAGAACGACTGACGGCCGGTTTCCGGACGGCCGGAGCGGCCAATCGGCGGCTGCAGCGGGAAGTCCGGGTCTTCGCAGCGCTTGGTCAGGTAGAACTCCATTTCCGGCGCGACAATCGGCTGCCAGCCCTTGTCGGCATAGAGTTTCAACACCTTCTTGAGCACGTTGCGCGGCGACAGCTCGACCGGGTTGCCCTTCTTGTCATAGGTGTCGTGGATCACCTGCGCGGTGGGCTCGATGGCCCAGGGCACGAGAAACACCGCGTTCTCGTCGGGGCGGCAGATCATGTCGATATCGGCCGGGTCGAGCAGCTCGTAATAGATGTCGTCATCGACATAGTCGCCAGTAACCGTCTGCAGCAGCACGCTTTCCGGCAGGCGCATGCCTTTCTCGGCGATGAACTTGTTGGTTGGCGAGATCTTGCCCCGGGTGATCCCGGTGAGGTCGCTGATCAGACATTCGACTTCGGTGATCTTGTGCTCTTTCAACCAATCGGTGAGCTGGTCGAGGTTGTTACTCATAAATACCTCAGGAGGTAAATGACCCGATTCCCGCGGGAGCCGGGCGCTTTGACGCGGTGGCGTCAGTGTGTACTGCCCAGAGTGGCCAGGAGGTCCGCAATAGACCGTCGCTGACATTCTGGATGGCGCTGTGCACTAAAGCAAAAACCGGGCGCAGCCAGACCGTCACGGCTGTTGCCCGCCGCAGGGGCAGGACCGCTATAGTGAGAAGAAGCGAAAGTCGGGAGGGCGCCGAGAAGACGCAGGCCGGGCTGGCCGTCAACTATATTGGCCAGGGCGGCAGAGGCGCCCAGGGCATGCGCCGGACGCTGCATCAGACCACCTGGGTGGGACGCGAGCGGGCCGGTCTGCCTGGTGCAGACGGTGACGCCGTTGATCGGCTGGCGAGACATATGAACCCCGGTATTATTGATGTTATGGGTTGCAGCCGAGCTTAGCCTTGTTCATTTTTTTACACAACACCCCCGTAAAAAATAGAACACGGCCCGCTCAACGTTGCCTGTGGTCGCCGGCCGGCGCCCTTGCAGACGCCCCCAATTGCAGCAAAAATGCCGCTTGAGCGCCGTTTTAGGGCATCATGGGGCTTGCTTGACTTCAGCATGGCTTTCCGATTGACTGGGGTCGCAAGCCCCCATTGATTGATATTTTTAACAACAAAGGTGTTGCATCATGTCGGTACCCCCGCGTGCCGTTCAGCTTAACGAAGCGAACGCGTTCCTTAAGGAACATCCTGAGGTTCTCTACGTTGACCTTCTGATTGCAGATATGAATGGTGTGGTGCGCGGCAAGCGCATCGAGCGCACCAGCCTCCACAAGGTTTACGAGAAAGGCATCAACCTGCCGGCCTCCCTCTTCGCACTCGACATCAACGGCTCCACGGTCGAAAGCACCGGCCTTGGCCTGGACATCGGCGATGCCGACCGGATCTGCTACCCGATCCCGGGCACCCTGTCCAACGAACCCTGGCAGAAGCGCCCGACTGCGCAGCTGCTGATGACCATGCACGAACTTGAAGGCGAGCCGTTCTTTGCCGACCCGCGGGAAGTCCTGCGCCAGGTGGTGAGCAAGTTCGACGAGATGGGCCTGACCATCTGCGCCGCGTTCGAGCTGGAGTTCTACCTGATCGACCAGGAAAACGTGAACGGCCGTCCACAGCCGCCACGCTCGCCGATTTCCGGCAAACGCCCGATCTCGACCCAGGTCTACCTGATCGACGACCTCGACGAATACGTCGATTGCCTCCAGGACATCCTCGAAGGTGCCAAGGAGCAAGGGATCCCGGCCGACGCCATCGTCAAGGAAAGTGCCCCGGCGCAGTTCGAAGTGAACCTGCACCATGTCGCCGACCCGATGAAAGCCTGCGATTACGCGGTGCTGCTCAAGCGTCTGATCAAGAACATCGCCTACGACCATGAGATGGACACCACCTTCATGGCCAAGCCGTATCCTGGCCAGGCGGGCAATGGTCTGCATGTGCATATTTCGGTGCTGGACAAGGATGGCAAGAACATCTTTACCAGCGAGGATCCCGAGCAGAACGCCGCATTGCGTCACGCGATCGGCGGTGTGCTCGAGACCCTGCCGGCGTCGATGGCGTTCCTCTGCCCGAACGTCAACTCGTACCGCCGTTTTGGTGCCCAGTTCTATGTGCCCAACTCGCCGAGCTGGGGCCTGGACAACCGTACTGTGGCGTTGCGCGTACCGACCGGTTCGGCGGATGCGGTGCGTATCGAACACCGCGTTGCCGGTGCCGATGCCAACCCGTACCTGCTGCTGGCGGCGGTGCTGGCCGGCGTTCACCATGGTTTGACCAACCAGATCGAACCGGGCGAGCCAACCGAGGGCAACTCCTACGAGCAGAACGAGCAGAGCCTGCCGAACAACCTGCGCGATGCACTGCGCGAGCTGGACGACAGCGAAGTCATGGCCAAGTACATAGATCCGAAGTACATCGATATCTTCGTGGCCTGCAAGGAAAGCGAGCTGGAGGAGTTCGAGCACTCCATCTCCGACCTTGAGTACAACTGGTATCTGCATACCGTTTAAGGCTTGAGGGCCTGATCGCGGGACGAGTCGGGGCGCCGCACCGGCGCTCCGAC
>NZ_QETK01000022.1 GCF_003105155.1 Pseudomonas sp. SDI | reverse complement strand
TCATCGGTGTAGTTACGGCGAGTACTTGGGTACATGGCAACCTCCAAGAGAGCGACTTAAGTATCGCTTCTTGGCGTCCGTTGTCACGGGACAGGCCCAAACTCACCTTTGCTCATCACCTCATCCATGCCCTACCCCTTCTATTGACCATTCAGCTTTTCTGCTTCGCAGTTGGCTGCCTCGGCCTGCTCGGGCCGCGTTTGCGTAGCACCCTCAATCTGAGGCAAAGACGAGCCCGCTTAGGGAATCTACTGAGAGCGCAGGCAAAACGCCACCGCGCTGAAACGCACGTCAGAACACTTGGTCAGAATCTTCGCTTCGCGGTTTGTAGACCATCGGTCTGGCAGCTAGGCCGCGTTAGACAAACTGCCTGCGCATGGAAAAGTCTTTACCAGCACGAATCTGGATCTCGCCCTCGTAGTCACTAGGCCCTACCCTGCGGGCGCTCTTTAGCCGGACAAAAGCGGAGTCGAACTCGACCTGCAGCCTCGGCAGCTGACACGGCACACCCAACAGCAAAAGCACCTTACCCTGCGACTCCAGGAACATGAAATCAACCGTTTTCTCTGCGCTGATCCTGCGCATTGAGCGAACGCTTTTGAGATCCGGCGTGCTGAACTCCAGATGATCAGGTGGCATAGTTGAGTCCAATGTCACTCCATTGAGGATCGCTTGGACTTCGAAAATGTCTGAGGCAGGACTCATCTGGTCAAGCTTCTGGAAGCTCCAGTGAATCAGGGGATTAAAGGCCATGGAAATCTGTCGAGCAGCAGCAGCGAGCCTGAGAACATTGTAGGTATGACGTACATACTGGGTGTTCGCCTGGGAGCCAAAACTAGCCTCCCAGCACGCCTTGCCGTTGACCTCAATGGTCAAATGCAACTCTTGCGCAGACACAAGCTTCTGGTAAAGCTTGAGCAGTCGTCCTAGATACGGTAAATCAGCAAGCCTCATTCCTTCCCAGCTATCCAACGAAGCTTCAAGCGCGATGGAACATGATCGTGAGCCCCCAGCTAGGTTAATCGGGACAGAAAGCTGGAGGCATCCGCCCAGCGCTACACCTTTGAAAGTGGCGCTCTTTGATCCGTGAATGAGGGTACCGTCCATATCCACCAGGACGTCCGTGATGTCCAAGTCTTTATGCCGTACCACGATCTGGGCGCTTGCAGGAATGCTTCGAGGTGTCAGGACGACCCGTCCCCCGTCTCCCGAAAAAATCTTTTCAAGCAATGGGGAGCCTTGGACGTTCGCATCTGCGACATCGAACTCGAACGACTGCCCATGCTCGATCAAGGAGCGCAAACCTGACTTGTAATGCTCCTTGGCCTTTGTGTTCAGCTGCCACGAAGCCTTAACCGGTGCAGTAGGCACCAGCTCGAAGCTCGTCACACCTTGTTGCCAATGAGGGGTGACTTTGAATCGCGGATCAAGCGCCTCTAGTGATCGGCTTTCCGAGTAAAGTGCCTCGGATACTGACATCGAGAGCGACTTTTGAGTCTGCGCAGCCAGGGCCTGCTGTAGCAGCTCTTGAAGCCCATTTGCGACAGGCCGGTGCCCTTGGGCTTTTCTCGCTTTGGCTTCAGCATCAGCCTTCCATCCCTTCAACGTCTCCTTGGGATAGGAGCCGAAGTCGCCATCAATCTTTGGGCTGCACCCGCCACATAGCCAGAGACCATTGTCGAACCCCCGACGCTCTTCGCGGCTCATGTTTTCGTCGTAACGTGGGCCGCCCGGAGCAGCAGCACAGATGTGCGCAGCGTGGCCGGTATGGAATGACTTATCAGCGCCCTTTGGGCCGAATGTGGGTGCTTCGCATGAGGGATTGGAGCACAGCCCTCCCACCCGTTCACGAAGGGCTTTCTTGACTGCCTCCGTGAAGTCATCACGCTTACTGAGCTTTTTGGGACTCGCTGATTTGTCAGTACTCAAGTGACTCGCTCGCTGTGAAGGTGCCTCGCGGTTCTACGCGAAGCGACCATGGGTATGCACCGCCTGGCTAAGCGATCCCCCATCACTGATCTCATCCACTAACTATCAAGCAGCGATTGATGGCGTCAAGCCATGATGGTGAAATGACTGCGCCGGGCAGCACTGACGGCTTTCTTTGGACTGTTTGATGGAAATGGACATGACCGCAGCTTTAATCACAATTTTCGCCGGCCTTTGCGCAGCTTACATGGCTCGCGAACTCAAGATTTCCGAATTCCGGCAAGCTTGGATTAACGGGCTTCGCGAGGAAATTTCAGACTTCGTAGCCAAGGCACACGAATGGATAGACCTGTACATCGACACCAACCCGAGTGATGACCAAGAGCTGAAGGCAGAGGCCCATAAAAAACTCAACTCACTGAAGTACGAGGCTTTCCGTGCGTACAGAAAGATCCAGATGCGCTTCAAGCCGACCGACGAGGAAGCGAACAAGCTCCTGGCATCACTACAGAACCTACTCGATCCCAGCAAGCTATACGTAGCCCCCCAAGAGGCAAGAGGGAGGGGAAAATACAACGTTTGGCGGGAGCTCGCAGATTTGACAATCCTGCAAGCACGACACCTGCTCAAAGAGGAATGGGAAACCACGAAAAACCCTCTAACTCGCGTTGCACGCAAGGTGCCCGTCTGGCTGGATTCGGTTTCCGCTGCTGTTAGGAAATAAAGCGTTCCGCGCCAGATCAGCTCTGAGGTCGGGCGGTGAGATGGTTTAAAGTTATGAGCCCTTGTGCTTGGAAAGGTCAGCCCTCTCTTCTACACGAGGAGACGCTGTCTAATCCATGAAGGCCGTTTGGCTCACCAGACGGTGAGTAGGCGGGAGCAGATTCCTTCTCCCGCTCGACCGCTAGTCACCCTTTGACCGAGCAATGGCTCCCTCATTCAGACCGTTCTCACCTCCATCCATTCCTCGGCTGATCTTGCCTATGTGTGTAAAGAACCGCAATCGGCTCATACGTACAGTCACACGTCGATTTATGGCTATGCATCAAGTCACTCCACATAGCCATTCGACGCTAGCGTCACTCAGCTAGATCAGCCGATAGTCACGGTGCAAAACGCCAAGCTCTGCCAGGCCTCGCGCGAGCATCTGACTGTACCCTTGGCGATCATGGATGAAGGGAGAAAAAAGGCTGTGGCCTAGCCACTCTTCGAAGCCATTTTGGGCAACGTTTGCCAACGCCATGCCCACCGAGCGCACGTCTTCGAATCGCCCATGCTGCAGGTCATCTTTGCTCAGGTTATCGTGGACGTATTCGGTTTGATCACGGAGCGACGACCACCGTTTAAACGAAGCGCGCCTAACTTGGCATGGCACGCAGCGACCACAGTGCTTGTAACCGAACCGCTGGAAGCGCCCACAACTGGTTGATGCCACGGCATGCTGCTTGAGCAAATCCTGATTTCTGCAGCCCACCATCATTTCCCCTTTCGTGACCAAGGCATAGGGGTTACGAATCTGAACGTTGATGCCGGCAGCATCAAAGACCTGCTGAAGCCGTCCCAGGTACTCAGGATGCGCAGTGCGAGTGCTCAGGCTACCGACGCGGGACATGGTCAGCGGCGGATTGATGGCGATGAACCCGTTCTCGCAGATGTACAGCGGCACGGTCTCGCCACGATGGTAGCGATCGAGCGAGGTCGCTACGGCCAAGCCAAATGCCAAAAATACGATCGAGCGAGCACGTTGGGACGGCTCCTGCTGCCCAGGCGATCTGGCCACATGATTGAGCCCGATGCGGCTCAAACCCAGGCTCTGAGCAAACAGATCCTGCTTCTCACCGTCACCTCTGACAATCTGGCTCACCGCATAGGGCTTTAACCCCTGCTCCACCAGGTCAATCGCGCCAATCAAGCTGTCTAGACCTCCAGAAAGCAGCACCACCGAATCTTCCACAGGATGCAGCGCCTGCATCTGTGCTGGCGGCCCAAAACCACCGGGATGGAAAGCCAGCGTCCACTGATCCGTTGTAAGAAACCGCAGCGCCGCCTCCAATGCACGCGCCTGGGTGTTCCAGAACACCGGATCTTGCACAGCAATCTCAAGGCTGATCTGCCGAGTCCAGGCGTCGGCACTCTTTGCTCTCAAATCAGTGAAGTCAGCAGCCACCACCGAAAGCGCGATACTCAGAAAGTCCCAGGCTTGGGGGCTGATTTCCAAATGGGCTTTGTCCAGCAGTTCACGGGCATAGCCACCGACGCTGACCTGTCCATCTTCAGCTTTGCCGTAGATCACCACTTGAGTGGCGCCGTCCATACCCGGCACCGTAAATCCAGCTGGGCCGCACACAAACCTCATTCTACGTACCCCTCAAACACTTCAAAGGTGTCCTGTAACGCCTGGGTGACCACCTGAGAAATCCTTGCGGTAGTCAAGGGCGTTCTAGCGGTTGCGATCTTGCGGAACGAAGCGCTCACGCACTCTTTGATGTAGTCCTTGATCTCCTTCAAGCGACGCATTGCGACCGATGCTGAAGGCGCCTTTTCCTGGATGGTCTTGCACATATCGAGCTCGTACCGATGGAACACGTCCATCGCTGTGAAACGCTCAATCGCAAAAGCCCGCTGCTCAGCTGACAGGTTGAGCAGGTCAGCATCTGGATAGCGCACCAAAACATCGGACAGCGACCCACGAATCGAAGCCCGCGCGGCTTCTGCATCCTGAGTACCGTCTACCGGGCGGACGGCTTCAACCAGGGCATCCATCACTTCGGATGCAGAGCGACCTTGCAGAAGGGCACGGTCAAGTACACCGGGGCCAGCTTGTTGACTGCCATCAGCGACCGACTCAAGCGCGCTGCCGAAGACCCCGGCGATTGACGCGGTGCCTCCAAAACGTGCCGTGGTGGTTTTTGATCCACCATACCCATGGCGCACATACTCCCGCAGGCTCTTGCGCAAGCTATTGCGATTACCGCTATTTGCGAAGTCACCCAGCCCTCGCCGTGCTCCCTTGAATCGTGCAGGAGGGGCTAAGGGTGGTGGTGCCTGGCGTACCTGCCTGGGGTTTTCGGGTTGGTCATTACCATCCTCGGTCTCGTCCTTGTCCGGCTCAGGTGGCCCGTCATGTCGTGGATCCTCCGGTAGCTCGGGCGGCTTTGGCGGCACGGGCGGCGGCAGCGGCGGCAGCGGCGGAGTCCAAGGTGGTACGTACGGTAGGCCCTTGCCAGGCGGATCGTTATTTTGTGAGGTTCCCATCGAACTTCCTTATCGCAGCCTTCACCGGCCCACTGACTTCAGCCGTCATCCAGAATTCGTAGACTGACTTCACCCAAGACTCGTCGGTCAGTTTCGGCACGATGCCCGCTTGGATTTGCGCAGGCGGACGTGCCTTCAGGAACGCCGCCAGTCGGAGCCCCTGCTGCGCATCTAGGCGCCCGACCACGAGCAACGCCTCCAGGATGTCCGGTACGCCCCACTCCTGCTCAGCACCCGCTTTATCAAGCAAACGATCCATCACGACGTTGATATCGACGGGCGCTATGAGAGCCAGCCGATCCTTGAGCTGCTCAGCCATGTCAGGGGTAGCAAGCAGTGCCGTGAGCAACTCGGCAGCCACTGAAGACAGTCGGTCTTCGTCTGTGATGATCGGAGCATGCTCACGACTGACGTAGATAGCACCCCGCAGATCTTTGTCTGCCAACGCCGGAGGCAGGGCGAGCCAGTCTTTTACAAAAGGAAGATCCCAGGGCTGCTGGAGTGTCAGGGCCTTACCCAACTTCACATCCGCTTCCCACTCGCTAAGCAGCACGGGCTTGCCGTCCTTGTGGGAGGCCACAGCCTTCATCAGCTCTTCGTACGCTTTGGGGTTGCCGCTACGCTCGAACAGCATCAGCTTAACGAGTACGGCTTCGTCGACACCCACCCCTTGGGCACGAGAGATGCTCATGCGGATAGACAGCGCGTTCAAGAATCGCTTGATGAGTCGCGGGTTTCCCTGGATACCAGAAGCTGACGTCATGACTGCAGCCAGGCGCTCAGCGGTATCAAACTTGCCGATCAGATCTGTGGGGTAGTCGTCGTACAAGGTCTGCATGAATGCGCGATCCACCCGGTTGCCCTGCCAGGTTGTCCGAAGCTGTCCGCGCACCTTGACTCGAATTTCTTCGACGACTTTTTTGGGCAGCTTACTGTTCTCTAGGAACAGCATCATCATGTACGCCCGGACTTCCTGGGTACCCAAGGGAGGAACACGAATCGGCACCTGAATCAGTTTGTCGAAATAGCTGGTCACCAAGACATCATCGGGCACGCCGCTAAAGTGCTTGCGCACCGCGTGCTTGATCATCTCGTTGTCTGCAGCGATCACGAACGCCGTGTTGCGCAGGAACAGGAAGAGACGAATGGCTTCCAGGGTTGAGATCGTGGTCTCCGGCAGGCAGCGATCCAGGTCGTCGATCAACACGACCAGGGTGACCCCCAGCTCTTCCAGGATGGCCTCGAAGTTATCCCTGAGTGCCTGAATTTCCTTCGGCGGAGACTTTTTGGCAGGCGCGCTATTCCATAGCTTACCAGCCTCATCCTTGGCTTTTTCGGCGGTGTTGTGCAATGCCTCGATGGCATCCTGATCAACCTGCCCAGATCGAACTCGGTCAACTAGGCCGATGATCTCGCCCAACAGGCCCGGCGCGGGTACTCCCGTAGCAAAGGACAAGGCTGTGCTGCCGGCGAGCTTCGCAGCCCGGAGCCAATTCACCCGTGAAAGCAGCTCAGACGCCTTATCCAGGCCTTTCGCGCGCTTCTTGGCCTCAGCTTCCAGACGCGTGGCGATCACGTCCATCAAGGCGGCGCGGGCATCATCGTAGCCTTGGTACAGCCAAGCGTTGAACTCGACGAATACAAAGTCCTTCGCAGGCTTCTCCTCGCCTTGGGGCGGATCTTTGAGGGACGCCTGGATCAATTTGATCATGGACGACTTGCCCGCGCCCCACGCACCAGACACACCGATGGAAATCGGGCGGCCCTCAGCCTGGTAGACGATCTCGGCGACTGTGTCAGCAACGCCGGAAAAATTGAGGAAGTCTGTTTCCGTCTCGTTATCTACCCACATGACAACCTCCCTGGACGTCTTCAGCGTGAAAGCTTTCCGAGTGAAAGTTGTCAGCGTGAAGCAATGGCAACGACGCGCCATAGTAGCCTTGCGCTGGGCCAGTGGCCACCACCTACTAGTACACTGAGATGAGGAAATATTTCGTTACGTGGCGGTTAGTCAGGAAGAGGGCGTGCCCCTCTAGATCCCCAAATCACCAGCAAAGTACATGTCCCGAAGATAGTCAGGGAGTTTCTGATTCAGAGCAAGCCGAAAAGCGGCCCAGTTCATGCCAAATCTGGTTTTGGATGGCCAAGGTACCAGCAAGCTCGGACACCTCCTCCCCTGCTTCTGGAGGCTCAACAGCAATGAGTGCGCCCTCCGGCAGAATGTCTCGAAGAAGCTGAATGACGCCGGATGGGTAGCGGCCATTGCCTTCCAGGTCAGCAATTGGGGAAAAGAGGAAGCAGGCCCAGTCTTGCCGCTTTTCGATGACTGGCAGGAGCTTGCTCCGTAGCTCCTCGCGGCTGAAGCTAGAGGCCACTGTCCACCAAATCACCTCTGTGTCTTCTACCTCCATGCCTTCCGGCGGCGTCTCCAGATAATTTTCATACTGATCGCACACCACGACCTCAGGTCGGGGGATCGGTTGGCCGGGCTGCCAGGTAGCGAGGGGCTGGCCGTCTTCAGGGGAGCCTACGTTCAGAAGGCTGTTCTGGGCATGCGGTACATCAGGGTTGTGGAACATCGAGAGGCCTTAATCTGCGAGCAGAGAGAGCCAAGGGCCAGGCGGTAATCCCGTGCCTGTTTGGCGATTGACTGAAAGAGCGAGGTGGGGCTAACGGGCATGGCCCCTGAACATCAACGGGAATGGGCTTTCCAAGCATGCAGCTGAAGGCGAGTTACCTTTTAGGTGTGCAGCAGAATGCAGTAACGTGCATATAGCTGGGTGCACGTTGATGATTCTGGGCTTTGAGGGGGACTGACGGCTGGCCGGGGCATCGCGAATGACCAGAAACAAAAAAGGGCGTAGATCGCTCTACGCCCTGATTTTACTGAGTTTGGCGGGAAACCAGGGATTCGAACCCTGGGTACGCTATTAACGTACGCCGGTTTTCAAGACCGGTGCATTCAACCACTCTGCCAATTTCCCGATGCATACTGCTGGAGTGACCTGAAGTGTGCATCTAGGATCTACCTTAGATAAGAACTCTAGGATAGTTGCCCATCGACGGTTTTCAAGACCGTTGCCTTAAACCACTCGGCCACGCTTCCACAGAACAGCGGCCGCCATAATACCGAAATGAAACAAGCTGTCAAACTCTCTGTATCGCGGCTTTCCCTGGGGCTGTGTATGATCTTGCATCTAAACGTTTCAAAACCACAGGAGTGTCGCCATGCGCGAACAGGATTACGCCGTCAACCACGGCCAGCAGGTCGAGCAGCAAGAAGTCAGCCGCGTCCTGCGCAACACTTACGGCCTGTTGGCCATCACCCTCGCCTTCAGCGGCATCATGGCCTACGTGGCCCAGCAAATGCGCGTCGGCTACCCAAACATCTTCGTGGTGCTGATCGGCTTCTATGGCCTGTTCTTCCTCACCAACAAACTGCGTGATTCGGTCTGGGGCCTGGTTTCCACCTTCGCCCTCACCGGTTTCATGGGCTTCCTGCTCGGCCCTATCCTCAACCGCTACCTCGGCATGGCCGGCGGCGCCGAAGTCGTCAGCTCGGCCTTCGCCATGACCGCGCTGGTGTTCGGCGGTCTGTCCGCCTACGTGCTGATCACCCGCAAGGACATGAGCTTCCTCGGCGGCTTCATCACCGCCGGTTTCTTCGTCCTGATGGGCGCCGTGCTGGCCAGCCTGTTCTTCCAGATCAGCGGCCTGCAACTGGCGATCAGCGCCGGCTTCGTGCTGTTCTCGTCGGTCTGCATCCTGTTCCAGACCAGCGCAATCATCCACGGCGGCGAACGCAACTACATCATGGCCACCATCAGCCTGTATGTATCGATCTACAACCTGTTCGTCAGCCTGCTGCAACTGTTCGGCCTGATGGGTCGCGACGACTAACACTGCTCAACGCGACAAAAAGCCCGCTTCGGCGGGCTTTTTCATGGGCGCGCGGTCAACTACGCGCAAAAGCCGACAAAAGCTACCGCAAATGGCCATCGCCCCGTAGAATGCGCTCCTTTTTTCTCCCGGGGCAGCACCTGCATGAGCTCAATCGAACAAGGGCCCGGCGCAACAGCGCAGGCCAATGAACTGGTTCTCGGCCTGGAAGATCGGCCACGCCCATTGATCGGCCTGCTGGCAGCCCTACAGCACCTGCTGGCGATCATCGTGCCCATCGTCACCCCAGGCCTGCTGATCTGCCAGGCGCTCGGCGTATCGGCCCGCGACACCAACCTGATTGTGTCGATGTCGCTGGTGATCTCCGGGATCGCTACCTTCGTCCAGTGCCGCCGCTTCGGGCCCTTCGGCGCCGGGCTGCTGATCGTGCAAGGCACCAGTTTCAACTTCGTCGGCCCCCTGATCGCCGGCGGCGCGCTGATGGTCAAGCAAGGCACGCCTGTGGAAGGCGTGATGGCGGCGATCTTTGGCGTGGTCATCGCCGGCTCGTTCGTTGAAATGGGCATTTCGCGGATCCTGCCCTTCGTCAAACGCCTGATCACCCCACTGGTCACCGGCATCGTGGTGCTGATGATCGGCCTCACTCTGATCAAGGTCGGCCTGATCAGCATGGGCGGTGGCTTCGCCGCAATGAGCAATGGCACCTTCGCCAACGGCGAAAACCTGCTGCTGTCCGGCGTGGTGCTGGCAATTATCGTGCTGCTCAACCGGATCCCGGTGGTGTGGATGCGCAGTTGCGCCATCGTCATCGCCCTGGCCGTGGGCTACGCCCTGGCCGGCTACCTCGGCCGCCTGGACTTCACCGGCATGCACGAAGCCGCACTGTTCCAGGTGCCAGTACCACTGCATTTCGGCCTGGGCTTCTCCTGGGCACTGTTCATCCCAATGCTGGTGATCTACCTGGTAACCTCGCTGGAAGCCATCGGCGACGTGACCGCCACCAGCAAGGTCTCGCGCCAGCCGGTCGAAGGGCCGATCTGGATGCAGCGCATTAAAGGCGGCGTGCTGGTCAACGGCGCCAACTCGCTGCTGGCCGGGGTGTTCAACACCTTTCCGAGCTCGATCTTCGCCCAGAATAACGGGGTGATTCAGCTCACCGGCATCGCCAGCCGCCATATTGGCATCTGGATCGCAGCCATGCTGGTGATCCTGGGCCTGTTCCCGAGCGTGGCCGGGGTGATTCAGGCCGTACCGGAGCCAGTGCTGGGCGGTGCGGCGATGGTGATGTTCGGCGCGGTGGCGGCCTCCGGAATCAACATCCTCGCGAGCATCAGCCTGGACCGCCGCGCACTGCTGATCATTGCAGTGTCGCTGGCACTGGGCCTGGGTGTGGCGCAGGTGCCGGAATTCCTCGCACACATGCCGTCGGCGCTGCGCAACGTGCTGGAGTCGGGCGTGGCGACTGGCGGGATCTGTGCGCTGCTGCTGAACTGGTTCCTGCCAGAGGTGAAACGCGAGGGTTGATCGAACCTTGAGCCGCCTGGCGGCCCAGCGCGGACAAGGCCCGCTCCCACTGCGATCCGCCACCGGCAGGTGATGGGCGCTGTGGGGGCGGGCTTTTTGCTTTATTATTCGCGCAGAATTGTTTACCGAGCCTGCCATGAAGTTCGCCATCGCGGTTTTTTCCCCCAGCCATGCGCCCTCCTCGCGCCGTGCACTGTTGTTCGCCCAGGCCGCCCTCGCCGGCGGCCACGAGATTGTTCGGCTGTTCTTCTATCAGGACGGCGTCCACAGCGCTTCGGCTAACGTGGTGACACCTCAGGATGAACTCGACGTAGCCACACAATGGCGCGACTTTGTCAGTGCGCACCACCTCGATGGCGTGGTCTGCATCGCTGCCGCCCTGCGCCGCGGCGTGCTCAACGCCGAGGAAGCCGCGCGCTACCAGCGCAACGCCGTCAACCTGCCGGCGCCGTGGGCGCTTTCCGGGCTCGGCCAACTGCATGAAGCGGCCCAGCTCGCAGACCGCCTGGTCTGCTTCGGAGGCGATTGAATGGCCAAGTCCCTGCTGATTATCAGCCGCCAGGCGCCATGGTCCGGCCCGTCAGCCCGCGAAGCGCTGGATATTGCCCTCGCCGGCGGCGCGTTCGACCTGCCGCTGGGCATGCTGTTCCTCGATGACGGCGTATTCCAACTGGCTTGCGGCCAGCAACCTGCCCAACTGCAACAGAAGAACCTCGGCGCCAACCTGCAGGCGCTGCCGATGTTCGGCGTCGAAGCGCTGTTCGTTGCTGGTAGTAGCCTGGCCGAGCGCGGCCTGCCTGCCGACAGCCTAAGCCTGCCAGTCGAGGTGCTGGACGACGCCGCACTCGCGGCACTGATCGACCGTTTTGACCAGGTGGTAACCCTCTGATGAGCACCTTGCACGTCCTTTCCCATTCGCCGTTCGGCGACGACCGCCTGAGCAGTTGCCTGCGCCTGCTCGGCGCCAACGATGGCCTGCTGCTGTGCGGCGACGCCGTCTATGCGCTGCAAGCTGGCAGTGCGCCGTTCAAGGCACTGCAAGCACGAAACCTAGAGCAGCGCCTGTACGCCCTCGACGAGGACCTGCAAGCGCGCGCCATCAGCAACCCTGCGGCCAGCGCCGTCGACTACCCGGGCTTTGTGGCACTGTCGCTGAGCTACGACAAGGTCAACAGCTGGCTATGAGCACCCTGACTGTCGACGCCCGCGACATCCCGCTGGACAAGGACGGCTACCTGCAAGAACTGAACGACTGGTCCGAGGCTGTCGCCGAAGCCCTGGCCAGCCGCGAAGCGATTGCCCTGACGCCCGAACACTGGGAAGTGCTGAACCTGCTGCGCGCGTTCTACGCCGAGTTCCAGCTGTCGCCGGCCACCCGTCCGCTGATCAAGTACACCGCCCTGAAGCTCGGCCCGGAGAAAGGCAACAGCCTGCACCTGAACCGCCTGTTCAACGGCACGCCCGCCAAACTCGCCGCCAAGCTGGCAGGCCTGCCCAAGCCGACCAATTGCATATGACCGAACCTCTCCCGCTGATCACCGAAACCCCGGCCGAGCATCCGTTCGCACAGTTCGTGCGCATTCTTGGCAAGGGTAAGCGCGGCGCCCGCGGCCTGACCCGCGAAGAAGCCCGCGAGGCCATGGGCATGCTGCTCGACGGCAAGGTCGAGGATACCCAACTGGGCGCTTTCCTGATGCTGCTGCGGCACAAGGAAGAAAGCCCGGAGGAGCTCGCCGGCTTCACCGAAGCACTACGCGAGCGGGTTCAGGCACCCTCGATTGCCGTCGACCTGGACTGGCCGAGCTACGCCGGCAAGAAGCGCCACCTGCCGTGGTTCCTGCTGGCCGCGCGCTGCCTGGCCAACAATGGCGTACGCATCCTGCTGCATGGTGGCGGTGCGCATACTGCCGGGCGGTTGTACACCGAGCAGGTGCTGACCTTGCTGCAGATCCCGCTGTGCCGCGACTGGCACGCGGTCGAAACGGCCTTGGACGATCAATGCCTGGCGTTTATTCCGCTGCAGGACTGGGCACCGCGCCTGCAACGGATGATCGACCTGCGCAATACCCTGGGTCTGCGCTCGCCAATTCATTCCCTGGCTCGCGTACTCAATCCACTCGGCGCGCGCTGCGGGTTGCAAAGCATTTTCCATCCCGGCTATCAGGCCGTACACCGCGAGGCCAGTCGCCTGCTCGGCGACACGGCGATCGTGGTCAAGGGTGATGGCGGCGAAATCGAGGTCAACCCCGACGCCACTAGCCACCTGTATGGCACGGTCGGCGGCCTGGAATGGGATGAAGAGTGGCCACAACTGTCGTCGCAACGCCACGTCAAACCCGCCAGCCTCGAACCGCAGCACCTGCTCGCCGTATGGCACGGTGAAGCCCGTGACAGTTACGGCGAAATGGCCCTGGTATCGACCATGGCCCTGGCCCTGCGCGGCCTCGGGCACAGCCGCGACGAAGCCTTCAGCCTGGCCCGTGGCTACTGGGATACACGCCTGAACGGCTGACCGATCGAAGCCATCGATCAAACCGGCGCACTCTTTGCGCTATTCGTTCGAACCTCAGTCCGTAGACTGGGCGCTAACAGCAACGAATAGCCGAGGAGCTCAGCATGGGCCTGTTGATCGATGGCCGCTGGCAAGACCAGTGGTACCAAAGCAGCAAGGACGGCGCTTTCCAGCGCGAGAACGCACAACGTCGCAATGCACTGCCGGCGGCTGAGGCCGGGCGCTATCACCTGTATGTCTCGCTCGCTTGCCCGTGGGCGCATCGCACGCTGATCTTGCGCAAGCTCAAGGGCCTGGAAAGCCTGATCGATGTGTCGGTGGTGAGCTGGCTGATGGGCGAGCACGGCTGGACCTTCGACACGGCACTCGGCTCGACAGGCGACAAACTCGACGGCCTGGCCTACCTGCATCAGCGCTATACCCGCGACGATCCGCATTACACCGGACGGGTGACCGTACCCGCACTGTGGGACACGCAGGAACAACGCATCGTCAACAATGAGTCGGCAGAGATCATCCGCGTCCTCAACAGCGCGTTCGATGGCCTGACCGGCAACCGCCTGGACCTGTACCCGGAGCCACTGCGGGCGCAGATCGATGCACTGAACGAGCGGATCTATCCAGCGGTGAACAACGGCGTATATCGTGCCGGCTTTGCCACCTCGCAAGGGGCGTATGAGCAAGCGTTCGATGAGCTGTTTGCCGAACTGGAGCGGTTGGAGGCGATGCTCGGCGTGCAGCGTTACCTCGCCGGGGAATACCTGACCGAGGCAGACTGGCGCCTGTTCACCACCCTCGTGCGCTTCGATGCGGTGTACCACGGGCACTTCAAGTGCAACCTGCGGCGTATCAGCGACTACCCGAACCTGTCGAGCTGGTTACGCGAGCTGTATCAGTGGCCAGGGGTGGCCGAGACCGTGGACATGCAGCACATCCAGCATCACTACTACAGGAGCCACAAGGCCATCAACCCGAACGGAATTGTGCCGAAAGGGCCGTTGCAGGACTTCATGGCGGCACATGATCGGGACAGGCTGGCTGGGCGGGGAATTTGGACCAAGGCAGGGCTTTAGCACATCATCGCGGGACGAGCCCGCTCCCACAGGGTTTTGTGGGAGCGGGCTCGCCCCGCGATACTGTCAGTGCTGCGAACCTTCGAACCAGGCCAGCTTATCCCGCAACTGCACCACCTCACCCACAATTACCAGCGTCGGCGCATGCACTTCATGCTCCGCCACCAGTTGCGGCAAATTGGCCAGCGTGCCGGTAAACACCCGCTGGTTTCTGGTAGTACCCTGCTGCACCAGCGCCGCCGGCGTGTCCGCCGCTCGACCATGGCGAATCAGTTCGGCACAGATGGCCGGCAAGCCAACCAGGCCCATGTAGAACACCAGCGTCTGCGCCGGCGCGACCAGGTCGTTCCATGGCAGATTGCTGGTACCGTCCTTCAGGTGCCCGGTGACGAAGCGCACCGACTGCGCGTAATCCCGGTGGGTCAGCGGAATGCCCGCATACGCGGAACAGCCGCTTGCTGCGGTAATTCCCGGCACTACCTGGAACGGAATGCCCTGCTCGGCCAGCTCTTCGATCTCTTCGCCGCCCCGGCCGAAGATGAACGGATCGCCCCCCTTCAGGCGCAGTACGCGCTTGCCCTGACGGGCCAGGTCGACCAGCAGCTGGTTGATCTGGTCCTGTGGCACCGCGTGATCCGCCCGGCGCTTGCCGACATAGATGCGCTCGGCATCACGCCGACACATCTCAATGATCGACGGCGCCACCAAACGGTCATACAGCACCACGTCGGCTTGCTGCATCAGGCGCAAGGCGCGAAAGGTGAGCAAGTCCGGATCGCCCGGCCCAGCCCCTACCAGATACACCTCGCCGCCCTTCTGCTGCGGCGCACCCTCGACCTTGGCCTGCAACAGGCGCTCGGCCTCGGCGCCCTGCCCGGCCAGTTGGCGCTCGGCAATCGGCCCCTGGAACACATCCTCCCAGAAACCACGGCGCTGGTTGACGTCGGGGTACAGCGTCTTGACCCGGTCACGGAAGCGCGCGGCCAGCCCGGCCAACTCGCCATAGGCAGCCGGAATCCAGGTTTCCATCTTGGCCCGGATCAAGCGTGCCAGCACCGGCGCATCGCCGCCGCTGGACACGGCCACCACCAGCGGCGACCGATCGACGATCGCCGGGAAGATCACCGAGCACAGGGCCGGCGCATCGACCACATTGACCGGCACGCAGCGCTTGTGCGCATCGGCCGAGACCTGGGCATTGAGCGCCGCGTCGTCGGTGGCCGCGATGACCAGTTGGCAACCGTCGAGGTCGCTTGCTTGATAGCCACGGGCCAGAAGCTCGCCGCCGCTCTCCCGCACCAGCTCGGTCAGTTGCGCCTCGATCTGCGGCGCGACAACCCGCAGCACGGCGCCGGCATCGGCCAGCAGGCGAGACTTGCGCAAGGCAATCTCACCTCCCCCCACGACCAGCACCGAGCGGCCACGCAGGTTATGGAACAGCGGCAGAAACTCCATTTAGCCGATGACCTCCAGGCCACCCATGTACGGCTTGAGCACTTCCGGCACGCGGATCGAACCGTCGGCCTGCTGGTAGTTCTCCAACACGGCCACCAGGGTCCGACCGACCGCCAGGCCCGAACCGTTCAAGGTATGTACCAGCTCCGGCTTGCCGGTTTCCGGGTTGCGCCAGCGGGCTTGCATGCGGCGCGCCTGGAAGTCGCCACAGTTGGAGCACGAGGAGATCTCGCGGTACTTGTCCTGGCTCGGCACCCACACTTCCAGGTCGTAGGTTTTCACGGCGCTAAAGCCCATGTCGCCAGTGCACAAGGCCAGTACGCGGTACGGCAGCTCCAGGGCTTGCAGGACGCGCTCGGCGTTGGCGGTCAGGCCTTCGAGCGCTTCCATCGATTTGCCTGGCTCGACGATCTGGACCATTTCGACCTTGTCGAACTGGTGCTGACGGATCATCCCGCGGGTATCACGCCCCGAGGCGCCGGCTTCGCTACGGAAGCACGGCGTGTGGGCCACGAACTTGATCGGCAGTTGCTTGGCGTCGAGGATTTCGCCGGCCACGATGTTGGTCAGCGACACTTCGGCAGTCGGGATCAGGTAGAAGTCGGCTTCGCCTTCGCGGCTGATCTTGAACAGATCTTCCTCGAACTTCGGCAACTGGCCGGTACCTTGCAGCGCCGGAGCCTGAACCAGGTACGGGGTGTAGGCTTCTTCGTAGCCATGCTCGCTGGTGTGCAGGTTGATCATGAACTGCGCCAGGGCGCGGTGCAGACGGGCGATCGGGCCGCGCAGCAGGGCAAAGCGAGCGCCCGACAACTTGGCGGCGGTTTCGAAGTCCAGGCCGCCGCTCTTCTCGCCCAGGGCCACGTGGTCCTGGATCTCGAAGTCGAAGCTGCGCGGGTTGCCCCAACGACGCACTTCGACGTTGCTGTCTTCATCGGCACCGACCGGGACGCTTTCGTCCGGCAGGTTCGGAATGCCCAGCAGGATCGAATCCAGCTCGGCCTGAATGCCGTCCAGCTCGACCTTGCCGCTGGCCAGTTCACCCGCCATGCGTTCGACATCGGCCATCAGCGGGGCAATGTCCTCGCCTTTGGCTTTGGCCTGGCCGATGGACTTGGAACGGGCATTACGCTCGGCCTGCAATTGTTCGGTGCGGGTCTGCACTGCCTTGCGGCGTTCTTCCAGTGCTTCGATGCGCGCGACATCCAGGCTGAAGCCACGGGAGGCCAGGCGGTCCGCCACTTCCTGAAGTTGGCCGCGTAACAGTTTGGAATCGAGCATATCGTTCTCTCGTTGGTTCAGAATTTGGTCAAAGACAGGCCAGCCCAGGTCGCGAGCAGCCCGCCGAATACGCTGATTGCGGCATAGCCGAAAGCCAGCGGCGCCTGCCCGCCTTCGAGCAGACGCAGGGTATCCAGGGAAAAGGATGAAAATGTGGTCAGACCGCCGAGAAAGCCGACGATCAGCCCGGCACGCAACTCAACCGGCACCCAGGGGCGATGCAGGAATAGCCCGTACAGCAGACCGATCAACAGACAGCCGATCAAGTTGACCGCCAGCGTACCCAGATAGAAGTGCCGTGGCCAGTGCACACTGACCCAATGGGTCGTGGCAAAACGCAACAGGGTCCCGGCAATCCCACCAGCGGACACGGCCACCACCAGTGCAATCACGGTTTTCTCCTTTGTCGCGGGCTCTTGCGATCAAGTTCGGCAAGGTGCTTGAGCTTCTCGCCGATCTTCAGCTCCAGCCCACGCGGGACCGGCTGGTAGTAGTGGCGCGGCTCGAGATTGTCCGGGAAATAGTCCTCGCCTGCGGCGTAGGCATCCGGCTCATCGTGGGCGTAGCGGTATTCATCGCCATAACCCAACTGCTTCATCAGCTTGGTCGGTGCATTGCGCAGGTGCAGCGGAACTTCCAGCGAGCCATGCTCAGCGGCTTCGCGCAGGGCGGTTTTGAAGCCCATGTACACGGCGTTGCTTTTGGGCGCGCAAGCCAGGTAGGTGATGGCCTGCGCCACCGCCAGCTCGCCTTCGGGGCTGCCAAGGCGCTCCTGCACATCCCAGGCCGCCAGGCACAGGCTCAGGGCGCGGGGGTCGGCGTTGCCGATGTCTTCGCTGGCCATGCGCACCACCCGGCGGGCGATGTACAGCGGGTCGCAGCCACCGTCGAGCATGCGCGCGAACCAGTACAGCGCGCCGTCGGGATTGGAGCCGCGCACTGACTTGTGCAAGGCGGAAATCTGGTCATAGAAGGCTTCACCGCCCTTGTCGAAACGCCGCCGGGTGTCGCCGAGCAGGCTTTGCAGCAGGTCGACGCCGATCTCGCTGCCGTCTTCGGCCAGGTCCGAGGCGTTCTCCAGCAAGTTGAGCAGGCGGCGGCCATCGCCATCGGCAGCGGCCAGGAGCATCTTGAAGGCTTCGTCGTGGAGCGTCAGCCGGCGCTTGCCAAGGCCACGCTCTTCGCTGAGCGCGCGCTGCACCAGGCGATGCAGGGCCGCTTCGTCGAGACTCTTGAGCACGTATACCCGAGCCCGCGACAGCAATGCATTGTTCAGTTCAAACGAGGGGTTTTCGGTGGTCGCGCCGATGAAGATCAGCGTGCCGTCTTCCACATACGGCAGGAAGGCATCCTGCTGGGACTTGTTGAAGCGATGCACTTCGTCGACAAACAGGATAGTCCGCCGGCCGAACTGCGCCGCTTGTTGCCGGGCGATTTCTACCGCCTGGCGGATCTCCTTGACCCCGGCCAGCACCGCCGACACGGTTTCGAAATGCGCTTCGCAGAACTGCGCCAGCAGCCGCGCCAGGGTGGTCTTGCCCACCCCGGGTGGGCCCCAGAAGATCATCGAGTGCAGGGCACCCTGCTCCAGCGCCTCGCGCAGCGGCTTGCCACGCGCCAGCAGGTGCTCCTGGCCGACGTATTCGTCCAGGTTGGCCGGGCGCAAGCGCGCGGCCAGGGGCTGGGCAACGGGGTCACTGCGAAACAGGTCCATGGACGGCGGTACGACCTCTTACTCTTGAATCACGTCCGCGCCCTTGGGCACGTCGAACTTGAACTTGCTGGCCGGGATCACTTCGTTGGCCTTCACCCCAGTGAAGAGGATGTTGGTGCGCTGGCCGACGCTGTCGATCAGTTGCATGTCATTGATCAGGCCCTTGCGGAACGACAGGCGCAGCGAGTCGAACAGGGTGTCCTTGGTTTTCGGCTTGAGCACGAAATCCATCACATCGCCCTGCTCCTTGGAACTGATGTCGAAGCTCTGGCTGATTTTCGACACGTCGCCGGACAGCAGCAAGGCCGGGGTCTGGGTCAGACGCTGGTCAAGCTTCTTGATGGTCGCCTGTTCCAGGTCCGGGTCCCACAGGGTGACCTTGGCGCCGTCGGACACCACCACCTGCTCCTGCGGTGCGTCGGTATGCCAGTAGAACAGGCCTGGACGCTGCACCGCCATCTGCCCGGCAGTTTCCTGCAACTGGGTGCCGCTGCCATCCAGGGTCAACTGGGAAAAGGTCGCGGAAATCGTCTTCGACTTCTCCAGCAACTGGGTCAGACGCGCCACGTCGGCGTCGCCGGCGAATGCCGACGCAGAGGACAGGGCCATAGCGGAAACCAACATCATGCGGATCAGGCGCATGGAAATCCTCGTTGCATAGTGAATGGTGCCGGTGCCTGCAAGGGCCGCCGGCAGTCTCGAATATCAGTCGCGGGACGGCCCTGGGGCAAGCACTTCACGCGAACCGTTGGTGTTCATGGCGGTGACCACACCGGCCATTTCCATCGCCTCGATCATCCGCGCGGCGCGGTTGTAACCGATCTTCAGCTTGCGCTGTACCGCAGAGATGGATGCGCGACGGCTTTCCAGCACGAACTGCACGGCTTCGTCGTAGAGTGCGTCGGTTTCGGCATCGTCGCCGTCACCGCCGCCGCTACCACCGTCGAAGCCGCTACCGGCCTCTTCGACACCGCTGAGGATGTCGTCGTTGTAATCCGGTGCGCCGCGCTGCTTCCAGGCCTCGACCACACGGTGCACTTCGTCGTCGGAGACAAACGCGCCGTGCACCCGAATCGGCAAGCTGGTGCCAGGCGGCATGTAGAGCATGTCGCCGTGACCGAGCAACTGCTCGGCACCGCCCTGGTCGATGATGGTCCGCGAGTCGATCTTGCTCGACACCTGGAACGCCATGCGGGTCGGAATGTTGGCCTTGATCAGACCGGTGATCACATCCACCGATGGGCGCTGGGTCGCAAGGATCAGGTGGATACCGGCCGCCCGCGCTTTCTGGGCGATACGGGCGATCAGTTCTTCGACCTTCTTGCCGACGATCATCATCATGTCGGCGAATTCGTCGACCACCACCACGATGGTCGGCAGGGTTTTCAGCAGCGGCGGCACGTCGTCCATGCTTTCGCGGCGGAACATTGGGTCGTAGATCGGCTCGCCGGCTTCTTCGGCGTCCTTCACCTTGCGGTTGAAGCCAGCCAGGTTACGCACGCCCATGGCCGCCATCAGCTTGTAGCGCCGCTCCATTTCGGCAACGCTCCAGCGCAGGGCGTTGGCGGCATCCTTCATGTCGGTGACCACCGGGCACAGCAGGTGCGGAATGCCTTCGTAGATCGACAATTCGAGCATTTTCGGGTCGATCATGATCAGCTTGGCGTCTTCCGGGCCCGACTTGAACAGGATCGACAGGATCATTGCGTTGACCCCCACCGACTTACCGGAACCGGTGGTACCGGCTACCAGCAGGTGCGGCATCTTCGCCAGGTCGGTGATCACCGGCTTACCGCCAATATCATGACCCAGGGCCATGGTGACCGGCGACTTGGCCTCATCGTATTGCGGTGAGGACAGCACTTCGGAAAAGCGCACGATCTGCCGGTCTTCATTGGGGATCTCGATACCCACGGTGGTTTTGCCGGGGATCACTTCCACCACCCGCACGCTGGTCACAGCCAGCGAGCGCGCCAGGTCCTTGGCCAGGTTGGCGATACGGCTGACCTTGACGCCCGCGGCGGGCTGGATCTCGTAACGGGTAATCACCGGACCGGGATGAATCGAGTCGACCGAAACCTCGACGCCGAACTCCTTGAGCTTGATCTCCAGCAGGTGGCCGACACCCGCCAGGGACTCCGGCGAATAGTTGACCTGTTTCTTTTCCGCCGGATCGAGGATCGAGATCGGCGGCAGCGTGCCTTCGACCGCGCTGTCGACGAACAGCGGCGCCTGCTTCTCTTTCTGCACACGCTTGCTCGGTTCCGGCGCTTTGACCGGCGCCGGCATGATGACCGGCGGCGCTTGCTGCTCGCGCTCGGCAACGTGCTTGCTCAGGGCTTGGTCGCGTTCGATGATGCGTTCCTTGGCCTTGATCTGCTCGCGCTTGTCGGCCACCACCGGGGCGACCACCTCATGCACCTGATCGTCGACCTCGCGCAGCTGTGCCACCAGGCGCTTGCGCTCGTTGCGCGCGACCCACCAGCGATTGGCGGCCCCCTGGAACAGCTCGAACAGATCGAGGGTGATCTTGCCGGTGATGTCCATCACCTTGAACCACGACAGGTCGGTAAACACAGTGAGGCCGAAAAGGAACAGCGCAATGAACATCAGGGTGCTGCCCTGCACGTTCAGCGCGTTCTTGGCCAGATCGCCCAGGCTTTCGCCCAGCGCGCCACCGGCGGAAGCTGGCAGGCTGGGCGCGGAATGGAAGTGGATGTGTGCCAGCGCGGCACCGGAAAGCACCAGGAACACCAGGCCGATCAGTCGCCAGGAGAACAGCCAGCCGCTCCACTGCCACGGCTGATGGCGCTCACGGAAGATCTGCCAGGTCTTGATCGCCAGCAGCAACGGGAAGATGTAGGCGAAATAGCCCAGCACCATGAACATGATGTCGGCGAAGAAGGCTCCGGCGCGGCCGGCGGCGTTCTGCACCTGCTCGACGTTGCTGGTGTGACTGAACCCCGGGTCGGCCTGATCGTACGTGAGCAGGGCCATCCACAGGTACAGGCACAACGCGCCCATGGCGATCAGCGCACCTTCCTTGAGCCGGTAATGCAGCTGCTGGCGCCAGAGAGGCTCGGGATTGGGAGTTGCGGTGGATTTCTTCAAAACAGGTCGATTCCTGCGCTTTCAGCGCGTCCAACAGTGGTTGACCAGGGTGAACGGTCAACAAACCACTACTTTTAACATTACTGCCCGCCTACCGCCATGGCGGCACGCCGGAACGGGGCGTAAACGGGGGCCAATTTCCTATACGGCAATTTGAGCACGCATTTTCTTTTGTGACAAAGGCTTATGCGGTGTTTTTGTGCAGCTGTGACAACAAAGCCGCTGGCAAGTTGCCCAGCTCCGCTGCGACACGGTCTCTCATGTAGGCACCGGCTGTTCCCGGATGTTTCGCGCGATTGACCGCCGCGCCCTGGCGCGCGATGCTGGGCGCCCTCCCCTCTTCCGTTTTCAGTACCTGACGACAATGCTGACCTGGCTAAGCCGCACCTCGCTGGACTTCCCGCCTCTGGACAAGGCCCTGCACGACCCCAACGGCCTGCTCGCCGCCGGTGGCGACCTAAGTGCCGAACGCCTGGTACAGGCCTACCGGCATGGCTGCTTCCCGTGGTTCCAGGATGGCCAGCCGATTCTCTGGTGGTCGCCCGACCCGCGCACGGTGCTGTTCCCCGACGAGCTGCACGTATCGCGCTCGCTGCGCAAAACCCTGCGCCAGGGGCGCTTCCAAGTCAGCTTCGACCAGGACTTCACCGCCGTCATCGCCAACTGTGCCGCCCCGCGCGCCTACGCCGACGGCACCTGGATCACCGACAGCATGCAGGCGGCCTACCTCAAGCTGTTCCAGCAGGGCTTCGCTCACAGCGTCGAGGTGCGCGACAACGGCGAGCTGGTCGGCGGCCTGTACGGCCTGGCCATGGGCCGGCTGTTCTTTGGCGAGTCGATGTTCAGCCGGGCCGACAATGCCTCCAAGGTCGGCTTCGTGCACCTGGTGGAGCACCTCAAGGCCGCCGGTTTCGTGCTGATCGACTGTCAGATGCCCACCGACCATCTGCACAGTCTGGGCGCCCGAGCAATTGCCCGGGCCAGCTTCGCCGATTACCTGCAGCGCTACCTCGACCAGCCCAACAGCGCCACCTGGATGTGCCAGCAAGGCGTTTGCTAGGCGAGTTTTCACAGCTGGCTTACACTTGTAAAAAAGTACGTCCGAGGGGTTGATCATGACAGAGCTGGCGCGGTTGAAGTTTTATGCCACTCAACCCCATACCTGCAGCTACCTGCCTGGCGAGCAAGCGACCACGCTGTTTCTCGATCCGAGCCAGCCGATGGACGTCGACGTCTACGCAGACCTCTCGGAAATGGGCTTTCGCCGCAGCGGCGACCACCTTTACCGGCCGCATTGCCAGAACTGCAATGCCTGCGTACCAGCACGCATCCCCGCCGTACGCTTCACCCCCAATCGCCAGCAGAAGCGCATCGTCAAGCGCAATGCCGACCTCAGCGTGACATCCGCCCGCCCCAGCTTCAGCGAAGAATATTTCGAGCTGTACCGGCGCTACATCGAGCAGCGCCATTCCGACGGCGACATGTTCCCGCCCAGCCGCGACCAGTTTTCCACTTTCCTGGTTCGCGACCTGCCGTTCTCGCGCTTCTACGAGTTCCGCCTGGACGGCAAGCTGCTCGCGGTGGCCGTGACCGACCTGCTGCCCAACGGCATTTCGGCGGTGTATACCTTCTACGAACCAGGGGAGGAACGGCGCAGCCTCGGGCGCTATGCAATCCTCTGGCAGATCGGCGAAACCCTGCGCCTGGGCCTCGACGCAGTCTATCTCGGGTACTGGATCAAGAACTGCAAAAAGATGAACTACAAGACCCAGTACCGACCCATCGAGCTGCTGATCAATCAGCGCTGGGTGACCCTGAACTGAAAATCTTGGCTTGCCCCCCATTTTTCAGGCACAATGCACGCCACTTTTTAGCCTGGCGCAGTTGCACCGGGCCAATAACTGGATACCGAGGGCTTTACTGCATGTCGAAAGAAGACAGCTTCGAAATGGAAGGCACTGTCGTCGACACCCTGCCCAACACCATGTTCCGCGTGGAGTTGGAAAACGGGCACGTCGTTACCGCGCATATCTCCGGCAAGATGCGCAAGAATTACATCCGTATTCTGACCGGTGACAAGGTCCGCGTCGAACTGACGCCATATGACCTGAGCAAAGGGCGCATCACCTACCGCGCTCGTTGATCGATACACACAAAAACGCCCGGCTATATGCCGGGCGTTTTTGTGTGCGCCTGATAACGCCGCCTAGTGTGAGCCGGCCTTGCCGACGATAGCGCCCATTTGGCCGCATCGCCGGCAAGACCGGTCCCCACAGGCACTCGGCGTCAGGCCATTTCTGCCGTGGTCTCGAAATCGAAGACCAGCTCGTCATCGCGAATGTCGATGTGCACCACACCGCCATGCTCGGCCAGCTCGCCAAACAGGATCTCTTCAGCCAAAGGCCGCTTGATCTTGTCCTGGATCAGCCGCGCCATTGGCCGCGCGCCCATCTGGGCATCGTAGCCACCGGCAGCCAGCCAGCTACGCGCCGCATCCGACACCTCTAGCAGAACGCGCTTGTCTTCCAGTTGCGCCTGCAGCTCGGTGAGGAACTTGTCCACCACGCTCTTGATCGTCTCGTGACTGAGGCGACCAAACTGGATGATGGTGTCCAGACGGTTGCGGAACTCCGGCGTGAAGCTCTTCTTGATCACTTCCATCGCGTCGGACGAGTGATCCTGGTGCGTGAAGCCAATCGAGGCCCGCGCAGCCGTCTCGGCGCCGGCGTTGGTGGTCATGATCACGATGACGTTGCGGAAGTCCGCCTTGCGCCCATTGTTGTCGGTCAACGTACCGTGGTCCATTACCTGCAGCAGCAGGTTGAAGACTTCCGGGTGGGCCTTCTCGATTTCGTCGAGCAGCAGCACACAATGCGGCTGCTTGGTAATGGCTTCGGTCAGCAAACCACCCTGGTCGAACCCGACATACCCCGGAGGCGCACCGATCAGCCGCGAAACCGTGTGCCGCTCCATGTACTCGGACATGTCGAAGCGCACCAGCTCCACCCCCAGCGCCTTGGCCAGCTGCCGCGCGGCCTCGGTTTTACCGACCCCGGTCGGACCGGAGAACAGGAACGAGCCCACCGGCTTGTCCGGCGCCTTGAGGCCGGCCCGCGACAGCTTGATGGCGGTCGCCAGCGAATCGATGGCCGCATCCTGACCGAATACGGTCAGCTTCAGGTCGCGCTCCAGGTTACGCAACAGCTCCTTGTCGGAACTGGTGACGTGTTTCGGTGGAATCCGCGCAATCTTGGCGACGATGTCCTCGACTTGCGGTACGTCGATGCGCTTGACGCGCATCTCGACCGGCTGCAGGCGCTGGTAGGCACCCGCCTCGTCGATCACATCGATAGCCTTGTCCGGCATGTGCCGATCATTGATGTAGCGTGCCGCCAGCTCGGCAGCAGCGCGCAGCGCCTCGTCGCTGTACTCGATGCTGTGGTGCGACTCGAAGCGACCCTTGAGCCCGCGCAGGATACCGACGGTGTCTTCCACCGATGGCTCGCTGACATCGACCTTCTGGAAGCGCCGCGCCAGGGCACGGTCTTTCTCGAAGATGCCGCGGAATTCCTGGAAGGTGGTCGAACCGATGCAACGAATATCCCCCGAAGACAGCAGCGGCTTGAGCAGGTTGGAAGCATCCATTACCCCACCCGACGCCGCGCCGGCACCAATGATGGTGTGGATCTCGTCGATGAACAGAATCGCCTGCGGCCGTTTACGCAGCTCGTTGAGTAGCGCCTTGAAGCGCTTCTCGAAATCGCCGCGGTACTTGGTACCGGCAAGCAACGCGCCCAGGTCGAGCGAATACACCACGCTTTGCGCAAGCAGATCGGGCACCTGGCCGTCAACGATGCGCTTGGCCAGGCCCTCGGCAATAGCGGTTTTACCGACGCCGGCCTCACCGACCAGCAGCGGGTTGTTCTTGCGGCGCCGCGCCAGAATCTGTGCCACACGCTCGACTTCGCTCTCCCGGCCAACCAGGGGGTCGATACGGCCTTGGCGCGCCAGTTCATTCAGATTGGCTGCATAGGCGTCCAGCGGATTGCCCGAGGAGGACGTTTCACCACCCTCTTCGTCCTGCATGTCCTGCTCACCATCGCTGTTGTGCTCACCATGACCCGGCACCTTGGAGATGCCATGGGCGATGTAGTTGACCACGTCGATCCGGGCAACGCTCTGCTGTTTGAGCAGAAACACTGCCTGACTTTCCTGTTCGCTGAAAATCGCGACCAGCACATTGGCGCCGGTGACTTCACGTTTGCCCGAGCTCTGGACATGGAAGACGGCCCGCTGCAGTACCCGCTGAAAGCCCAGGGTTGGCTGGGTCTCGCGATCCTCGTCATGTACGGGGATCAACGGCGTGGTGGAGTCGATAAACTCCTGCAGGTCGTGTTTGAGCTTGTCGAGGTTTGCGCCGCAGGCACGCAAAACGGTGGCGGCGGCCTCATTATCCAATAGCGCCAGCAGAAGGTGTTCGACGGTCATGAACTCATGACGCTTCGAACGGGCCTCCTTGAAGGCCAGATTGAGGGTGACTTCGAGCTCGCGGTTTAACATAGCTTCACCTCATACCCAAGTGGTCGGCGATTAACCGTCCTTCTCGATTTCACAGAGTAGCGGATGCTGGCTTTCCCTTGCGTATTGGTTGACCTGCATGGCCTTGGTCTCGGCGATGTCGCGGGTAAACAATCCGCACACTGCCCGTCCTTCTGTGTGGACGGCCAGCATGACCTTGGTCGCCAGCTCGCGATTAAGGTTAAAAAACACCTCGAGCACTTCGACGACGAAATCCATCGGTGTGTAGTCATCGTTGAACAAAACCACCTTGTACATCGGTGGCGCCTGCAGCGTCGGCTTGGCTTCCTGTACCGCCAGGCCGGAATCATCGTCCTCATGCGATTGCGGGCGATCCTGATTGAATGTTAGTCGAATCTGGCTATGTGCATGCATGGAAAGAATTTCATCATTTCGGCAAGTTAAGGTTGTGGGTTGACCGCTTGGCCGGCGCACGAAGCGTGCCGTCGCCTGACCTTGACTATCGGCAAAACGGTGTTACAACCAATAAGAACCCACCGTGGTCGATAAAGATCCGCGCAGTCAACCAGAATTTTCGCAGGTTCAATGCGGATGGAGTGGATGATACTCCAGTGATGGAGTCCTTTGCAGAGGGATATGAGGATGGCAAGCGGTAAAGTCAAGTGGTTCAACAACGCCAAGGGCTATGGCTTCATCAATGAAGAAGGCAAGACAGAAGATCTGTTCGCGCACTATTCGGCGATAAAAATGGATGGCTATAAAACGCTTAAAGCGGGCCAGACCGTTACCTTCAACATCACCCAGGGCCCGAAAGGACTGCATGCTGTCGACATTATGGGGTCGCCAGAAGCAGCCGCAAGCAGAACTGCCGACACCGCTCCGTCTACAGAACCCATCAACGCCTGATCGAATCAGCATAAAAAAACCGGCCAGCTCGTGAGGACTGGCCGGTTTTTGTGCTGCCTTACATGTGCTTGATCAGCGCCTCGCCGAAGCCGGACGACGACACCAGAGTGGCGCCTTCCATCAGACGTTCGAAGTCGTAGGTCACGGTTTTCGCTGCAATGGCACCGTTGGTGCCCTTGATGATCAGGTCGGCCGCCTCGGTCCAGCCCAGATGACGCAGCATCATCTCTGCCGAGAGAATCACCGAACCTGGGTTGACCTGGTCCTTGCCGGCGTATTTCGGCGCGGTGCCATGGGTGGCTTCGAACATGGCCACGGTATCGGACAGGTTGGCACCCGGCGCGATACCGATGCCACCCACCTCCGCCGCCAGCGCGTCGGACAGGTAGTCGCCATTGAGGTTGAGGGTAGCGATCACATCGTACTCGGCCGGACGCAGCAGGATCTGCTGCAGCATGGCGTCGGCAATGGCGTCCTTGACGATCACCTCGCGGCCGGTTTTCGGGTTCTTGAACTTCATCCATGGGCCGCCATCGAGCAGCTCGGCGCCGAATTCGTTCTTGGCGACTTCGTAGCCCCAGTCCTTGAAGGCACCTTCGGTGAATTTCATGATGTTGCCTTTGTGCACGATGGTCAGCGACTCGCGGTCGTTATCCACAACGTACTGCAGGGCTTTGCGCACCAAGCGCTGGGTGCCTTCCTTCGACACCGGCTTGATGCCGATACCGCAGTCCTGGTCAAAACGGATCTTGGTAACGCCCATTTCTTCCTTGAGGAACTTGATGACCTTGATGGCCTCGGGCGAGCCAGCCTTCCACTCGATACCGGCATAGATGTCTTCGGAGTTCTCGCGGAAGATCACCATGTCGACGTCGCCTGGCTTCTTCACCGGGCTTGGCACCCCCTGGAACCACACCACCGGGCGCAGGCATACGTAAAGGTCGAGCTGCTGACGCAGGGCCACGTTCAGCGAACGGATACCGCCACCGACCGGGGTGGTCAGCGGGCCCTTGATCGAAACCACGTACTCCCTCACTGCATCGAGGGTCTCCTGGGGCAGCCAGGTGTCCTGGTCATAGACCTGGGTGGCTTTCTCGCCGGCGTAGACTTCCATCCAGGCGATCTTGCGCTTGCCACCATAGGCCTTCTCGACCGCAGCATCGACCACCCGGATCATCACCGGGCTGACATCGACGCCAATGCCGTCGCCTTCGATGAACGGGATAATCGGATTGTCTGGAACATTGAGAGAATGGTCTGCATTGACGGTGATTTTGTCGCCGACTGCCGGAACCTTGATTTTCTGGTATCCCATGCTGCACTCCGCTTTTTTGGTTTGATTGGTCATCATGCAATCAGCAGAGCCTAACCCAGTTGGCGGATAACGGAAACCTCACCCGGTGAACCGTAACAATTGGCGAAAAACCTCTACTTCTTTCGTCTATAAGTGGCCATCCGGCCTCTTCGCCTTGATGACTCCGAGCAAGGGTTTGATATACTCCGGGCCGGTGACCAAAGGGTCACCAGGGGCGACCCGTCTGGAATGAGACCTCGGACCCCGACAAGACTGGGCTGTTACCGCAGTTCAGCCGTTTGACACTCGACTGATGCACCCACCATCACCGCACAGAACCCTCGACCTTCTGCTCATAGATATGCCTGAGCGAAGCGCCTACCCTGCGCACCTCGAGATTCTGCGCACGCTCAGCAAAACAGAGAGTTAACCCGAATATGCCCACCCGATCCAAGATCATCTACACCTTCACCGACGAAGCCCCTGCCCTCGCCACCTATTCATTGCTGCCCGTTGTCGAAGCCTTCACCGCAACCGCCGACATCGCCGTTGAAACCCGGGACATCTCTCTCGCCGGCCGCATCCTCTCTGCCTTCCCCGAACAGCTCGGCGCCGACAAGCAAGTGGCCGACCATCTGGCAGAACTGGGCCAACTGGCGACCACGCCTGAAGCCAACATCATCAAGCTGCCGAACATCAGCGCCTCGGTACCGCAGCTGAAAGCCGCGATCAAGGAACTGCAAGCCAAGGGCTTCAACATCCCGGACTACCCGGAAGCGCCGGCCAGCGACGCCGACAAAGAAGCCAAAGCCCGTTACGACCGTATCAAGGGCAGCGCCGTAAACCCGGTGCTGCGCGAAGGCAACTCCGACCGCCGCGCACCGCTGTCGGTCAAGAATTACGCGCGCAAGCACCCACACAAGATGGGCGCCTGGGCTGCCGACTCCAAGTCGCACATTGCCCACATGAACAACGGCGACTTCTACGGCAGCGAAAAAGCCGCCCTGATCGAAGCCGACGACACCCTGCGTATCGAACTGCTGGGCAAAGACGGCAGCACGTCGGTACTGAAAGAGAAAACCGCAGTCAAGGCCGGCGAGATCATCGACTGCGCCGTGATGAGCACCAAGGCGCTGCGCAGCTTCATCGCTGCCGAGATCGAAGAAGCCAAGGCCCAGGGCGTACTGCTGTCGGTTCACCTGAAAGCCACCATGATGAAGGTCTCCGACCCGATCATGTTCGGCCAGATCGTTGCCGAGTACTACAAGGACGCGCTGACCAAGCACGCCGCCGTACTGGAACAGGTCGGTTTCAACCTGAACAACGGTATCGGCGACCTGTACGCACGCATCAAGGCGCTGCCAGCCGAACAGCAAGCTGAAATCGAAGCCGACATCCAGGCTGTCTACGCCGTGCGCCCAGCGCTGGCAATGGTCAACTCGGACAAGGGCATCACCAACCTGCACGTGCCAAGCGACGTCATCGTCGACGCCTCGATGCCGGCGATGATCCGCGACTCGGGCAAGATGTGGAACGCCGAAGGCCAGTTGCAAGACACCAAGGCAGTGATCCCGGATCGCTGCTACGCAACCATCTACCAGGCGGTAATCGAAGACTGCAAGAAACACGGCGCCTTCGACCCAACCACCATGGGCAGCGTGCCTAACGTTGGCCTGATGGCGCAGAAAGCCGAAGAGTACGGCTCGCACGACAAGACCTTCCAGGCCAAGGCCGACGGCGTTATCCGCATCCTCGACAGCAAAGGCAACCTGCTGCTGCAACAGGACGTGGAAGCGGGCGATATCTTCCGCATGTGCCAGACCAAGGACGCACCGATTCAGGACTGGGTCAAACTGGCGGTCAACCGTGCCCGTGCCAGCGCCACCCCAGCGATCTTCTGGCTCGACCCACAGCGCGCCCACGACGGCGTGCTGATCGAGAAGGTCCAGAAGTACCTGAAAGACCACGACACCGCCGGCCTGGACATCCGTGTTCTGGCACCGGTCGAGGCCATGGCCGTTTCGCTGCAGCGCATCCGCGCCGGCCAGGACACCATTTCGGTGACCGGCAACGTCCTGCGCGACTACCTGACCGACCTGTTCCCGATCATGGAACTGGGCACCAGCGCCAAAATGCTCTCGATCGTACCGCTGATGAACAACGGCGGTCTGTTCGAAACCGGCGCCGGCGGCTCGGCACCGAAGCACGTCCAGCAACTGGTTGAAGAGAACTTCCTGCGCTGGGACTCGCTGGGTGAATTCCTGGCCCTGGCCGCTTCCCTGGAACACTTGGGCAACGCCTACGCCAACCCGAAAGCCAAGGTTCTGGCCAGCACCCTGGACCAGGCCACCGGCCAGTTCCTCGACAGCAACAAGTCGCCAGCCCGCAAGGTCGGCAGCATCGACAACCGTGGCAGCCACTTCTACCTGACCCTGTACTGGGCCGAGGCACTGGCGGCACAAACCGCCGACGCCGCCCTGCAAGCGCGCTTCGCCCCCCTGGCGAAAGTCCTGGCCGAGAACGAGGCAACCATCGTTGCCGAACTCAACGCCGTTCAGGGCAAGCCGGCAGAAATCGGTGGTTACTACTACCCGGATGCCGAGCTGACCCGCAAGGTGATGCGCCCAAGCGAAACCTTCAACAGCGCGATTTCCGCCCTGTAAGGTTCGCTTGAAGTAACAACAAGAGCCCCGGCCACGCACCGGGGTTTTTGCTTTTTGGATTTTGCGACGACTACCTCGTGGGACGAGCCCGCGATGAGACACCCCACCGACACAAGGGCAAACGTATGATCTGGCACCCTCATATCACCGTCGCCACCATCGTCGAAGACCAGGGCCGCTTCCTCTTCGTCGAGGAATTCAAAGCCGGCCAGCACGTCTTCAACCAACCCGCCGGGCACCTCGAAGCCAACGAAAGCCTGCGCGATGCCGCCCTGCGCGAAACCCTCGAAGAAACCGCCTGGGAGGTAGAATTGACCGGTGTCGTCGGCATCTACCTGTACACCGCACCCAGCAACGGCGTGACCTACCAGCGCATCTGCTTCGCCGCCCGCCCGCTGCGCCACCACCCCCTCCGCACCCTCGACAGCGACATCGTCCGCGCCGTGTGGCTGAGCCGCGAAGAACTGCTCGCCGACCCAAGCCACTGGCGCAGCGAACTGGTGCCGCGCTGCCTTGACGACTACCTCGCCGGGCCCTTGCACAGCCTTGAGCTGATCCGCGATTGAGCCGGCTTTAGCCTTGAACGGCGCAGCCTGATAGAATCGTTGTCTTTTTCCCAGATACGCATCCCATACCTATGTCCGAACCTGCTCTCTACGAATCCGAAAAGACGCGCGTCATCGTCGGCATGTCCGGCGGCGTGGACTCTTCCGTTTCCGCCCTCCTGCTGATGGAGCAGGGCTACCAGGTGGAAGGCCTGTTCATGAAGAACTGGGAAGAGGACGACGGCACCGAATACTGCACCGCCCGCGAAGACCTGGCCGACGCCCAGGCCGTATGCGACCGCATCGGTATCAAGCTGCACACCGCAAACTTCGCCGCCGAATACTGGGATAACGTCTTCGAACACTTCCTTGAAGAATACAAGGCCGGCCGCACGCCGAACCCGGACATCCTCTGCAACCGCGAGATCAAGTTCAAGGCGTTCCTCGATTACGCACTGATGCTCGGCGCCGACCTGATCGCCACCGGCCACTATGTGCGCCGCCGCGACACCGACGGACGCACCGAACTGCTCAAGGGCCTGGACCCGAACAAGGACCAAAGCTACTTCCTGCACGCCGTGGGCGGCGAGCAGATCGCCCGCACGCTGTTCCCGGTGGGTGAACTGGAGAAACCCGAAGTACGCGCCATCGCCGAGAAACATGGCCTGGCCACGGCGAAGAAGAAAGACTCCACCGGCATCTGCTTCATTGGCGAGCGCCGCTTCAGCGACTTCCTCAAGCAGTATCTGCCGGCCCAGCCGGGCGAGATCCAGACCACCGACGGCGAGGTCATTGGCCGCCATCACGGCCTGATGTACCACACCATCGGCCAGCGCCAGGGCCTGGGCATCGGCGGCCTGAAAGACGCCAGCGACGAGCCGTGGTACGTACTGGAAAAAGACCTCGGACGCAACGTGCTGGTAGTCGGCCAGGGCAACGAACACCCATGGCTGTTCTCCCGCGCCCTGCTGGCCTCGGAAATTTTCTGGGTCAACCCGATCGACCTGAGCAGCCCGCGCCGCCTGACAGCCAAGGTCCGCTATCGCCAGAGCGACCAGCACTGCACGCTGGAGCATACCGAAAGCGGTTACCGCGCAGTGTTCGACGAGCCACAACGCGCCGTGACCCCGGGTCAGTCGGTAGTGTTCTATGACGGGGAAATCTGCCTGGGTGGTGGCGTGATCGAAGTCGCCGAACCCTGGAGCAGCCGTTGATGAATGCAATGCAGGAGCAACTGATCGCCCTCGGCGGGGTTTTCCAGGCCGCCGTACTGGTTGACCGCATTGCCCGCACCGGCCAGGCCAGCGAAGCCAACCTCGGCTGCATGCTGGGCAGCCTGCTGGTGCGCGACCCGAAGGACACCCTGGAGGTGTTCGGTGGCGACGATATCAACCTGCGCGACGGCTACCGCGCGCTGGCCAGCGCACTCGAACGCGACCCTGGCAGCCTGCAGCGCGAGCCGCTGCGCTATGCCCTGGCAATGCTCGGCCTTGAGCGCCAGCTGGCCAAGCGTGGCGACATGCTCGAGATCATTGGCAATCGCCTGCCTCAAATCCAGTCCCAGGCCGAGCATTTCGGCCTGGTGCACGAGAACGTCATTGCGTCCAGTGGCTCCCTCTACCAGGACACCCTGAGCACCCTGCGCCAACGCATCCAGGTGCATGGCGACATGCGCCACCTGCAGCAGCCGAGCAATGCCTCGAAGATCCGCGCCCTGCTGCTGGCCGGCATCCGCGCCGCGCGCCTGTGGCGACAGCTCGGCGGGCACCGCTGGCAACTGGTGATCAGCCGGCGCAAGCTGCTCAAAGAGCTTTACCCAATGTTGCGCGGCTGACCCTGCTGCAGCCGACCGAATACCCCCGACCCGGGCGCGTTTTTCATGTATGATATGCGCCCTTTTCGTTGCCCGACTGTCCGAGAACACCCCATGCAGCTCTCCTCGCTCACTGCGGTTTCCCCTGTTGACGGCCGCTACGCCGGCAAAACCCAGGCCCTGCGCCCTATTTTCAGCGAATACGGCCTGATCCGTTTCCGCGCCCTGGTCGAGGTCCGCTGGCTCCAGCGCCTGGCCGCCCACCCACAGATCGCTGAAGTCCCGGCGTTCTCCGCCGAAGCCAACGCCGTGCTCAACAGCCTGGCCGACGACTTCGCCCTCGAACACGCCGAGCGCGTCAAAGAGATCGAGCGCACCACCAACCACGACGTCAAGGCCATCGAGTACCTGCTCAAGGAGCAGGCCGCCAAGCTGCCGGAACTGGCCAAGGTCAGCGAGTTCATCCACTTCGCCTGCACCAGCGAGGACATCAACAACCTGTCCCACGCGCTGATGCTGCGTGAAGGCCGCGACAGCGTGCTGCTGCCGCTGATGCGTCAGATCGCCGGCTCGATCCGTGAACTGGCCCACCGCTTCGCCGACGTACCGATGCTGTCGCGCACCCACGGCCAGCCGGCTTCGCCGACCACCCTGGGCAAAGAGCTGGCCAACGTCGTCTACCGTCTGGAGCGCCAGATCGCCCAGGTAGCCGCCGTGCCGCTGCTGGGCAAGATCAACGGTGCCGTGGGCAACTACAACGCCCACCTGTCGGCCTACCCGCAGATCGATTGGGAAGCCAATGCCCGCGCCTTTATCGAAGACGAGCTGGGCCTGGAGTTCAACCCGTACACCACCCAGATCGAACCGCACGACTACATCGCCGAGCTGTTCGACGCGATCGCCCGCTTCAACACCATCCTGATCGACTTCGATCGCGATATCTGGGGCTACATCTCCCTGGGCTACTTCAAGCAGCGCACGATTGCCGGCGAAATCGGCTCCTCGACCATGCCGCACAAGGTCAACCCGATCGACTTCGAGAACTCCGAAGGCAACCTGGGTATCGCCAACGCGCTGTTCCAGCACCTGGCCAGCAAGCTGCCGATCTCGCGCTGGCAGCGCGACCTGACCGACTCCACCGTGCTGCGCAACCTGGGCGTCGGTTTCGCTCACAGCGTGATTGCCTACGAAGCCAGCCTCAAGGGCATCGGCAAGCTGGAAATCAATACCGCGCGCATCGCCGAAGACCTGGATGCCTGCTGGGAAGTCCTGGCCGAGCCAATCCAGACCGTCATGCGTCGCTACGACATCGAAAACCCGTACGAGAAGCTCAAGGAGCTGACCCGCGGCAAAGGCATCAGCCCTGAAGCACTGTTGACCTTCATCGATGGTCTGGACATGCCTGCCGAGGCACGCGCCGAGTTGAAAAAACTCACCCCGGCGAACTACATCGGCAACGCGGCGGCACAAGCCAAGCGCATCTGAGCTGCGCCCCGCGTGTTAACGCCCGGCCGAGCCGGGCGTTTTTATTGCTGAAAGAAAATTACTTTTTTTCAATAGGTTACACATGAATCCTGATACTCCACTGCAGCTCCTCGGCGGCCTGACAGCACGCGAATTCCTGCGCGACTACTGGCAGAAGAAACCCCTGCTGGTGCGCCAGGCCTTTACCGATTTCGAAAGCCCGATCGACGCCGACGAACTGGCCGGCCTGGCCCTGGAAGAAGAAGTCGAATCGCGCCTGGTGCTCGAACATGGCGAGCGCCCATGGGAACTGCGCCGCGGCCCGTTCGAAGAGGACGCCTTCAGCAAACTGCCCGAGCGCGACTGGACCCTGCTGGTGCAGGCTGTCGACCAGTTCGTACCGGAAGTTGCCGAACTGCTGGAACACTTCCGCTTCCTGCCAAGCTGGCGCATCGACGACGTAATGATCAGCTACGCCGCCCCGGGTGGCAGCGTCGGCCCGCACTTCGACAACTACGACGTGTTTCTGCTGCAAGGCCAGGGCAAGCGCAACTGGAAAGTCGGCCAACTGTGCGATAGCGACAGCCCACTGATCGATCATGCCGACCTGCGCATCCTCGCCGACTTCGAGCAGACCGAGGAGTGGACCCTGGAGCCTGGCGACATGCTCTACCTGCCGCCACGCATCGCCCATTACGGCATTGCCGAAGACGACTGCCTGACCTACTCGGTCGGCTTCCGGGCACCCAGTGCCGCCGAAGTATTGACCCACTTCACCGACTTCCTCAGCCAGTTCCTGCCTGACGAAGAACGCTACAGCGATGCCGATGCGCAGCCGGTGAGCGACCCGCACCAGATCCAGCACGACGCCCTCGGCCGCCTCAAGGGCCTGCTCGCCGAGCACATGGGCGACGAGCGCCTGCTGCTGACCTGGTTCGGCCAATTCATGACCGAGCCGCGCTACCCGGAAATGGTGAGCGGCGAAGCACTGAGCGAGGAAGAGCTGATCGACGCGCTGGAACAAGGCGCCCTATTGATCCGCAACCCGAGCGCCCGCCTGGCCTGGTCGGAAGTCGACGATAACCTGCTGTTGTTCGCCAGCGGCCAGAGCCGCCTGCTGCCGGGCAATCTGCGCGAACTGCTGAAGCTGATCTGCGCCGCCGACGCCCTGCACATCGAGAACCTGGCCAAGTGGCTGGACGACGAGCAGAGCCTGACCCTGATCTGCGAGCTGATCAAGCAGGGAAGCCTGGGGTTCGCCAATGAATAAGATCCACGTACGCGTCGCCGACTGGCAGAAGGACAACGCGGACATTCGCCGCATCCGCGAAGCAGTGTTCATCCTGGAACAGTCGGTACCACCGGAGCTGGAGTGGGATGCGGACGACAACGATGCGATCCACTTCCTGGCCTTCGAAGGCGACTTTGCCGTAGGTACTGCGCGCCTGTTGCAGGATGGCCAGATTGGCCGGGTATCGGTACTCAAGGACTGGCGCGGGCTGAAAGTGGGTGACGCACTGATGCAAGCAGCCATCGACGAAGCACAGCACCGCGACCTGAAGCAGCAGATGCTGACGGCACAGGTGCATGCCACGGCGTTCTACGAGCGCCTGGGCTTCAAAGTGGTCAGCGAGGAGTTCCTCGAAGCGGGCATTGCTCACGTCGACATGGTTCGCGACTCCAAGCAACCAGCCTGACCCAGCCTCGGCAGCCCCGTTGCCGGCGATACAGTCCACAGCGACCTCATCGCCGGCAAGCCCCACACGCTCGGGTCAGGTGCCACACGAGCCGGACAACCTCCAGCAAATTTGCCATCATGTCTTCTCCACCCGCGGAGATCATGGACATGCCGCTACGCCCCCTGCTCGCCTCCCTGCTTCTGTCGTTCAGCCTCGGCGCACTGGCCGCCACCGAAGTCCTGCCACTGAATCATCGCACCAGCGCCGAGCTGCTCCCCACTGCACAATCGTTTATCGGCAAGGATGGCAGCGTCAGCGCCTTCGAAAACAAGCTGATCGTCAACGCCGAACCGAATCGCATCGACGCGCTGCGCACCCTGCTGCAACAACTCGACACAGCACCCAGGCGCCTGCTGATCAGTGTCGACAACGACGACAGCAATTACCAGGACAGCCGCGGCAACGCCCACGTGATCCGCTACGGCACCGCCAATCGCGAAGGCGGCCTGCAACAGATCCAGGCCAGCGAAGGCACTCCCGCGCTGATCCAGGTTGGCCAGAGCATCCCCATCAGCAGCACGCAAAGCGACGGCTACGGCCGCCTGCAAAGCCAGACTGAATACCGCAACGTCACCCAGGGCTTCTATGTGACCGCCAGCGTATCCGGCGAGACCGTTCACTTAAGCATCAGCACCAACAATGACCGCATGAGCCAGGAACGTCCCGATGTAGTGAAGGTGCAAAGCACCGACACAAAAGTCACTGGCCGCCTGGGCGAATGGATCACCCTGGCCGGTATCAACCAGCAGAGTCAGTCACAAAGAAGCGCTTCAGCACTGAGTTACAGCACCCAGCGTGGTGAAAACATGACATTGCGGGTAAAAGTCGACGCCCTGGACTAAAGCCACGGAAATCAAGGCTTCGACCAAAGGCCTCGAAACTGACCCAAGAGTCGTATTAGACCAAAGATGTAGTGGTGTGAAAAAAGCACTACAAAACATTTGACGGCCTCAAATCGCAGAGGCATGATGGCCCCGCTCCCGCTAATCAGAGGCCCTGGCAAGGGCCTTCGAGTCGCGCTCTAACTCACCCACCTGAGCCGACTCGTGTCTGTACAGCCCACAAGGCGGTTTGACGAGATTGCGACTGGAACGAAGTTGTCCCGAGGGACGGAAGCGCATCAAACGGTACACGGCAATGCCAGATCGAAGCAGTTCGGCAACCACGAGCCACCCTGCCCGAGACGTCACGCCAAGGACCCGCCGACTTCCCCCGCCTCGAGCCCCATCGTTCGACCGTCGCACATTTCGCCAGACACGACTGATCGCCAGCTTCTGATCAGCGAGCAATCGGTGCTGCCCCTGTATGCACAGCGCAGCCGACAGAGCGAACATATTTTACCGACCTATGCGACGAGGTTTGATTCCATGGCACTGACACGCGAACAGCAAATTGCAGCCCTTGAAAAAGACTGGGCCGAGAACCCGCGCTGGAAAGGCGTGACCCGTACCTACACTGCCGCTGATGTCGTTCGTCTTCGTGGCTCGGTGCAGCCAGAGCACACCCTGGCCCGCATGGGTGCCGAGAAGCTGTGGAACCTGGTGACCAAAGGTGCCCACCCTTCCTTCCGCCCAGAGAAAGATTTCGTCAACTGCATGGGCGCCCTGACCGGCGGCCAGGCAGTCCAGCAGGTTAAAGCCGGCATCCAGGCTATCTACCTGTCCGGCTGGCAAGTGGCTGCCGACAACAACTCGGCCGAGTCGATGTACCCTGACCAGTCGCTGTACCCGGTGGACTCGGTTCCAACCGTGGTCAAGCGCATCAACAACTCGTTCCGTCGCGCCGACCAGATCCAGTGGAAAGCTGGCAAGAACCCAGGCGACGACGGCTACATCGACTACTTCGCCCCCATCGTGGCTGACGCCGAAGCCGGTTTCGGCGGCGTACTGAACGCCTACGAGCTGATGAAGAACATGATCGAAGCAGGCGCCGCCGGCGTTCACTTCGAAGACCAGCTGGCATCGGTCAAGAAATGCGGCCACATGGGCGGCAAAGTTCTGGTACCCACCCAGGAAGCCGTACAAAAGCTGAGCGCTGCCCGCCTGGCGGCTGACGTTGCCGGTGTACCGACCATCATCCTGGCCCGTACCGACGCCAACGCCGCCGACCTGCTGACCAGCGACTGCGACCCGTACGACCAGCCGTTCGTGATCGGCGAGCGCACCCCGGAAGGCTTCTACAAGGTACGTGCCGGCCTGGATCAAGCCATCGCCCGCGGCCTGGCTTACGCCCCATACGCCGACCTGATCTGGTGCGAGACCGCCAAGCCAGACCTGGACGAGGCCCGTCGCTTCGCCGAAGCGATCAAGAAGGAATACCCGGACCAGATCCTCTCGTACAACTGCTCGCCTTCGTTCAACTGGAAGAAAAACCTGGACGACGCAACCATCGCCAAGTTCCAGCGCGAACTCTCGGCCATGGGCTACAAGCACCAGTTCATCACCCTGGCAGGCATCCACAACATGTGGCACGGCATGTTCAACCTGGCGCACGACTACGCTCGCAACGACATGACTGCGTACGTCAAACTGCAGGAGCAGGAATTCGCTGACGCTTCGAAAGGCTACACCTTCGTTGCGCACCAGCAGGAAGTGGGCACCGGCTACTTCGACGACATGACCACCGTAATTCAAGGTGGCAAGTCCTCGGTAACCGCACTGACCGGCTCCACCGAAGAAGAGCAGTTCCACTGATCGCTGATCGGTTGCTGACATTCGGGTAACACGCAAAACCCGGGGCCTGTGATGGGGCTCCGGGTTTTGCTTTTTTCGGCTGCCCGCGAGCGCCGGCCCTGCCGACGAATACCCCCACCCGGCCCGCACAAACCTGGCTATCCTTAGCTGCATAAAAACACCAAGGATCGGTCATGACCCGCCCTATCACGCTGCTCTGCATCGCCCTCTGTGCCGCCACCCTCTATATATATGCATTGGCCAGCCAGCAACCGCTGCTCGCCCTGCTGGTCAAACCCTTCCCGGTGCTCGCCCTGCTGGCATGGCTACGCGACGCCGACAATACCCCGTACCGCCGCTGGATCGCCATCGGCCTGGCCTTCTCGGTACTGGGTGACATCCTGCTGGCCTGGCCAGGCGATCTGTTTGTGTTCGGTCTTGGCGCGTTCCTTTGCGCCCACCTGGCCTACCTGCGCGGCTACCTCGGCGAAAGCCGTAGCCTGGCGCCCTGGGCGCTGCTGCTATCGCTGCTGTGCGGTGGCCTGCTGCTGAACCTGCTGATGCGCGCCGGGCTTGGCGAGCTGCAGGTGCCAGTGGCGGCGTATGCCGCCGCAATCACGGCAATGCTCTGGCGGGCCCTGGCCTGTGGCGGCCTGGCCGCGCTCGGCGCCATTGCCTTCGTATGCTCCGACAGCCTGATCGGTATCGACCGCTTCGTCAGCCCGTTCGCCGCCGCGCCGTACTTGATCATCCTTGGCTACTGGCTTGGCCAGTGGGGTATCGCCGCCTCCGTGTACCAGCGCACGCCGCGCAAAGCATTGACCTAGGGCGCTAACTCGGCAGCCAAAAGCTGCTAGAAAGATGGGTGCGGAAACTTGCAGGGGAAGGCCATGCCAAACAACTTGACAGGCAACTGCTTGGCGCAGGCAGAACAATCGACGTCAAATGATAGTAATTATCATTACAAAGTTGGCGGTTCATTACGCGGCACAAGAAACATAATTAACAAAAGCCGGGGCAATGCCCGTTCTACGGGGCCTGCAGACCATTACGAAAGATTTTTGTTCTTAATGCTACGAATAAATTTGCTGCAGAAATTTTACTTGCACCAGGTTTACCCATAAAATCAGCACGATAGATTTCGCTGCGACATATCGTCACTGCTCTACTTCTTTTCAAGCTCAGAGACCATCGCTCTCTGTTAAGGATTTTCAGCATGCCCGATTCGACAGGACTCATCGCCCACAACTGGGGCTTTGCCATTTTCCTTTTGGGTGTCGTCGGCCTGTGCGCCTTCATGCTCGGTCTGTCCGCCCTGCTCGGCAGCAAGGCCTGGGGCCGCAGCAAGAACGAACCGTTCGAATCCGGCATGCTGCCCACTGGCGGCGCCCGTCTGCGCCTATCCGCCAAATTCTATCTGGTCGCGATGCTGTTCGTGATCTTCGATATCGAAGCCCTCTTTCTCTTTGCATGGTCTGTGTCCGTCCGCGAAAGCGGCTGGACCGGATTCGTCGAAGCGCTCGTTTTCATAGCAATTCTGTTGGCAGGTCTTGTCTACCTTTATCGGGTGGGGGCGCTTGATTGGGCTCCGGAAGCTCGTCGTAAGCGGCAAGCGAAGCTGAAACAATGAGGCTTTGGCAATGCAATACAATCTCACCAGAATCGACCCGGATGCGCCTAACGAGCAATATCCAATCGGCGAACGGGAAACCGTCTCCGACTCGCTGCTAGAGGACCAGGTCCACAAGAACATCTTCATGGGCAAACTTGAAGATGTGCTCAGTGGCGCGGTCAACTGGGGTCGCAAGAACTCCCTGTGGCCGTACAACTTCGGCCTCTCCTGCTGCTACGTGGAGATGACCACGGCCTTCACGGCGCCCCACGACATCGCACGCTTCGGCGCCGAAGTCATCCGGGCATCGCCGCGTCAGGCCGACTTCATGGTTATCGCCGGCACCTGCTTCATCAAGATGGCGCCGATCATCCAGCGCCTGTACGAGCAGATGCTCGAACCCAAGTGGGTCATCTCCATGGGTTCGTGCGCCAACTCCGGTGGCATGTACGACATTTACTCGGTCGTTCAGGGGGTCGACAAGTTCCTCCCCGTGGATGTCTACGTGCCTGGCTGCCCGCCTCGCCCTGAAGCTTTCCTGCAAGGCCTGATGCTGCTGCAGGAATCGATTGGCCAGGAGCGTCGCCCTCTTTCCTGGGTCGTCGGCGATCAAGGCGTGTACCGCGCCGAGATGCCTTCGCAGAAAGAGCAGCGTCGTGAACAGCGCATCCAGGTCACCAACCTGCGCAGCCCCGACGAAGTCTGATCCAGCGACCTGCTGCCTGTTCCTGTCGAACAGGCGGCCTGGCTTCATTCTCTACGTTGACCGAAAGCGACCGAGACCATGACAGCGGACACCGCTATTTACATTCCGCCTTACAAGGCTGACGACCAGGATGTGGTCGTCGAACTGAACAATCGTTTTGGCCCAGAGGCGTTCACCGCCCAGGAAACCCGTACCGGCATGCCGGTACTGTGGGTTGCCCGCGCCAAACTGATCGAAGTGATGAACTTCCTGCGCAACGTGCAGAAGCCGTACAGCATGCTGTACGACCTGCACGGCGTCGACGAGCGCCTGCGCACCCAGCGTCGCGGCCTGCCGGGCGCGGACTTCACCGTGTTCTACCACCTGATGTCGGTAGAACGTAACAGCGACGTGATGATCAAGGTGGCCCTCAGCGAAGGCGACCTGAACGTTCCGACCGTGACCGGTATCTGGCCGAACGCCAACTGGTACGAACGTGAAGTCTGGGACATGTTCGGCATCGACTTTGCCGGCCACCCGCACCTCACCCGGATCATGATGCCGCCGACCTGGGAAGGTCACCCGCTGCGCAAGGACTTCCCGGCCCGCGCCACCGAGTTCGACCCGTTCAGCCTGAACCTGGCCAAGCAACAGCTCGAGGAAGAAGCCGCGCGCTTCAACCCGGAAGCCTGGGGCATGAAGCGTCAGGGCGCCAACGAGGACTACATGTTCCTCAACCTGGGCCCTAACCACCCTTCCGCTCACGGTGCCTTCCGTATCGTCCTGCAGTTGGACGGTGAAGAGATCGTCGACTGCGTACCGGACATCGGCTACCACCACCGTGGTGCCGAGAAAATGGCCGAGCGCCAGTCCTGGCACAGCTTCATTCCGTACACCGACCGAATCGACTACCTCGGCGGGGTGATGAACAACCTGCCGTACGTCATGGCCGTGGAGAAACTCGCGGGCATTCAGGTGCCGCAGAAAGTCGACGTGATCCGCGTGATGCTCGCCGAATTCTTCCGCATCACCAGCCACCTGCTGTTCCTGGGTACCTATATCCAGGACGTTGGCGCCATGACTCCGGTGTTCTTCACCTTCACCGACCGTCAGCGCGCCTACACTGTGATCGAAGCGATCACCGGCTTCCGCCTGCACCCGGCCTGGTACCGTATCGGTGGCGTCGCCCACGACCTGCCACGCGGCTGGGACAAGCTGGTCAAGGACTTCGTCGAATGGCTGCCCAAGCGTCTCGACGAATACACCAAGGCGGCGCTGCAGAACAGCATCCTCAAGGGGCGGACCATCGGCGTTGCCCAGTACAACACCAAAGAGGCCCTGGCCTGGGGTGTTACCGGTGCTGGCCTGCGTTCCACCGGCCTGGACTTCGACCTGCGTAAAGCGCGTCCGTACTCCGGCTACGAGAACTTCGAGTTCGAAGTACCGCTGGCCCATAACGGCGATGCCTATGACCGCTGCATGGTCCGCGTCGAAGAGATGCGCCAGAGTATCCGCATCATCGACCAGTGCCTGCGCAACATGCCGGAAGGCCCGTACAAGGCGGATCACCCGCTGACCACGCCGCCGCCGAAAGAGCGCACCCTGCAGCACATCGAAACCCTGATCACCCACTTCCTGCAGGTTTCGTGGGGCCCGGTCATGCCGGCCAACGAATCTTTCCAGATGATCGAGGCGACCAAGGGCATCAACAGTTACTACCTGACGAGCGACGGCGGCACCATGAGCTACCGCACCCGGATTCGCACCCCGAGCTACCCGCACCTGCAGCAGATCCCTTCGGTGATCCGTGGCAGCATGGTCGCGGACCTCATTGCGTACCTGGGCAGTATCGACTTCGTTATGGCTGACGTGGACCGCTAAGCATGAACAGCACGCTTATCCAAACCGATCGTTTCGTCCTGAGCGAAACCGAGCGCTCGGCCATCGAGCACGAGATGCACCACTACGAGGACCCGCGTGCGGCGTCCATCGAGGCCCTGAAGATCGTTCAGAAGGCCCGCGGCTGGGTGCCGGATGGCGCCATCTATGCCATCGGCGAACTGCTCGGCATTCCCGCCAGCGACGTCGAAGGCGTGGCCACCTTCTATAGTCAGATCTTCCGCCAGCCGGTTGGCCGGCACATCATCCGCGTCTGCGACAGCATGGTCTGCTACATCGGCGGCCACGAGTCGGTGGTCAGCCAGATCCAGAGCGAGCTGGGCATCGGCCTCGGCCAGACCACCGCCGATGGCCGCTTCACCCTGCTGCCAGTGTGCTGCCTGGGTAACTGCGACAAGGCCCCGGCCCTGATGATCGACGACGACACCTTTGGCGACGTCCAGCCTGCTGGCGTGACCAAACTGCTGGAGGGTTACGTATGACCATCACTTCCTTCGGCCCGGCCAACCGCATTGCCCGCAGCGCCGAGACGCACCCGCTGACCTGGCGTCTGCGTGACGACGGCGAACCGGTATGGCTCGACGAGTACCAGGCCAAGGACGGCTACGCTGCCGCCCGCAAGGCCCTGGCACAAATGTCCCAGGACGACATCGTCCAGACCGTGAAAGATTCCGGCCTCAAGGGCCGTGGCGGTGCGGGCTTCCCGACCGGCGTCAAATGGGGCCTGATGCCCAAAGACGAATCCATGAACATCCGCTACCTGCTGTGCAACGCGGATGAAATGGAGCCCAACACCTGGAAAGACCGCATGCTGATGGAGCAACAGCCCCATCTGCTGATCGAAGGCATGCTGATCAGCGCCCGCGCGCTGAAAGCCTACCGCGGCTACATCTTCCTGCGTGGCGAGTACACCACCGCTGCCCGCAACCTCAACCGTGCGGTCGAAGAAGCCAAGGCCGCCGGCCTGCTGGGCAAGAACATCCTCGGCAGCGGCTTCGACTTCGAGCTGTTCGTCCACACCGGCGCCGGTCGCTACATCTGCGGTGAAGAAACCGCCCTGATCAACTCCCTCGAAGGGCGCCGGGCCAACCCGCGCTCCAAGCCGCCGTTCCCGGCAGCCGTTGGCGTGTGGGGCAAACCGACCTGCGTGAACAACGTCGAAACCCTGTGCAACGTGCCGGCCATCGTCGGCAACGGCATCGACTGGTACAAATCGCTGGCCCGCGAAGGCAGCGAAGACCACGGCACCAAGCTGATGGGCTTCTCCGGCAAGGTGAAGAACCCTGGCCTGTGGGAACTGCCGTTCGGCGTCCAGGCCCGCGAGCTGTTCGAAGACTACGCCGGCGGCATGCGCGATGGTTTCAAGCTCAAGTGCTGGCAGCCGGGTGGTGCTGGTACCGGTTTCCTGCTGCCCGAGCACCTCGACGCGCAAATGTATGCCGGCGGCATCGCCAAGGTAGGCACCCGGATGGGTACCGGCCTGGCCATGGCGGTCGACGACAGCGTCAACATGGTCTCGCTGCTGCGCAACATGGAAGAGTTCTTCGCCCGTGAATCCTGTGGCTTCTGCACCCCGTGCCGCGACGGCCTGCCATGGAGCGTCAAGCTCCTGCGCGCCCTCGAAAAAGGCCAGGGCCAGCAGGGTGACATCGAGACCCTGCTGGGTCTGGTCGGCTTCCTTGGCCCAGGCAAGACCTTCTGTGCGCACGCCCCGGGTGCCGTCGAGCCGCTGGGTAGCGCGATCAAGTACTTCCGCCCGGAATTCGAGGCCGGCATCGCTGCTTCTGCTCCTGCAGCCCTGCGCCCGGACCTGGCCAAGCCGATTGTAGTCGGCGCATAACGAATAAAACGCGGGTGGTCCGTGCCACCCGCTGCTTGCTCAGCTCGCCCGGGGATACCTGTAGCGGGCTGCAGGCACACAGTTTTCCATTAGCCACGCCCGCACACGCGGGCCAACGAAGAACTTTGAACCATGGCCACTATCCACGTAGACGGCAAAGAGCTCGAAGTCAACGGCGCAGACAACCTGTTACAGGCCTGTCTGTCGCTCGGCCTCGACATCCCCTATTTCTGCTGGCACCCGGCGCTCGGTAGCGTTGGCGCCTGCCGCCAGTGCGCGGTCAAGCAGTACAACGACGAGAACGACACCCGTGGTCGTATCGTCATGTCCTGCATGACCCCGGCCACCGACGGTAGCTGGATCTCCATCGAAGACGAAGAAGCCAAGGTATTCCGTGCCAGCGTCGTCGAATGGCTGATGACCAACCACCCGCACGACTGCCCGGTGTGCGAGGAAGGCGGTCACTGCCACCTGCAAGACATGACGGTAATGACCGGCCACAACGAGCGCCGCTACCGTTTCACCAAGCGTACCCACCAGAACCAGGAACTCGGCCCGTTCATCGCTCATGAGATGAACCGCTGCATCGCCTGCTACCGCTGCGTGCGTTACTACAAGGACTACGCCGGCGGTACTGACCTGGGCGTGTTCGGCGCACACGACAACGTCTACTTCGGCCGTGTCGAAGACGGCGCCCTGGAGAGCGAGTTCTCCGGCAACCTCACCGAGGTCTGCCCGACCGGTGTGTTTACCGACAAGACCCACTCCGAGCGCTACAACCGTAAATGGGACATGCAGTTCGCCCCGAGCATCTGCCATGGCTGCTCCAGCGGTTGCAACATCAGCCCGGGTGAGCGTTACGGCGAACTGCGTCGGATCGAGAACCGCTTCAACGGTTCGGTCAACCAGTACTTCCTCTGCGACCGTGGCCGTTTCGGCTATGGCTACGTCAACCGTACCGACCGCCCACGCCAGCCACTGCTCGCCGACGGCCAGAAGCTCGGCCTCGACGCCGCGCTGGATAAAGCCGCCGACATGCTCCGCGGCCGCACCATCGTCGGCATCGGCTCGCCACGTGCCAGCCTGGAAAGCAACTACGGCCTGCGCGAGCTGGTCGGTGCCGAGTACTTCTACTCGGGCATGGAAGCCGGCGAGCTGAGCCGCGTACGCCTGGCCCTGCAGGTGCTCAACGACAGCCCGCTGCCGGTCCCGACCCTGCGCGAGATGGAAGACCACGATGCAGTCTTCGTCCTCGGCGAAGACCTGACCCAGACCGCTGCGCGTATTGCCCTGGCCCTGCGCCAGTCGGTCAAGGGCAAGGCCGAAGCCATGGCCGACGCCATGCGTGTACAGCCGTGGCTGGACGCTGCGGTGAAGAACATCGGCCAACACGCCATGTACCCGCTGTTCATCGCCAGCCTGGCCGAGACCAAGCTCGACGACGTGGCCGAAGAATGCGTGCACGCTGCCCCGGATGACTTGGCGCGTATCGGTTTCGCCGTCGCCCACGCCATCGACCCGAGCGCCCCGGCGGTCGAAGGCCTCGACGCCGACGCCCTGGCACTGGCCAAGCGCATCGCCGATGCCCTGGTAGCAGCCAACCGCCCACTGGTGGTAGCCGGTACTTCGCTGGGTTCCAACGCCCTCATCGAGGCCGCGGCGAACATCGCCAAGGCACTGAAGTTGCGTGAGAAAAACGGCTCGTTGAGCCTGGTCGTGCCGGAAGCCAACAGCCTCGGCCTGGCCATGCTCGGTGGCGAGTCCATCGATGCTGCCCTGGACGCCGTGATCGCCGGCAAGGCCGACGCCATCGTCGTGCTGGAAAACGACCTGTACAGCCGCGTTGCTGCCGCCAAGGTCGACGCGGCCCTGGCTGCCGCCAAGGTGGTGATCGTTGCCGACCACCAGAAGACCGCAACCACCGAGCGTGCCCACTTGGTACTGCCGGCTGCCTCGTTCGCCGAAGGCGACGGCACCCTGGTCAGCCAGGAAGGCCGTGCCCAACGCTTCTTCCAGGTGTTCGACCCCACCTACCTGGATGCCTCGATTCTGATTCACGAGGGCTGGCGCTGGATGCACGCCCTGCGTGCCACCCTGCTGAACAAGCCGGTCGACTGGACCCAGCTCGACCACGTCACCAGCGCTTGCGCCAGTGCCGCGCCGCAACTGGCCGGTATCGTCAACGCCGCACCGTCCGCCGCCTTCCGCATCAAGGGCATGAAGCTCGCCCGTGAGCCGCTGCGTTACTCGGGTCGGACCGCCATGCGCGCCAACATCAGCGTGCACGAGCCACGTACCCCGCAGGACAAGGACACCGCGTTTGCCTTCTCCATGGAAGGCTACTCGGGTTCGGCCGAACCGCGTCAGCAAGTGCCGTTCGCCTGGTCTCCGGGCTGGAACTCGCCACAGGCGTGGAACAAGTTCCAGGACGAGGTCGGTGGTCACCTGCGTGCAGGCGATCCGGGCACCCGCCTGATCGAATCGCAAGGCGACAAGCTGAACTGGTTCGCCAGCATTCCGGGCGCCTTCGCCCCGGCCCGTGGCACCTGGCAGGCCGTGCCGTTCTACCACCTGTTCGGCAGCGAAGAGAACTCCTCGCGCGCCGCACCGGTACAAGAGCGCATCCCCCAGGCCTACGTTGGCCTGGCCAAGTCCGAAGCGGACCGCCTGGGCGTCAACGACGGCGCGCTGCTGAGCCTGACCGTCGCTGGCCAGACCCTGCGTCTGCCGCTGCGCATCAATGAAGAACTGGGCGCCGGCCTGGTTGCCCTGCCCAAAGGCCTGGCTGGCATTCCGCCTGCCATCTTCGGTGCATCCGTCGAAGGCCTGCAGGAGGCAGCACAATGACCTGGTTCACCCCTGAAGTGATCGATGTGATCATCACTGTCGTCAAGGCCATCGTCGTGCTGCTCGCGGTGGTGGTCTGCGGCGCGCTGCTCAGCTTCGTCGAGCGGCGCCTGCTGGGCTGGTGGCAGGACCGCTACGGTCCGAACCGCGTCGGTCCGTTCGGCATGTTCCAGATTGCTGCCGACATGCTGAAGATGTTCTTCAAGGAAGACTGGAACCCACCCTTCGTCGACAAGGTGATCTTCACCCTGGCGCCGGTAGTGGCGATGAGCGCCTTGCTGATCGCCTTCTCGATCATCCCGATCACCCCGACCTGGGGCGTCGCCGACCTGAACATCGGCCTGCTGTTCTTCTTCGCCATGGCCGGTCTGTCGGTCTACGCCGTGCTCTTCGCCGGCTGGTCGTCGAACAACAAGTACGCCCTGCTCGGCAGCCTGCGGGCATCGGCACAAACCGTGTCGTACGAAGTGTTCATGGGCTTGGCACTGATGGGCGTGGTGGCTCAGGTGGGTTCGTTCAACATGCGCGACATCGTTGAATACCAGGCCCAGAACCTGTGGTTCATCATTCCGCAGTTCTTCGGCTTCTGCACCTTCTTCATCGCTGGCGTGGCCGTGACTCACCGTCACCCCTTCGACCAGCCGGAAGCAGAACAGGAACTGGCCGACGGTTACCACATTGAATATGCCGGTATGAAATGGGGCATGTTCTTCGTTGGTGAGTACATCGGCATCATCCTGATCTCGGCGCTGCTGGTAACCCTGTTCTTCGGTGGCTGGCACGGCCCGTTCGGCATCCTGCCGCAACTGTCGTTCCTCTGGTTCGCCCTGAAGACCGCGTTCTTCATCATGCTGTTCATCCTGCTGCGCGCCTCGATCCCGCGCCCGCGTTATGACCAGGTGATGGACTTCAGCTGGAAATTCTGCCTGCCGCTGACCCTGATCAATTTGCTGGTGACCGCTGCGATCGTGTTGTTGAACACGCCAGCTGTTGCGGCCCAGTGAGGATTTGACCCATGTTCAAATATATTGGCGACATCGTTAAAGGCACCGGCACTCAGCTGCGCAGCCTGGCAATGGTGTTCTCTCACGGTTTCCGTAAACGTGACACCCTGCAGTACCCGGAAGAGCCGGTGTACCTGCCGCCACGCTACCGCGGCCGCATCGTGCTGACCCGCGACCCGGATGGCGAAGAGCGCTGCGTAGCCTGCAACCTGTGTGCCGTGGCCTGCCCGGTCGGTTGCATCTCGCTGCAGAAGGCCGAGACCGAAGACGGCCGCTGGTACCCCGAGTTCTTCCGCATCAACTTCTCGCGCTGCATTTTCTGCGGCCTCTGCGAGGAAGCCTGCCCGACCACCGCGATCCAGCTCACCCCGGATTTCGAAATGGCCGAGTTCAAACGTCAGGACCTGGTGTACGAGAAAGAAGATCTGCTGATCTCCGGCCCCGGCAAGAACCCTGATTACAACTTCTACCGTGTTGCAGGTATGGCGGTTGCCGGCAAGCCGAAAGGCGCCGCGCAGAACGAAGCCGAGCCGATCAACGTGAAGAGCTTGCTCCCTTAAGGAAGAAAGATGGAATTCGCTTTCTATTTCGCATCCGGTGTCGCTGTGGTGTCCACCCTTCGGGTGATCACCAACACCAACCCCGTGCACGCCCTGCTCTACCTGATCATTTCGCTGATCTCGGTGGCGATGACCTTCTTCGCCCTCGGTGCACCGTTTGCCGGCGCACTCGAAGTGATCGCCTACGCTGGCGCCATCATGGTGCTGTTCGTCTTCGTGGTGATGATGCTCAACCTGGGCCCGGCTTCGGTCGCCCAGGAGCGCGGCTGGCTCAAGCCGGGCATCTGGCTCGGCCCGGTGGTTCTCGCCGCCCTGCTGCTGCTCGAGCTGCTCTACGTGCTCTTCGCTGAACCAAGCGGCGCCGGCATCGGCCACACCACGGTCGACGCCAAGGCTGTCGGTATCAGCCTGTACGGCCCTTACCTGCTGGTGGTGGAGCTGGCTTCGATGCTGCTGCTCGCCGCCGCGGTAACCGCCTTCCACATCGGCCGCAACGAGGCGAAGGAGTAATCACATGCCTGCTATTCCTCTGGAACATGGCCTGGCTGTCGCCGGCATTCTGTTCTGCCTCGGCCTGGTCGGCCTGATGGTGCGTCGCAACATTCTTTTCGTGTTGATGAGTCTGGAAATCATGATGAACGCCGCGGCTCTGGCGTTCATCGTCGCGGGCGCCCGCTGGGCGCAACCGGATGGGCAGATCATGTTCATCCTGGTCATCAGCCTGGCAGCCGCCGAAGCCAGTATCGGCCTGGCGATCCTGCTGCAGCTGTACCGCCGCTTCCACACCCTCGACATCGATGCAGCCAGTGAGATGCGCGGATGAACCTTCTCTTTCTGACTTTCGTATTCCCCCTGATCGGCTTCCTGCTGCTGTCGTTCTCCCGTGGACGGTTCTCGGAGAACCTCTCCGCGCTGATCGGCGTGGGTTCGATCGGCCTCTCGGCCATCGTTACCACCTACGTGATCTGGCAGTTCAACGTCGCTCCGCCAGAAGGCGGCGCGTACAGCCAACTGCTCTGGCAGTGGATGTCGGTGGATGGCTTCGCGCCGAACTTCACCCTGTACCTGGATGGCCTGTCGGTGACCATGCTCGGCGTGGTCGTCGGCGTCGGCTTCCTGATCCACCTGTTCGCGTCCTGGTACATGCGCGGTGAAGCCGGTTACTCGCGGTTCTTCGCCTACACCAACCTGTTCATTGCCAGCATGCTGTTCCTGATCCTGGGCGACAACCTGCTGTTCATCTACTTCGGTTGGGAAGGCGTGGGCCTGTGCTCGTACCTGTTGATCGGTTTCTACTACAGCAACCGCAACAACGGTAACGCTGCACTCAAAGCCTTCATCGTCACCCGTATCGGCGACGTGTTCATGGCCATCGGCCTGTTCATCCTGTTCCAGCAACTGGGCACCCTGAACGTTCAGGAACTGCTGGTCCTGGCACCACAGAAGTTCCAGGCGGGCGACACCTGGATGGTCCTGGCAACCCTGATGCTGCTGGGTGGCGCGGTCGGTAAATCGGCGCAGTTGCCGCTGCAGACCTGGCTGGCCGACGCAATGGCCGGCCCGACTCCGGTTTCGGCACTGATCCACGCCGCGACCATGGTGACCGCCGGTGTCTACCTGATTGCCCGTACCCACGGTCTGTTCGCCCTGGCTCCCGACGTGCTGCACCTGGTCGGCGTGGTCGGCGGTGTCACCCTGGTGCTGGCCGGCTTCGCCGCGCTGGTGCAAACCGACATCAAGCGGATCCTCGCCTACTCGACCATGAGCCAGATCGGCTACATGTTCCTCGCCCTGGGCGTCGGCGCCTGGGAAGGCGCGATCTTCCACCTGATGACCCACGCCTTCTTCAAGGCCTTGCTGTTCCTTGCCTCCGGTGCGGTGATCGTTGCCTGCCACCACGAGCAGAACATCTTCAAGATGGGCGGCCTGTGGAAGAAACTGCCGCTGGCCTATGCCAGCTTCATCGTCGGTGGTGCCGCCCTGGCAGCCCTGCCGCTGCTGACCGCCGGTTTCTACTCCAAGGACGAGATCCTCTGGGAAGCGTTCGCCAGCGGCAACAACGGTCTGCTGTACGCCGGCCTGGTCGGTGCGTTCATGACCTCGCTGTACACCTTCCGCCTGATCTTCATCGCCTTCCACGGCGAAGCCAAGACCGAAGCCCATGCGGGCCACGGGATTTCCCACTGGCTGCCACTGGGCGTGCTGATCGTGCTGTCGACCTTTATCGGCGCACTGATCCACCCGCCACTGGCCGGTGTTCTGCCACAGAGCGTCGGGCATGCCGGCGGCGAAGCCAAGCACAGCCTGGAAATCGCCTCGGGCGCCATCGCCATCGCCGGTATCCTGCTGGCTGCGGTACTGTTCCTGGGCAAACGTCGCCTGGTCACAGCCATCGCCAACAGCGGCATCGGCCGCGTCCTGTCGGCCTGGTGGTTCGCCGCCTGGGGCTTCGACTGGATCTACGACAAGCTGTTCGTCAAACCTTACCTGCTGATCAGCCACATCCTGCGCAAGGATCCGGTTGACCGCAGCATTGGCCTGATTCCGCGTATGGCGAAGGGCGGTCATGCCGCCATGAGCAAAACCGAAACCGGTCAGCTGCGCTGGTACACCGCCTCGATCGCCGTTGGTGCCGTGCTTGTGCTCGGTGCCGTCCTGATGGCTGCGGTCTGATATGAACCTTGCGACTTTGCGAAAGGAATTGAGCCCGTCATGATTTTGCCTTGGCTGATCCTGATCCCCTTCATCGGCGGCCTGCTGTGCTGGCTGGGTGAGCGCTTCGGCGCCACCCTGCCACGCTGGATTGCGCTGCTGACCATGTCCCTGCTGCTTGGTATCGGCCTCTGGCTGTGGGCCAACGGCGACTACACCCTAGCCCCTGCACCGGGTGCCGCGCCTGAGTGGGCGATGGAATTCAAGGTGCTGTGGATCGAGCGCTTCGGCATCAGCCTGCACCTGGCCCTCGACGGCCTGTCGCTGCTGATGATCCTGCTCACCGGCCTGCTCGGTGTGCTCTCGGTACTGTGCTCCTGGAAAGAGATCCAGCGTCACGTCGGCTTCTTCCACCTCAACCTGATGTGGATCCTGGGCGGCGTGGTCGGTGTGTTCCTGGCCCTGGACCTGTTCCTGTTCTTCTTCTTCTGGGAAATGATGCTGGTGCCGATGTATTTCCTCATCGCGCTCTGGGGTCACAGCTCCTCCGACGGCAAGAAGACCCGGATCTACGCCGCCACCAAGTTCTTCATCTTCACCCAGGCCAGCGGCCTGATCATGCTGGTGGCGATCCTTGGTCTGGTGCTGGTCAACTACAACAACACCGGGGTAATCACCTTCGATTACACCCAGTTGCTCAAGGCTGACCTGCCGTCCGGTACCGAATACCTGCTGATGCTCGGTTTCTTCATCGCCTTCGCGGTCAAGCTGCCGGTCGTACCGTTCCACTCCTGGCTGCCGGACGCGCATGCCCAGGCACCGACCGCCGGTTCCGTCGACCTCGCCGGTATCCTGCTGAAAACCGCTGCCTACGGCCTGCTGCGTTTCGCCCTGCCGCTGTTCCCGAACGCCTCGGCCGAGTTTGCGCCGATCGCCATGACCCTGGGTCTGATCGGGATCTTCTACGGTGCGTTCCTGGCATTCGCCCAGACCGACATCAAGCGCCTGATCGCCTTCTCCAGCGTGTCGCACATGGGCTTCGTGCTGATCGGTATCTATTCCGGCAGCCAGCAGGCCCTGCAAGGCGCGGTGATCCAGATGCTGGCGCACGGTCTGTCGGCAGCCGCACTGTTTATCCTCAGCGGCCAGCTGTACGAGCGCCTGCACACCCGTGACATGCGTCAGATGGGTGGCCTGTGGCACCGCATCGCTTACCTGCCAGCCATCAGCCTGTTCTTCGCGGCCGCATCGCTCGGCTTGCCAGGCACCGGCAACTTTGTCGGCGAGTTCCTGATCCTGATCGGCAGCTTCGTCAGCTCGCCATGGGTCACCGTGATCGCCACCAGCGGCCTGGTGTTCGGTTCGGTGTACTCGCTGATCATGATTCACCGTGCCTACTTCGGCCCGGCGAAGTCGGACGAAGTCCTGGCTGGCATGGATACCCGCGAAATGATCATGGTACTGGGCCTGGCTGGCCTGCTGATCCTGCTGGGCGTCTACCCGCAGCCGTTCCTCGACACTTCCGCTGCCACCATGAGCGGTGTGCAGCAGTGGCTCGGCTCCGCCTTCACTCAACTCGCTTCGGCCCGGTAAGAGCGCTATGGACCTGACGATTCAACACTTTATCGCGCTTGCGCCGCTGCTGATTACCAGCCTCACCATTGTCGTGGTGATGCTGGCAATCGCCTGGCGCCGCAATCATTCGCAAACCTTCCTGCTATCGACCGTGGGCCTGAACCTGGCCCTGCTGTCGATCATCCCGACCCTCAAGGTGGCCCCATTGGCGGTCACCCCACTGCTCATGGTCGACAACTTCGCCTGCCTGTACATGGCGCTGATCCTGGTTGCCACCCTGGCCTGCGTGACCCTCGCCCACGCCTACCTGGGCGACGGCGGCAAAGGCTACCCGGGTAACCGCGAGGAGCTTTACCTGCTGATCCTGATGGCCGCCCTCGGTGGTCTGGTGCTGGTCTGCGCGCAACACCTGGCGGGCCTGTTCATCGGCCTGGAGCTGCTCTCGGTGCCGGTGTACGGCCTGGTGGCCTATGCCTTCTTCAACAAGCGTTCGCTGGAAGCCGGCATCAAGTACATGGTGCTCTCGGCTGCCGGTTCGGCGTTCCTGCTGTTCGGTATGGCGCTGCTGTATGCCGACGCCGGCAGCCTGAGCTTCGACGGTATCGGCAAGGCCCTGGCCGCCACCAGCCTGCCAAGCCTGATTGCCCAGCTGGGCCTGGGCATGATGCTGGTCGGGTTGGCGTTCAAACTGTCGCTGGTGCCGTTCCACCTGTGGACCCCGGACGTCTACGAAGGTGCTCCGGCGCCAGTCGCCGCCTTCCTGGCCACCGCCAGCAAGGTGGCAGTGTTCGCCGTGGTGGTACGCCTGTTCATGCTCTCCCCTGCTGCCAGCAGTGGCGTGCTGACCACCGTGTTGTCGATCATCGCGGTTGCCTCGATCCTGGTCGGTAACCTGCTGGCGCTGACCCAGAGCAACCTCAAGCGTCTGCTCGGTTACTCTTCGATCGCCCACTTCGGCTACCTGCTGATCGCCCTGGTGGCGAGCAAGGGGCTGGCCGTCGAAGCCATCGGCGTGTACCTGGTCACCTACGTGATCACCAGCCTCGGCGCCTTCGGCGTGATCACCCTGATGTCGTCGCCGTACAACGGCCGCGACGCTGACGCCCTGTACGAATACCGTGGCCTGTTCTGGCGCCGTCCATACCTGACAGCGGTACTGACCGTGATGATGCTGTCGCTGGCCGGTATTCCGCTCACCGCCGGTTTCATCGGCAAGTTCTACATCATCGCCACCGGCGTCGAGTCGCAGCTGTGGTGGCTGGTCGGTGCCCTGGTACTGGGTAGCGCCATCGGCGTCTTCTACTACCTGCGCGTGATGGTCACCCTGTTCCTGATCGAGCCGAACCTGCGTCGTCACGATGCCCCGCTGAACTGGGAACAGCGCACCGGCGGCGTCATGCTGCTGGCCATCGCTATCCTGGCCTTCGTGCTGGGTGTCTACCCGCAGCCGCTGCTCGACCTGGTGCAGCATGCAGGCGTGCGACTGATCGGTTGATCGCCGGCGTAAAACCAGACACCCCGCTTCGGCGGGGTGTTTTTTTTGGGGCCCGAAAAAGCTGGCCTCACGTCGCCTGCAGTACCCCGCCCTCAAGCGCTGGGGACTTCTTACCCGCCTCGGGCTTCAGCGCCGCCCGGCGCAGATCGTTGTTGGCGCGCGGCAAAAACACATGCGGGTCGGGCATCCCGCTTGGCGACAGCTCATGGGTCATCTCGAATTCGGCGCGCACCGCCCAACCGCAGGCTTCAGTGGTGCATTGCAGGTAGGCTACGCGCAGGAAGATGTGGCGGCCTTCGCTGGTGCGAATACGCATACGGCTTTTGCAATGCGGGCAAACCAGTTTGTAAGTACTCACGCCCGTCCCCCACACCGCCCGCCCAACACAGCGATGCCGGCAGAACAAGTTGTTGATTCGGTAATCCGCTGTAAGCTTTTGGCAGAACAGCCGAAGGATTGTTTCCTTTTTCGTTTAGAATTTCTCATCATCGGGACTTTTTCCTTCCGGGTAGCATTCAATGTTACAGAGCTTATTTACTCAATTTGAGTATATTTTTACAAGACGCGTCACACAGTTCCCACAGGGATACTCAAAATGAGTGTAAATGGCCTTGCCGGCGTGCTTATACGGATGAAGCAAGTAACTGCCTCCAGCACCGACTCCGCACTCTCCAATGCGCTTGGTGTCAGCCCGCAAACCCTCAGTAGCTGGAAGATGCGCGACAGCGTCCCTTACTCGATTTGCGTAGACCTGGCAGCCAAGCATGGCCTGTCGCTCGACTGGCTGCTGCTCGGTGAAGGCCAGCCACTGCGCCAGTCGCCCCCCAGCGCCGACGCCGGCGAGTGGGAAGCGCAGCTGCTGGCGCAACTACGTCAGCTCGATCCGGCGGATCGCCACGCCATTGCCCTGGCCGTGCAAGACAAGCAGCGCCTGCGCGCACTGGAACAGCAGGTCGAAGACATGAACCAACACCTACAGCGCAACCGCTGAGTCAGGCACCTCCGCCGCGTATGCGTTGGAGGATGTCCTGCAGTTGCGCCTTACCGACCCAGAGCATCACCTTGATGCTGATCGGAATCACCAGCACTGCGGCGACGAAGGCGGCGACCCCAGGGTCGAAGAACGGCGCCAGTGCCATCACTTGTGGTGAAAACAGGTAGCCGACGCCCGCCGAGAGCAACAGCGAGCCCAGGCGTTGCCAGGTTTTCAGCCGGCGCCGGGTGGCCGCCACCAGCCAGGCGCCGAGCAACGCACCGAACACAGCCTCGCCGTTGACCTGAGGCAGCACCGAGGCCAGGCTGAGCCCAACAAGCACGCTGGAGGCCGCTGCACTGGTTGGCTCACTCATGGCTCACCTCCGCCGCCGAATCAAACCCGCGCTGCAGCAACTGACGCGTCTGCACCTGAACCGCACGCAGATAGGTGCAGGCCAGCCCCGGCTGCTTGTCGGTGGCGACTGGCAGGTCTTCCAGGTAGCGATAACCTTGTTCACGCAGCACCTTGCGCCAATGCGCGAGGTCTTGCGCAACGTGGTCCACGGCCACGCGGGTCGCCAGCTCAAGTCGGACATCACTGACGCTTGGACACAGGTCCAGGGCATGGCGCAGGGTAGTCAGGTCGATGCGGGGCCAGAACGGGTCGTGGCTGGCCAGCCAGCGCCTGCACGGGGGGCTTTGCATAGGTGCTTCCTTCTCGGTTGATGCCACGTTGTGTCCTTACTGAATGGTCAGCAGGCCATAGCGCAAGGCTTTGATGACCGCCGCAACCCGCGTGCACACCGAAAACTTTCGCAGGATGTTGCCGACGTGATAGTTAACGGTTGACGCCTCGCAGCCGAGGATTCGGCCGATCTCCCATGAGGTCTTGGCGTGCGCGCAGTAGTACAGGACCTCCTGTTCGCGTGGTGTAAGACGAACCGGCTGGCCCTGCCCATCGACGACGCTGGGGCGGTTTCGGGTCAAGGGCTGGGGTTTGGTTTGAGCATCGTTCATAGCGCTGTCACTCGAAGTGGAATGCGCAAACGATACGAATTGCCCCCGGTAGCCGACCAGCGACGTCAGTTGTACCTGGCGCAACTACAGAATCGGGCTACAGGTTTGACCGCCGATGTTTTGCGCTGCATCGGCGTCAACTGGCGTGCTTCGGCAGCCGTTTCGTGCGTCTGAGCTGTCATCTTCGCCAGTCGCAGCCGTTGGAGTTGTACGATGCGCCCCTCTTTGCCCTGCCCTTCCTCTCTTGGCCTGCTCGGCCTGTTTATCGCCAGCGCCTCGGCGCAGGCCGCTGCACCGCTGGAACTCGGCCAGGTACTGATCGATGCTCAGCAACAAAGCGCAGAACTGAACGAAGCGCGCGAACGCCTGCAGCAGGTGCACGGCGGCACCAACCTGATCGACATGCAGCGGGTTGGCCAGGGTCGCGTCGCCAGCAACCAGGACGTGCTGGCTTACCAACCGGGCGTGTTTGCGCAGTCGGCGGGCAACGACGGCATCAAGCTGTCGATTCGTGGCTCGGGCATCAACCGTGCGCCCGGCAGCCATGGCTCCGGGGTTTACACCCTGTTCGACGGGCTGCCGCTGAGCGGTCCCGGCGGCACGCCCTACGAACTGTTCGAACCGCTGTGGCTGAGCCGCGCCGAAGTGCTACGCGGCGCCAACGGCTTCGCCCAGGGCGCCCTCGCCCTGGGCGGCGCGATCAACTACGTGAGTCACACCGGCTATGACGCTGCGCCGCTGGAGCTGCGCCTTGAGGCCGGCAGCCGTGGGTACATGAAACGACATGTCAGTTCCGGGCAAGTGCTCGGCGACCTCGACTACTACGTGGCCCTCACCGACGCCGAATACGACGGCTACCAGCAACACAGCAGCGGCAGCGCCAAGGGCATCGCGGCCAACGTCGGCTACCGCTTCAACCCGAACCTGGAGACCCGCTTCTACCTGCGTTACCGGGAAACCGAAAACGACCTGGCCGGGCGCCTGACCCAGGCGCAGATCAAGCACGACCCGCGCGCCGCCAACCCGGTTTATCTGGCCCGCGACGCCAGTCGCCCGCAGCCGGGCAGCACCTGGCTGGGTAACAAGACCACCTTCTACCTCGACGACGACTCACGCCTGGAGGCCGGGCTGGTCTATCACGACTACCCGATGGACCTGCGCGAGGGCCCGAACCGGCTGAAAGTTGCCTACAGCGATGTCAGCGGCAGCCTGAACTACGTCCGCCGCGATACCCTGTTCGGCCACGAGAGCAAGACCACTGTCGGCTGGCGCTCGACCAAGCACCTGCCCAACGCTGGCGCTTCGGAATTCGTCCGGGTGCAAAACACCACCAGCGCCCCGGTCGGCACCCGCACCCGCGACTTCAGCTACCAGGGCTCCGACAGCGTGCTGCACATCGGCAACGAACTGGAACTGATCCCAAACCTGTGGCTGAGCAGCGGGCTGGCGATGATCTACACCCGCCGCGAAAGTGCCGTGAGCTACCCGCTCGATGGCGGCAAGGTCAGCCAGCACGACTGGGACTACGCGCCACGCTTGGGCCTGCGCTACGACATCAGCCCGCAGTTGCAGGTGTATGGCAACCTCAGCCGCTCGGTCGAACCGCCGCACCCGTGGGCGTTGATCTGGAGTTCGCCAGCCATCGGCGGGCGGCAGATTCAGCCCATCGAGCTGCAGAACCAGACCGCCACCACCCTGGAGCTCGGCGCCCGTGGTGATGCTGCCTGGGGCCACTGGGACCTGGCCTGGTACTACTCGGCCGTGCGTCATGAATTGCTGACCGTGGAAACCCAGGCAGCGAGCCTGACGACCGCCTCGATCGTCGGCGAAGCGAACGCCAGCCCCACCGTCCACCAGGGCATCGAAGCCGCCCTCGACAGCCCGCTCTGGCAGCGCGCCGGGGTCGGCCGGCTATCGCTGCGCCAGGCCTACACCTTCAGCGACTTCCACTACCGCGATGACCCGCAGTTCGGCGACAACCGCTTGCCCGGCATCCCGATGCACTACTACCAGGCCGAGTTGCGCTTCGATCACCCGAGCGGTTTCTATGCCGGGCTGAACACGCAGATGGCCTCCAAGGTGCAGGTCGACTACGCCAATTCCTACCCAACCGATCCCTATGCGCTGCTCGGCGCGAGCGTCGGCTACACCTCGCCCAAAGACGACTGGCAAACCTGGCTCGACCTGCGCAACCTGACCAACGAGCGCTACGCGGCCACGGTCACCCCGGGCTATAACGACAAGGGCGTGGATACTGCCCGCTCGACGCCGGGCGAAGGCTTTGGCGCCTATGTCGGCGTTGCCTACCGCTGGAAGTAGCCATCACGGCAACTGCACCTGCGGCTTGGTGGCAACGAAGATGCTCCAGCTGGACATGAACAAGGCGGCAATCAACGGCCCGATCACAAAGCCGTTGAGGCCAAACACAGCCAGGCCGCCGAGGGTCGAGATGAGGATCAGGTAATCGGGCATGCGCGTGTCCTTGCCGACCAGGATCGGCCGCAACACGTTGTCGACCATGCCGATCACCAGTACGCCGAAGGCCGTCAGCACCACCCCTTGCCAGATCATCCCGTTGAGCAGGAAATACGCCTCCACCGGCCCCCAAACGATCCCCGCCCCCACTGCCGGCAGTAGCGACAGAAAACCCATCAGCACCGCCCAGAACACCGCACCGTAGTACGGCAGCAGAATCCAGATGAAGGCAATGCTGACCAGGGCCAGTAACACCAGCAGGGCCTTGTGCTGCAAAACTGTTTCGTTCATGTCCGCTCTTTTGCGCTCTGAACGTTAGTGCGCGGCGCACAACGGAAAGTGCCCTTGCCGTAGATCAATAAAAGCCTTCGGCACTGGCGCTAGCATCCTCGCCTTTTGCCGCAGCCCGATCATGACCCTTCTCGCCCGACCCGAATTGCTGGCCCCTGCCGGCACCCTGAAGAACATGCGCTACGCCTTCGCCTACGGCGCCGATGCGGTTTACGCCGGCCAGCCGCGCTATAGCCTGCGGGTGCGCAACAACGAATTCGACCACGCCAACCTGGCCCTCGGCATCCGCGAGGCGCAGGCTCAGGGCAAGCGCTTCTACGTGGTGGTGAACATTGCCCCACACAACGCCAAGCTGAAGACCTTCCTCAAAGACCTCGCACCCGTGATCGAGATGGCGCCAGATGCGCTGATCATGTCCGATCCTGGATTGATCATGCTGGTTCGTGAGCACTTCCCGCAGATGCCGATTCACCTCTCGGTACAGGCCAACACGGTCAACTGGGCCAGTGTGCGGTTCTGGCAGCAGATGGGCCTGACACGGGTGATCCTGTCACGCGAGCTGTCGTTGGAGGAGATCGAGGAGATTCGCCAGCAGGTCCCGGCAATGGAGCTCGAAGTGTTTGTCCATGGTGCGCTGTGCATGGCCTATTCCGGGCGCTGCCTGTTGTCCGGCTACCTGAACCGGCGCGACGCCAATCAGGGCAGTTGCACCAACGCCTGCCGCTGGAAATACAGCGCCACCCCGGCCACCGAGAACGAAACCGGCGATATCGTCCGCCAGGTCGACCCGACCCTGGGCATCGGCGCACCGACCGAGCAGGTGTTCGTGTTGCAGGAAAGCAATCGGCCGGGCGAGGACATGCCGGCGTTCGAAGACGAGCATGGCACCTACATCATGAACGCCAAGGACCTGCGCGCGGTGCAGCATGTCGAGCGGCTGACACGGATGGGTGTGCATTCGCTGAAGATCGAGGGGCGGACCAAATCGCACTTCTACTGCGCGCGCACCACCCAGGCGTATCGTCAGGCAATCGATGACGCGGTCGAAGGGCGCGAGTTCGACCGGTCGCTGATGCTCAACCTGGAGTCACTGGCGCAGCGGGGTTATACCGAAGGCTTTTTGCGTCGGCATGTGCACGACGAGTACCAGAACTACCAACGCGGCAACTCGGTGTCCGATCGTCAGCAGTTCGTTGGCGAGCTGACCGGGGAGCGGGTTGGCGGGCTGGCCGAAGTGCAGGTGAAGAATCGCTTTGCGCTGGGCGATCACCTGGAATTGATGACGCCACGCGGCAACTACCACTTCGACCTGAACCAGTTGCGCGATCGCCAGGGCAACCCGATCGAAGTGGCACCGGGGGATGGGCACACCGTGTATCTGCCGATTCCGGAGCAGGTAGAGCTGAGCTTTGGCTTGTTGTTGCGAGACCTGAACCCGTAGCGGCTCTTGCCGGCCGCATCGCACTAGCCCACTCCCACACGGAACGGCATACACCGGACCACTGTGGGCGGCGGTGCGGCGATCCGACTCGTGCCGCGATAGGGTCATCAGCTCAAGGCTTGCCCTCAACCACCACCGGCTCCGCCTCACGAATCAGCAGCGACCGATACTGCGGATCCGCCTTGATCTGCGCTTCGGTAAACGGAATCCGCTGCCACTGCTTGGCCGAAAATGCCCGGGTCTGGTCGCTGGCATGCACTGCGCCCTTCTCGCTCGATTGCGAGAACGCCAGCAGCCCCAGGGCCTGTGGCCCCTGGTCGTCGAACGTGACTACCTGCAGATAGCTGGTACCGCTCACCACCACACGTTTGCCAGGCGCCACCTCGATACTCTGGATCGCGTTGTACACCCCCAGGTTGGCCGGCCCGCCATGAATCGGCGTGCCATCCACAGCCTGCTGGATCTGCCCCCAGCGGCTGTGCGCGTTCAGCCCGGCTGCCTGCACCTGCTTGAGCGACGCCAGCGCCGCCTCATGCAGGTGCGCGGCCACCTCGGCGCGCTCGACTGCCAGCCCGCGCGGGGTATGCTGCGGGTCGGCCGGATCGAACGCCAGCCGCCAGAAGCCGCCGTGCTTGTTCAACCCCTGGACAATGTTCTGGAAATGCACCAGGCCGATGCCGCTCTGCAGATTCGTCTTGCCATCCCAGGCCTTGAGACTGACACACAGCGCTGCCAGCCGGGCATCCCCGGCCACGCTGTCACACCAGTGCAGCAGGTCCGGCAGCAGCAGCTCGGCCAGGTACACCTGGTCGTCCATCACCATGTTCTGCAGATCGGCCGGGGTAATCTTGCCGGCGTTCTGCAACTGCGCCAGACGTTCCAGGGCAAACCGGCTACGTGGCCCCAGCGGCTGGCCGTCGCGGCTGATCAGCGGCGAAAAGCCGCGCAACGGCTGCGCCGGGTTGACCAGCCAGGCCGAATCGTTGGCGTGCTGGATAAAGTCGGTACGCGCCAGTGACGGTTGCAGCTGCGCCGGGAAGATCCCCGGCTGCGCCGCGCGCGGATCGACCTTCCAATTGCAGGCGCTGCGCGAACCATCGAGCACGATCAGCTCCTGCCCCGCCGCGGGATCACTGCACTGTGCAAGCAAGGCCTGATCGACGTAAGGCACCACCGACTGGTTCAGGTACAGCGTATTGCCCTTGGCATCCACCGCCAGCGTATTGACCCACGGGATGCCCTGCAGGTCCTGCACCGACTGCTGCAACGCTTTGAGGCTGTCGGCCTGATTCATGCGGTACCACTGCTGCAGCACCCGGGTGTTCTCCAGGTTGGCATCGCGTAGGCTGAAGGCGACCTGCGGGGTCCAGTCGAGCATGCCTGGCCAGACCACCACCGGGCCGAAACCGGAGCTGAACACATCGCGGCTCACCGGGCGCAACTGGCCGTCGTCACCTTTGACCGTGACCGTCAGTGTCTGCCGGCGCAACGGCAACGACTTGCCATCGAGCAGATAATGGGTCGGGTCCTTGGGGTCGAGCTGCAAACGGAACACCGTGAAGTGCTTGGAGGTGTCCACCGTGTGCGTCCAGGCCAAGTGCCGGTTGAAGCCGATATTGATCAACGGCAAGCCTGGCAGCGCCGCGCCCATCACATCGAGCTTGCCCGGCACGCTCAGTTGCATCTGGTAGAAGCGCATACCGCCGGCCCACGGGAAATGCGGGTTGGCCAGGAGCATGCCGCGGCCGTTGAACGAACGCTCGTGACCAATTGCCACGGCATTGCTGCCGCGTTCGAGGGCGAATCGCTCGCGGCGCGCCTGAGCCCCGGCGAAGTCACTGCGCTCCAGCGCCGCCGAGGCCTTGGGTGGCGCGGCCGCGACCAACGCCTCGGCAAATTGCCCGATCCCGCCCTCCACCAGCAGCCGGCGGGTCAATTTGACCAGATCAAGCGCCGTGATCGGCCGTAGCCATTCGCCTTGCAGGCACCCGGCGGGCAAGCCCTGCGCACGGCGCTCGAGCAGCGCCCGGTTGTAGCCCAGGGCATAACCTTCGAGCAGCGAGCGAATCGGCTGCGGCTGCGCCTGCCAGAAACCGAACACCGCGGTCGGCGTATTCAGCCAGTTGAAAAACAGATCGCTGGTGAGGTTTTCGCGTTGCTCCAGGGTTTTCCCCAGCGGGCCGAAGAACCGCGAACGCTCGCCGCTCACCGTCAGCACTTCGTTGCCGAGCAGGCACAGGTTGTCCTGCGCATAGGCATAGCCGATGCCGTAGCCCAGGCCACGTTCGTCCTTGGCCAGGATATGCGGCACGCCGAAGCTGCTGCGACGGATCTCGGCGCTGACCTCCCCGGGCCCCACGCGGGCCTGGGCAGAAAGGCTGAGGCCGACCAGGGCGGCGACCAGACACAGGGTGGAAAGCGGGCGGTGGGTGATCACACGGACTCCGGCAGGGTCAGGATGGGAATTCAGTCTGAGTGAAACGAATTTCAGGTGGAAAATTTACGTGATTTGCCCGAGTTGTTCGTCTTGAGAAAGAGAGGGGCAATATTTTTCTTCAGAGGCTGCAGATTTGCCCTGCTCATACGTCTTATTAGGTGTGAGCGGCAATCGCAAATTGGACAGGCTCTGAAAAGGGAGTTTTCGCATGTACAACCAGCAACAGCCGGTTACCCCGGCACGCTTCAGACGCAAGGCCAACGCCCCGTTGCAGGGTCAGGCCGAGGTACCGGACAGCGAGGAACGCGCCGGTAACGAACACATCCGCGAGCTACTCAAGGCGTTCGGTCTGCGCACCAGCCTGATTCGTCTCAAAGTCATCGATGCGCTGCACATGGCCGACCGGCATGGTCGCAGCATCGGCGTGCGCGGGGTCCACAGCCAGCTCGAACAGCTGGATATTCCGCTGTCGTTCCTCAGTGTGCGCGAGGTGCTCAAGCGCCTGTGTGCCGAAGGCGTAATCAGCCTGGGCAGCGACAAATGCTACAGCCTCAACCCCGAGGCCCGGGCCGTGCTCGACGGCAGCGCCCGCTGAACCTGCGGCCGGCGCTGGCCGGCCGCAGCGCCTACTGCTTAGAACTTGACCTTGCGGCGCATGATCCCGTTGACGATCACCACCACCACGGCAATCCCGATGGCGACGTACTGAAACACCTGCTCGCTGATGATGCCCTGCTTCTGCAGGTACGACAGGCCCAGCATGGCCCCCAGTACGACCAGGGAAATCAGGATCGAGTATTTCAGGCGTTGGCCTTGAGTCATGGAAAAATCCTTGCGGCATTGACAATTGAACGGCCACCGATCGGCCGGCGGCCATGATACAGGCTGCGGGAGGATGTTTTCCCGGTTTTTTCCGTCTGTGGCCCTTGCAACCATGAGGCCCCGGGCCGTTGCCCAGCCAACTGCGAGATGCCCCATGAAACATGCCCTTCCGGGCTGCCTGGTGCTGCTGATCAGCCTAGACAGCCACGCCTTGAGCACCGCGCAACTCCCCCCAGAGACCCTGCACAGCCTCGGCCAGACCCTGGCGCAAACGGCCGGCAGCAGCCAGTGGCAACAGCTCTGGCAACGCAGCCGCGCCGCCGGCTATCTCGACCCGCGCAGCGAACTGCACTTTACCCTCGCCCAGGCACAACTGCCGGCCCTGGCCAAAGCCACCCTCGCCAGCGCCCAACAGGTTAGCGCCGAAGGCGTGAGCCTGGCGCGCTATCGCCGCGACTTCCACCCAACCGAGATCGGCCTGCACGGCCAGACCCGCCTCAGCGCCCTGTGCCTGTGGGTCGACTGGCGAACCGTACCGACGCCGCTCCCGATCGATACCCGCCCGCACCTGCGTCAGGTCAGCCTGCTGCGGGCGCAGCCCTGCTGACACGCAGGTTTGCCTACCCATGACAGGTTCGCCGGGCAAGCCATCACGCCGCACAAGGGGTTGACCTACTCAGCAGGGAAAGGCCGTACATGCTGCCTCACAGAATCCTACCGAAACTGAGTGCAATGACTACTGACTCAGACCCGCTTGCACCCTAGAAATCATGCCGGCCGGTCGCCGAGAATCGATGTCAGGCCACGCACCGGTCAGGCCGTCGGGCGACGGTTTCGACCCATCGTCTGGCAGCAATGCCTGCGCCGCGCACGGCTCGAACCAGTGATCCTCTTTGCTCTTACTTGTTACAAGGACGTCATCATGGAACTCTGCGACCTGAACCGAATCGACATCGAGCAACTCCCCCAGTCGCTGCAAATGCTCATCGACTGTATCGGCCTGGAACACGCCTATCGCCTCACCAGCATCTACGGCGGCCGCCCCAAGTACATTCCGAAACACCGCGAGCGTACCAGCCTTGCCGAGATCCTCCCGCCCCAAGCCCTGGATGCCCTGATCAAGCGCTACGCCGGCATGGCCCTGGAAATCCCCAAGTCCGACCACTTTACCCGCCAGTTGCGTAACCAGCAGATCCAGCAGGAAAGCTCCAACGGTCAGTCACGCAGCGTGCTCGCCGACAAATACGGCCTGAGCCTGCGCCAGATCGGCAACATCCGCCGCCAGGAAGCGCTGACGCGCTGAACCTGCTCCACGGGGCCCGGCCGGGCCCCGTCTGCCATCTGCGCATGAAGCGCAATCTACCTAGAGAAGGAACCCGCATATGTCAGAAATAGACAAGGAGCTGATCGGCTCGGTGATGAACGCCCTGCCACTGGACCGCATGATCTCCGGGCCGTTGCAGGCCATGATCCAGGCCCAGGTCAGCGCCAGCAAATCCTACGCCGACTTCCTCATGGGGGTGTGCATCCAGAACGGCAAGGCCGTCGCCATTCAGTTCGACTATGACGAGACCCTTACCGACGAACAGGGCGTATACAAGGGCACCGTCTCGAAAAAGATGCAGATACCGCTGCTGGCGGCAATCACCCACCCGAACATTGCCATCGAAGAAGGCAACATCGAGTTTGAACTGACCGTCAGTCAACAGGCCGAAAGCAGCAGCTCCAGCGAGAAGTCGACGGAATTCGGTGCCACGCTGGGTTGGGGGCCGTTCAAGGTCGAAGTACGTGGCCAGGTCGCCAGTAAATCGGCACAAACCCGCAAGACCGACACCCGCGCGCGCTATGCCTTCAATACCAAAGTGCGCCGCCAGGACCCACCGGAAGCGTTGATGCGGGTGATCGACTTCCTCACCGAGGCCGCCACCAAACCGGTGGTCATGGTTGATGCCCAAGCGCAGAACCTCGAAGGCCTGCCTACCGACAATACGCTACCGATGCCGGACGCCGAACTACAACCCGAGGTCTGAGGCATGCCGCGCTGACGTCAGCGATGGCCCTGCCCACCCGGACAGGGTCATGTTCACCCCACCCCTCAGGAGTGCCCCGTAGTGGACCCGCTTCCCCCGAGCAAAGAGCCGATCACTTCCAGCGACCTGTGCGACATCACCCGCGGCTTGCAGGAAGCGGCGGCGGCCACCACCAGCCTGATCGCACAACAGTACATCAAACTGTTCGACCAGTTTTTCGACTGCGACAACCACGACCTCGGCGCGCCGATGAAGGCAAAAATGGTTGAAGTGGCGATGGACGAACGACACTCGATGAAGGTCCCGCTGATTGCCTTGGTCGCCCCCCGCGGCCTGGCCCTGGAGCGCATGCAGGTGGACCTCTCGGTAAAAATCCAGGGCACCGAACAGGCCGCATTCCGCCAGGCCCTGGCCAGCGACGAGCTGCGTCACGAGCGCTTCTTCGTCAAGGTCGGCGCCAACCGTCGCCAGGGCGAGCAGCGCGACCCCGACGAAGTGCAGATCCGCCTGCAATTCCAGGCCTGCGAACCACCCGAAGCGATGAACCGGCTGATTGAGGAATACACCAACCTGATGAGCCCGTACCGCCTTCCCGAGGTCCGGCCGACAGCTGCGCCGACGCCGCCATCAGCGTCGAGCAACGAGTTCATCGACGCGGCCACCGTGCGCCGGGACTGACCGCGTGATCAGGCTTCAGAAGTCCCGTTTGTAGAACAGGTCCAGCGAGCTGGCGATACCACTGGCCGCCTCCACATAGAGTTTTTTGCTGAGCATGTAGCGCAGCGCAATGGTGCTCGCCGGTTCGAACACGCCAACCCCGTAACGCAGGCTCAGCCGTTCGGTGAGGTTGCCGCTGGCAACCACGCTGGTGGTGTTGCCGCTGCCCTGGGTATCGAGCTGGAAGTCTTCGATGCCCAGGCTCGAAGCAAGGCTGCCGGTGACGCCGGCAGTGCCCATCAGGCCCAGGCCGAGGGCGGCTTCGGCGAGCATGTTGTTGTCTTCGCCGGTCGTTCCCAGCGGCCGCCCCAGAACCAGGTAGGACAGCGCCTGCTCCTGGCTCATGGCCGGTTCCGAGAAGACCTGGGTGGTCGGCTGCTCGGCGCTGCCGCTCAGGCGGATCCCGGCAATCACGTCGTCGGTCTTGCGGATCGCTTCGATGTCCAGGTATGGCTGGTCGATCGGCCCGGCGAACAACAGGCGCGCCCGGCGGATGGTCAGGCGCTGGCCATAGGCGCGGTAGCGACCGTCGGACAGGCTCAGCTCACCACGGGTATCGAGGTTATCGCCAATGTGCACGTGGCCGAGCAGGTTGGCGGTGAGGCCGAAGCCACGGAAGGCCAGCTTGTCCTGCCCGACTTCGACGTCAATGTCCATGGCTACCGCCATCGGCGCCTTGCCCGCTTCGGTCTGATGACCAACGATCACCGTGTCGTCGGACACCTTCACGGTCGACGGCGGCAGTTCGCGCACAGTGATCTTGCCCTTGGGCACCAGCACCTTGCCGGTCACCGCCAGGCGTTCGCCTTGCAGGCTGATCTTCAGGTCTGGGGCCATTTCCAGGTCGGCGTACGGTTCGACATGGATCGGCAACTGCTGGCCTTGCAGGTGCAGGTCCACCGCCAGCGCCGGGCCCCAGCCGATCTGCCCGGCGAGTTTGCCGGTGCCGGCCTCGCCGCTGTTCCAGTCGCCGTCGAGCTGCAGCTGTTCGCCGGCAATTTGCGCGCGCACGGTCAGGTCCTTGAGGTTGACCGGCAGCTCCGAACCTGCCACTTCGCCATGCGCAAGCAGCAGGTTGCCATTCACCTGTGGTGCCAGCAGCGTACCGGAAATCCGCCCGCTGCCATTCAGTTGACCGGCCAGCCGCTCGACCATCGGGGCGAACGGCCGGGCCACGCTCAGGTCGAGGCCGTTGAGGTTGAAATCGCCAGTGAGCGGCTTGTTCTTCGCCAGTGGGTCGATACGGCTCGAAAGCAACAGCTCGCCGAGCTTGCCACCACGAAACTCCAGGCGGGTATCGACGCGGCGCGGACCGAGAGTGCTGTCCAGGCGCAGGGCCTGGTAAGGGAAGTCCAGCCACTGGCCCTTGTCGCGTACGCGCAGGGTGCCGCCGCTGGCATCCACCGCAACGCTGCCTTTCGGCCCGCTGGCCGGCAGGTCGAGGTTGATGTCGGCATTGAGCAAGCCCTGCCAGGCGAAGTCTTTCGGCAACCATTGCGCCAAGCTCTGCAGCGGGAACTGCTTGAGGTGGTAGCGCAGGCGTGGTTCCGGCGCCAGGCGCTGGTCTTCACCGCACAGGCTGGCCTGGCCAGAGCGCCAGCAATGCGCGCCGAAGTCGATCTGCCCGCTGGCCAGGCGTTGCAGCTTGGCGGGCGCCTGCAGGCGCCAGTCCTGGCCGCCGGCCTGAATCTCGCCGGAGGCCAGGCGACCGCGCCAGTTGCCCTTGTCGAGCTGACCGTCGAGACCCAGGTCAAGCTTGAGCTGCGGCCCGGCCAGGGCCAATTCCAGCTGTTGCTTGCGGATGTCGCCCTGGCCTTTGACATCGAGCGTGCCAAGAGTGCTTTCACCGAGACGAATGCTGCCCGCCTGCACGCTGATCAGCGCGCGTTGGGCGCTGTCGAGCTTGGCATCCAGGTTCAGCCGTTGCAGGCGATTGTCGGCCTGGGCCAGGTTCTGCCCTTGCAGGTTCAGGTTGCCTTGCGGCGCCTTGAGCGTGCCGGCGACCTCCAGGCGACCTTTGACCTGCCCCTGCAATTGCGGCCAGAGCTGGCCGAGACGCGGCAGATTGAGGTCGATCTGCCCGGCCAGCCGCTGTTGCAGGCTGCCGCTGCCGCCGATCTGGTTGTCGCCCAGACGTACCTGCAAGGTGCCGAGGGTCCAGTGCTCCCCTGCCCCCTGAGCCTTGACCTGCAACAGCGCCGGCTGACCGCGCAGGCGCCCTTTGAGGTCGAGGTCGGCGTCCAGGCGCAGTTGTTCGTTTTTCAGCTCGCCTTTGCTGCGTAGCGGGCCGGCGAGGGTGCCGGGCAGCTCGGCGAGCCAGTACGCCGGGTTCAGCGCCGACAGCTCCAGTGCGGCATCCCAGGCCAGGCCGTCGGCAAACTTCACTGCCACGCTGCCAGCCGCCTTGCCTTGCCCGGCGTCCAGCACCAACTGCGGCAAGCTGACCTGACCGAGGTCGCCCTGGAATGGGCTGCCGAGCTTGAACGCACCTGCCGGGCCGTCGAGGTCGCCGTTGAAATCGCCTTCATAGTTGCCGTCGCGGTACTTCACCTGGGCGATGAAGCGCCGCAGGCTCACTTGTGGCGCCTGTTCCAGCGGGTAGAGGCGCTGCCAGGGGAAGTCCAGCCAGTCGATGTTCGCGTCGGCACTGAGGCCTGTCTGCCAGTCGGCCTTGGCGCTCAGCTTCAAGCGTTGCTCGGCGCCCGCACTCAGGTCCAGCGCCGCCAGCTCGGCGCCCTTGGCGTCGACCCGACCATTCAGGGTCAGGCCGATCGGGCCTTGCTCCGCCGGCAGGCTGGCCGCACCGAGCAGGCGATAACCGCCCTTGAGGTCGCCGATGGCGGTCAGGGTCAGTTGGTTGAGCTGTAGGGTGTCCGGCAGGCTGGCGACCGGTTTGAAACCGTCGGCGGTGATTTTCAGCTGGGCCGGCAGGTGTTCGGCCAAGGCCTGCAGGGTGCCGCTGAGCTGCCCGTTCAGGTAGCCGCGGCTGTCGGCCTTGAGTATCAGCGACTGCTGCAACGCGCCGCTCACGTCCAACGCCAGTTGCCAGTCCTGGCCGTCCACCGCCGGCAGCTTGAGTTGACCGTTGGCCTGCAACGGCCAATCGCCGACGGGCTGCAACAGGCCCTGCAGGGTCAGGCTGAGGTCGTCACGCTGCAGGTCGAGGCGGTCGATCTGCAGACCGGCGACTGTCCAGTGTGCGGCCAGGGTCAGGCGGCTCAGCTGTTCGCTGCCATCGAGCGTCAACGCCCCGATCTGCACGTCACCCAGTTCGATGGCCAGCGGCAGTTTCAGCTCCGGCAGTGTCAGCGGCCCGCTGTCGGCCTCCGGCTCGCCGGGGGGGAAGTTCAGGTTGATGTCGGCGGCCTTGAGCCGGTCGATGCACAAGGTCATGCGCAGCAGGCACGCCGGCGACCAGGCGAACACCGGGCTGAGTACTTCGACCCGGTCGCCGCCCTGCTCCCAGAGCAGCCGCTCGGCCTGCCACTGCCCCGCGAGGCGACCCTGAAAGTTGTCCAACTGCAAGCCCGGCACCTGGCCGAGCGCCCAGCGGCTGCCGGCTTCGCTGCCGAGCAGCAGGGCCAGGCCTGCGACCAGTAACAGCACAAACGCCAGCAGGCCGAGACCAATCCTTTTGAACACGCGACTCACAGCTCTGGCCCCATGGAGAAGTGCAAACGAATACCGCCGTCATCGTCCAGCGCCTTGGCCAGGTCGAGTCGGATCGGGCCCACCGGCGATACCCAGCGCACCCCCACACCGACACCGGTTTTCAGGCTGGGCAACTCGAAGGTATTGAACGCATTGCCCTGGTCGACGAAGGTCGCCAGGCGCCATTTTTCGGCAATCGAATACTGGTACTCGGCGCTGCCGGCCACCAGGTAGCGGCCGCCGATGCGGTCGCCGTCGCTGTTTTTCGGCGACAGGCTCTGATAGTCGTAACCGCGCACGCTCTGGTCGCCACCGGCGAAGAAGCGCAGCGACGGCGGCACCGATGTGTAGCCGTTGGTGGCACTGCCACCGAACTGCACGCGGCCGAGGAACCGATGGTTCTGGCCAAGGGTGGTCAGGCCCTTGAGCAGCACGTTGCCATGTAGCAGGTTGGTGTCCGAGAGCAACCCTTCCTTGGCCACCTGAGCGTCGAATTGCAGGCGATAGCCATTGTGTGGATCGATGCGGTTGTCGCTGCGCAGGTAGGAATAGCTGATACCGGGCATCAGCAAGGTACTCAGGCCGGAGTCGTCGCCCAGCTTGTATTCCTCGTGCTGCCATTTCAGCGAGATCACCCGCTGCCAGCCGCTGGGCAACTTGCTGTGCCATTCCGGGCCGAGGGTGAGCAGTTTACTCACGGTGTCGGTGCCGGAAATTTCCTCGTTCTGGTAGCCGCCGGCAAAACGCAGTTTGTCGGTGAGTGGCGGATCCAGTGGCACGTCATACCACAGGCCGACGTTCTGCCGTGGCACCGACAGCTCGGTCTCGATACCGTAGCTGTGGCCTTCGGGGTTGACCCAGTGGCGGGTCCAGTTGGCCTTGCCGCGCGGGCCGACGTCGGTCGAAAAGCCGATCCCCAGGCCCATGGTCCGCGGCTTGCGGGTTTTCAGTTGAACCGCGACGGGAATCTTCTGCGCCACCGCCGCGGTGGGTGCGGCGTCGACCCGCACGCCGTCGAAGTAGCCGCTTGATTGCAGCGCATTGTTCAGTTCGGCGATCAGTTCGGAGTCGTAGGGGCTGCCTTCCTTGAACGGCACCATGCGCTGCAGCAGGCTTTCATCGAACGGCGTATCGCCGTCGAAACTCACCTTGCCCAGGTAGAAGCGTGGGCCGCTGTCATAGACCAGCTCGATATCGGCCACCCCGGCCGCCGGGTCGACCGCCAGGCGCTGGCGCAGGAAGCGACCGTTGAAAAAGCCGTAGCGCGAGGCCTGGTTCTGGATCAGCCGCTTGGCATCCTCGTAGCTGCCATGGTTGAGCACCGCACCGCTGCGCAGGGCGGCGCTGTCGGGAATGCGGAACGGCTTGAGCTCGCTGGCCGGGCCTTCGATACGCACGGTTACATCGCGCAGGTGCACCGGCTCGCCGGGGTCAACCAGCAGGCGCAGGCGTGGGCCCTGCTCGGCCTTGGCCGGTGGCAGTACTTCGCTGTCGATCTGTGCCTGGTAGTAGCCCAAGGCCTGGGCGGCTTTGCGGGCCTGCTCCTCGGCGCTGCGACTGAAGCGCAACAGCGCCTCTTCGTCGCGGTTGCCGAGGCTCCCGATGTAGCCTTCGATGTTGGCCTTGAGTGCGTTGTTGGCGGGTTTGACCCGTACCACCAGCTCGCTTTGCGCGTGTACTGCGCAACTGGCCACTAGCACAATCAAACCGCAGGTGAATCGTCCTGAATACGTCATAGGCGCGAATGCTACCAGAGCTTGGCGGCCGCTTGGAGCCTGGCGCGCCGCTGGCGGTCGCGCATTCAGGCCTGCACCTGGTGCAAGCGCTGCGGGTTGGGGTGGAAAAACACGCGCTCGCGAATCGGCCCGACCGCGATCTCGCCAATCTCGCGGTAGCCCTGGCGCGAGTAGAACGCCAGGTAATGGTCGTTACCGGTATCGAGCACCACGCCTTCCGAATTCGGGTCGTCGGCGCACCAGTCATGCAGTGCTTCGAGCAACTGCTCGCCATAGTGCTGCCCCTGAAACTGCGGGTGAATGCCGAGCAACGACAGCACATGCACCTGCTCGCCCGGCAGGCAGGCCATCAGCGCCGCCTGGTAGTCGAGGTAACGCCGGGTGCAGCGCAAACCGGTGCTCAACAGCATGCGCATGCGCCAGGCCCAGCTTTCGCTAACGCCCAGCCGGCGCAGCGGTGGCGCGATCAGGGCGATGCCGATCAGGCGGTCGTCGACCAGCAGGCCGAGCGCCGGCAGTTGCTGATAGAAATGCTGGTGCACCCACTCGCGCACCATGGCACGCACCCGCTGCTCGTAACCGGCGCGTTCGGCCTCGAACAGGTAGCCAAACGTCGGTTCGTGGCGGTAGGCGTGGTACAGCAAGGAGCGAGCTTCGCGGCTATAGCCGCTGTCGAGCAGCCGGACTTCGGCCGGGGCAACAGGCGATTCGGGCATGGTCGCGGTTCTCCTGAAGGGCAGTCATTGCCTTTGAGGTGCGCGCGACGGCAACGTTCACCTCGTAGAGCACGTTAGCAGTCGATCTGCCCGGTCGCCATGCTGGCCTGCGCTGGCGATGTCGGCTAGCATCCTGGGTTTTACCAGGATAGCGCTTCCATGAAGATCGTCTCGTTCAACATCAACGGCCTGCGCGCCCGGCCTCATCAACTGGCGGCGTTGATCGAAAAACACCAGCCAGATGTGATCGGCCTGCAGGAAACCAAGGTGTCCGACGAGCAGTTCCCGCTGGCTGAGGTGCAAGCCCTGGGTTACCACGTGCATTACCACGGGCAGAAGGGCCACTACGGTGTCGCACTGCTGTCGCGTCAGCCGCCGCTGAGCCTGGTCAAGGGCTTCAGCAGCGACGAGGAAGACGCCCAGCGGCGCTTCATCTGGGGCACCTTTGCCGATGAAAACGGTACGCCGATCACCATCATGAACGGCTACTTCCCACAGGGTGAAAGCCGCGATCACCCGACCAAGTTCCCGGCCAAGCAGCGCTTCTACGAAGACCTGCAAACGCTGCTGGAAAGCGAGTTCAAGAACGACCAGCCGCTGGTGGTGATGGGCGACGTGAACATTTCCCCGGAGGATTGCGACATCGGCATTGGCCCGGACAACGCCAAGCGCTGGCTGAAAACCGGCAAGTGCAGCTTCCTGCCCGAAGAGCGCGAGTGGATGGCCCGCCTGAAGAACTGGGGCCTGACCGACAGTTTCCGTTACCTGCACCCGGAAGTGGTCGATCAGTTCAGCTGGTTCGACTACCGCAGCCGTGGCTTCGAGGACCAGCCCAAGCGCGGGCTGCGGATCGACCTGATCCTGACCTCGCATGCGCTGTTGCCGCGGGTCAAGGCCGCCGGGGTCGACTATGAGCTGCGCGGGATGGAAAAGCCGTCGGATCACGCGCCGATCTGGCTGGAACTGAGCTAAGGCCACTTGGGGCTGCTTTGCAGCCCCATCGCGGGACGAGTCGGGTCGCCACAAGTCCTTTGTCATAACCCCGTCACCAAACCGACTTAATCTCCGGGCACGATCTCTACCCAACGAGTGCCCACCGGCATGTTGCGCCCCGTCACCGCCCTGCTCCTTGCCCTGTTCGCCCTACCCGTCGACGCCGACGACCTGGCCCTGCGCCTGCAAGGCTCCAACACCATCGGCGCGGCGCTGGCCCCGGCACTGGTCGAAGGCCTGTTCGCCAGCCAGGGCCTGCAGGCCATCGAAACCCTGCCGACCGCCATTGCCAACGAAGTGCTGGTTCAGGGGCGCGATGCCCAGGGCCATTACAGCCGCGTGGCCATCGCCGCCCATGGCACCAGCACCGGTTTCAGCGCCCTGAAAAGCGGCGAGGCGGAAATGGCCGCCGCCTCGCGCCCGATCAAGGACAGCGAAGCCCAGGCCCTGCGCGCCTTCGGCGACCTGACCCGGGCCGACGCCGAACACGTCATCGCCCTCGATGGCGTGGCGGTGATCGTCCATCCCGACAACCCACTGCCACAACTGGACACCGTCCAACTGGCACAGATTTTCGCCGGCGAAATCCGCAACTGGGACGAGCTCGGCGTCGGCAGCGGCCCGATTCACCTGTACGCCCGCGATGACCGCTCCGGCACTTTCGAAACCTTCAAGACGCTGGTGCTCGACCCGCATCGGCAGCAACTGGCCGGCACCGCCCAGCGCTTCGAAGCGGCCGATGCCCTGGCCGACGCCGTCAGCCGCGACCGCCAGGCCATCGGTTTCAGCAGCCTGGCCACCAGCCACGCGAGCAAAGTGCTGGCCATCGCCGACGGTCACTCGCAGGCCATGCTGCCAACCCCAGGGCTGATCGCCAGCGAGGACTACCCGCTGGCCCGCCGCCTGTACTTCTATCTACCCGCCGGCCAGCACAACCCGCTGGCCCGCGCCCTGCTCGAGTTCACCCAGCAAGCCAAAGGCCAGGCTATCGTCGCCCGCAGCGGCTTCATCGGCCAGCAGGTGACCCCGCTCAGCGTGCCGGCGCAGGAACACCAGCCAGCGCGATACCGCCGGCTGGCTGCAGCGGCGCAACGGCTGTCGGTGAACTTCCGTTTCCAGGCCGGCAACGCCAGCCTCGACAACAAGGCCCTGCGCGATGTGCAGCGGGTGGTCGAGTACCTGCGCCAGCACGACAAGCTGCAGCGCAAGGTAGTGCTGGTGGGCTTTGGCGACGCCAAGGACGACGCCGAACGCGCCGACCTGCTGTCACGCCTGCGTGCCATGGCGGTACGCCGCGAGCTGGCGAAAAATGGCGTCGCCCTGCGCGAAGTGATCGGCCTCGGCGAGCAACTGCCGGTGGCCGCCAACAACGACGAACAGGGCCGCATCCGCAACCGCCGGGTGGAAGTCTGGGTCTACTGATCAAGCCTTTGCAAAAGTTTGTAACAGCATGCCAGGGCTGCCTGACCGGTTCCGCGCTAGCCTTTAGAACGTGACGCCGGGCCCCTCTGACGGCTGCCAAGCCGCCATGTCGGAGTCACAGTTGTGCAAACAACTACGACAACGAAGGAGGGGCTCATGGCAGCTCTATCGGTATTTTTCAGCAACGACTTCCTCGGCACCCCCTCCTGGCTCTGGCTGGTTTTCATCACCATCGTCATCGCCCTGCTGGTCTTCGACCTCGGTGTGCTGCACCGCGAGCATCGCGAAATCGAAATGCGCGAAAGCCTGCTGCTGTACGCGGGCTATTTCAGCGTCGGGCTGATGTTCGGCGGCTGGGTCTGGTACGAACTCGGCGCGCAGAGTGCACTGGAGTTCTACACCGGCCTGCTAGTGGAGCAGTCGCTGTCGATGGACAACGTGTTCGTCATGGCGATGATTTTCGGTTTCTTCGCCATCCCCCGCCGCTACCAGCACCGGGTGCTGTTCTGGGGCATCCTCGGGGTGGTGCTGCTGCGGGCGATCATGATCGGCGTGGGCAGCGCGTTGGTGCATGAGTTCGCGTGGATGCTCTACGTGTTCGGCGCGTTCCTGCTGTTCACCGGGATCAAGATGCTCTTCAGCCGCCAGGAGGCGCACCCGGACCTGGCACAGAACCCGGTACTGAAATTTGTCCGCCGGCACCTGCGCGTCACCAACGAACTGCACGGCGCGCGGTTCTTCGTCCACCTCACCCCGCCAGGGCAGAACAAGGCGATCCGCTACGCCACACCGCTGTTCCTGGCGCTGGTGCTGATCGAGCTGGCCGACCTGGTATTTGCCGTCGACAGCGTACCGGCAATCTTCGCCATCACCCAGGACCCGTTCATCGTCTACACCTCGAACATCTTCGCGATTCTCGGCCTGCGTGCGCTGTACTTCGCCCTGGCGGCGCTGATGCACCGTTTCGTCTACCTCAAGTACGCACTGGCGCTTGTGCTGATCTTCATTGGCGGCAAGATTTTCCTGCACGGCATCATCGGCAAGATCCCGCCACTGCTGTCGCTGAGCGTAACCTTCGGCCTGCTGGCCGGCGGTGTGCTGCTGTCGCTGCTCAAGACCCGCGACCGCCCCAGCGCACCTGCCGGCGACCAAACCGAGGCAGAAAAAGGCCCGCCGAAGCGGGCCCTGTAGCCGCCTGAGTCAATGGCTGCTGCGCAGCAGCTCCTTGGGCACGTACTTGCCGACTTCGTACTTGCCGATGGCGGCCCGGTGCACTTCGTCCGGGCCGTCGGCCAGACGCAACGTACGCTGCATGGCGTACATATAAGCCAACGGGAAATCGCCCGACACGCCGGCGCCGCCGTGAATCTGGATGGCCCGGTCGATCACCCGCAGCGCAACGTTAGGCGCCACCACCTTGATCTGCGCGATCTCGCTGCGCGCCACCTTGTTGCCAACGGTGTCCATCATGTACGCGGCTTTCAGGGTCAGCAGGCGAGCCATGTCGATTTCCATCCGCGAGTCGGCGATCTTGTCGATATTGCCGCCCAGGCGTGCCAGCGGCTTGCCGAACGCAGTGCGCTCTACCGAGCGTTTGCACATCAGTTCCAGGGCCCGTTCGGCCATGCCGATCGAGCGCATGCAGTGGTGAATCCGCCCAGGGCCCAGGCGCCCCTGGGCAATCTCGAAGCCGCGGCCTTCGCCGAGCAGCACGTTCTCGTACGGCACGCGGACGTTTTCGAAGAGCACTTCGGCATGCCCGTGCGGGGCGTCGTCGTAGCCGAACACCGGCAGCGGCCGGACGATCTTCACGCCAGGGGCGTCGGTGGGTACGAGGATCATCGAGTGCTGCTGGTGACGCGGGCCGTCGGGGTTGCTCAGGCCCATGAAGATCATCACCTTGCAGCGCGGGTCGCAGGCCCCGGAGGTCCACCATTTACGGCCGTTGATCACCCACTCGTCGCCGTCGCGCATTGCCCGTGCGGCCATGTTGGTGGCGTCGGACGAGGCGACGTCCGGCTCGGTCATGGCGAAGGCCGAGCGAATCTCGCCACGCAGCAGCGGTTCGAGCCATTGGCGTTTCTGGGCTTCGCTGCCGTAGCGCACCAGCACTTCCATATTACCGGTGTCCGGTGCGGAGCAGTTGAACGGCTCCGGGCCGAGCAGCGAGCGGCCCATGATTTCTGCCAGTGGCGCATATTCCAGGTTGGTCAGCCCGGCGCCGAGTTCGGATTCGGGGAGGAACAGGTTCCACAGCCCTTCGGCCTTGGCCTGGTTTTTCAGCTCTTCCATGATGGCGGTCGGCTGCCAGCGATCGCCTTCGGCGACCTGGCGATCGAACACCGCTTCGGCGGGATAGACATAGGCGTCCATGAACGCGGTAACACGTTCGCGCAACGCCTGGACCTTGGGTGAATAGGCAAAATCCATGGGCAGTACCTTCTACGGGAAAGGGATCTGAAACTGATGCTAGATCACCGGGCAAAATCCACCTAACCTATTCTCGGCGTGTATTAACATTCATAACCGATATATGATCGGCGAATAACACCAACAAGAGCGGCGCCCATGAACCTGAGCAAGGTCGACCTGAATCTGTTCATCGTCTTCGATGCCATCTACACCGAAGCCAACCTGACCCGTGCCGGACAGATTGTCGGGATTACCCAGCCGGCGGTGTCCAATGCCCTGGCACGCTTGCGCGAGACCTTCAACGATCCGCTGTTCGTGCGCACTGCGCAGGGCATGGTGCCCACGCCCATGGCACAGAACATCATCGGCCCGGTGCGCAATGCGCTGTCGTTGCTGCGGGTGTCGGTGCAGGAAAGCCGGATTTTCAATCCGTTGCAGGCCAACAAGACCTTTCGTATCAGCATGACCGACCTGACCGAAGCGGTGATTCTGCCGCCGCTGTTCCAGCGTTTACGGCGCCTGGCGCCGGCGGTGGTGATCGAGAGCTTCCTCTGCAAACGGCGCGAAACCACCAAGGAGCTGGCGGCCGGGCGGCTGGACTTTGCCGTGGATGCACCACTGAATACCGACCCGCAGGTGCGGCACGTGAAGCTGATGCAGGATCAGTACGTGTGTGCACTGCGTCAGGGGCACCCGATGGCCAAGGCGCGGATCAGCCTGGATGATTACCTGGGGATGACCCATATCCATATTTCCAGCCGCCGCAATGGCCTGGGCTATGTGGACCTGGCGTTGGGCAAGATGGGCGTGCAGCGCAAGATTGCCCTGCGCTCGCAACATTATCTGATGGCCTCGCAGGTGCTGCAGCAAACCGACATGGTGATGACGGTGCCGGAGCGGTTTGCCCGGCGGCATCAGCTTAACTATGTGAGTTTGCCGGTGGAGGTGCCGGCGCTGGAGACGCATCTGTACTGGCATGAGAGTACCGATCAGGATCCGGCGAACCGCTGGATGCGTGAGCAGATGATCGAGTTGAGCCAGGCGGTGGTGGCGCAGGACCAGCGTGAGGCGCTTGGGTGAGTTCCCAAGCAACCGCTTGACGTAAACGTCAACCTGCCATTACGTTACCCTCACCGTCAATCCCGAGCCTCGCGCAATGAGCAGCCAGACCTACAGCATCTCCGACCTGTCCCGCGAGCTGGACATCACCACCCGCGCTATCCGTTTCTATGAGGAACAGGGCCTGCTGGCTCCCGAGCGCCGTGGCCTTGAACGCATCTATTCGGCCCGCGACAAGGTCAGCCTGAAGCTCATCCTGCGTGGCAAACGCATCGGCTTCTCCCTGGCCGAATGCCGCGAGCTGATCGAGCTCTACGACCCTACCAGCGGTAACAACAAACAGCTCACCAGCATGCTCGCCAAGATCGCCGAGCGCCGCGCCCAGCTGGAACAGCAGTTGCTCGACATCGAACAGATGAAACTGGAACTGGACACCGCCGAAGAGCGCTGCCTCCAGGCCCTGACCACGCTGAACAATCAGAACAATCAGAACAACTGAGCCGCCACAGGAATCCAGCCATGTCATTGCCCACTCACGTTCGCCTGGTCGAAGTCGGCCCCCGCGACGGCCTGCAGAACGAAGCCCAACCGATCAGCGTTGCCGACAAGGTACGCCTGGTCGACGACCTCAGCGCCGCCGGTCTGTCCTATATAGAAGTCGGCAGCTTCGTCTCGCCCAAGTGGGTGCCGCAGATGGCCGGCTCGGCCGACGTGTTCGCCAACATCCGCCAGCAGCCCGGCATCACCTATGCCGCCCTCGCCCCCAACCTGCGCGGCTTCGAAGACGCCTTGGCCGCCGGAGTGAAGGAAGTCGCGGTATTCGCCGCCGCCTCCGAAGCGTTCTCCCAACGCAACATCAATTGCTCGATCAGCGACAGCCTGCAACGGTTCGTGCCGATCATGGAGGCCGCCCGTCGTCATGGCGTACGCGTGCGCGGTTACGTCTCATGCGTGCTCGGCTGCCCGTACGAAGGTGCCGTCAGCGCCGAACAGGTTGCGCCGGTTGCCCGCGAGCTGTACGACATGGGCTGCTACGAAGTCTCATTGGGCGACACCATTGGCACCGGTACCCCCGGTGCCACCCGCCGGCTGTTCGAGGTGGTGGCCGCGCAGGTACCACGGGCGCACCTGGCCGGGCATTTCCACGACACCTACGGCCAGGCCCTGGCCAACGTGTATGCCAGCCTGCTCGAAGGGATCAGCGTGTTCGACAGCTCGGTGGCCGGCCTGGGCGGCTGCCCGTATGCCAAGGGCGCCAGCGGTAACGTCGCCAGTGAAGATGTGCTGTACATGCTGCAAGGGCTGGGCATCGACACCGGCATCGACCTGGAGCAGCTGATTGCCGCCGGCCAGCGGATCAGCGCCGTGCTTGGCCGCACCAGCGGCTCGCGGGTAGCCCAGGCACGCAACGCCCAGTGAAAGGGCGGCGGTAACCGTTCAAGCTGTAAACGAGTGTTACCGCCCCCACAGTTTTCAGGAAATTTGCGGGTAACACGGAAACAAATCAGCGAATTTTCTTGTAAGACAATTTCTCGATTCCCGCCAAACCATTGATTTTATTGAGTTTTAAAAAGTTGGCACGGCGTCTGCTATATCTTTGGTACAACAACAATAAAAAATGCGGCACACCCAATAAAAATAAGACGTAACGGCTCTGACATAACAAGAACAACACGGCAGAGGCGAAGCTAACAGATTTTTTTGGAGAGGATGGCTTTTCGGTGGGGCGTGCCCCACGCGACCGGACAGAGAACAATAAAACTACCTTCAGGTAGCGCCCGTCACGGTTGGATCAGTAATGATGGAAGTCGATCAGCGCTCAAAAAAATACGTTTGCTCTTGATCCCGGATGGGGATCGCCCGCGACACAGAGGCACGGCTGACAAAAACAACAATTTGCCGCCCTCCAATAATAAAAAGAGCACGCAACATCACTTCGAGGGGAGCTTAGGCTCCCCTCAGTGCTTCCTGTCCTGCGTATTTCCCTCGCGCTTGTGCGCCCCACCCTGCTCCACCTCGCTATCGCCTTCAAGCGTCTCCGCGAATGCACGCTGATCCAAGACGACTGCGCATCGCGGGCGATGCGAAGAACCTGCGCGTGGTCACCGACGAAGCCTTGCGCATGTCCATCGCCGAACTCGACGGGCAGCGCCTCCCCATCACCGAGGCAGAAGCCGATGCCCTCACTGTGGCCGGTGCGGTGGATGGTCGCAGGCACCTGAAGGCAAGCGAGCCAGGCTCGATAATCTAAGGCCCCCAGGCATTTCCCGGAAAATCTGATACGGTTTTTATAGAAATATCTGAGCCTGTTATGCATACAGATGCGCCGCCATAGTGCTCGGGCCTGATCGAGGCCTGATGAGCGACGAACCATGAGCGAACGTATCCCCGTCCAGATCGTTGAAATTGCCGAGCCTTCCCCCGCCAAGAAGAAGGCCGCCAGCAGCGACAGACAGATCCACACCCGCAGTTTCACCGGCGTGTTCCGCAACCTGCGCCTGGCCGGCGCAGGTTTTCTTTTTCTCCTGTTCTTCGGCACTGTCTGGTTGAACTGGGGCGGCCGCCAGGCCGTGCTCTGGGACCTGGCCGACAGCAAGTTCCACATCTTCGGCGCCACCTACTGGCCGCAGGACTTCATCCTGCTGTCGGCGCTACTGATCATCTGCGCTTTCGGCCTGTTCGCGATCACCGTGTTCGCCGGACGTATCTGGTGCGGCTATACCTGCCCGCAAAGCTCCTGGACCTGGATCTTCATGTGGTGCGAAAAGGTCACCGAGGGTGACCGCAACCAGCGGATCAAGCTCGACGCCGCGCCGTGGAACCTGAACAAACTGGCCCGCCGTTCGGCCAAACACACCCTGTGGTTGGGTATCAGCGTGCTGACCGGGCTGACCTTCGTCGGCTACTTCACCCCGATCCGGCCACTGGCGCAGGAACTGTTCACCCTGCAACTGGGTGGGGTCAGCCTGTTCTGGATTCTGTTCTTCACTGGCGCTACCTACATCAACGCCGGCTGGCTGCGCGAAGCAGTGTGCATGCACATGTGCCCGTACGCCCGGTTCCAGAGCGTGATGTTCGACAAGGACACCCTCACCGTCGCCTACGACCCACGCCGCGGCGAATCGCGCGGACCACGCAAGAAAGGCGCCGACCCGAAAGCCAGCGGCCTGGGCGATTGCATCGACTGCCACATGTGCGTGCAGGTCTGCCCGACCGGCATCGACATTCGCGACGGCCTGCAGATGGAGTGCATCGGCTGCGCCGCGTGCATCGACGCCTGCGATTCGATCATGGACAAGATGGGCTACGCCAGCGGGCTGATCGGCTACAAGTCCGAACACACCCTGCAAGGCGGCACCACCCACTGGATGCGGCCGCGACTGCTCGGTTACGTCACCGTCCTGGTGGTGATGATCGGCGCCCTGGTGATCGCCCTGCAGCAACGGCCGATGGTGTCGATGGACGTGATCAAGGACCGGGGCCTGTTCCGCGAGAACGCTCAGGGGCAGATCGAGAACATCTACACCCTCAAGGTCATCAACAAGACCCAGCAGCGCCAGCACTACACACTCGGCCTGGTCGATGCCAACGGCTTCGAGCTGCACGGCAAGACCGACTTCAGCCTGGCTGCCGGGGAGATGAGCGAGTTGCCGGTGTCGGTGGCCATGCTTGCCGACCGCCCGCACAGCAGCTCGCAGGACCTGAGCTTCGAGCTGGTCGATACCGACGAGCCTGGGGTACGCACCATCGCCCGCAGCAGGTTTGTCGCGCCATTGAACCGCTGATCCTCTAAACTCCGCCGCACGCAGACCGTCCCAGAGCCATGATGAAACGCTACGAGAAATTTGCCGACGACATTGCCGAACTGATCCGCTCCGGGGTGCTCGGCCCCGGCCAGCGGGTACCGTCGGTGCGCTACGCGAGCCAGACCCACGGGGTCAGCCCGTCCACGGTGTTCCAGGCCTACTACCTACTGGAGCGTCGCGGGTTGATCCGCGCGCGTCCGCGTTCGGGCTACTTCGTCAACACCCACGCGCCGCGCCAGTTCAGCGAGCCGCAGATCATCGAGCAGGCCAGCGAGTCGACGGAAGTCGATGTCAGCGAACTGGTGTTCTCGATTCTCGACTCGATCAAGGACCCGCAAACCGTGGCCTTCGGCTCGGCTTTCCCCAGCCCCAACCTGTTTCCGCTGCCGCGTCTGGCCCGCTCGCTGGCCAGTGCCAGCCGCGAGATGGACCCGCGCATGGTGGTCACCGACCTGTCGCCGGGCAACCCGCAGCTGCGCCGGCAGATTGCCCTGCGCTACATGGTCGGCGGGCTGATGTTGCCGATGGAGGAACTGCTGATCACCAACGGTGCGCTAGAGGCGCTGAACCTGTGTCTGCAAGCGGTGACCGAGCCGGGTGACCTGGTGGCAATCGAAGCGCCGGCCTTCTATGCCTGCCTGCAGATTCTTGAGCGGCTCAAGCTCAAGGCGGTGGAGATCCCGGTACACCCGCGTGAAGGCATCGACCTGGGGGTGCTGGCACAGACCCTGGAGAAGCACCCAGTCAAGGCCGTGTGGTGCATGACCAATTTCCAGAACCCGGTGGGCGCCAGCATGCCGGAGGAAAAGAAAAAGAACCTGGTCGAGCTGCTGCGCCAACATCAGGTGCCGCTGATCGAGGACGATGTCTACGCCGAGCTGTATTACGCGCAGCAGGCGCCCAAGCCGGCCAAGGCCTTCGATACCGAGGGCCTGGTGATGCATTGCGGCTCGTTCTCCAAGAGCCTGGCACCGGGTTACCGGATCGGCTGGGTGGCCGCCGGACGCTATGCACAGAAGATCGAGCGGTTGAAACTGATGACCTCGCTGTGCGCGTCGATGCCGGCGCAGGCGGCGATTGCCGACTACCTGCAGCATGGTGGCTACGACCGCCACTTGCGGCGCTTGCGCTATGCGCTGGAGGAGCAGCAGAGCGCGATGCTGGCAGCGATTGCCCGGCATTTCCCGCCGCAGACGCGGGTCAGTCATCCATCGGGGGGCTACTTCCTCTGGCTGGAGTTGCCGGAGCAGATGGACTCGCTGAAGCTGTTCCAGATGGCCCTGGCCCAGGGCATCAGCATTGCGCCGGGGCCGATCTTCTCGCCGACCCAGCGCTTCAGGAATTGCATCCGGCTCAATTACGGCAGCCCGTGGACCGAGCAGTCGGAGAAAGCGATGGAGACGCTGGGGCGGATTGTGCGCTCGTTCTAAGGGCCGCATCGCGGGACGAGTCGGGGCGCGCATCGCCGCGCCCACAGGGGATTGCATAGGCCTTGTGGGCGCGGGCTCGTGCCGCGATGCTGTTAGCGTCCGCCGCCCAAATCGATGAAACTCCCCGTCGAATACGACGCCTTGTCCGACAGCAACCACATGATCGCCTCGGCCACCTCATGGGCCTGCCCGCCGCGCCCCATGGGGATGCTCGGCGCAAGCTTGCTGACCCGCTCCGGGTCGCCGCTCAGGGCATGGAAATCGGTGAAGATGTACCCCGGCCGCACCGCATTGACCCGCACCCCCTCGGCCGCCACTTCCCTGGCCAGGCCGAGGGTGAAGGTGTCCAGCGCGCCCTTCGATGCGGCGTAATCCACATATTCGTTCGGCGCGCCCAACCGCGCCGCCACCGACGATACATTGACGATGCTGCCACCGGCGCCGCCATGCCGGGTCGACATGCGTTGCAGTGCGTGCTTGGCGCAGAGAATCGGCCCGACCACGTTGGTCTTCATCAATTTGAGCAGGCGGAATTCAGACATGTCTTCCACCCGGCTCTTCTGGCCGATGGTGCCGGCATTGTTCACCAACGCGGTGACCCGGCCCAGCTCCTGGTCGACACGGTGGAACAACTGGATGACTTCGTCTTCGACGCTCACGTCGGCGCGCACGGTGATGGCCTCGGCGCCCCGTTCACGGACCTGGGCCAGCACGCGCTGGGCGGCCTCGTCGTCGGCGTGGTAGTTGATGCAGATGCGGTAGCCGGCCTGCGCGGCCAACAGCGCGGTAGCGGCGCCGATACCGCGGCTGGCACCGCTAATGATGATCACGTTATCCATGGATACTCCTTGCCCCCACTGGCTGACGGTGCCAAGGCTAACCTGTGGGCGCCGGCCTTGCCAGCGCCCACAGGTTAGCCCAGGCCCTGCCAGCCGCCCAGCTGACAAAGCTGTAATCCGCCCCTCAGCTTCCCGACAGCCCACCGTGGTTACCGTCTGTCCATCTCCCAGACCCAACAGGCACTGCGCATGCCCCACCACCCCACCCGCCGCACCTTCGTCAAAGGCCTGGCCGCCGGCACCGCGTTGGCCGGCCTGGGCCTGTGGCGGCCTGCGGCCTGGGCCGCCGGCAACAGCCTCAGCGGCCAGCACTTCGAGCTGTTCATCGGCCAGACGGCGGTCAATCTCACCGGCCGCCCACGCACGGCGCTGACCATCAACAACAGCCTGCCCGGCCCCACCCTGCGCTGGCGCGAAGGTGACACCGTCACCCTGCGCGTGCGCAACCGGCTGCATGAGGCCACCTCGCTGCACTGGCACGGCATCCTCCTGCCCAGCAGCATGGACGGCGTCCCCGGCCTGAGCTTCGCCGGCATCGAGCCCGGCGGCGACTACCTCTACCAGTTCACCCTGCAGCAATCCGGCACCTACTGGTATCACAGCCATTCCGGCCTGCAGGAACAGGCCGGGGTCTACGGTGCCATCGTCATCGCACCGAAACAGCCCGAGCCCTATCGCTACCAGCGCGACCAGGTGCTGCTGTTCAGCGACTGGAGCGACGAGCAGCCGGCCGCACTGCTGGCCACGCTGAAGAAACAGTCCGACGCTTTCAACTACCACAAACGTACCGTCGGCGACTTCATCGACGACGTCGCCCGCGACGGTTGGTCGGCCGCGCTCGGCAACCGTAAGGAATGGGCGCAGATGCGCATGAGCCCCACCGACCTCGCCGACATCAGCGCCGCCACCTACACCTACCTGCTCAACGGCCAGCCGCCCGACGCCAACTTCACTTGCCTGTTCGAGCCCGGCGAAACCTTGCGCCTGCGTCTGATCAACGGCTCGGCGATGAGCTATTTCGATTTCCGCATCCCTGGCCTGAAACTGGTGGTGATCGCCGCCGACGGCCAGCCGGTCTTGCCGGTGGTAGTCGACGAACTGCGCCTGGCGGTGGCGGAAACCTATGACGTGCTGGTCAAGGTCGGCGACCTGCCCGCCTACACCCTGTTTGCCCAGAGCATGGACCGCAGCGGCTTCGCCCGCGGCACCCTGGCGCGGGCCGTCGGGCTCAGTGCACCGGTGCCCGAACCTGATCCACGCCCGGTGCTGCAGATGAGCGACATGGGCATGGACCATGGGGCCGGCATGGATCATAGCCAGATGGCCGGCATGGACCACAGCAACATGCCCGGCATGCCGGGCATGCGCATGCAGCCACACCCGTCTTCGGAAATCGGCAACCCGCTGGTCGACATGCAAACCATGATGCCACGCGCCAACCTTGCCGACCCCGGGCTGGGCCTGCGCAATAATGGCCGTCGGGTGCTGACCTATGCCGACCTGAAAAGCACCTTCGCCGACCCCGACGGCCGCGCACCAGGGCGCGAGATCGAACTGCACCTGACCGGGCACATGGAACGCTTTGCCTGGTCGTTCAACGGCATCAAGTTCGCCGACGCCGAGCCACTGCGGCTGAAATACGGCGAGCGCCTGCGCATCACCCTGGTCAACGACACGATGATGGCCCACCCGATTCACCTACATGGCCTGTGGAGCGACCTGGAAGACGACCAGGGGCGCTTCCAGGTGCGCAAGCACACCATCGACATGCCGCCCGGCAGCCGCCGCAGCTACCGGGTCAGCGCCGATGCCCTGGGCCGCTGGGCCTACCACTGCCATCTGCTCTATCACATGGAGACCGGCATGTTCCGCGAGGTGCGCGTCGATGACTGAACGACTCAACCGGCCGTTACTCGGCAGCCTGGCCCTGCTCGCCCTGCTCGGCAGCGAAGAGGCCCGCGCCGCCGAGGCGCGCGCCCTGAACGGGCATCAAGTGCATGATCGCCAAGTGAACTGGGCGGTGATCGTCGAACAGCTGGAAGTGCAGCAGTTCGACAGCAGCAGCGCGCTGAACTGGAACGCCAACGCCTGGATCGGTGGCGACATCGACCGCCTGTGGCTGCGCAGTGAAGGCGAGCGCGAACAGGGCCGCACGCACAAAGCCGAACTGCAAGCGCTGTGGGGCCACGCGATCAGCCCCTGGTGGGAACTGGTCGGTGGCCTGCGCCAGGACTTCAAACCGGCCAGCGGCCAGGCCTGGGCCGCCGTTGGCATCCAGGGCACACCACTCTACGGCCTGGAGCTGGAAGCCACGGCCTATGCCGGCGAGCGACAACAAACCGCGCTGCGCCTGGAGGCCAGTTACGCTATCCTGCTGAGCAATCGCTGGATCCTTGAGCCGACACTGGAAAGCAATGTCTACGGCCGTACCGAGCCGCAGCGCGAGCAAGGCGCCGGCCTTGCCGACAGCGAGTTAGGCCTGCGCCTGCGCTACGAGATCAGCCGTGGTTTCGCCCCCTACCTGGGGGTCTCATTCAACCGCCTGCACGGCCGCACCGCCGAGCTGGCCCGCGACGCCGACGACGATACCGGCCAGACCCGTGTGGTTGCCGGCATCCGCCTGCGCTTCTAGCCCCGGAGACACATCATGCTCAAATACAAGCTTGCTGCCCTCGGCCTGCTGGCCCTGAGCGGCCTGGCCCAGGCCGCGCAAACCATCGACGTATACCGTGACCCCAACTGCGGTTGCTGCAAGGAATGGATCAGCCACCTGCGCGACAACGGTTTCACTGTCAACGATCACGTCGAACCGAACATGAGCGCGGTCAAGCAGCGCCTGGGCGTGGCCCCGCGCCTGGCCTCGTGCCACACCGGGGTGATCGACGGCAAGTTCGTCGAAGGCCATGTGCCGGCCGAACAGATTCAGCTGCTGGCCAAGCGTCCGGACCTGCGCGGGCTGGCCGTGCCGGGCATGCCGATGGGCTCGCCGGGCATGGAAATGGGCGATCACAAGGACGCCTACCAGGTCATCGGCCTGACCGCCGCCGGCACCGACGAAGTGGTTGCCGAATACTGATCGATGCTTAGCTACTGGGGCCTGTTCCTCGCCGCCTTCGGTGCCGCCACCCTGCTGCCGTTGCAGTCCGAAGCCGTGCTGGTCGGGCTGCTGCTGGGCAATCCCGAGGCGGTGCTCGACCTGTTGCTGGTGGCGACCCTGGGCAATGTGCTGGGCTCGATCGTCAACTGGCTGCTGGGCCGTGGCATCGACCGGCTGCGCGACAAGCACTGGTTTCCGGTCAAGCCGGCGCAGTTGGAAAAGGCCCAGCAACGCTATCGACGGTACGGCCACTGGTCGCTGCTGCTGAGCTGGATGCCGGTGATCGGCGACCCGCTGACGCTGATTGCCGGGGTCATGCGCGAGCCGTTCTGGCGCTTTCTGGCACTGGTCAGCGTGGCCAAGGGCGGGCGCTACCTGGTGCTGGCCTTGCTCACTCTGGGCTGGATTCACCGCTAGGCGCTAGGGTGGTGTTTCACGAGTACCACTGAAAATTTGAGCAAGACGCTCAGGGGGCATGCCTACACGGCCGGCGAGTCAGGCAACGACATTGCCCAACGCGTGGGTACCCGCTCAGGATGTGCTGTCACGCTGGCACCTGAGCCAACAAAGCGAAATATCGCGAAACATTTTCAGTCATTGACATTCCAACCCACGCATTAAAGTATTTTCCCGTGGCGCTGATTGCTTTCAGCACACGCCCAGTCCATCTGGGTCGACAAGGAAGTCGATTTTCCTCCACCCCACGTCAAGGAAACGACTCACCATGCTCAAGTATTTCGACCCGCATATTCATATGATCAGCCGCACCACTGACGACTACCAGAACATGGCTGCTGCTGGTATCACCGGGGTCATCGAGCCGGCCGCCCGGCAAGGCCAGGCATATAGTAGCGTCGGCAGCTTCATTGATTACTTCGACACACTGCTGGGCTGGGAACGCTCGCGTGCCAGCGTGTTCGGCATCCACCATTTCTGCACCATCGGTCTGAATCCCACGGAGGCCAACGACCTGTCGGTAGCCAACGAGGTGCTGGAGGCGCTGCCGCGCTATTTGGTCAAGGACGGCGTAGTGGCCGTCGGCGCGATCGGCTACAAAGACATCACTCCGGAAGAGGATCGCTTTCTCGCGGCCCAGCTCGAACTGGCCAAGCAATTCAACCTGCCGGTATTGGTGCACACCCCTCACAGGGACAAGATCGGCGGCACCAAGCGTACCCTGGCGGTGATCCGCGAGGTGGGAATCGCCGAACATCTGGTGATCATCGATCACCTTAACGAGCTAAACCTGCAACTGGTGCTAGACAGCGACTGCTGGCGCGGGCACTCCATCTACCCCAATACCCGAATGTCCGAGCAGCGCATGGTGGCCTTGTTGCAGGAGTACGGCACCGAAAAGATGGTGGTCAATAGCGCCGCCGACTGGGGTATCAGCGATCCACTCAAGGTGCCCAAGACCGGGCAGGCGATGCTCGCCGCTGGCTTCAGCGAAACTCAAGTAGAACAAGTGCTGTTCCACAATCCGGTGGACTTCTTCGCCCAGAGTGGTCAACTTGACAAACAGTTGGTCAGTACCCCGCTGCCCATCGACCAGCGTCGCCAGTGGCAGGGCGACTCGGTCCTGCGTGGCCAGGAAACGGTAGTCAAATGAGCACTCGCACCAACTGAAGCGCCGCGCAGGCGTTTCGACATGCTCCGTAGACGAACTGCTGAAAACCATGGGCATGACCGGCATCTCCAAAAACCAGACGTCACGACTGGCCAGCGAGATCGATGAACGCTAGCCTAGCTCGAATTTTCAGTGGTACTTGTGAAACGCTACACTAACGGCCCCAAATCAGCCCCTCGCTCCAGCCCAGCTCGGCAAAGTCCTGCGCGCGCAGGTGTGCCTCCTCTTCACAGAAGAATTCGTCGAGCTGCGGCGGGCGTACGGCCGTGTCGCTGAGCATGGCGTGCACCTGGCCACGATGATGGATCTGGTGCTCGAACAGGTGCGAGAGCAGCCGCAGGCGCTGCTCGCGCTGCAACCAGTCAGGGCGGACGATGCTCACATAGCGCTGCAACTGGTCGTCATGCAACTGGCGGCAATAGGCAATCAGCCGATGATCGGCCTGGGCCTGTTCGTCGCGCAGCTCGGCGCAACTGGCGAAGGGCTCGGCGGGCTCGAAGAAGCGCTCGGCATCCGGGTCGGGCGACTCGCCGCGCTGTTCGCACTCCAGCGCATGCAGGTAAAACCAGTCAACCGTGAGGATATGGTTGAGGGTGGCCTTGATCGACGGGAAAAAGCTGCAACGCGGCGCCACGAACTCGTCCTGGCTCAGTTGCAGGCAAGCCTTGTACAGGCGGTGGTTGGCCCAGCCGTTCTGGTAGGCCATGGTCAGCAGGTAATGCGAAAGTGGCTCGGCCATGAGGGTGATCCTCAGCAGAAGCGTTGCAGTTGCATCTCCCGCAGGCGGCTCAGGGTCCGTCGGAACGGGAATGCCAGATACCCTTGAGTGTAGAGCGCATCCAGCGCCACTTCGGCTTCCAGATACAGGGCGATACGCCGGTCATAGCATTCGTCGATCAGGGCGATGAAGCGTCGCACGCTGTCATCGTGGATCGACAACTGCGGCAGTTCACGGTCGCCGGCTGCGACGCGAGCGGCGCCGTCTTCGGTGCCACGGGCGATCTTCGCCGGGCGCTGCTGGGCGCCGAGGGCCGGTACGTCGCTGACCAGGATGGCCTGGAACTGGTCGCACAGGGCCATGAAGTCCATGGCCGCCAGCGGTTGTTCGCACAGGTCGTGATAGCGGCACCAGAGCACCTGGTCGCTGCGGCGTACCACGGCGATCTGCCGGTAGCCGACGGTCAGCGTCTGGTCGGTGCTGGGCTGGGTGCCGCTCAACGCGCAGAACACCCCGAGCAGCGCGCTTGGGCCGTCGTCCTGGCGCAGCCAGTAGCGTTGCTGCTCGGCACCAGGGTGCAGGCGGTGGTCCTGCTCGCCGTCGACGGCGACCACGGCCATATGCTGCTCGATGGCGCTGATCGCCGGCAGGAAACGTTCGCGGTTGAAGCCGTCGGCGTAGAGCTGCGCCGGTGGCTGGTTGGAGGTGGCGACGATGATCACACCATGATCGAACAGCGCCTGGAACAGCCCGCCGAGAATGATCGCGTCGCCGATATCGTTGACGAACAGTTCGTCGAAGCACAGCACGCGGATTTCCGCGGCTAGCGCTTGCGCCAGGGCTTGCAGGGGTTCGGCGGTGCCGTTGAGCTGGAACAGCCGCTGGTGCACCCAGCGCATGAAATGGTGGAAGTGCTGCCGTCTGGCGGGCACTTGCAAGCATTGGTGAAACAGGTCCATGAGCCAGGTTTTGCCCCGCCCGACCGGGCCCCAGAGGTAGACGCCGTGGTGCAGGGTGTCGAAACAGGCTTGCAGGGCAGTGGCCGCGTGCAACTGCGCAGGATCAGCGAAGAAACCGTTCTGGGCAATGGCCTGCTGGTAGAGCGCGAGGGGAGTGCGTTGGGTCATGGGCGGATGATACAGATTACGGCCGCTGCGCGCCCGCTCGTGGGACAAGCCCGCACAAGAGACCTGTGCATGCAGTACGTGTGGGAGCGACGATGCGGCGACCCGACTCGTCCCGTGATGAGGCCTCAAAGTAAAAAACCGCCAGGCTTCCCCGGCGGCTTTTCTACTCAACTACCGGGTTTACTCGGTAGCCAATACCCCACGGCGTACCTGATCGCGCTCGATCGACTCGAACAGGGCCTTGAAGTTACCTTCACCAAACCCGTCGTCCCCCTTGCGCTGGATGAACTCGAAGAACACCGGGCCCATCAGGGTTTCCGAGAAGATCTGCAGCAGCAGACGCTTGTCGTCCGGCTGCGACGAGCCGTCCAGCAGGATGCCGCGGGCCTGCAACTCGCCCACCGGCTCGCCGTGATCCGGCAGACGCCCTTCGAGCATCTCGTAATAGGTTGCCGGCGGCGCGGTCATGAAACGCATGCCCATCTTCTTCAGCGCGTCCCAGGTCTTCACCAGGTCGTCGGTGAGGAACGCCACGTGCTGGATGCCCTCGCCGTTGAACTGCATCAGGAACTCTTCGATCTGACCGGCACCTTTGGACGATTCCTCGTTCAACGGGATACGGATCATGCCGTCCGGCGCGGTCATGGCCTTGGAGGTCAGGCCGGTGTACTCGCCCTTGATGTCGAAGTAGCGGATCTCGCGGAAGTTGAACAGCTTCTCGTAGAAGCCCGCCCAGTAGGCCATGCGCCCGCGATAAACGTTGTGGGTCAGGTGGTCGATGATCTTCAGGCCAGCACCGACCGGGTTGCGATCGACGCCTTCGATCCAGTTGAAGTCGATGTCGTAGATCGAGCTGCCTTCCTCGAAACGGTCAATCAGGTACAGCGGCGCGCCGCCGATACCCTTGATCGCCGGCAGGCGCAGTTCCATCGGGCCGGTTTCGATTTCTACCGGCTGCGCGCCCAGTTCCAGGGCACGGGCATAGGCTTCATGGGCATTACGCACACGGAAGGCCATGCCGCACACCGACGGACCATGCTCGGCAGCAAAGTACGAAGCGACGCTTTTCGGCTCGTTATTGAGGATCAGGTTGATGCCGCCCTGACGGTACAGGTGTACGTCCTTGGAGCGGTGGGTAGCCACCTTGGTGAAGCCCATGATCTGGAAGATCGGCTCCAGGGTGCCTGGGGTTGGCGCGGCCAGCTCGATGAATTCAAAGCCCATCAGGCCCATCGGGTTGTCGAAGAGATCTGCCATGTTCGTGTCCTCATCATCTAAACGGGTAATAACGGTGTGTTAGTAGCGGTCGATGTCGAGCGAACGTGGTGGCGCGCAAGAGATGCCCCTCACACTGCGTGCGAGGTAGTCACCATAAATCAGTTTGAACCCATGACACTTCATATGGGACCCAGTCTCCGCGGGCTGATTCTCCAGTGGCGGAGAACCTTATTATTGTATGCGTAAAATGATTCTACAGTGCGTAAAATCATTTGTCCGCATTTAACTGCACGCCTTTGGTCGTAGCCGCTGCGGCCAGTTGCACAGCACGATGCCCAGTAGCTGTGCGCCGGCCGATGAACGGCTATGCTCTCTTTTCTGTCCTTACAGGTTGTGCCTGATGCCCCTCTCGGTTAAACGTCCCGGTCGCTGGACCCTCCGTGCCCTGCTGCCCTGGTTGGTGGGCATACTGCCGATGCTGCTCGGTCTGCTGATTCTCAACTGGCAGGCCCATCGCGAACTGGCGGCCCGCGCGCAGAGCACAGCAGCGCAGGCGGTCGAGCATATCGACTGGATCGTCAGCAACCTGGCCGGCGCTGCCCACAGCCTGCTGCCACTGGCCGGCGAGCCCTGCGACAACGCCCAACTGCCGCTGCGCGAAGTGGTCACGCGGACCTCGTTCGTGCGTTCGACCAATCTGTTCAGCAACGACAACCTGTATTGCAGCTCACTGTTCGGCCCCTACAGTGAGCCGGTGAAAACCGACGAGTACGTCGACGGCACCCTGCGCCTGATGGACGGTAACTCGGTCACCCCAGGGCATGCCCTGCTGGTGTACCTGGAAAGGAATGGTAAACACGGCGCGCTCACCACGGCCGACGGCGACCACCTGGTCACCGCCCTGCGCCTGATCGGCTCGAACACCCGGCTGGTGCTGCAAGTCGGCCCGCGCTGGATGGGCGAAGACGGCCAGGTGCACAACGATGCCCTGCCGGCCTTCGCCGAGGCCTCGATGCAGTTGTCATCGACCAACTATCCCTACTCGATCAACAGCGGGTTCGCCGCGGGCTCTGCCTGGCACCTGATGCAGAGCGAATACCCGGCCATGCTCGGCCTACTGGTGTTCATCGGCGTGATTGCCGGCACGGCCTGCCGCTGGCAACTGCGCCGCGCCAGCTCCTCGCGGGCCGAACTGCAACGGGCCATCGAGGCCGACGAGTTCATTCCCTATTACCAGCCGGTGGTGCGCGACGGCGATTTTCGCTGGGCCGGCGCCGAAGTGCTGATGCGCTGGCAGCACCCGCGTGAAGGCATGGTCCGCCCCGACCTGTTCATCCCCTATGCCGAGCACAGCGGGCAGATCGTAGCGATGACCCGGCGCCTGATGCAGCGCGTGGCCGCCGACCTGGCACCACACGCCGAGCGTTTCGTCGACGGCTTCCATATCGGCGTCAACATCACCGCCGATCACTGCCAGGACCCGCAACTGTACGACGACTGCCGGACCTTCCTCGCGCAGTTCCCGCCAGGCCGGGTGATCCTCACCCTGGAGCTGACCGAGCGCAAACTGATCGAAGCCAGCCAGGCCACCGACCTGCTGTTCGACAAGCTTCACCAGTTAGGCGTGATGATCGCCATCGACGACTTTGGCACCGGCCAGTCAAGCCTGAGCTACCTGCGCCAGTTCAAGGTCGACTACCTGAAAATCGACCAGAGCTTCGTCGCCATGATCGGCGTCGATGCCCTGTCGCTGCATATCCTCGACAGCATCATCACGCTGTCCGGCAAGCTCGGCCTGGGCATCGTTGCCGAGGGCGTGGAAACCGTCGAGCAACGCGACTACCTGGCGGCGCGCCAAGTGAACTTCCAGCAGGGCTACCTGTTCGCCCGGCCCATGCCGATCAGCGACTTCCTGTCGGCTACCTCCCCCTGAGGCAAACGGGCGGTTGCCGCGCCGCCCATGGCCCTGAGATCATTGTCAGTCACCCCGCTCTCCCTTCCCTGTTTCCGAGGCCCCCTTGTCCAGAGGTATCGTTGCATCCGTCATGGCGTCCTGCTTGTTCGCCGTGATGTATTACTACACATCCCTGCTCACCCCGCTCGACGGCGAGGAGGTGTTCGGCTGGCGCATGCTACTGACCCTGCCCTGCGTCACCCTGTTCATGCTGATTACCCGCGACTGGCCACTGGTGACCGGTTTGCTGGCGCGCATCCGCCGCTCGCCAGCACTGCTGCTGGGCCTGCTCGGGACCTCGTCGTTGATGGCGGTGCAACTCTGGCTATTTCTCTGGGCACCCCTGCACGGGCGCAGCCTGGAGGTGTCGCTGGGGTATTTCCTGCTGCCGTTGAGCATGGTGCTGACCGGGCGCCTGGTGTACGGCGAACGGCTGTCGCGGCTACAGAAAGTCGCCGTGCTGTGTGCGGCGGTCGGGGTGGCCCACGAGTTGATCCAGCATGGCAGCTTCGCCTGGGAAACCCTGCTGGTCGCCAGCGGCTACCCGGTGTACTTCGTGTTGCGCCGTAAACTGGGCACCGACCACCTGGGCGGGCTGTGGGCCGACATGACGCTGATGCTGCCGGCGGCCCTGTATTTCGTGATCAAGGGCTCGCTGAGCAGTGCCGACCTGCTCGCCCACCCGCAGCTCTACCTGCTGATCCCATTGCTAGGGGTGATCAGCGCCCTGGCGCTGATCAGCTACGTGATGGCCAGCCGGCTGCTGGCGTTCAGCCTGTTCGGCCTGCTCAGCTATGTCGAGCCGGTGCTGCTGGTGTTCGTCGCCCTGGCCCTGGGCGAGAGCATCGCCGCCGACCAGTGGCTGACCTACGTGCCGATCTGGTTGGCGGTGCTGGTGCTGGTGCTGGAGGGCTTCAAGCACCTGCTACGGCAGCGTCGACGCGCTGTGTAAGGCGCACCTGGCGGACCCGGCGCTCCTCCACCGCGACCACGGTCATGGTCCAGTTGTCCCAGGTCAGCTCATCGCCGACCATCGGCAGCCGGTCAAGCAGGCTCATCACCAGCCCGGCGAGGGTCTGATAATCCTCGGTGGGCCGTGCGGCGAAGCCGATCTGCGCCTGTAGCTGACGCAGGTTCAGCGCACCGCTGACCAGGTAGCTGCCGGCCTCGACGACGACGTCCGGGCCAGTGACTTCGCTGGCATCCGGCAACTGACCGGCAATCGACTCAAGGATGTCGGTCATGGTCAGCACGCCGGTGAAGTCACCGAACTCGTTGACCACGAAGGCGATGTGCGTCGACTCACTGCGCATCTGCTCCAGCGCGTTGAGGATGCTGAAGCTTTCCAGCAGGTTCAACGGTGCCCGGACCAGCCCTTCGAGGTCCGGTTCGTGGCCGGCCAGTAAGTCCTTGAGCATTTCCTTCTTGTGCACGTAGCCCAGCGGCTCCTCGATGCGGCCGTCGCGAATCAGCGGCAGGCGCGAGTAGGAGGAATGTATCAGCGCGGTACGGATCGCTTGCGGCGATTGCCCCAGGTCGATGGCGTCGACCTTGGCACGCACCGTCATCACCGTTCGGATCGGCCGTTCGGCGAGGTTCAGCACGCCACTGATCATCACCCGCTCGCGGCGGTCGAAGAGCACCTGCTCGTCGCCGTCGCCGATCAGGTCGGCGATTTCCTCGCCCACTTCATCGGCTTCCATCCGCCGCCCGCCCAGCAAGCGCAGAACGGCGTGGGCAGTGCGTTCACGCAATGGTCGGTGCTGTTGCAGGCTGCGCTTGCGCCGGGCCCGGGCCAACTGATTGAACAGCTCGATCAGAATCGAGAAGCCGATGGCGGCGTACAGGTAGCCTTTCGGAATGTGGAAGCCCAGGCCTTCGGCGGTGAGGCTGAAGCCGATCATCATCAGGAAGCCCAGGCACAGCATGATCACCGTCGGGTGGGCGTTGACGAAGCGGGTCAGCGGTTTGCTGGCGACGATCATGATGCCGATCGAGAAGATCACCGCGATCATCATGATCGACAGCTCCTCGACCATGCCCACGGCGGTAATCACCGCGTCGAGCGAGAACACTGCGTCGAGCACCACGATCTGCGCCACGATGGGCCAGAAGGCGGCATGGCGGAGCGTGCCGCTGGCCTGGGTAACATGCCCTTCGAGGCGTTCGTGCAGCTCCATGGTGGCCTTGAACAGCAGAAACACACCACCGAACAGCATGATCAGGTCACGCCCGGAGAAGCTCTTGCCGAACACGTCGATCAGTGGCGCGGTGAGCGTGACCATCCAGGAAATGCTGGCGAGCAGGCCCAGGCGCATGACCAGCGCCAGCGACAGGCCGATCACCCGCGCACGGTCGCGCTGATGCGGCGGCAGCTTGTCGGCCAGGATGGCGATAAAGACGAGGTTGTCGATGCCCAGAACCAGTTCCAGGACAATCAGCGTGGCGAGGCCCAGCCAGGCCGTGGGATCGGCTAGCCATTCCATGGGTGGGCACTCAGGTGAAGAACGTCGCCAGGACGCGGGGAAGGCCAGGTTGGCCAGGTACTGGGGGGCTCCGAGAACGAAGTCATGCTTACCTTGGGATTATTTCGGGACGGTGATGCTACAAGTTCAGCTGGTTTTTCCGACAGTGAGAAAGTATTTCAAAAGCTGTAAGACCGATCGCCAGCAAAAGACCGACAAAAAATTAATGGCAAAGTGACATTCCGAAAAACCTGAACAATACTGCGACGGCCACGGACCTTAACCACAACCCCGCAAAGGGATTTCACCATGAGCCAAGCACTACAACTGGACGTCGCCGTCGTCGGCGGCGGCGCTTCGGGAACCTACAGCGCCTGGCGCCTGCAACAGGCGCTGGGCAACAGCCAACGCATTGCCCTGTTCGAATACGGCGACCGTATCGGCGGCCGCTTGTTCAGCATCAGGCTGCCTGGCCTTGAGCACGTGGTCGCCGAAGTCGGCGGCATGCGCTACATGCCCAGCGCCGATAAGGACACCAGCGGCCATGTGCTGGTCGACAAGCTGATCCAGCACCTGGACCTGCCGAGCAAGGACTTCCCGATGGGCAATGAACTGCCCAAAGGCGACCCGATCGGGGCCAAGGACAACCTGTTCTACCTGCGTGGCGAACGCTTCCGCTTCCGCGACTTCGTCGAGGCGCCGGACAAGATCCCCTACAACCTCGCCTGGTCCGAACGCGGCTATAACCCGGAAGACCTGCAGGTCAAGGTGATGAACCTGATCTACCCAGGCTTCGGCGACCTGAGCCTGGCCGAGCAGATGCAGGTCAAGGTGTTCGGCAAGGAAATCTGGCGCTACGGTTTCTGGGACCTGCTCTACCGGGTGCTCAGCAACGAGGGCTACCAGTTCATGAAGGACGCCGGCGGTTACGAGGCCAACGTTGCCAACGCCAGCGCCGTGACCCAACTGCCCGCCACCGAATACAGCGATGACACCGAATTCCGCACCCTGAAGGACGGTTTCCAGCGCCTGCCGCTGGCCCTCGCGGAAACCTTCCAGCAACTGCCCGGGATCCTGCGCGCCGAACAGCGTGTGCAGATGAACCAGCGGCTGGTCGCCCTGGAATACAGCAACGACCAGGAATATCCGTACTGCCTGCACTTCCAGCAAACCCGCACGGTTGATGGCACTACCCGCGATGTTGACGGCAGCCACAGCGTGGTCCAGGCCCGCCAGGTGATCCTGGCCATGCCGCGCCGCTCGCTGGAGCTGATCGAGTCGCCGCTGTTCGACGACAAATGGCTCAAAGCCAACCTCGGCTCGGTGCTGATGCAGTCGGCGTTCAAGCTGTTCCTGGCCTACGAGCAGCCCTGGTGGCGCGCGCTCGGGCTGGTGGCCGGACGCTCGGTCACCGACCTGCCGGTACGCCAGGTCTACTATATGGGCACCGAAGGCGAACAGGATGGCGGCGCACCAACCCGCAACTCGCTGCTGATGGCCTCCTACAACGACATCGGCACCGTGCCGTTCTGGAAGGGTCTGGAAGACGGCAAGCCGTTCCAGGGCTATCAGCCGGCCAGCCTCGCCGGCCGCGTGAGCGCCAGCGAAATCGTTCCGCCGTCGCAGTTCCAGGTCAGCGAGGAAATGGTCGCCATCGCCCAGCGCCAGGTGACCCAGGTGCACGACCAGGTCGAGCTGCCGGCCCCCTACTCGGCGGTCTATCACGCCTGGGATGCCGACCCGTATGGCGGCGGCTGGCACGAATGGAAAGCCAACTACCGTCTCGACCTGATCATCCAGCGCATGCGCCACCCGGTGGCCGATCAGGCCGTGTACATCGTCGGCGAAGCCTATTCCTATGGCCAGGGCTGGGTTGAAGGCGCGCTGACCGTGGCCGAGTCGACCCTGCAGGAGTTCTTCAAGCTGGACCGCCCCGAGTGGCTGCCGCAGCAGTACCAACTGTTGCCCGTGCCGGGCCCGGCCGAGGCGGAGGACGAAGCATGAGCGACGCAGCGACCTTCAGCGTCGCCGACTACCTGCTGACTCGACTGGTGCAACTGGGCGTGCACAAGGTGTTCCAGGTGCCCGGGGATTATGTCTCCGGGTTCATGGAAGCCCTGGACGCCTTCGACGGCATCGACGCGGTCGGCGACGTCTACGAGATGGGCGCGGCCTATGCCGCCGACGGCTATGCGCGTTACGCCGGATTTGGCGCGGTGTCGCTGCAATATGGCGTCGGCACCTTCAGTGCGGTGAACGCGATTGCCGGCGCCTATGTCGAGCGCAACCCGCTGGTGGTGATTTCCGCCAGCCCGTCGACCGACAGCCGACGCAAGGCGCGCTCGCAGAACGTGCTGTTCCACCACTCCACCGGCAACTTCGAAGCCGACCGCAATGTGCTCGAACAGGTCACCGTGGCCTGCGAGATCATCGCCGACGCACATCAGGCGCCATGGCAGATCGACAGCGCGCTGATCGAAGCGCTGACCCACCGCCAGCCGGTATACCTGGAGGCCTTCAAGGACATCTGGGGGGCCGCTTGCTCGCGTCCGCAAGGTGAACTGTGCGCGGCGCCGCGACCTTCGGCGCCACTGGCGTTGAAGGCGGCGGTGGCGCAGAGCCTGGAGCGTCTGGCCGCGGCGAAGAAGCCGCTGCTGTTGCTGGGGGTGGAAATCAGCCGTTACGGCCTGCAGGACGACGTGCTCAAGCTGGTGAACGATTGCGGCCTGTCGTTCAGCACCACGCTGGACGCCAAGACCGTGCTCGACGAGCGCCACCCGCAGTTCATCGGCACCTTCGCCGGGCCGGCATCACTGCTGGAAACCTCGGCGCGGGTCAATGAGGCCGACTGTATCCTGGCCATCGGGGTGATTTTCACCGACGACTACTTGGACCTGCTGGAGACCCGCTTCGAGCAGATCATCCAGGTCAACAGCGACCTGGCCCGCACCGGCGCCGAGTACTACCCCAACCTGCGCCTGACCGACTACGTGCATGGCCTGACCCGGGCCCTGGAGCAGGACCCACGCTTCCCGCTCGGCGGTTTCGCCCAGTTGCCGCCGGCGAAGTTGCTCGGCGCGGTGCGTCCGGACCTGCCGCTGAGCTATGCGCTGTTCTTCGACACCCTGGTGGAGGTGGCGAAAGAACAACGGCTTTGGGAGACCAGCACGTTGATCCTCGGCGAGAGTTCGTCGCTGTACGTGGCCAGCAACCTGGTCGACATGCCGCGCGACAGCTTTGTCTCCGACGCAATCTGGGGCTCGCTGGGGCATGAAACTGGCTGTGCACTGGGCGTTGCCCTGGGCAGCGGGCGCCGGCCGATCGTGGTGGCCGGCGATGGCGGCTTCATGATGGCCTGCCAGTCGCTGGCGGCGCTGGTGCGCAACCGGGTCAATGCCGTGGTGTTCGTGATGAGCAACAAGGTGTATGCCATCGAACAGGCGTTCGTCGATCTCAAGGCCTTCGAACCGGACGGCCAGTTCGCCGCCTTCGACACCTTGCCGACCCTGGATTACCGGGCATTGGCCGAAGGTTTCGGTGCCGTCGGCTACCGGGTGGAAACCGTGGGGCAGTTGCAGAACCTGCTGCCGGCAATGCTTGCTGAGCAGCACAAGCCGGTGCTGGTGGAAGTGTGCATTGCCGAGAAAGACCTGGCGGTGCAGATCGAGCGACTGGCCAGGTCCTGAAAAAAGCATCGCGGGCCGAGCCCGCTCCCACAGGTG
>NZ_QETK01000021.1 GCF_003105155.1 Pseudomonas sp. SDI | reverse complement strand
TGCCAAACGGGCTGAAACTGTCCGGGCTATTGAAGCGCATCAACAGTGGATTGAAGCCTCGATAACTACCCAGCAGGTAGTGCCCGGTCATCGGTTCTGCACGTTCACCGGTAAAGCCCAGCAGGCATGGCGCCGCACTGTTTGCCGGGTTTTGGCCATAGGGCGTGTAGCGCGCCTGGCTGAGCGTTGGGCCTAGCACATGGCTGACCGAGCGCTGGACGTCGGTGGCCAGCAGGCTTGTCGTGCCAAGCGCAGGGTTGCGTTGCGCCAGCAACTCGTCACCCACTTGCAGGATTGCCCAAGCGTTTTGCCCTTGCACTTCGTTCGTCAAGCGGCCTTGTTGGTAAAAGCGCTGCACGGCCAACTGCCCGGCGCCTTCGCCACTCGCCAGTTGATCCAGGCACGTGTAGCGATAACGCTGCCGTATGGCGTTGGAGAGTATTGGCATTTTTAGCGTCTTCCTATAAATAGGAGCACTGCCGTGTTTGGGCGAAATAGCTTGAACTGTTGGTTCTGCGCGGCTTTATCTGTGCTGATGTGGACTTTAGCCCTCTGGCGCATAAAGTCACTTGGCAGAAATATCAGATCGCCCCTGCGCAACCGGGTATTTCACGCCCGGCGAATAAGCAGTTGGCGTTTGGGTTGAAATGTTTTTGGACGATAAGGGGTTTGTCCGAACAGTTCGGGTGTGAGGATGTGGCTCGGCTGGGGGGGATTATGAAAGTAAAGCATGGTGCTGTGTTCTGCTTCGAACGAAAGCACTGGTCGTTTCAGTTTTGTTGCAACGACCTGGCCCAAGGCAGGTGCTGAGCCGTCGGCTGCTGCACTAAAGCAGACAATGGTCGTGATGGATTTGACCTTTTTCAGATCGTGGCTTTGAGAAATATACTTGGCAAACTCCTTGCCGTTCATGCCGACATCACCCTCATACAGCATCGCCTTACCCGGTGTGCCGTGCATAAATAGGCTCAAGTTGTCGCCTGTTTCATTGGTAAACGAGAAGGCATAATTAGACAGTTTTTTGTAATTATGAATGGGCACCCAGGTGCCCATCTTGGAGGCATAAGGTTGTGCCGGGGCCGGTGACATTGTTTTCCCAGCGCGGGTAGATCCAGTCGCCGTCTTTTTTGAACCTCTCGTCAGCGCTTTCAGAATATTTCGGAAGAAAGAGTGCCCACTTGGATCGCGCCGATTCACCGGGTCGCCTGCGCAATAGGCGTACGCATTCAGTCCGCCGTTGCCAAACGGGCTGAAACTGTCCGGGCTATTGAAGCGCATCAACAGTGGATTGAAGCCTCGATAACTACCCAGCAGGTAGTGCCCGGTCATCGGTTCTGCACGTTCACCGGTAAAGCCCAGCAGGCATGGCGCCGCACTGTTTGCCGGGTTTTGGCCATAGGGCGTGTAGCGCGCCTGGCTGAGCGTTGGGCCTAGCACATGGCTGACCGAGCGCTGGACGTCGGTGGCCAGCAGGCTTGTCGTACCAAGCGCAGGGTTGCGTTGCGCCAGCAACTCGTCACCCACTTGCAGGATTGCCCAAGCGTTTTGCCCTTGCACTTCGTTCGTCAAGCGGCCTTGTTGGTAAAAGCGCTGCACGGCCAACTGCCCGGCGCCTTCGCCACTCGCCAGTTGATCCAGGCACGTGTAGCGATAACGCTGCAGTATGGTGTTGGAGAGTATTGGCATTTTTAGCGTCTTCCTATGAATAGGACCACTGTCGTGTTTGGGCGAAATAGCTTGAACTGTTGGTTCTGCGCGGCTTTATCTGTCCTGACGTGGACTTTAGCCCTCTGGCGTATAAAGTCACCTGGCAGAAATATCAGGTCGCCCCTGCGCAACCGGGTGAGGTGCTGATAGGTCCAGAGATAACCGCGTACCTTTCGCGTAGCGTGGGAATACTCGCTTTCTCTTGATGGGGCTCAGGCCCCTTCACTCCGCGGTTCAAAACTGTCCGCCCGCGCCATTTGCCACATCCGCGAGTAGAACTCGCCATTCACCTCGCCGGTGAGCAGTTCCCCAGGCTTGAGGAACACGTGCAACTGTGAGAACAGCTTGATTTCGGTCGCCGACATGCGCCGCACCAGGTGCTTGGCTTCCAGCTGCGAAGGGTGGTCCAGGCCGGCCGCCGCGAGCATCTCGGCCAGTGCCTTGAGCGTGTTGCGGTGGAAGTTGAACACCCGCTCGGCCTTGTCCGGCACCACCAGCGCGCGCTGGCGCAACGGGTCCTGGGTGGCGACGCCGGTCGGGCACTTGTTGGTGTGGCAGCTTTGCGACTGGATGCAGCCGATGGCGAACATGAAGCCGCGCGCGGCGTTCGCCCAGTCGGCGCCGATGGCCAGCACACTGGCGATGTCGAAGGCGCTGACGATCTTGCCGCTGGCGCCGAGCTTGATCTTGTCGCGCAGGTTCAGCCCGACCAGGGTGTTGTGCACGAACAGCAGGCCTTCGCGCAGCGGCACGCCGATATGGTCGGTGAACTCCACGGGGGCGGCGCCAGTGCCGCCTTCCTTGCCATCGACGACAATGAAGTCGGGGAAGATTCCGGTTTCCAGCATGGCCTTGGCGATGCCCATGAACTCCCAGGGGTGGCCGAGGCAGAACTTGAAGCCCACCGGTTTACCGCCGGACAGCTCACGCAACTGGGCGATGAACTGCATCAGTTCGAGTGGGGTGGAAAACGCGCTGTGGCGTGACGGCGAAATGCAGTCTTCGCCCATCAGCACGCCGCGGGTCTCGGCGATTTCGCGGGTGACCTTGTGCTTGGGCAGAATACCGCCGTGGCCGGGCTTGGCGCCCTGGCTCATCTTGATTTCGATCATGCGCACTTGCGGGTTGCGCGCCTGCTCGGCGAAGCGTTCGGGGTCGAAACGGCCGTCGGCGGTGCGGCAGCCGAAGTAGCCGCTGCCCAGTTCCCAGGTCAGGTCGCCGCCATGTTCGCGGTGGTAGGGGCTGATGCTGCCCTCACCGGTGTCGTGGGCGAAATTGCCGAGCTTGGCGCCCTGGTTGAGGGCGCGGATGGCGTTGGCGCTGAGCGAACCGAAGCTCATGGCGGAGATGTTGAACACCGAGGCCGAGTAGGGCTGGCTGCATTGCGGGCCGCCGACGAGGACCCGGAAGCTGGTGGGGTCGCTGAGTGCTGCCGGGCGCATGGAGTGGCCGATGAATTCGAAACCGGATTGGTAAACGTCGATCAGCGTACCGAAGGGTTTGTCCGAGGCTTCGTTCTTGGCGCGCGCGTAGACCAGCGAGCGCTGGGCGCGGGAGAAGGGCAGGGCGTCGCTGTCGGCTTCGAGCAGGTACTGGCGGATTTCCGGGCGGATGCCTTCGACCAGGTAGCGGATATTGCCCAGGATCGGGTAGTTGCGGCGCACGGCGTGGCGGCTTTGCAGCAGGTCGAACAGGCCGATCAGGCTGAGCACGGCGGTGCTCAGGGTGAACGGCCAGAGCCAGTCGCGCTGGAGAAAGGGCAGGCTGGCAAGGGTGAACAGGACACAGGCGGCGAAAAAGGCGTAACGGCTGAGTAGTGACAGGCTCATGCAGGCTCCGGGTTCTGGCACGTCTGGGCTAAGACCTTATATCGAATAGGGAAATGAAAGCCAGCGAAGCTGCCCGGCGCAGCCGTGTAAAGCGCTGGCGGGGCCCGCCGTTGCACAACAGTTGCCCCCGGCCCTCGGCAAATGTGATCCTTGCCCACCAAGACTGCCTGCCCTGAGCCGCCCATGAGCAAAACCATCCGTATCGCCGCCGCCCTCCTGCTCGACGCCCGTGGCCACACCCTGCTGGTGCGCAAGCGCGGTACGCTGGCCTTCATGCAGCCCGGCGGCAAGATCGAAGCCGATGAACAACCGCTCACCGCCCTGGCCCGCGAACTGTTCGAAGAGCTTGGCCTCAGCATCGACCCCAGCCACGCGCATTACCTCGGCCACTTCAGCGCCCCGGCGGCCAACGAGCCCGGCTTCGAGGTGCAGGCCGAACTGTTCCAGCTGCGCATCGACAGCAAGGTCCAGCCCGCCGCCGAAATCGAGGAAGCCGTCTGGGTCGACGTCGATGCCCTTGGCGACCGGCACCTGGCACCGCTCACCCGCGACCTGATCCTCCCCCACTACCGGCAAAGGAATGCCCAATGATCCCACTGCATGACTGGCTGCTGTTCACCGGCGCCGCGCTGCTGATGGTCCTGACCCCAGGGCCGAACATGATCTACCTGATCTCGCGCTCGATCTGCCAGGGCCGCATGGCCGGTGTGACCTCGCTGATCGGTGTGGTCGCCGGCTTCTTCGTGCACATGAGCGCCGCCGCCATCGGCCTCACCGCGTTGTTCATGGCCGTGCCGCTGGGCTACGACCTGTTGCGCTGGCTCGGCGCCGGCTACCTGCTGTGGATGGCCTGGCAAGCGGTGAAACCCGGTGCCCGCTCGCCGTTCCAGGCTCGCGAGCTGCCCGCCGACTCGCCGAAAAAACTGGTGCTGATGGGCTTTCTGACCAGCGTGCTGAACCCCAAGGTGGCGATCTTCTACCTGTCGATCCTGCCGCAGTTCATCACCCCGGAACACGGCTCGCTGTTGGCCCAGAGCCTCACCCTGGGCCTGACCCAGATCGCCGTGAGCTTCTCGGTCAACCTGCTGATTGCACTGTTCGCCGCCGGCCTGGCCGCCTGGTTCGTACGCTATCCGCTGTGGCTGATGCTGCAACGCTACGTGATGGGCTTTGTGCTGGCCGCGCTGGCGCTGCGCCTGGTGCAGGAGCAGCGTCAACTGGTCTGAGGTTCAGCGCACTGCGCTGACGCCGTCGAGGGTCGAGAACGAGGTGTCCTTGGCCGTGAGCAGGAAGTCGCGCATGTACGGCGCATCGAGCATGTCGGTGCGCACTGCGGCATACAGGGTGGCGAACAGGCCCTTGTCACCCAGGCGCTTGCCCTTCACATAGCCGCGCGAGCTGTACTCGTGCAGCGCCCAGTGCGGCATGCCGCACACGCCGCGGCCGCTGGCCACCAGTTGCATCATCATCACCGTCAGCTCCGCGGTGCGCACTTGCGCCGGCTCGATATCGGCAGGTTCCAGAAAGCGGGTGAAGATGTCCAGGCGGTCGCGTTCCACCGGGTAGGTAATCAGGGTTTCCGTGGCCAGGTCGTCCGGCACCACGAACGGCCTGGCGGCCAGCGGGTGCTGGTTGGCCACCGCGAGCATGGCTTCGTAGGTGAACAGTGGCACATAGGTGATCCCGGCCAGTTCCAGCGGGTCGGAGGTTACCACCAGATCGAGGTCGCCACGCGCCAGCGCCGGCAGCGGGGCAAAGGCAAAGCCTGAGGCCAGGTCCAGCTCGACTTCCGGCCAGGCATCGCGGAACTGGTCGATGGTCGGCATCAGCCACTGGAAGCAGCTGTGGCATTCGATCGCCATATGCAGGCGCCCGGCGGTGCCGCCGGCCAGCCGGGCAATGTCGCGCTCGGCGCCGCGCAGCAGCGGCAGGGTGGCATCCGCCAGTTGCAGCAGACGCAGGCCGGCGCTGGTAAAGCGAATCGGCTTGGTCTTGCGCATGAACAACTGCATGCCCAGGCGCTCCTCCAGTTCCTTGAACTGGTGGGACAGTGCTGACTGCGTCAGGTGCAGGCGTTCGGCCGCCTCGACCAGGCTGTCGGCTTCGCGCAAGGCATGCAGGGTTTTCAGGTGACGAATTTCCAGCACCACAGGCTCCATGAATAAATTTTGAGATGAACACGAATTTGTTGAGTTTGTCTCATGTTGCCCTGGCTGTCGACAATAGCGCCATCTTTTACAGGAAGGACGTTTTGTCATGGCAGTGGCCCACAACCTTGGTTTCCCGCGCATTGGCGCAGACCGTGAACTGAAGAAAGCCCAGGAGGCCTACTGGAAAGGCGACCTCGATCAGGCTGCTCTCTGCGCAGTCGGTCGCGCGCTGCGGGCCCGCCATTGGCAATTGCAGAGGGACGCCGGCATCGAGCTGCTGCCGGTGGGCGACTTTGCCTGGTACGACCAGGTGCTGAGCCACTCGCTGGCTTTCGGCGCGATCCCCGAGCGCTTCGCCGCGACCCTGGACGACAACGGCCGGCCGACCCTCGACACCTTGTTCGCCATGGCCCGTGGCGCCAGCGCCAGCTGCTGCGGTGGCGAGCCAGGCCAAACCCAGTACGCCCAGGAGCTCACCAAGTGGTTCGATACCAACTACCACTACCTGGTCCCGGAATTCAGCGCCGAGCAGCGTTTCCGGCTGAGCTGGGACCAGTTGTTCGACGAAGTCGACGAAGCCCTCGCACTGGGCCACACGGTCAAGCCGGTGCTGATCGGTCCATTGACCTACCTGTGGCTGGGCAAGGTCAAAGGCAGCGAGTTCAACAAGCTTGACCTGCTTGAGCGCCTGCTGCCGGTGTACGGCGAAATCCTCAGTCGCCTGGCCCGCCAGGGCGTGGAGTGGGTGCAGATCGACGAGCCGATCCTCGGTCTGGACCTGCCACAGGAATGGAAGAACGCCTTCGAGCGCGCTTACCACATCCTTCAGTACTCGCCGCTGAAAAAGCTGGTGGCCACCTACTTTGGCGGCCTCGAAGACAACCTCGGCCTGGCAGTCGGCTTGCCGGTAGATGGCCTGCACGTCGACCTGGTGCGGGCTACCGAGCAGTTGCCTGCGGTGCTCGACCGCCTGCCGACCTACAAGGTGCTGTCGCTGGGGGTGGTCAACGGTCGCAACGTCTGGCGTTGCGACCTGGAACAGGCGTTGGCCCTGTTGCAGGAAGCCAGGCAGCGTTTCGCTGCCAACCTCTGGGTGGCCGGCTCCTGCTCGCTGCTGCACTGCCCGGTCGACCTCGACCGCGAAGACCAGCTCGATGCCGAGCTGAAAAGCTGGCTGGCGTTCGCCGTGCAGAAGTGTGGTGAGATCGCCGTATTGGCCCAGGCCCTGGACCACCCGCAGGCCCCGGCTGTGCAGCAGGCGTTGGCCGTCAGCCGCGCGGTACAGCAACGCCGCGCGGCCTCGCCACGCATCCATAAACCGCAGGTGCAGGCCCGCCTGGCCGCCATCGGCGCCGCCGACAGCCAACGGCAGGCGCCGTTCGCCCAGCGTATCGACGCCCAGCGGGCCCGCTTGCAACTGCCGGCATTCCCGACCACCACCATTGGTTCGTTCCCGCAGACGTCGGCCATTCGCCTGGCGCGGCAGGCCTTCAAGCAGGGCAAGCTGTCGGCCAACGACTACACCGATGCCATGCACCGCGAAATTCGCCACGCAGTGGAAATCCAGGAACGTCTCGGGCTGGACGTACTGGTGCACGGCGAAGCCGAGCGCAACGACATGGTCGAGTACTTTGCCGAGCAGCTCGACGGCTACAGCTTCACGCGCTTTGGCTGGGTACAGAGCTACGGTTCGCGCTGTGTCAAGCCGGCGATCATCTACGGTGACCTGAGCCGCCCGCAGGCGATGACCGTGGCCTGGATCGAATACGCGCAAAGCCTGACCGGCAAGGTGATCAAGGGCATGCTCACTGGCCCGGTGACCATGCTGATGTGGTCGTTCCCGCGCGAAGACGTTTCGCGCAAGGTGCAGGCACAGCAGCTGGCGCTGGCGATCCGCGACGAGGTGGTCGACCTGGAGCAGGCCGGTATCAAGATCGTGCAGATCGACGAGGCAGCGTTCCGCGAGGGCCTGCCGTTGCGCCGGGCGCAATGGAACGACTACCTGGACTGGGCCGTGGAAGCCTTCCGCCTGTGCGCCAGCGGCGTGCGCGACGAAACCCAGATCCACACCCACATGTGCTACAGCGAGTTCAACGACGTGATCGAGGCCATTGCCGCGATGGATGCCGATGTGATCACCATTGAAACGTCGCGTTCGGATATGGAGCTGCTCGACGCCTTCGAAGCGTTCGATTATCCGAACGACATCGGTCCGGGCGTGTACGACATCCATTCGCCACGGGTGCCGGACACTGCCGAGATGGTCAAGCTGATGCGCAAGGCAGTCAACCGCATCCCGGCCGAGCGGCTCTGGGTCAATCCCGACTGCGGCCTGAAGACCCGCGCCTGGCCAGAGACCGAAGCGGCCCTGGTGAACATGGTCGCCGCCGCCCGCCAGTTGCGTAGCGAACTGGCCTGAGGCAGCACGGCCGGCCCTTTCGGGCCGGCTTTTTTATCGGGTGCACCTCAGTAGTACTGTTCGAAAATCTTCCGTGCTAGCGGCCGGCCAATCGCCCCGCGCCAGATCGGGTCGGCGGTCGTCCCTTGTGTTTGCTGCCATTGCAGGCCGAGGCGGCGTTGCGTGGCGGTTTTCAGGTGGGCTTTGGTAAAGCTGTCGAAGGGTGGCCGCACAGCGTTGTAGTGGAAGTGCGCATACCACATCGGTCTGGCGACAGTCTGGGTAATGTCGCGGATCTCGAATTCCACCAGGAAATCGCGCTGTCCTTGAAAACGGCCGGGTAACTCTTTGGCCGGTCCGATACGCAGGATCTCGACAGCCTGATTGTCGACCAGGAAGTCCAGCAGGCCTTCGCTCGGGGTGACGCTTTCCATCGATTTGGCAATCCGCAGGGCACGTCCGCTGGCTGCCAGTTGTTCGGCGCGCGTGCGCAGCTCGCCAACCAGGCTTGAGCGCGCGTCGAGGCGCTCGATGCGAGTAGCCCGGGTGTGTAGGGCGGTGGCTTCGCTGAGCAGCATTTCTTCCAGATCGACCGGCAGCAGGCTACGCCGGCTGTAGTGGTCTTCAACCCGGCGCTGGTAGGTGTCGACGTTGCCCAGCCGCTTGCGCGCCTCGGCCACCAGCTCGGCCATGTCGACGGACAGTGGCAATTCCGGGTGGCTTTCGCTGTCCAGGGCCCACCTCGAACCGTGTTGTACGTAGGTTTCGTCGTGGCCGTTGATCCCCGGTACGGTAAAGCTGCGCGCGCGGGTGGCTGAGGCGGGCACCTCGATACCCGTGAGCAACTGGTTATCTACGGTTTCGAAGATCCGTTTGCGGCTAGCAGGGCCCGGGGCTCTGGGGGGCGCGACATAGTCTTTGCTCAGTTGCGCCTGCGCGCGTTGGCGAGTGGCCTCCAACTGGTGCTGCAGTGCGTCGACCAGTGGCGCATCGAACTGCTCGGGCGAACTCAGGCTCCAGGCATCCAGTTGCCGACGGTAGTGCGTATAGCACTGTAGGCACTGCTCAAGGATCTGCCGCCGTTGTGTCACGGTGGCCTGTACCTCATGCAGGCTGAACTGGTTGTGCAGCGCCCGGTCCAGCCGGTTGCGCGCCTGGGCCACGTCGTAGCGCAGGTAGAGCCAGGCGGCATCCGGCTCGGTCAGGTTGTTCAGGATGATTTCCAGCAGATTGGCTGTTTTCAGGTATTCCTGGGTCACCGCCGGCATCCGCTGGTTAAGCGATTCGACGCTAGGCAGTACCTTGGCCTTCATGGCGCGGTCGCCGATTTCCTTGACCCAGGTGTTCATCTGCTCTTGCAGGCTGCTCCATTCATAGAGGTTGAGCAACTGCTGCTTGCGGATCGCCTTGCTTTGCTCCAGCCGCCGCAAGAACGTCTCGATGTTGTGTTGATTGTCCAACGACACACTGATGCCCCTGATTGCGTCGAGGTTGTCGTTAATGTTGCTGATCAGGAGGTCCAGCCGCCGCACGCTGCGGTCGGTAATGACCCAGGCGGCGCGCCAGCGAAACTGCTGGTAGTGTCTGCGTTTGTGGCCGTGCACCAGCGGCAGCAACTGGTCGATGGTCTGGGTCAGTTGCAGGGCCATTTCGATGTCGCGGGCGCAGGCCCGGTCGATGCTCTGGGTCAACCCGCCGCGCTGGTCACGGGCCACGCTGTGCATGTGATCGAGTTGGTTGTTGCTTTGCCGGGTTTGCGTATCGAGACGCTGCGCCAGCGTATCGATTTCGTCGGTCAAGCGCAGTTGACGACGCAAGGCCTGGTCGGTCCACCAGCGTGGCAAGCGCTCGCGAAGCGTCTCTGGCCAATATGGTTCGATGCCGTCGGCCAGGCGCCCGAGCACTCCGCCGCCGCCGGCCAAACCACCCTTGACCAGGCGCCCATAGAGCGCGCCATGGGTTTGCCATTCGCCGTGCTCGTCGAGGGCAATTGGTTGTTTATAGGTTTTCACCCCGTTGCCGCGCAGGCGCCAGGTCGGTGGCGCGTCGTGCAGTTCGACCTCGAAGGTTCGCCCTTGGCTGATGATGAAGTTGCCTTCAGCGTGCCGGTAGACCCCGCGATAGGTGCCGCTGCGTTCCGGCAGCAGGCCGGCGAGGCTGATCTCGCGGCCGTACTGATAGCCGGCAAACTGCGCCACTGCGACCTTGGCCGTGCCCAGCGTCGGGTGCAGGCGGGCGATGCCACCGCGCAGCGCTGCGAGTTGTCGCTGACGGGTGAACTGGCGGCCAAGCTTGTGCACCTGGCTGGCGCCGGGCGCGAGGTCCATGAACGCGTCGATCAGCGACAGCAACAGCGACTCAAGCTGTATCAGGCCATGCCCGACCTTGCCGCGCAGCAACGCCGCAGTTGCCTGATTGGCGCTGTTCCAAGCGTCATACAGGGCAATGCCGGTGCCGACGAAGGGCACCACGCCGAGGGCCATTCTCAGGTAGTTGAAGACCATGCCGCTGTTGCGCGCGAACTGCTCGAAGTACAGCGTGTCGTTGGAACGCGAGCTGCGCCGATGGGCTTCGATCTGTTGGCCCATGGCTACGTCGACCAAGTGGGCAGCCAGCGACGTGCTGGCCGGCCACGCCGCGCCGACTGCGATGATGCCATCGAAGCGTGTCAGGTGCGCCTGGTTGATCCGTGCCACGTGCGCTTGCGGATCGCCAATCAGGGCGCAAGCACCCAGGTAATTACGCATGGCACTGCTCAGGCTTAGTCGGAACAGCCCAAGCCGCGCTGCCTCCAGGCTGGGGTATTGGCGCAGGCAGTTGCCATCGGGGGCATCCGGTAGATACAGCACGGTGAGGTGCGTGCTGCGTTGGTGGATGAAGTTGATCCCGCTGAGGGTCACGCCGCGCATCTGAGTGTCGCTGCCGCCGCTGCTCAGGCGGGCCGCGAGCAGTTCGATATCGCCGCCCTCGACCGGGTAGGCTTCGGCACGTTCGGCACGTTCGGCACGTTCGGCATTGATGGCGATCTGCAGGATTTGCCAGGCATCTGCGTCCAGTTGCTGGCGTTGTCGGGCCTGCTCGCCTTGCAGCAGCAACATCAGCCGTAGCGGCTCCACGAGGGATTCGCGACGGTAGGCAACACTGTGTGCAGACTCGCTGGCGGTGCCGCGAAAAGCGCTGTAGATGCGCTGTTCGTATGCCCCGGCAACGTCGAGTTGGGGCAGTGTACGCAGCAGCCAGTGGCGGTCGATAGCGGCGCTTAGGGTGTCGTGATCCTGTGCAGTCGCCGCTTCGATCCGTATCCGCATGAAGTGCAGGCGCTGGCGCAGGTCGTCGTCGATATTCTGCAGGGCCAGGGCTTCCAGGCTATGGCTGCTGCGCTCCTTGCTGGCTACCGGCACTTCCCGGGTGGGCACGCCATGAGTACCGCCGTTGACCAGTTCGCGCTTGAAGTCGACACGGTCGGGCAGGTCGAAGCTGATGCGAGCAGCACCTTGCAATGCAAAGTCGTCGCGCAGCCGTTGCGCGATGCTCTGCTCGACGAACTCGGTGCGGCTGGGCAGGTCGCGCTCCAGCAGCGCATGGGAGCGGTGCATCGCGGCGATGTAACCTTCAAGCAAGGCCTTGATGCGCAGGCGCGTTGCTTCGTCCGGATTGTTCAGCCAGTCGGGCAGTTGTTGCGCCAGCTGTGTGGTCTGCTGCTGCTCGCGGAGCAATTCGAGGGCGGCACTGCGTGCGGCACAGTGAGGGTTGCTCAACGCCTTGCGCGCCTGCTCGATAAGCTGCGCCAGGGCCTGAGGGATTTGCGTCGAAGATGAGCGCTGCAGTTCGACGGCTTGTTGCTCATAACTGTGCAGTTGGGTTTGCAAGGCGTAGTCCAGGGCGTCGCTGCCGATCACACTGTAGGCAATACTTAGCGATGGGTCGCTGGCAGCGATCTTGAACAGGCTGTGTTCCATCTGTTGGCGGCTGGCGAAACGTTGCAGTCCGCCGCCTGTGCCGGGCAGGTAGAGCAGTACGCTGGCGCTGTCCTGGTCGTCGCCGGCAGAGAGCAGCAGGGCGCCCGGCAATTCTTCGCTGTGCCGTCGTCCTTGCGGATCGAGAACGTTCAGCGTCAGGTTGGCCGCCAGCGCGAGACGGGGGGGGCGGTTCGTGGCGTCGGGCGTCCGGGCGAAGGCTTCGAGCATGCTTTGCTCGCCGTCGTCGAGCAAACCCAGCGTGTGCTGGATACGGCCTTCGGCACGCAGGCCGTCGAGCCGGGCCCGGTACAGGGCGGTAAAGGGCGCGCTGTTGCGCAGATTGAACAATTGCTCCGGGGCTTGCGCGTCGAGCAGCGCCGCCACGGCACTGGCGGCTGCCGCGTTTGCCTGCTCCTGGGCGGCCAGCGCAGCCTTTAGCGTCGCATCGCCCTCGGGCACGGCCTCAAGGGCGTCGTACTGTTGCTTGAGCGCGGCCCAGCGCGTGCTCAGCGGTATGTCGATATGCAACTGGCCGAAGCAGTCCAGGCTGGCGCTGGGTTCCGGCTGAACGCTCGGCAACACTGGTGGCTCGGCGAACAGGGGCGCGACGCTGGTTGGTTGTGACCTGCTGCGTGCGGCTTGCAGTTGATCCAGCCATTGCTGCACGAACGTCTGTGGCTCGGCAGTTGGCGGGGGATTGATCGAGGTGTGGGGGGCGCCACTGGCCAAGTTGAACTGGGTGGCGGCTTCAAGATGGATACGGTAGAGCTCGACGGCCAGTTCCTGGCGCGACCATGGCGTGGCGGGCGCCCTGGCAGCCCAATGGCGCTGCCAATCAGTAGGGGGGGCGGTTGCGGCGGGCAATTGCGCGAGCAGGCTTTGCAACTGACGGTAGGCGTCGGCCCAGCGGCGGTGCGCGGCCAGCGCCAGGCTTTCGTCGCGAAGCGTAGGGGGCTGGGGGCTGTGCAGGTCGAACTCGATCGAGGGGGTGTCGCTCAGTGGCGCAATTAACGGGTGCATGCGGCTGCCTCTGCGGCTGGCTGGTGAGGCTTGCCATTAAAAGGGGCTGCTCCGGGCGCAGGCGCTAGATATGTAATGTGCCGACCGTTCGCCCGGGTTCACGAAATTGTCATCGAATTGTGCAGGTGCGCCGGCAATAACTTCATCAGACTCGTGCCTTGTTGGGGATTTGCGTTCTGGTGTTTTCATGCGGGTTTATCTTTTTCTTCTGGCGCTGTTGTTGGCGCTGCCTTCCTTTGCCACTGCGCGTTGCGCCGTCGATGTGCCGACCGAGTTTGCCGAGCTGGGCCAGGTGACCCTGGCCTACCAGAGCATTGGCCGGCGCAGCGACCCGGCGTTGCTGCTGGTGATGGGTTTGGGTGGGCAATTGATCCATTGGCCGGACGAGGTGGTGACGGCGCTGTGCGAGCAGGGTTTCCGGGTGATCCGCTATGACAACCGCGATGTCGGCCTGTCGACCTGGAACCAGCCGCCGGCCAGTGCCAACCTGAGCGTTGAAGTCTTGCGCTACAAGCTCGGTCTGCCGCTGGCGGCGCCGTACACCCTGACCGAGATGGCCGACGATGGCCTGCGGCTGATGGATGCATTGCAGGTGCAGCGCTTTCATGTGTTGGGGGTGAGCATGGGCGGGATGATTGCCCAGCACCTGGCGGCGCAGGCGCCGGCGCGGGTCGAGAGCCTGACCCTGATCATGTCCAGTTCCGGTGCGCTCGGCTTGCCGGCGCCAGCGCCGGCACTGGTCGAGCAACTGGCGCGGCGTGGCGCGCCGAATCGCGCGGTGGCGCTGGAACAGCAGGCCGATCTGCTGGCGGCGCTGGGCAGCCCGCAGTACCCGGACGACCGGCAGGTGTTGTTGCAGCAGGCGGCGCAGGCGTACGACCGGGCGTTCAACCCGGAGGGGGTGAAGCGGCAGATCATGGCGATCCTCGCCGAGCCGAGTCGGGTGGCGTTGCTGAACCAGCTGCGCCTGCCGACCCTGGTGGTGCATGGCACGGCCGATCCGCTGTTGCCGGTAATGCATGGGGTGCACCTGGCGGCGCATATCCAGGGCAGTCAGTTGAAGCTGATCCCAGGCTTGGCACATCGCTTCCAGGAGCCGTTCAAGGCACAACTGCTGGGGGCGGTGTTGCCGTATCTGCAGGTGCAGCGGTTGGCGGCTACGCAGGTGGCGGTGTATTGATCTTGTCGTCCCGCGCTGAGGCCTGACTTGCTGTCAGTGCAACCGCACCCACACGCTCACCAGCAGCGTCGCCGCAACCAGCCAGGCCAGCGCCGCCAGCGCCAGCGACGCTTCCAGGCGCAGCCGGTCAACCAGCAGGTACAACGCCGCCAGGTACACAAAGTACGGAATGATCGACCACATGCCGAACAGGATCGTGGTCTTCAGGTCTTCCAGCGAGCGGCCCTTGCCGACAATGTAATGGGCTATCAGCGCAAACGTCGGAAACAGTGGCACCAGGCCGGCGATGTAGTAATTACGGGTTTTCGCCAGCGCGGCAAGTATCACCACCACCGCCGCGCCGAGGCAGGCTTTGAGTATCAGGTCCACGTCGTCTCTCTAGATTGATCAGCCAAGACCGTACTTCTTCACTTTGTCGAACAGCGTGGTCTTGGCCATGCCCAGCTCCTGGCTGGCCTGGCTCAAGTTGCCGCCGCTACGCTGCAGGGCATCGCCGAGCAAGTTGCGTTCGAACGCCTCCACGGCTTCGGCAAAGCCCAGGCTCTGCGCCACCGCCGCGCCGGTTTTCTTGAACGCCGGCAAGCCCAGGGCAAAGCGCTCGGCGACGTTGCGCAGTTCGCGCACGTTGCCCGGCCAGTCATGGGCCATCAGCCGCGACAGGGTCTGGCTGTCGAGCTGCGGCACCTCGCGGTCGAAGCGCAACGACGACTGTTGGAGGAAGTGCTCGAACAGCTGCAGGATGTCCTCGCGCCGCTCGCGCAGCGGCGGCAGTTCGAGGGTGACGACGTTGAGCCGGTAATACAGGTCGCTACGGAACTGCCCGCTCTGGCCCAGGGCATCCAGGTCGGACTTGGTTGCGGCAATTACCCGGCAATCGACGGCGATGCTCTGGTTCGAGCCAAGCCGCTCCAGGGTGCGCTCCTGCAACACGCGCAGCAGTTTGATCTGCAGGTTCAGCGGCATGCTCTCGACTTCGTCGAGAAACAGCGTGCCGCCATTGGCATGCTCGATCTTGCCGATCCGGCGTTTTCCGGCGCCGGTAAAGGCATTCGCCTCATGGCCGAAAATCTCGCTTTCGAACAGGTTCTCCGGTAGCCCGCCACAGTTCAGCGCCACGAACGGCTGGCCCTGACGCCGGCTGAAATCATGCAGGCAGCGCGCAACCAGCTCTTTACCGGTACCGGTCTCGCCTTCGATCAACACGTTGGCCGAGGTGTCGGCGACGTTGGCGATCAACTCGCGTAGGTTGTGCATGGCTGGCGAGCGGCCGATGATCCGTCCTTCGAGGGTGCTGCGCTCGGCCAGTTGGCGGCGCAGGGAAAACACTTCCCGGGCCAGCCCGCGTTGCTCCAGTGCACGGCGCACGACGTCGACCAGGCGCTCGGGAGAAAAGGGCTTCTCCATGAAGTCGTAGGCGCCATTGCGCATGGCGCCCACCGCCATGTCGATATCGCCATGGCCGGTAATCAGCACCACCGGCAGACTGCGGTCGCGCGCCTTGAGCCGGCTGAGCAGCTCCAACCCGTCGATGCCGGGCAGGCGGATATCGCTGACGACAATACCGGCGAAGTCGTCGCCGATGCGCTCCAGGGCCAGTTCGGCACTGCCGACGCCCTCGCAGGCAATATCTTCCAGGGCCAGCGCCTGCTGGCAGCCCAGCAACACATGCGGGTCGTCTTCGACAATCAGGACGGTAAGGGGCGATGCGTTCATAGGGACTCGGCGGGTTCAGTAGGGGCATTGACCAGCGGCAGGCTGACAACGAACGCGGTACCGCCGCTGGCGGGGTGTTCGACGCTGAGACTGCCGCTGGCGGCGGCGGCCAGGCTGGCCGACAAGGTCAGGCCCAGGCCCAGGCCATGCTCGCCCGGTTTGGTGGTGAAGAAGGGTTCGAACAGGTGCTTGCGGGTTTCATCGTCGATGCCGTGGCCATTGTCACGCACCCGCAGGCGGTATTTGTCGCCCTGCGGTTCGCCTTCCAGCCACAACTGCGGCAGCGGCACGGCGGCCATGGCGTCGAGGGCGTTACCAATCAGGTTGACCAGGATCTGCTCCAGGCGCGTCTGGTCGATGGCCAGTTGCTGGTCCGTGTAATCGGCATGCAACGTCAGCCCACAACGTTCGATGCGCGCCGCCAGCACCTGCTGGGCGGCGGCCACGGCCTTGGCCAGCGACGCCTGGCCGCGGTCGTCGCCACGCCGGGCGAACGAGCGCAGGCTGGCGGTGATGCGGCCCATGCGGTCGATCAGGTCGTTCATGGTGCGCAGGTTGGCGCTGGCGGTTTCCAGTGCGCCGCGTTCGAGGAAGCGTACGGTATTGCCCGACAGCGTGCGCAGGGCCGCCAGCGGCTGGTTCAGTTCGTGGGCGATGCTGGTCGACATCTGCCCGATGGCCGCCAGCTTGCCGGCCTGTACCAGCTCGTCCTGGGCATGCCGCAAGGTCTGTTCGGCATGCCGGCGCTCGCGGATCTGGCCCTTGAGGCGCTCGTTGCTGGCGCGCAGGTCGGCGGTGCGTTCGGTGATCTTGCGTTCGAGCTGGTTGTTGGCTTCTTCCAGCGCCTCGCGCGCCGCCAGGCGGGTGGCGATGACCTTGCGCCGCTCGTTCCAGGCGATCAGCACAATGGCCAGCAGGGCGAAGGCGATGGCCACCAGCACGCCCTGCACGATCGACTCGCGGCGCAGGTCCTGCAGCGGCGTGAGCAGGGTGAAATGCCAGGGCGTGTCGATCAGTCGGCGGGTTTGCGCCAGGTAGGTGACTTCATGGGGGCCATCGCCGAGCTCGGCATTGGCCGGGAAGGTCAGCTTCTCGACGCCGTCGGCGAGTTTTTCCCGCGCCAGCGGCTGCAGTTCGTTCAGCGGGAACCAGTAGTACTGCAGGCTGCGCGCCAGGCGCTCCTTGGTCTCTGGGGTGAGCGGGCGCACCGACTTGAGTCGCCGTGCCGGGTCGCTGGAGAGAATGATGATGCCGTTCTCATCGCTGACAAAGGCCTCCAGGCGGGCGCGTTGCCAGCGCTCCTCCATGGCTTCCAGGCGCACCTTGATCACCGCGACGCCAATGATCTTGCCGTGTTCTTCCAGACCGTGGGCCAGGTAGTAACCGGGTTCGCCGGTGGTGCTGCCGATCCCATAGAAACGGCCCGGCTGGCCACGCACGGCGTCCTGGAAATAGGCACGGAACGACAAGTCTTCACCGAGGAAACTGTCGACGTCGCGCCAGTTGCTGGTGGCCTGCACGCGGCCGCTGGTGTCGAGGACGAAGATCGTTCGGCTGCGGCTGCGCCGGTTCAGGCCCTCGAGGTATTCGTTGACCGCCTGGCGGTGTTCGCCCTCGGGTTCGGTGAGCAGGCTGGAAACGCTGTCTTCCAGTTCCAGCAGGCTCGGCAGGTAGGTGTACTTGCTGATCTCGCTCTCGACCGCGCGCGCGTTCAGCTCGAGCTGGCGCTCGCCGTTCTCGCTCAAGCTGCGAATGCCGTTGTGCTCGCTGATCAGAAAGCCGATGACGCCCAGGCCGATCATCAGCAGGATGATCAGCGGCGGAAGGAACAAATGGCGGATCAGACGGGGTTTCACGGCAAGGGCAGGCTTGGCTGGGCGAAAGAGCGTGGGATCGCATTTCATCACAGAGGGCCTTGTTACCACCAGCACCCGCTGTCCGGCAGGTGCCGGGCAGCGGGCAGTGGTTGGATCAGTGTTGCAGGATCTTGCTCAGGAAGTGCTGGGTACGCGGGTCGCGGGCTTCGCTGTCGCCGAAGAACTGCTCCTTGGTGCAGTCCTCGATGATGTTGCCCTTGTCCATGAAGATGACCCGGTTGGCGACCTTGCGGGCAAAGCCCATTTCGTGGGTCACGCACATCATGGTCATGCCTTCGTGGGCCAGTTCGACCATCACGTCGAGTACTTCGCTGACCATTTCCGGGTCCAGTGCCGAGGTCGGCTCGTCGAACAGCATGACGATCGGGTCCATCGACAGTGCGCGGGCAATCGCCACGCGCTGCTGCTGGCCGCCGGAGAGCTGGCCCGGGTGCTTCTTGGCATGTGCGCTCAGGCCTACGCGATCGAGCAGGGCCAGGCCCTTCTTGGTCGCTTCGGCTTCGCTGCGACCGAGGACCTTGCGCTGGGCAATGGTCAGGTTCTCGGTGATGCTCAGGTGCGGGAACAGCTCGAAGTGCTGGAACACCATGCCCACCCGCGAACGCAGTTTCGGCAGGTTGGTCTTTGGGTCGGCAATCGACGTGCCGTCGACGATGATGTCGCCCTTCTGGAACGGTTCCAGCGCGTTGACGCACTTGATCAGGGTCGACTTACCCGAACCGGACGGACCGCAGACCACCACGACCTCGCCTTTCTTCACTTCGGTGTTGCAGTCGGTCAGAACCTGGAAGTCCCCGTACCACTTGTTGACGTTCTTGATGGAGATCATACGGTTATCCTTTTCTGCAGACGCTTGACCAGGAAGGAAGCGGAGAAGCTGATGACGAAGTACACGGCACCGGCGAAGACCAGGAACTCGTTGGAGCGCCCGATGATGTCGCCACTGGCACGTGCCGAGTTAAGGAAGTCGACCAGGCCGACGGTATAAACCAGCGAGGTGTCCTGGAACAGGATGATGCTCTGCTGCAGCAGCAGCGGGGTCATCTTGCGGAACGCCTGCGGCAGGATGATCAGGCGCATGGTTTGACCATAGGTCATGCCCAGCGCTTGTGCGGCGCCCATCTGGCCCTTGGAGATCGATTGCACACCGGCACGGACGATTTCGCAGAAGTACGCCGCCTCGAACATCATGAAGGCCACGACGCAGGAGGTGAACGCGCCGATCGGGGTGTCTTCGCCGGTGATCCAGCGCAGCACGAACGGCACCGCCAGGTAGAACCAGGTGATCACCAGCAGCAGCGGGATGGAGCGGAAGTAGTTGACGTAGGCGCCGGCGATGTTGGCCATCAGCTTGTTCGACGACAGGCGCATGAGCGCCAGCACGGTGCCCAGGGCAATACCGCCGACCACGCCCATGACCATCAGTTGCAGGGTCATGACCATGCCGTTCCACAGGCCCGGCAGGGCAGGGATGATTCCACTGAAGTCCATTATTTACCCCCCACGGAGATCAGGCCGGGTACGGCGACTTTCTTCTCGATCAGGCGCATCAGCAACATCAGCCCCATGTTCAGGGTGAAGTAGATCAGCGTGGCCAGGGTGAAGGCCTCGAACAGGTTGGCGGAGAACTCGGCGGTCTGCTTGGTTTGCGCCAGCAGTTCCATCAGACCGATCAGCGAGGCCACCGAGGAGTTCTTGAACACGTTCAGGAATTCCGAGGTAAGCGGCGGAATGATGATCCGGTAGGCTTGCGGCAGCAGTACGTTCTTGTAGATCTGCGCCAGGCTGAAGCCCATGGCCCGGGCGGCGGCTTCCTGGCCGCGCGGCAGCGCCTGAATGCCGGTGCGCACTTGTTCGCAGACGCGCGCGGCGGTGAACAGACCCAGGCAGATCACCACGCTGATCAGTGCCGAGGTGGTCGGGTTGAGGTCTTGCTTGAACCATTCCTGCAGGCCTTCAGGCAGCAGGTCCGGTACCAGGAAGTACCAGATGAACAGCTGTACCAGCAGCGGCACGTTACGGAACAGTTCCACGTAGCAGGTGGCGATACCGGATACCACACGGTTCGGCACGGTACGCATGACGCCGAGCAGCGAACCCAGTAGCAGCGCGATGATCCAGGCGGTCACGGCAATCAGGATGGTCCAGCCCAGACCGGTAATGTACCAGTCGAGGTAGGTCTCGCTGCCCACGCCAGTGGACTTGAAGAATACGCCCCAGTCCCAGTTGTAATTCATCGGGGTCTCCCCTCAGATCGGTTGTTTCACGGGCACCTTCGAGCATCCGGGGGCGCGCACGGCGCCCTCGGATGAAAGGTTAGACACTAACTAGCTGGGGTTCAGGACTTCTTTTCGTCTGCAGCTTTGTCGGTAGGGTTGGCGATCAACGCCTTGAGCTCGTCGCTCATCGGGAAGTTCAGGTTCAGGCCTTTTGGCGGGACTGGCTGGTTGAACCATTTGTCGTAGATCTTGTTGATCTCACCGGACTTGTAGAGGGCGACGATGGCCTTGTCGACCGCTGCCTTGAACGGTGCGTCTTCTTTGCGGACCATGCAGCCGTAGATTTCATAGGACTGTGGGGTGCCGACGATAGCCCAGCCTTTCGGGTCTTTGGCCTTGGCCATTTCGCCGGCGAGCAGGGCGTCGTCCATCATGAAGGCCACGGCGCGGCCGGATTCGAGCATCTGGAACGACTCGCCATGGTCTTTGGCGGAGATGACGTTCATTTTCATCTGCTTGTCGGCGTTCATCGCCTTGAGGATGCGCTCGGAGGTGGTACCGGCGGTGGTCACCACGTTCTTGCCGGCCAGATCGGAGAACTCCTTGTACTTGGCGTTTTCCGGCTTGCCGCCTTCGGCCTTGGTCAGCAGGCGGGTGCCCACTTCGAAGATGCCCACCGAGAACGCGACCTGCTGCTGGCGCTCGACGTTGTTGGTGGTGGAGCCGCATTCGACGTCCACGGTGCCGTTCTGCACCAGCGGGATACGGGTTTGCGAGGTGACCAGGTTGTATTTGACTTCCAGGTCTTTGAGGTCCAGGTCCTTTTTCAGCGACTCGACGATGGCGACCTGGATGTCATGCGAATAGCCGACCGGCTTGCCCGATGCGTCGGCGATGTAGGAGAACGGAATGGAGGCGTCGCGATGCCCCAGGGTAATGGTGCCCGAATCCTTGATCTTCTTCAGGGTGCCAGTCAGCGCTTCGGCCATGACTGGGGAGCTGATCAGTGCGGCCGCAATGGCGGCGCCCAACAGATGGGGAACGATACGCATCAAAAAATCCTCGACGTTGTTTTTTTTATGAGGCCGTTGGCGGGCCCTTTCGTTCAGCGAATGTTGCAATGAAGCCTTTGCGCATTCGGGTACTGAGTGTAGAGCATGACTCATGCCAAGCCCTGACTTTGATCATAACGCCGTGATTTTGCTAGGTATTAAAGTTTTTTGACGGGGTGGTGAAGGCAGGTAATGTACGGATTGCCGAATGGCGCGGGGTATGGCGTTCGGAAAACCGAATGGCAGGATGGAACAAAGTGTTTAGAAAGTTGGCAGGCCTTTATCGCCGGCTTTGCCGGCGATAAAGGCGACGCGGTATTACGCCGCGCGTGTACGGTTCAGCTCAACCCGCTGCAGATACCTCTCCAGCGCTTGCTGCTCCGCGGCTGTCATGAACAGCCCCATCTTGGTCCGGCGGCGTAGGATATCGTCGGCACTTACGGCCCACTCTTCGCTGCACAGGTAGTCGACTTCCCGGGCAAACAGCCCACTGCCCAGCGCTTCACCGAGGTCTTCCGGGCCCTGTACGCCTTCCAGCAGGCGCCATGCGCGGCTGCCGTAGGTCAGCGCCCAGCGCTTGGCCAGCGCCGCCGGCAACCAGCCGTAACGGGCGAGAATCTCGTCGCACAGCGCCTGCGGGGTGGTCATCTGCTCACCGCCGGGCAGGGGCGAGGTGGCGGTCCAGCTGCCTTTCATCTGGGGGAAGTACGCTGCGAGCTCGGTCATCGCCGATTCGGCAAGCTTGCGGTAGGTGGTCAGCTTGCCGCCGAACACCGACAGCAGTGGCGCTTCCCCGGTATTGGCCGACAGCGCCAGGGTGTAGTCGCGGGTGACGGCCGACGGGTTGTCCGACTCGTCGTTGCACAGCGGACGCACGCCGGAATAGCTGCTGAAGATGTCGTTGCGGCTCAGTTGGTGATTGAAGTGCTGGTTGACCACCTTGAGCAGGTAATCGGTTTCCGCCTCGGTAATCGCCACCTTGGCCGGGTCGCCGCTGTATTCGCGGTCGGTGGTGCCGATCAGGGTGAAGCGCTCCAGGTACGGAATGGCAAAGACGATGCGCTGGTCTTCGTTCTGCAGGATGTAGGCGTGTTCGCCTTCGTACAGTTTCGGCACGATCAGGTGGCTGCCCTGAATCAGGCGGATGCCATACGGCGCTTGCAGCTTCAGGTCGTCGTTGATGAACTTCGATACCCACGGGCCGGCGGCGTTGACCAGTGCGCGCGCCTGGATCGATTGCAGGGTGCCGTCGGCATGCTCCAGCTGGACGTTCCACAGCGCGCCGACACGGCGGGCGCTGACGCAACGGGTGCGGGTGAGGATGTGCGCACCCAGCTCACGTGCAGCCATGGCATTGAGTACCACCAGGCGGGCGTCGTCGACGGCGCAGTCGGCGTACTCGAAACCGCGGCTGATCGCTGGCTTCAGCGGGCTATCTGGACCAAAGCGCAGGCTGCGCGAGGCGCCGAGCTTCTTGCGCTTGCCCAGGTGATCGTAGAGGAACAGCCCCGCACGGATCATCCACGCCGGGCGCAGGTGCGGTCGGTGCGGCAGCACGAAGCGCATCGGCTTGACGATGTGCGGGGCCTTGGCCAGCAGCACTTCACGTTCGGCCAGCGCTTCGCGCACCAGGCGGAATTCGTAGTGCTCGAGGTAGCGCAGCCCCCCGTGGATCAGCTTGCTGCTGGCCGAGGAGGTATGGCTGGCGAGGTCGTCCTTTTCGCAGAGGAATACCGATAGGCCGCGCCCGGCGGCATCGGCGGCGATACCAACACCATTGATGCCACCGCCAATCACGGCGACGTCATAGATTTCGGCAAGGGTAGGCGATGACAAGCTGGTGTGGGACACGGGCGGCCTCATAAGCATATTTTTAATAGCGAATATGAACATTAATGTTCGCTTTCGAAAATGGTAGCGCAACGAAAAGGCGGCCGCCAGTCGCTTTCAATAGAAAATACTGATCGGATGACAATTAAATGAAAAATTCCGAACATCGAGCGCTGCCATCCGGGCGATGGCAGCGCGCTGGCCGTCAGACCACTTCGAGGCGGATCTTGTGCTGGTTGAGCAGTTGCGCGAGGGCGGCGACCGGCGCCTGATCGGTCACCAGGCAGTCGATCAGGCTGATTGAACCGAGGCGAACCATGGCATTGCGGCCGAACTTGCTGGAGTCGGCGGCGAGGACAACCTGGCGGGCATTGGCAATGATCGCCTGGGAAACCCGGACTTCCTGGTAGTCGAAGTCGAGCAGGCTGCCGTCTTCGTCGATGCCGCTGATGCCGACCAGGGCGAAGTCGACCTTGAACTGGTTGATAAAATCGACGCTGGCCTGGCCCACCACGCCGCCGTCGCGGCGCACGTTGCCACCGGCCAGGAGCACTTCAAAGTCGTCCTTGGCGCTGAGGATCGAGGCCACATGCAGGTTGTTGGTGATGATTTTCAGGTGGTTGTGGTTCAGCAGGGCGCGGGCAATCGACTCGGTGGTGGTACCGATGTTGATGAACAGCGAGGCGTGATCGGGAATCTGCCGGGCGATGGCTTCGGCGATGCGTTGCTTCTCGTCGCGCATCTGGTCGGCGCGCATGGCGTAGGCGGTGTTTTCGATGCTGGAGTCGTAGGCCGCGCCACCGTGGTAACGGCGCAGCAGGTTCACTTCGGCAAGCTGGTTGATGTCACGGCGGATGGTTTGCGGGGTGACGACGAACAACTGCGCCATTTCTTCGATACTGACGTAGCCGCGTTCGCGCACCAGTTCGAGGATTTGTTGTTGGCGTGGGGGCAGATTCATGGGCGGTCCTTGGGGCTGCCGGGCAAATTGTCCCATGATGCCGTAGGAATCGCCTGGCGGCCAGTGTGGGTCTCAAGGACGCTACCTGCCATGTGGGAGCGGGCCTGTACCGTGATCGGCCGCAGAGCGGCCGTGCATCAGGTAGAGGCCTGTGGGCACTCTGGCCCGGCTTCATCGCGGGACGAGTCGGGTCGCCGCATCGCCGCTCCCACACGGTCACCCGATCAGTTCTGCTCAGCGACGCTGGTCTTTCCCTGGCGATTCTCGATTTCGTTGATCAGGCGCTTGGCCAAGGCCGGGTAGTTTTCGTCGAAGTGGTGACCGCCTGGCAGTTTCAGGCGCTCGCCCACCGCGGTGTGGTCGGTGCAGCCGCTCTCGTCGGTTTCTTCCTCGCCATAGATACACACCACCTTGGCGGCCGGCATGCGGGCCATTTCCGGCCCGGTCGGGGCTTCCTTGCCGGCGTTGCCCAGCCAGCCTTCGACCTCGATCTCGAAGCTGCCGCTGCGGGCGAATGCCAGCAGGATCACCGCGTCGATGCGCTTCTGGTCTGCGTCCGGCAGGCGGTTGTAGATTGCCGGCAACACATCGGCGCCGAACGAATAACCGGTCAGTACGAAGCGTTTGGTGCCCCACTTCTGGCGGTAGTGCTGCATCAGTTCGGAAAGGTCGACTGCGCTCTGTTCCGGGGTCTTGTGCTGCCAGTAGTAACGCAGCGTGTCGATGCCGACCACCGGGTAGCCCAGCTTGGCCATCTCGCCGGCGACATCGCGGTCGAGGTCGCGCCAGCCACCGTCACCAGACAGGAACAGGGTTACGGTGTCGGTGGTTTGTCCGGCCGGGACTTCCACCACCGGAATGCTCATGGCGTTGCCGTCGTTGCCGATCAGCGCTTGGGTGAGCTGGGCCTTGAGCACTTGTGGCAGGTGAATGTCGTAATCGCTGATGCTGGTTTCGGCATTCGCCTGGTCGCGCACGAAGGCCGCGCTGGCATCGTCCGGGTTGTCGTTCCAGGCCACGCTCCAGTGACCGTGCGCCGCCGCTTTCGGCAGCGCTGCGGTGCAGCCCGGTTGTTCCAGGTTGAAGTCCACCGAGATCGCCTGGGCCTTGTCGTCGGTTTGCCCGGCCAGCCAGCTCCAGGCCAGGTTGGCGCCTGGGCCGATACCGGCGACCAGGGTCGGCGTACCCTGCAATTGTTGCAGCGATTGGTGCAGCGCCTGCTGCTGCAGGTTGCAGTCGGCCGGTGGCAATACCACCTGCACCAGTTGCGCTTCGCCGCTCTGGCTCAGGTCGAGCAACTGCTTGTCGCTGAGCAGTTGCTCCTGCGGCACGGCAATCGCCACGCGGGCCTTGGCCTTGGTGCCGGGGGTGACCCGCACCAGGCTGCTGCCGTCGGCCAGGGTCAGGTGTTCCAGGCGCGCCTCTGGCGCCGGCCGCGTCCACAGCCAGAAGGCCGCGGCGGCAGCCAGCAGGGCCGCCAGCACGGCAGCCAGTACGTACAACCCATAGCGTCGAATCATCAGCGTTTCACCAATCCAGTCAGGCCGCCCGCGATCAGGGCGGCAGTGTCGGCCAATGCAACCAGCGGATCGAGTCCGGCAGGCACGGCCATGTAGCGGGGTTCCCAGTCGGGTTGGAACTTGTCTTTGAAGCGGCGCAGGCCCTGGAAGTTGTAGAGCTGTTCGCCACGCTGGAACACCATTGAGCCCAGGCGCTGGGTCAAGGGTGCGCCGCGCCGCGGTTGCAGGCCCGACAAGGGCACCATGCCAAGGCTGAAGCGGGCATAACCGTGCTGCTTATAGTATTGAATCAGGCCGACCATCATGAACTCCATGGTCAGCTTCGGCGCGTCCGGGTGGGCGCGCATCAGGTCCAGGCTGGCCAGCTCGTGGCTGTGCGTTTCCAGCAGGTTGGCAAATGCCACCGGCTGGCCCTGGAAACGGATCAGGGCGATGCGGAAATGCTGCAGGTATTCCGGGCTGAATCGGCCCAGCGAGAAGCCTTTCTCGCGCACGTTCTTGCCGGTGAGCCAGGCATCGGAAATCACTTTCAGTTCGTCCAGCGGCGCCTGTCCCGGTTCGTGAATCTCCAGGCTCAGACCGTCGCGGGTGCCGCGGTTCCAGGTGTAGCGCAGGTCTTTCATTTCCTTGCCTTTGGCTTCCAGGTCAAAGCGCAGCAGATCGACCCGAGCCTCCTCGCCGAGCTTGATCGCGGTCAGGCCGATGTCCATATAGAACGGCAGGTTCTCCGCGCGCACCTGATAGAACACCGGGCGCGCGTGGTGAATGTCGCAGAGGTCGCGGAATTGCCAGATCATCTCGGCGCGCTGCTGGGCCGGGCCGATTGGATCGTAGAGTGCCACCAGGCTGCGCCCGCGCCGGGCATACATCAGGAAGGCGTCGTCGTCCGGGTGGAACAGCAGGGCCTTGTCGCCGGTCAGTGCCAGGCCGCCGTCGGGCTGGTCGGAGCTTTGCAGGATACGCTTGGCACGTTGCAGTTCTTCGGCTGTCGGCAGATGAATGGTCGGCCGCGCGGTGCGCAGTAGCCAGGTCAGCGCGACGATCACCAGCAGCACGGCGCTCCCCAGGGCCGAACGCAGGCCGCGTGGGGCGTCGGCGTCGAGGGTGAACTGCCACCAGAGTTTGTGGCTGTACGGCACGTCCTGATAGGCAAACAGCAGCAGCCATACTGAAGCGCCCACCACACAGGCGCTGGCCACCAGGTAGATCGGCGAGAACGGCAGTTCAAACAGGCGGCTCGGGCGATAGAACGAGCGCCGGAACAGTGCCAGCAGGCAGGCGGTGAAGATCAGCAGGCTGGCTTCTTCCCAGTCGAACCCTTTGAGCAGCGAGAGCAGGGCACCGACCAGCAGCAGGGTGGTGGTCAGCATCCAGGCGGCTGACAGGCGCCGCCGCAGGCCCTGGGCCAGCAACAGGCAGAGCACGCCGATCAGGCTGGCGCCGAAATGCGAGGCATCGATCAGTCGGTGCGGGACCAGAAAGCCCAGGTGTTGCAGGCGTTCGTCGATCTCCGGGGTGGCGCCGGAGAACAGCAGGACCACGCCGGAGAGGAATACCAGCACGGCCAGCACCGGCGCCGCCAGGCCCGAGGCAATCTTGATCGCCTGCTGGGCGAACAGGAAGCGCCGCGCCTCGCTGGCCAGCAGCAGCACACAGGCCACCAGCATCGGCAGCACGACATAGATGAGGCGATAGAGCAGCAGCGCGGCGGCCAGTGGTGCGGCGCCGAGCTGATTGGCGAAGGCCGCCAGCAGGATCGCTTCGAACACGCCGATGCCGCCCGGCACATGGCTGAGCACGCCTGCGGCCAGCGCCAGCAGGTAAACCAGCAGGAACGCGCCAAACGGCGGCGCCTCCGGCAGCAGCAGATACAGCACGGTGGCAGCGGCGGCCACGTCTAAGGCGGTGATCAGCAGTTGCAGCAGGCTCAGGCGCGCGCCCGGCAGGCGCAGGGTGCGTCGGCCGATCTGCACCAGCAGGTTATCGGCCAGCGGCTGCTCCGGCAGGCGCCGACGGTAAAGGCCATAGGCCAGCGCCAGGCTCAGGCCGAGCACAGCCAGGGCGCTGGTCGCCAGCACTGCGCTGGGCAGGCGCAACGCTGCCGATGCTGCGGGCAGGTTGCTCAGGGTGGCCAGCGCGGCCAGTGGTGGCAATGCGCAGCCCAACGACAGGCTGGCGAACAGGGTCATCCGCGCCACTTCACCGGCACCGATGCCATGCCGGGCATACAGGCGATAACGCACCGAGCCGCCGGACAGCAGCGACAGGCCGATGGCATTGCCTATGGCAAAGGCACAGAAGCCGCCCATCGCCAGGGTCGATGCGGGCAGGCTGACCCCGGCGTAGCGACTGGCCGACCATTCATAGCCGAGCAGAATCACAAAACCGGCCACCGTCGCCAGGAATGCCCCGGCCAGCGCCGGCTTTGGCACGCTCAGCATCGAGTCGTGCAGGGCGTAGATGTCCAGTTCGCTGAGCAGGTGGCGGCAGGCAATCAAGGCGATGCCGAACAGCAGCAAGGTCACTGCCAGGCCAATTGGCTGGCGATACTTGCTGAGCAGTTCCAGCCAGCGCAGGCGGTGGGCAGCGATAGGTTGCGCAGCCGTGACAGGGGCTTCGGTTTCAGGCATGTGTGAGCGCATCAATCACCTCGTGGATTGTGCGCGACAGGATGGGAATATCCGGCCAAGTTACCAATCCCTGTGGAAAAATAATGTCTGAATATTACGCGCGATCAGACGTATCCGTGTCGTCAGGATAGTTAAAGTTGTTTCACGTTGCCGGGCGGCGAGGGTGGTTTTGCTGCAGACGCAAAAAAGGCCACTTTTTTCAAAGTGGCCTTTTCTGTTGTTTGGTTGCGGGAGCCGGATTTGAACCGACGACCTTCGGGTTATGAGCCCGACGAGCTACCAGACTGCTCCATCCCGCGTCTGTGGGGCGGATTCTACAGCGTTGTGCGATGCTGTCAATCCTTAATTATTGATTTTCAAGAAATAATTGCCGGAGCTTAAATGCCGGACAAAGAAAAAGGCCACTCGTAAGAGTGGCCTTTCCTGAATCTGGTTGCGGGAGCCGGATTTGAACCGACGACCTTCGGGTTATGAGCCCGACGAGCTACCAGGCTGCTCCATCCCGCGCCTGTGATATCGAATTCTACAGATATAACTGACTGTGTCAACTTTAATTTTGAAGAAATCCTTTTTGTTCAATTGCTTAGCGCCGGTGGATTGGCTGCGGAGCAGGCAGGGCGTGGTTTGCAGGGCTGCTTTCAGCGGGATGGCTGGCGAATGAAGGGTGTGATGCCGTGTGTAGGGCGAGTGGGTTACTATCTGTATGAATTTACAGTGCATGCCGCCACTCATGTCCCAACGCAAGATCATTCACATCGACTGCGACTGTTTCTACGCAGCTATCGAGATGCGCGACGACCCACGCCTGGCCGCTCGACCACTGGCGGTTGGCGGCTCGGCCGAGCGTCGCGGAGTGATTGCCACCTGTAATTACGAGGCGCGGGCCTTTGGGGTACGCTCGGCGATGTCATCGCGCCATGCCCTGAAGCTGTGCCCCGACCTGTTGATCGTCAAGCCGCGCATGGATGCCTATAAAGAAGCCTCGCGGGAGATCCACAACATATTTCGTGAGTACACCGAGCTGATCGAGCCGCTGTCGCTGGACGAGGCCTACCTGGACGTTTCCGATAGCCCGCGCTGTGCCGGCAGTGCCACACGTATTGCCGAGGAGATCCGCCGCAAGGTCTCAAACAAGCTGCACATCACTGTGTCCGCCGGGGTGGCGCCGAACAAGTTCCTGGCCAAGATCGCCAGCGACTGGCGCAAACCCAATGGTTTGTTCGTGATTACTCCGGCCGAGGTCGAAGACTTTGTTGCGGTGTTGCCGGTCAGCAAGCTGCATGGCGTAGGCAAGGTGACTGCCGACAAGCTGCATCGGCTGGGGATCGACACCTGCCAGCACCTGCGCGAGTGGGAGCGGCTGGCGCTGGTACGTGAATTCGGTTCGTTCGGCGAGCGCCTGTGGGGGCTGGCGCGGGGGATCGACGAACGCGTGGTGCATACCGATAGCCGTCGGCAATCGGTAAGTGTCGAAAATACCTACGACAACGACCTGCCGGATCTTGCCAGTTGCCTGGAAAAATTACCGGAATTGATGGAAACCCTAGCGCTACGCATGAGCCGCCTCGACAGCGGCTACCGCCCAGGCAAGCCATTCGTGAAGGTCAAATTTCATGATTTCAGCCAGACCACCCTGGAGCAGAGCGGGGCAGGACGCGACCTTGGTAGCTACCAGTTGCTGTTGAGCCAGGCGTTCGCGCGAGGTGGCAAGCCGGTCAGGTTGCTGGGAATTGGCGTGCGTTTGCAGGATTTACGCGGCGCGCACGAGCAACTGGAGTTGTTCGGTTCGCCATAGCGACACAGGCCCCGACGGGGCCTGTGAAGGGTGCAGCGATATCAATGAGTGCCAGGGTCGGCGACCAGGCGGCCACCATCCTTGGTCAGTGCCTGGAGAAACTCCTGTTGCAGCTCCGGGTCGTTGCGGGTCAGCTCGATCAAGCTCTGTTCAAGCTCGCTCGCCTCTTCTTCAAGGCCCAGCTCCGACAGGCGTTTGACGCGGTGCACCCATTGGCTCACCTCGTCGTCTTCCAGGTCTTCGTAAATCAGTTCGTGCGCCTCAAGCAGCTTGCCGCGCAGCGACGGGCTGATCAGCAGGCTGGCGTCGGAGCGAACATTGTTGTCCTCATCGACCACCGACAGGTGCAGGGTGCCGACGTGGGTCAGGTTCTGTTCGCTGAACGGGCTGTCCAGCAGGTTCAGGCGCAACACGCCATTGCGGTCGGTGCTCAGCTCATGGATGGTCTTGCCGGCCTTGACCTCTACTGGGCGTTCGTTCCACGGCAGGCTGGTGTATTCCTTGCGCTTGTCCTTCTGGACCTCGTCGATGGCCGCCAGGTTCTGCTGCGCGCGGCCGTTGGACTGCGTGTTCATGAACGGGTTGAGCCCGGCAAAGCCATAGCTCAGCCAGTCATGGGTAACGCTGTCGGGCAGGTTGCCCAGGGCAAATACGTTCACCACGTTGGCGCCGATCCCGGCCACCACCGCCACTGCGCCCAGCGGAATCTCGTAGATTTCCCGCCATGGCTGGTACGGCGTGTAGCGATCATAACGGCGCGTTACTTCGAACTCGGTGACTTCGAAGTTTTTCTGTTCATGAATGCGCACACGTCGTTGCGGCAGTTCGAGTACCTTGGGGTCTCCGACATCGATCTGCAGGCTGTGTTCGAGCAGCTTGCGCTCGATACGTTCCTCGTGCTCGCTGCGCTGCGACATCTGGTTGGCGCAGCCGCTGAGGAACAAGGCGCCGCACAAGGCGGCGCCCCCGAAGGTAAAGGTACTTCGCTTGAACATGATTACTCTTGTATTGGCTATCAGCGACGAATACGGGCTTGCAGGAACGACAGAACCTCGTCCAGCGGCAAGGCCTGGGCCTCGCTTTCGGTGCGATGCTTGTATTCCAGCTTGCCTTCGGCCAGGCCGCGGTCGCTGACGACGATGCGGTGTGGAATACCGATCAGTTCCATGTCGGCGAACTTGATGCCCGGGCTGGTCTTCTTGTCGCGGTCGTCCAGCAGGACTTCAAAACCGGCAGCGGTCAGCTCGGCATACAGCTTGTCGGTGGCCGCGCGGACTTCTTCGGTTTCATAGCGCAGCGGTACCAGGGCGATCTGGAAGGGCGCCAGGGTGTCGCTCCAGATAATGCCCTTTTCGTCGTTGTTCTGCTCGATGGCGGCAGCCACCACGCGCGAGACGCCGATGCCGTAGCAGCCCATGGCCAGGGTGACCGGCTTGCCGTTCTCGCCCAGCACCTGGCACTTCAGCGCTTCGCTGTACTTGGTGCCGAGCTGGAAGATGTGGCCGACTTCGATGCCGCGCTTGATCAGCAGCGTGCCTTTGCCGTCCGGGCTTGGGTCGCCGGCAACGACGTTACGCAGGTCGGCCACTTCCGGTAGGGGTAGGTCGCGTTCCCAGTTCACGCCGAAGTAGTGCTTGTCGTCGATGTTGGCGCCGACGCCGAAGTCGCTCATCAGGGCGACCGAGCGGTCGATGATGCACGGCAGCGGCAGGTTCAGTGGGCCCAGGGAGCCTGCACCGGCGCCGATAGCGGCACGCAGCTCGGCATCGCTGGCCATGACCAATGGGCTGGCAACCTGTGGCAGGTTGGCGGCCTTGATCTCGTTCAGCTCGTGGTCGCCACGGACCACCAGGGCAATCAGCTTGCCTTCTTCGGCGGCGTGGACGATCAGGGTCTTGACAGTGCGTTCGATCGGCACGCCGTAACCCTCGACCAGTTCGGCGATGGTTTTGGCGTCCGGCGTATCGACCAGGCGCAGCGCTTCGGTAGGCGCTGGGCGCACGGTTTCGCGCGGGATGGCTTCGGCCTTCTCGATGTTGGCGGCGTAGTCGGAGCTGTCGCTGAAGATCACGTCGTCTTCACCGGACTCTGCCAGTACATGGAATTCATGGGACCAACTGCCACCGATCGAGCCGGTGTCGGCCTGCACTGGACGGAAGTTCAGGCCCAGGCGGGTGAAAATGTTGCAATAGGCCTGGTGCATGCGGTCGTAGGTGACCTGCAGCGATGCCTGGTCGGCGTGGAAGGAGTAGGCGTCCTTCATGATGAACTCGCGACCGCGCATCAGGCCGAAGCGCGGGCGGATCTCGTCACGGAATTTGGTTTGGATCTGGTACATGTTCAGTGGCAACTGCTTATAGCTGTTCAGCTCGTTGCGGGCCAGGTCGGTGATGACTTCCTCGTGGGTCGGGCCCACGCAGAACTCACGGTTGTGGCGGTCGCGCAGGCGCAGCAGCTCAGGGCCGTATTGTTCCCAGCGGCCGGATTCCTGCCACAGTTCGGCCGGCTGGATGGCTGGCATCAGCACTTCCAGGGCGCCGGCAGCGTTCATTTCCTCGCGAACCACGGCTTCGACCTTGCGCATCACTCGCAGACCCATCGGCAACCAGGTGTAGAGGCCGGAGGCGAGCTTGCGGATCATGCCGGCACGCAGCATCAGCTGGTGGCTGATAACGACCGCGTCGGACGGAGTTTCTTTTTGTGTGGCGAGCAAATATTGACTGGTGCGCATGGTAGGCCGTTGTCGGTTGCTTAACTGAAATGACCCCGCATTGTACGGGGGCGATTCGGCGACGTATAGGATGGCAGAGCCTGAAACTGCGGTAAGTGGATCACCGGAAAGGAAAAAGCCCGGCAGTGCCGGGCTTTTTCGGAGTCGCATCTGTGAGCGCGGGGCTTACAGGATGCTGATCGGGTAGTCGAAGATCAGGCGGATGTCGGTCATGTCTTCGTAGTTGGCAGCGTTCTCGACACCGTTTGCACGGTTCTGCGAGAAACGCAGGCGGCTGGAGAGGTCCTTGGCCGGGCCTTCCTGGATCACGTATTTGACCTCCAGGTTCCACTCGTGCTCTTTGCCTTGGGCGTTGCTGCCGTCGTCATTTTCGAGCTGGATGTCCTTACCAGTGATGTAGCGGGTCATGAAGCTCAGGCCTGGAACGCCGTATTCGGCCATGTTCAGGTCATAGCGAGCCTGGTACGAACGCTCGTTCGGGCCAACGAAGTCGGATATCTGTACGGAGTTACCCAGGAACACGGTGCCGTTGCCGTCGATGCCGTAGTTGTAACCGGTAGGGCCGGAGGACTGCTGGTAGCCCAGGCTGAAGGTGTGAGCGCCGATGGTGTAGCCGCTGAACAGGCTCCAGACCTTGTTGTCCAGGTTGCCAGCCAGTTTCTGGCCGTCATCCTTGCTGCGGTAGGCGTTGAAGTCGAAGGTCAGGCCTTGGCCGTCCGACAGTGGCAGTGCCCAGTTTACGTTGACGTATTGTTTCTTCCAGAAATCTTCGACGTCCGAGGCGTGGAACGCAGCGCTCAGATTGTCGGTGAACTTGTAGGCGGCGCCGAAAATGTTGGCCGACTTCAGGGTTGCACCGCTCTGGGTCAGGCTGTCGTGACCGGTCTGCACCTGGCTGCTCATCGCGGTGAAGCGACCAACGTTCAGGGTCAGGTCCTTGATCTCGTTGCTGGTGATCATGGTACCGGTAGCGATTTCCGGCAGGATGCGGCTGTCGTCAGTGGCGAAGACAGGGCTTTCGGTGACCATGTTGCCGTATTTCAGCACGGTGCTGGACAGGCGCAGTTTGACGGCACCGCCGGCTTCGGACTGGGTGTCCTCGGCACGACCTTCGCTATTGGTGGCGAATTGGTCGGCACCGCGGGTGCGGCCACGGCCGGTGTCCAGCTTGGTGCTGCTAAGGGTGTGGGCATCGACACCGAAGCCGACAGTACCCTGGGTGAAGCCCGACTCGTACAGTACGCGAGTACCGAGGCCCAGTTCTTCGAAGTAGGAGTTGCGCAGGCCGGCCTTTTTGTTGGCGACCGAGGAACCGTTGTGGTAGTCGCGATTCATGTACAGCAGGCGGTTTTTGATGACGAGGCTGCTATCTTCGATGAATCCTTTGGATTCATCCTGGGAAGACGCGATTGCCATTTGCGAGGTGCCTGCCGCTACGGCCAGGGCGATTATGCTCCACTTCATCACGCGCATCGTGATTTGCTCCTTTGGTTTTTAGGAAGATTACTACCATGCCCCGTTGGTTTTTTTATCGGGGTGGCTCTTTCTTGTTTGAGTCGGCGGGAATGTATATCACGCTTGCTCTTGTTGGCGATACTTGCGAAATGAACCTTTCGACAACTTTACGGTCACGTCGCAAACAGTTATGTCCCTGTCGCAAATCACGCCCCGAGTGTGGCGGGCCGTACAACTCCAGCGCTGTTTAAAGTGGCATAAGGATAGGAAAAAATACGCTAAGTCCTTGATGCCAAAACTCCCTGGTTACCCATGCCGCTGTTGTTATTTGTCGCACTTCAGCGGTACTGCAGGCCCGGTGCCGACGTTGGCTGGGGATAATGCAACAAGCGTGCTCAAACGCGTGTAGGTTCATGAAATTTTCACATTTGACCGCGCCAGGGCCGGAAAACCCCCGAAAACACGGGGTCGTAAGATCTTTTGGTTAGGGCGCAGAGCACGTTGCGGAATAAGTCAAAATTTGGACTTTGAAGTCAAAGCGTTACCGTTACCCGGGGCAGTTGGGTAGTTTGCGGATGTCGGTTGTGCACATCCGGGGCGCGTGGCGCTATTTTGGTGCGAAAAGTAGCGTTTTCGCCTAGCCAGCCTTGCCGCGGGTGACATGGAGCGGGTGCCGGGCCTGGAAAACCAGCAGCGGATCGAGGCATTGCGCCACAGGCTGGCGGTCGACGGTGTCGGTGTGCGCGGTTCGGCGGTATCCTGCGTGCATGGCTCGCTGATGGCGGGTATCAATCGAAAGTGTGAGGAGGTTGCTCTGTGTTTGCTTTGGATGCACGTCTTGAACAGGACACCTATGTGCTGGGGGACTTTCCACTGTGCCGCCTGCTACTGAGCAGGGATGCCAACTATCCATGGTTCATTCTGGTGCCGCGGCGTGCCGATGTCAGCGAATTGTTTCAACTTGATGACAGTGACCGGCAGCAACTCTGGAACGAGACGACTGCGCTGGCCGAGACACTTAAGCGCTGCTTCGCGGCCGACAAGATGAATGTGGCGACCCTGGGCAACGTGGTCAGCCAACTGCATATGCATGTGATCGTGCGGCGTCGTGGCGATGTTGCCTGGCCGGCCCCTGTCTGGGGTAATAAGCCTGCTATCGAATATTCTCCTGCACAGCTTTCAACCCTGCGCCAGCAGTTGCATGGCGTGTTGGGCGAAGACTTCCAGTTTGCGAGGTAACCATGACAACGCTTGAAGATCGGGTAATGGACCTGGAAAGCCGCATGGCCTTTCAGGACGACACGATCCAGACCCTGAACGATGTGCTGTTCCAGCAGCAGCAGGCGGTTGAGCGGCTGCAGTTGCAGATGGCCGCCTTGCTCAAGCGCTACGAGGAAATGGTCGGGCAATACAGCGTCAGCGAAGAAGAGGCGCCGCCGCCGCACTATTAATAGCCGGGCACAAAAAAACCGCGACCGGCATGCCTGCCGTCGCGGTTTTTTTGTGCGGCGGGATCAGCGGCGTGGCGCGGCGATCACGTCTTCGGCTTGCAGGCCCTTGTCGCGGTTCATCACCGAGAATTCGACCCGTTGACCTTCGACCAGCACGCGGTGGCCTTCGCCACGGATCGCGCGAAAGTGCACGAAGATGTCGTCGCCGGAGTCGCGGGAGATGAATCCAAAGCCTTTGGAGGTGTTGAACCACTTGACTGTGCCGGTATCACGCTTGCTCATGTCGTAGCTCGGGGCTGGGCTGCGGGCACGGGCCGGCTTGCTGAAGGCTGCCGCGAGGTGCAGCAGGGCAGCAAGCAGGGCGCACGCCAGCGCGGGCAGGGTGCCCAACTCGGGAGTGGCCAGCAGGGTAACGCTTTGCAGTACCACGGCCAGCACCAGCAGCACGCTGGCGCTAACCTGCAAGTACTGACGCAGGCCCTTGTAGTGGTGTGGCACAGCGGGCGCGATGATCAGGTTGAGCAGGCCGAACAGTGCCAGGTGAACGGCATCCGGTTGTTGCAGGAAGGGAGCCTCGGCGGCTCTCAGGCTTGGCAGGACGCAAAGCAGCAATGCTGCTGCGCCCGTCACCAGGTGGGCGATCTTGAACATGGTGGTTTGACTCACATTATTAAGGCGGATCACGGGAAGAGCTGAAACCACGGTGCGCAGGTACATGAAAGACGCCAAAGCGTGGGGGCATTCAGCCTATGCGCCATTACCCTGAACTATTCGGCAATGACGGCACGCCGTCTATTTAACAGCAAAGCCCCCGGCTTCTCAAATCACCCGGTCGCCCGGGTGCTGCGCTGTGTCGCAGCGACGCGCACCAGGCAAGGCTGCGGCAGGCGCGAAGTCTTGCTACAGTGGGCTGGATTGACGTGTTGAACAAACATCATAGGAAGGAATGTATATGGCAATTGATATCGGTATCAGCGAAGGCGATCGCAAGTCCATTGCCGATGGCCTGTCGAATCTGCTGTCGGATACCTATGTTCTGTATCTGAAAACCCATAACTTTCACTGGAACGTCACCGGTCCCAGTTTCCGCACCTTGCACCTGATGTTCGAAGAGCAATACAACGAACTGGCCCTGGCCGTCGATTCGATTGCCGAGCGTATTCGGGCGTTGGGCTTCCCGGCACCGGGAACGTATGCCTTCTATGCCGAGCATTCCTCGATCAAGGAAACCCAAGGGGTGCCTTCGGCGGAAGAAATGATCAAGCTGCTGGTCGACGGTCAGGAGGCCGTTGTGCGAACTGCGCGCAGCTTGTTCCCGTTGACCGACAAGGTCAGCGACGAGCCGACCGCCGACCTGCTGACTCAGCGCATGCAGGTTCATGAGAAAACCGCGTGGATGCTGCGTTCGCTGCTGCCGCAGTAAGTGTTTCACGCCCAATGCCGGGTCTTATGAAGAGGCCCGGCTTTTTTATGGGCGGGCCGGGAAAGTATTCTCGGCGTTTTCAAAACAGGGCGTTTTTTGGCCTATTCCTACAATGTCGATGATTTCCGTCTGCTGGTTCGGCTCGGTTGTGCGGCGCTTTATAAGCACGCATCTAGTTCAGCACATTGCGATGTGTTGATGTCCTGGTCTGATATTGCGTGGTACGGCTATGTCTCAAGTAATCAATCGGCGGTCGCGGTCGGCGGGCGACTTTCAGCGCACGGGGGTCGATCCTTTCGAGGCTGATTTCAATATGGGCCTGGCCCAGCCGCTGTCGCGCTCGGTGCGGCTCAACGGCTTCGCCACCTGCCTGCGGTTGGAAGCGGTGTACTGGAATATTCTCGAGCGGATTGCTGCGCTCAACCAGTGTTCGGTGAATGCGCTACTCTCGCATGTCGACCGTCAGGTACACCTGCGCTATGGCGGGGTGAAGAATTTCAGCGGTCTGGTGAGGGTAATCTGCGTGGTGCATCTGCTCGGGGCGTATGCGTCGAGCTAGACCGTTGGGGCGGGAGGTGGTGTTGTCGGGCTGCACAGCCCCGGTGAACCATATATAATCCCGCTTTTTGCTGCGTGGCGCGGACCGCGCAGGGAACAACGAGACACGTCCATGCCTTTGTACGACTATCAATGCGCTTCCTGCAGCCACCAGATGGAAGTCCTTCAGAAAATGAGCGCGGCGCCGCTGACCGATTGTCCGGCCTGTCAGGCCCCCGCGCTGAAGAAGGTCATCTCGGCCCCGGGCTTTCGCCTGAGTGGCAATGGCTGGTACGAGACCGACTTCAAGACCGGTGCCAAAAAGAATCTTGCAGGCGGCGACAAGGCCGACTGAGTTGAACTGAACCGTCGGGGTCCTGCACACTGGACCCTTTGGGCCGACAAGGCCTTGACCGAACATCCGAATGACGAGAAGCGAAACCACCATCATGATGCGCAGCCACTATTGCGGCCAACTGAACGAGAGCCTGGAAGGTCAGGAAATTACCCTTTGCGGCTGGGTCCATCGTCGTCGCGACCACGGCGGGGTGATCTTCCTCGATATCCGTGATCGCGAAGGTATGGCCCAGGTCGTTTTCGACCCGGATCGTGCCGACAGCTTCGCCGCTGCCGACCGCGTGCGCAGCGAGTACGTGGTCAAGGTCACCGGTAAGGTGCGTCCGCGCCCGGCCGGCGCCGTCAACCCGAACATGGCCTCCGGCGCCATCGAAGTGCTGGGTTACGAGTTGGAAGTGCTGAACGAAGCGGAAACCCCGCCGTTCCCGCTCAACGAATACTCCGACGTCGGCGAAGAAACCCGTCTGCGCTATCGCTTCATCGACCTGCGTCGTCCGGAAATGGCCGAGAAGCTGCGCCTGCGTTCGCGCATCACCACCAGCATCCGTCGCTTCCTCGACGAGAACGGCTTCCTCGACGTTGAAACGCCGATCCTGACCCGGGCCACCCCGGAAGGCGCGCGCGACTACCTGGTGCCGAGCCGTACCCACGCTGGCAGCTTCTTCGCCCTGCCGCAATCGCCTCAGCTGTTCAAGCAATTGCTGATGGTGGCCGGCTTCGACCGCTACTACCAGATCGCCAAGTGCTTCCGCGACGAAGACCTGCGCGCCGACCGTCAGCCGGAATTCACCCAGATCGACATCGAGACCAGCTTCCTCGATGAGTCCGAGATCATGGGCCTGACCGAAAGCATGATCCGCAAGCTGTTCAAGGAAGTCCTGGACCTGGAGTTCGGCGAGTTCCCGCACATGACCTTCGAAGAAGCCATGCGCCGCTACGGTTCCGACAAGCCAGACCTGCGTAACCCGCTGGAACTGGTCGACGTTGCCGATCAGCTCAAGGACGTCGAGTTCAAGGTGTTCTCCGGCCCGGCCAACGATCCGAAGAGCCGTGTTGCCGCTCTGCGCGTACCGGGCGGTGCGAGCATGCCACGCAGCCGCATCGACGAGTACACCAAGTTCGTCGGCATCTACGGTGCCAAGGGCCTGGCCTACATCAAGGTCAACGAGCGCGCCAAAGGCGTCGAAGGCCTGCAGTCGCCAATCGTCAAGAACATCCCTGAGGCCAACCTCAACGTGATCCTCGATCGCGTCGGTGCGGTCGACGGTGACATCGTGTTCTTCGGTGCCGACAAAGCCAAGATCGTCAGTGAAGCCCTTGGCGCGCTGCGGATCAAAGTCGGTAACGATTTCAACCTGCTGACCTGCGAATGGGCACCGATGTGGGTTGTCGACTTCCCGATGTTCGAAGAGAACGACGACGGCAGCTTCACCGCCTTGCACCACCCGTTCACGGCACCGAAGTGCTCCCCGGCAGAACTGGAGGCCAACCCGGCTACCGCCCTGTCGCGCGCTTACGACATGGTGTTGAACGGCACCGAGCTGGGTGGCGGTTCGATCCGTATCCATCGCAAGGAAATGCAACAGGCGGTGTTCCGCCTGCTGGGTATCGAGGCGGCAGAACAGGAAGAGAAATTCGGCTTCCTGCTCGACGCGCTGAAGTTCGGTGCACCGCCACACGGCGGCCTGGCCTTTGGTCTGGATCGCCTGGTCATGCTGATGACTGGCGCCCAGTCGATTCGTGAAGTGATTGCCTTCCCGAAAACCCAGAGCGCGGCCTGCGTCATGACTCAGGCGCCGGGCCTGGTCGATGCCAAGGCATTGCGCGAACTGCATATTCGTCTGCGCGAAACGCAGAAAGCAGAATAAGGCAGCCAGGGGCGCATCTTCGGATGCGCTTTTGCGTTAAGCCGGCAGGAACCTGCCTGGAGCAGGTTGGAACGTGATTCAAGCAGAATTCGGAGTTGTGTATGGCGGGTCATTCCAAGTGGGCGAACATCAAGCACCGCAAAGAGCGCCAGGATGCCAAGAGAGGCAAGATCTTCACCAAGTGGATTCGTGAGCTGACTGTCGCTGCCAAGCAGGGTGGTGGCGATCCAGGCTCCAACCCACGGTTGCGTCTGGCGCTGGACAAGGCCCTGGGTGCGAACATGAGCCGCGACATCATCGACCGGGCAGTGGCCCGAGGTGCTGGCGCCACCGAGGCGGACAACGTCGAGGAGCTCAGCTACGAAGGTTACGGCCCGGGTGGCGTCGCGATCATGGTTGAAGCCATGACCGATAACCGTAATCGCACGGCAGCGGCAGTGCGGCATGCCTTCAGCAAGTGCGGTGGCAACCTCGGTACCGACGGTTCGGTGGCCTACCTGTTCGAACGCAAGGGGCAGATCAGCTTTGCCGCTGGCGTCGATGAGGATGCGCTGATGGAAGCGGCCATGGAGGCCGATGCTGACGACGTGGTCGGCAATGAAGACGGTTCCTTCGACGTGTTCACCTCGTTTGCCAGTTTCTATGCCGTGCGCAATGCCCTGGAAGAAGCTGGTTTCAAGGCGGCGGATGCCGAGATCGTCATGCAGCCGACCACCAGTGCCGAACTGGACCTGGACGGCGCGCAAAAGGTGCTCAAGCTGATCGATATGCTCGAGGACCTGGACGACGTGCAGAACGTCTATTCCAATGCGGAGATTCCTGACGAAGTCATGGAAAAACTCGGCTAAGGTACACCCCAGGCTGTTTCGAGGCCGGAGCCCTCCTCAGTAGTCCTGCAACTGAGGAGGGCTCCGGCTTCTGTCTTTCAAGTGGCGCGCTGGCGTGCCCATTTTCGCGCAGGCGTTATGACTCTGATTCTTGGTATCGACCCCGGTTCGCGCATTACCGGTTACGGTGTGGTGCGGCACAGCGGGCGGGGGTGCGAGTATGTGGCTTCCGGTTGTATCCGTACCGGCAGTGGCGAGCTGCATGAGCGGTTGCACATTGTTTATCGCGGCGTGCGCGAGATTATCCAGCAGCATGGGCCGGTGACCATGGGCATCGAGCGGGTGTTCATGGCGCGTAATGCCGATTCAGCGCTCAAGCTCGGTCAGGCGCGCGGAGCAGCCATCGTTGCGGCGGCTGAAGAGGGCCTGGAAATCGCCGAATACAGCGCCACCCAGGTCAAGCAGGCGGTCGCCGGCACAGGTGGGGCGAACAAGGAGCAGGTGCAGATGATGGTGATGCACCTGCTCAAGCTGACCCAGAAGCCGCAAATCGACGCCTCCGACGCCCTGGCTATTGCTCTGTGCCATGCGCACACGCGCTCCAGCCTGCTGCCGCATGGTCTTGGCGCGGCGCGTAGCCGTAGCGGACGCCTGCGACTCTGATAGCATCAGCTCACAATTTTTCGCTTGCCGGCACGCGCCGGCCTGCAATCATGGCGCACGTGCGCGTCGCCAGGCTCGGTCGGCCGTGTGTCGACGCCCATGAGAAAGGACCTGAAGGTGATTGGACGTTTGCGCGGCACCCTGGCTGAAAAGCAGCCGCCGCATTTGATTATTGATGTCAACGGCCTCGGCTATGAGCTGGAAGTGCCGATGACCACACTGTATCGCCTGCCCAAACTGGGCGAGACGGTGACCCTGCACACCCACCTGGTGGTGCGCGAAGACGCCCACCTGCTGTATGGGTTCCATGAAAAGCGCGAGCGCGAACTGTTCCGCGAATTGATCCGGCTGAACGGCGTTGGGCCGAAACTGGCCCTGGCGCTGATGTCGGGCCTTGAAGTCGACGAGCTGGTACGCTGTGTTCAGGCCCAGGACGCCTCGGCACTGGTCAAGGTGCCGGGGGTCGGCAAGAAAACCGCCGAACGCTTGCTGGTCGAGCTCAAGGACCGCTTCAAGGCCTGGGAAACCTCGCCGGCGATGTTCGCCCTGGTGCCGAACGGGCCATTGCCGCTACCGACGGTTTCCAGTGCCGAGACCGATGCGGTCAGTGCGCTGATCTCGCTGGGTTACAAACCGCAGGAGGCCAGCAAGGCGGTGGCCGCCGTCGATGCCAAGGGCCTGAGCAGTGAAGAGCTGATTCGCCGCAGCCTCAAGGGGATGATTTAAGTGATCGAAGCCGATCGACTGATAGCCGCCAGCGGACGTGACCGTGAAGAAGTTCAGGACCGGGCCATTCGTCCGTTGCGCCTGGCCGAATACATTGGTCAGCCGGTGGTGCGCGAGCAGATGGACCTGTTCATTCGCGCCGCACGCGGGCGCAGTGAGTCGCTGGACCATACCCTGATCTTCGGTCCGCCCGGCCTGGGCAAAACCACCCTGGCCAACATCATTGCCCAGGAAATGGGGGTGTCGATCAAGAGTACATCCGGGCCGATCCTCGAACGTCCGGGTGATCTGGCGGCGATGCTGACCAACCTGGAGCCGCACGATGTGCTGTTCATCGACGAGATACACCGTCTTTCGCCGGTGGTCGAAGAAGTGCTCTACCCGGCCATGGAAGACTTCCAGCTGGATATCATGATCGGCGAAGGGCCGGCCGCACGCTCGATCAAGCTCGACCTGCCGCCCTTTACCCTGGTTGGCGCCACTACCCGTGCCGGCATGCTCACCAACCCGTTGCGCGACCGCTTCGGCATCGTCCAGCGCCTGGAGTTCTACAGCACCGCGGATCTGGCGACCATTGTCAGTCGCTCCGGCAATATTCTTGGCCTGCCGATCGAAGATGAGGGTGCCTACGAAATCGCTCGTCGTGCGCGCGGTACGCCGCGGATCGCCAACCGCCTGCTGCGGCGGGTGCGTGATTACGCTGAAGTGCGCGGCAAGGGCCATATCACCAAGGCTGTCGCCGACATGGCGTTGAACCTGCTCGATGTCGACGAGCGCGGTTTCGACCATCAGGACCGTCGCCTGCTGCTGACCATGATCGAGAAGTTCGACGGTGGCCCGGTGGGGGTCGACAGTCTGGCTGCCGCCATCAGCGAAGAGCGCCACACCATCGAGGACGTGCTCGAGCCATACCTGATCCAGCAGGGTTACATCATGCGCACCCCGCGTGGGCGTGTGGTTACCCGCCACGCGTACCTGCATTTTGGTCTGAATCTTCCCAAGCGTATGAGCGAGGCGTCGAGTGCGGATGATTTTTCCGCGCAGGCCGATGAGTGACAGATTTATCCAGCGTTTTTGTGGTCCTACCGGCGGACACGCAGTGGCAGCGCTGGCAATACGACATAATCCGCAAAAACAGTTGCGGCGGCGGATTGGCAAGCTGAGGAGTTAGCACTAGAGTATGCGCGCGCAAAATGGGGTTGAGCCGTTCGCACATCGTTGTCGCGTCTATTACGAGGACACCGATGCGGGCGGCGTGGTGTATTACGTCAATTATCTGAAATTCATGGAGCGTGCCCGCACCGAGCGGTTACGCGATCTGGGTTTTGCCCAGTCGGCAATGGCGGAGCAGAACACCCTGTTCGTAGTGCATTCGGCCGAGGCGCGTTACCACGCGCCAGCGCGGCTGGACGACGAATTGCGGGTGACTGCACACGTGCTTGAATTGAACCGTGCCAGCCTGCGCTTTGTGCAGCAGGTCTGGCGCGAGAGTGACGCAACGCTGCTCTGCGAAGGGCAGTTCCTGGTGGCCTGTGTGCGCGCCGATACTTTCAAACCCCGAGCCATCCCCCCTGAGCTGCGTGCAGCTTTTGTCGAGGCGGGCGGTACGGGTAATCAAACAATTGCAGGAGATTAAGCGTGGAAGCTAACGTCGTCGACCATACCTCCATGTGGAGCCTGGTCAGCAATGCCAGCATCGTGGTGCAGCTGGTAATGCTGGTTCTGGTGGCCGCATCGGTGACCTCATGGATCATGATTTTTCAACGCAGCACCATGCTGCGTGCCGGTCGTCGTGCGCTGGAAAGCTTTGAAGAGCGCTTCTGGTCGGGTATCGACCTGTCCAAACTGTACCGTCAGGCAGGCAGCAACCCAGACCCGGATTCGGGCGTAGAGCAGGTCTTCCGTGCCGGCTTCAAGGAGTTCTCCCGTCTGCGTCAGCAGCCTGGCGTCGACCCTGATGCGGTCATGGAAGGGGTTGGCCGTGCCATGCGCGTTGCCATCTCGCGCGAAGAAGAGAAGCTTGAGCAGAGCCTGCCGTTCCTCGCCACTGTCGGCTCCACCAGCCCGTATATCGGTCTGTTCGGTACCGTATGGGGCATCATGAACTCCTTCCGTGGCCTGGCCTCGGCCCAGCAAGCGACTCTGGCCACCGTAGCCCCGGGTATTGCCGAAGCACTGATCGCCACCGCGATCGGCCTGTTCGCTGCAATCCCTGCGGTAATCGCCTACAACCGCTTCGCTGCCCGCAGTGAAGTACTGATCGGTCGTTACTACACATTTGCCGATGAGTTCCAGGCCATCCTGCACCGTAAAGTGCACACCAGCGAAGAGTGATCAGGTAAAAGCCCATGGCCCGAGTTCGCCACAAACGCAAGCCGGTCGCCGAGATGAACGTGGTGCCATACATCGACGTGATGTTGGTACTGCTGGTCATTTTCATGGTGACCGCACCGATGCTCAATCAGGGTGTGAAGGTTGATCTGCCCAAGGTTTCCAGCGAAGCCTTGCCGCAGGACAACAACGTTCAGGTCCTGACCATCTCGATCAAGGCTGACAAGACCTACTACTGGAACCTTGGCAGCGAAGTCGATACCGATAAGCAGATGGACAAGGCGATGACCTTGCCGCAAATGACCGACGCGGTGACCAAGATCATCGCTGCCGGCCGCGACCAGGGCAAACAGACCCAGGTCTTCATCCGTGGCGACAAATCCGTCGACTACGGCGCGGTCATGGGTGCCATGGGCGGGTTGCAGAAGGCCGGTGTCGGTAACGTTGGCCTGATTACCGAGGCGCCCTGATGCAACAGCGAGAGCCATCTGCCTCGGAAAGCTATTTCTGGCCCAGTGTCTGGGCCATCGCGCTGCACGTTCTGGTGTTCGGCATGTTGTTCGTCAGCTTTGCCATGACCCCCGAACTGCCGCCGGCCAAGCCTATTGTCCAGGCGACCCTGTACCAGCTGAAATCGAAAAGTCAGGCGACTACCCAGACCAATCAGAAGATTGCCGGTGAAGCGAAGAAAACCGCTTCGCGCCAGACCGAAGTCGAGCAGTTGGAGCAGAAGAAGGTCGAGCAGCAGAAGCAGGAAGCGGTGAAGGCTGCGGAACAAAAGAAAGAAGAGGCGGCTCAAAAGGCCGAAGAGGCCCGTGAGGCGGCCGAGGCGAAGAAAGCCGAGGAAGCGAAGAAGGCTGACGAGTCGAAGAAAGCCGACGCAGCCAAGAAAGCCGAAGAAGCGAAAAAGGCTGAAGAGAAACAGCTGGCCGATATCGCCAAGAAAAAAGCTGAAGACGAAGCCAAGAAAAAGGCCGAGGAAGAGGCCAAGAAGCAGGCCGCGGAAGAGGCGAAGAAAAAAGCAGCCGAGGACGCCAAGAAAAAGGCTGCCGAGGACGCGAAGAAGGTTGCCGCCGAAGAGGCGAAGAAAAAAGCGGCTGAAGAAGCCAAGAAGAAAGCCGCAGCCGATGCGGCCAAGAAGAAGGCAGTGGAAGCAGCGCGTAAGGCGGCGGAAGACAAGAAGGCACAGGCGCTGGCCGAGCTGTTGTCCGACACCACCGAGCGGCAGCAGGCCCTGGCCGACGAGCAAGGTGACCAGGTAGCCGGTAGTTTCGACGACCTGATCCGTGTCCGTGCGGCTGAAGGCTGGGCGCGACCACCTTCTGCGCGCAAGAACATGACGGTGGTCCTGCAGATTGGCATGTTGCCAGACGGCACCATTACCTCGGTGAGCGTAGCCCGCTCCAGTGGTGACGGTCCGTTCGACAGCTCCGCCGTGGCGGCGGTCAAGAACATTGGCCGTCTAACCGAAATGCAGGGCTTGAAACCGAGCGAATTCAATCCCTATCGTTCATTCAAGATGACATTCACACCTGAGGATCTAGCCTTGTGATTAACCTTCTTAGAGGACTGCTTGTCGTTCTCTGCTGCGCAGCAGGGATGGCCGTAGCAGAAGAAAAGAACATTCTGGTCACCAGCGGTAGCGATCGGGCGACCCCGATCGCCGTCGTGCCGTTCGGCCTGCAGGGTGGTAGCGTGTTGCCTGAGGACATGGCCGACATCATCGGCAATGACCTGCGTAACTCCGGCTACTACTCGCCGATCCCGCGTCAGAACATGATCAGCCAGCCGTCCCAGGCCAGCGAAGTCATCTTCCGCGACTGGAAAGCCTTGGGCGCCCAGTACGTTATGGTCGGTAGTATTGTTCCGGCCGGCGGTCGCCTGCAGGTGCAATATGCCCTGTTCAACGTCGCCACCGAGCAGCAAGTGCTGACCGGTAGCGTCTCGGGCGGCGTCGATCAACTGCGTGACATGTCGCACTACATTGCCGATCAGTCGTTCGAGAAGCTCACCGGCATCAAGGGGGCGTTTTCCACGCGCATGCTGTACGTGACTGCCGAGCGCTTCTCGGCCAACAACACGCGTTACACCCTGCAACGTTCGGACTACGACGGTGCCCGGGCCGTGACCCTGTTGCAATCGCGCGAGCCGATCCTGTCGCCGCGCTTTGCGCCGGATGGCAAACGTATTGCCTACGTGTCGTTCGAGCAGAAGCGTCCACGTATCTTTGTGCAGCATATCGATACTGGCCGCCGTGAGCAGATCACCAACTTCGAAGGCCTGAACGGTGCGCCAGCCTGGTCGCCAGATGGTTCGCGCCTGGCGTTCGTGCTGTCCAAGGACGGTAACCCGGACATCTATGTGATGAACATGGGCTCCCGTCAGTTGCAGCGTGTTACCGCTGGCCCTGGCATCAACACCGAGCCGTTCTGGGGTAAAGATGGTTCGACCATCTACTTCACTTCCGACCGCGGTGGCAAGCCACAGATCTACAAAACCAATGTTTCCGGCGGTGGCGCCGAACGCGTAACTTTCGTGGGCAACTACAACGCCAACCCGAAACTGTCGGCGGACGAAAAGACCCTGGTGATGATTCATCGTCAACAAGGCTTCACCAACTTCAAGGTGGCGGCTCAGGATTTGCAGCGAGGTAGTGTAAAGATCCTCTCTGAAACAAGTCTTGATGAGTCTCCTACTGTTGCGCCCAACGGCACCATGCTAATCTACGCCACCCGCCAGCAGGGCCGGGGAGTCTTGATGCTCGTATCCCTTAATGGACGCGTTAGGCTCCCACTTCCTACCGCTCAAGGCGAAGTCAGAGAACCGTCCTGGTCCCCTTACCTGAACTGACGCGGCGCTTTACGTTGTACTTAACACACTGGGGTTCATTAGGAGTTTCACGATGGAAATGCTGAAGTTTGGTAAGTTTGCTGCGCTGGCTCTGGCCATGGCTGTAGCTGTAGGTTGCTCCTCGAAAGGCGGCGACAACGCTGGCGAAGGCGCTGTTGATCCTAACGCTGGTTACGGTGCCAACACTGGCGCTGTTGACGGCAGCCTGAGCGAAGAAGCTGCTCTGCGCGCAATCACCACCTTCTACTTCGAATACGACAGCTCGGACCTGAAGCCAGAAGCCATGCGCGCTCTGGACGTTCATGCCAAGGACCTGAAAGGCAACGGCGCTCGCGTCGTCCTGGAAGGTAACACCGACGAGCGTGGTACTCGCGAATACAACATGGCTCTGGGCGAGCGTCGTGCGAAAGCCGTTCAGCGCTACCTGGTACTGCAAGGCGTTTCCCCAGCCCAACTGGAACTGGTTTCCTACGGCGAAGAGCGTCCAGTTGCTACCGGTAACGACGAGCAATCCTGGGCTCAAAACCGTCGCGTCGAACTGCGTAAGTAATTCGATATGCGAACGTGCCGTCGTGCTGTAACTGTCCTGGCTCTCACCCTGCCCCTCGTGGCTTGGGCTGAGGTTCCTGTTGTTGAAGACAACGCTGGCTATAACGGCGCAAGCAGTTATCCGCCTGCGGGTTACGGTACGAACGGCGCCTATGCCGGGGGAGGGGTTACGGCCCCTGCCTCGGCACAGGGCCAGCTGTTCATGCAACTGCAGCAGATGCAGGAGCAGATAGCTCGCCAACAAGGCGTCATCGAAGAGTTGCAAAACGATGTCGCGCGCATGAAACAGGAAGGCCTGGAGCGTTACCAGGACCTGGATCGGCGCATTGGAACCGGTGGCGCACCTGCCACGGCTCCCGAGAATTCTTCCACGGGTGGCGATACCAACGCCGCCGGTGCTGCTGCCGGTGCGGCCGCAGGCGCAGGTACCGCTGCCGCGCAACAACCCGCAGCCAGTAGCGAACCTGGTGATCCAGCGAAAGAGAAGCTCTACTACGATGCTGCTTTCGACTTGATCAAAGCCAAGGATTTCGACAAGGCCAGTCAGGCGTTCAATGCCTTCCTGCGCAAATACCCGAACAGCCAGTACGCCGGCAACGCGCAGTACTGGTTGGGTGAAGTGAACCTGGCCAAGGGCGATTTGCAAGCTGCCGGTCAGGCGTTTGCCAAGGTCAGCCAGCTGTATCCCAAGCACAACAAGGTGCCTGACTCGCTGTACAAGCTGGCCGACGTCGAGCGTCGCCTGGGGCATGTCGACCGGGTCAAGGGTATACTGCAACAAGTTGTGACCCAGTATCCGGGCACTTCTGCGGCGCAATTGGCCCAGCGTGATCTGCAGCGTCTCTGACCACTGAGTCAATTTTTTCAAGAAACCCGCGCTTGTCGCGGGTTTTTTCGTTAGAATTTGCGCCCTTTATTTGACTACGCTGCTGCGAATGACGCGATGCCGGGTTCGCAGCGGTGCCTAACGGAGGCGGACAGCCTGTTTAGCTGTTACGCCCGTGGCGACTATGCAAGACACATTACGCATTACCGAAGTTTTTTACTCGTTGCAGGGTGAAACGCGTACCGCTGGGCTGCCCACGGTATTTGTACGCCTCACTGGCTGCCCTTTGCGCTGCCAGTACTGTGACAGCGCCTACGCCTTCAGCGGCGGCACCGTTCGCACGCTCGACTCGATCCTCGAACAAGTGGCTGGCTTCAAACCGCGCTACGTGTGTGTGACCGGTGGCGAGCCGTTGGCCCAGCCCAACGCCATCCCATTGCTCAAGCAGCTCTGCGACGCCGGTTACGAGGTGTCACTGGAAACCAGCGGCGCGCTGGATATTGCCCAGGTCGACACGCGGGTTAGCCGGGTGGTCGACTTGAAGACGCCAGGCTCGGCCGAGATGCACCGCAATCGTTACGAAAACATTGAACTGCTGACCCGCAACGACCAGGTCAAGTTCGTCATCTGCTCGCGCGAAGACTATGACTGGGCGGTATCCAAGCTGATCCAGTATGGTCTGGAGCAGCGTGCCGGCGACGTGTTGTTTTCGCCGAGCCATCATCAAGTGAGTGCGACTGCCCTGGCCGATTGGATCGTGGCTGATAATTTGCCGGTACGTTTTCAGATGCAGTTGCACAAGCTGCTGTGGAACGACGAGCCGGGACGCTGACAGGAGAGCAATGCAATGACTGAGAAACGTGCGGTAATTCTGTTGTCCGGTGGCCTGGACTCGGCCACCGTGGTTGCCATGGCCAAGGCTGAAGGCTACAGCTGCTACACCATGAGCTTCGACTATGGGCAGCGCCATCGTGCCGAGCTCGACGCGGCAGCGCGGGTGGCCCGTGACCTGGGCGTGGTCGAGCACAAGGTGATCGGCCTGAACCTGGATGGCATTGGTGGTTCGGCCCTGACCGACAGCAGCATCGATGTGCCGGAAGCGCCGAGCGAAGGAATCCCGGTAACCTACGTGCCGGCGCGCAACACAGTGTTCCTGTCGCTGGCATTGGGTTGGGCCGAGGTGCTGAACGCGCGTGATATTTTCATCGGGGTCAACGCGGTGGACTATTCCGGCTACCCGGATTGCCGTTCGGAGTTCGTCGAGGCCTTCGAGCGCATGGCTAACCTGGCGACCAAGGCTGGGGTCGAAGGGCAGGGCTTCCGTATTCAGGCGCCGCTGCAGAACCTCAGCAAGGCGCAGATCGTCCAGGCCGGTATGGCCCGCGGCGTCGACTACAGCCTCACGGTTTCCTGCTATCAGGCCGACGACCACGGCCGTGCCTGTGGCAAGTGCGACAGCTGTCGGCTGCGCGCCGACGGCTTCAAATCGGCCGGTGTAGCGGACCCAACACGATATTTTTAAATTATTTTGCGATGGGGTGTTGATTTCCTGTTAGAAATCAGTATTATACGCGCCATCCAACGGGTCGTTAGCTCAGTTGGTAGAGCAGTTGGCTTTTAACCAATTGGTCGTAGGTTCGAATCCTACACGACCCACCATATGCAGTAAGAAAAAACCCGCCTCTGAAAAGAGGCGGGTTTTTTCGTTTTCGGCTTCGGTAAATACGCAAACCTCCCCTCGTGTATTTCGCTCGTCTCTGGCTGTTCGTCGGTTGCTCGCGCCAGGCCATGAAAATTTCTTCACAGCCCCGGCCTGACGCTGTCGGAACCCGGTTCTGGGGTGATATGTTCCCCTGCAGAATTGAAGACGAAAAACTGGAATGATCATGTCTAGAGCCTCCCACCAAGATTTGCGCCGTGCCTTTCGTAAACTCCTCGCGTCCCCTGTCTGCTACCACACGGCGTCCGTGTTCGACCCCATGTCGGCGCGTATTGCTGCCGACCTCGGTTTCGAAGTCGGTATTCTCGGTGGTTCGGTCGCGTCGCTACAGGTACTGGCAGCTCCGGACTTTGCCCTGATCACCCTCAGCGAATTCGCTGAACAAGCCACGCGTATCGGCCGGGTGGCGCAGTTGCCGGTCATTGCCGACGCCGACCATGGCTACGGCAACGCGCTGAACGTGATGCGCACGATCACCGAGCTGGAGCGCGCCGGGGTTGCCGCGCTGACCATCGAAGACACTCTGCTGCCCGCCCAGTTCGGGCGTAAGTCCACCGACCTGATCAGCATTGCCGAAGGTGTCGGCAAGGTCCGTGCGGCGCTCGAAGCCCGTGTCGATCCCGAGCTGTGCATCATCGCCCGGACCAACGCCGCGGTGATCCCGACCGCGGAAGTCATTGAGCGTGCCGTGGCCTATCAGAACGCTGGCGCTGACGGTGTGTGCATCGTCGGTATTCGTGATTTCGAGCATCTGGAGCAGATCGCCCGGCATGTCTCCATTCCGTTGATGCTGGTGACCTACGGCAATCCGCAACTGCACGACGACAACCGCCTCGCCGAACTGGGGGTGCGGATCGCGGTGGACGGTCACGGCGCGTACTTCGCTGCGATCAAGGCCACCTATGATTGCCTGCGCGAACAGCGTCGTATCACCAGTCGTGCCTCCGACCTGAGTGCCACCGAGCTGACCCATACCTATACCTTGCCGGGCGATTACATCGACTGGGCAAGCCAGTTCATGGACGTCAACGAATAACCGGCACGTCGCGTGCGCAGCGCCTTACCTCACACAATGGACAGTCAGCGGATCAATTCATGAAGAGAACAGTAGGAGTGCTGTCGGGCTTGGCCCTGGCCGTGGCGGCCTTGTGCACGGCCGGCGCCTGGTACACCGGCAAGCAGTTGCCGGCGGTGCTCGATACGTCTATCGCGCAATCCAATCAGCAGCTGCTGCAAGCGCTGGCCGGTGCCGGTGGCAGTGCGCAGATTGAGCTGCTGGGGCTGGAGCGGCATCTTTACAGCAGCGATGCGCGCTACCGGCTGAAGGTCGAGAACGTGCAGCTTGGCGACGAGCCGGTGAGCTTCGAGCTGACTTTTGCCGATCGCCTTGAGCACGGACCGTTGCCGTGGTCGCGGCTCAAGGCCTTCAAGCTGATGCCGGTGATGGCGGCCAGCAATTATTCGCTGGAAAAGGATGCCGGAACGGCGGACTGGTTCGCCGCGAGCAAAGAGGTTGCCCCGGTGCAGGGCCACCTGAGCCTGGGTTACGACCGTTCGGTGGAAGGCCGGGTGCAACTGATGTCGGCGGCGTTCAGTCAGCCCGAGGGCTCAAGCGTTGCCTTCTCCGGGCTGACGTTGAATGTTTCCGCTAGCCAGGACGGGCAGGCGGTGAAAATGGCCGGCGACATGGGCAGCCTGGCGATGACCCTGGTCAGCGCCGAGCAGCCACCGGTCAAGATCGCGCTGCAAGGCTTGACGCTGGCGGCCAACCTCACGCTCAGCGACTTTGGCTTCTACGTCGGCCAGGTCGACACGGCCCTGGCCGATGGTGCCTTCACCTTTGGCGAGCGTCAGGCCGCATTGGCGCTCAAGGGGCTGGAACAGCGCAACGATTACCAGATCAATAGCCAGCAACTGGCGGTCAAGCAGCTGTATAAGGCGGCCGGTATCAGCTACGACGGCAAACCGGTTGGCAGCGGTCAGGTGGCCTGGAGCATCCAGCGTCTGGATGTGCCGGCCTTGCAGGCGCTCATGGCGTTCTATGCGGCCAACCTGCCGGCTTTTGAGCGTGCGGCGCAGGCGGATGTACGGCCGGCGCAGGCGCTGACGGCCGAGCAGCAGGCAGCGTTCCAGCAGTACCTGCTGGCGGTGCTGGCTGGCAAGCCGCAGGTGGCCCTGGACGACGTGTCGTTCAAGACTGCCAACGGTGAGAGCCGCTTCAAACTGAGCGTCGATCTGGCGCGCCCGGACTCGTTCGAGCAACCGCTGGAGCAGGTCGCTCTGCAACTGATTGAACAGCTGCAGAGCGACCTGTCGCTGTCCAAGGCGATGATCGGCGACCTGGCGGCACTGCAGGCGAGCGTGCAGGGGCTGGATGCCGAGCAGGTCAAGCAAGCGTCGTACTCGGGCGAGATGGCCGGGCAGATGGCGCTGTACAGCCAGTTGGCAACGGTCAAGGACGATGCCATCGTCAGCAACCTGCATTACACCAAGGGACAGGTGGTGCTTAACGGCCAGAGTATGAGCGTTGAGCAGTTCGTCGGCCTGCTGATGGCCAATCTGGGCGGTTTGAGCGGCGCGGCGCACTGATCGGCGTGCCCGGCAGGCGGCGCTCACGGCGCTGCCTGCCTGCCGTTTCAGGCAAAAAAGCCTTTAGAATTCATTCGATTATCTGTAGCCTTCGACACCCTATAGAGCCCGATAAACAGCGGGTCTGGCTACGGCCGCAAAGGCTGAGCCGCTATCCGAATTGCCATAGCCTGGTGATACACTCGACTTTCGCGCTACAGCGCCTGCAGGTCTTGCGAACATGACGCAGATTTCCGAACGCCTTCTGGTTCAAGCCCACCTGGATGCCAAGCAACCCAAGCCCCTGACGCCCGCGCAGGAGGCTGAATACCGTGCCCTGATTGCCGCCGAGCTCAAGGCACAGGATGCAGTGCTTGTCGCTCATTACTACTGCGATCCGGTGATCCAGGCCCTGGCCGAGGAAACCGGCGGCTGCGTGTCCGACTCGCTGGAAATGGCCCGCTTCGGCAACAAGCATCCGGCCAAGACCGTGCTGGTGGCGGGTGTGCGTTTTATGGGCGAGACCGCGAAGATCCTCAACCCGGAAAAGCGCGTGCTGATGCCAACCCTCGAAGCGACCTGCTCGCTTGACTTGGGTTGCCCGGTGGAGGACTTCTCGGCGTTCTGCGACAAGCACCCCGAGCGCACGGTGGTGGTGTATGCCAACACCTCGGCGGCGGTCAAGGCGCGCGCCGACTGGGTAGTGACCTCCAGCTGTGCGCTGGAAATCGTCGAAAGCCTGATGGATAACGGCGAGACCATCATCTGGGGGCCGGACCAGCACCTGGGGCGCTACATTCAGAAGCAAACCGGTGCCGACATGCTGCTGTGGGACGGTGCTTGCATCGTTCACGAAGAGTTCAAGTCGCGCCAGCTGGCAGACATGAAAGCGTTGTACCCGGACGCGGCCATTCTGGTGCACCCGGAGTCGCCCGAGTCGGTGATCGATCTGGCCGATGCGGTGGGTTCTACCAGCCAGCTGATTGCGGCGGCGCAGACCTTGCCGAACAGGACCTTTATCGTCGCCACCGACCGCGGCATCTTCTACAAGATGCAGCAGTTGTGCCCGGACAAGGTCTTTATCGAAGCGCCAACCGCCGGCAACGGGGCCGCGTGCCGAAGCTGTGCACACTGCCCATGGATGGCGATGAACACCCTGGAGCGCACCCTGCAGTGCCTGCGCGAGGGCAGCAACGAGATCTTCGTCGAGCCGGCGTTGATTCCGCAGGCGATCAAGCCGCTGCAGCGCATGCTCGATTTCACCCAGGCGGCACGGATGAAGTTGTCCGGTAACGCTTGAGGGCCTCATTGCCGGTCCAGCCCACTCCCTGCGGTGTGTGAACCCTTTGGGAGAGGGCTGCAACGCAGCCCTCTGACTTAGCGCCCCATCATGTCCTTGACCATCCGCTGTTGCTCAAGAATCTCCCGCTGCCGCGCATCCAGCTTCGACGCCAGCACGAAGTTGTTGCCGGCGCGGCTCTTCGCGTAGTCCAGTTGCTGCAATGCCTGGTTGAAATCGCCGACCAGGGTGAAGTACTCCGCCCGTGCCTGATGCAGGCCGATGGTATTGCCCGCCAGCCCGCGCGCCTCGGCCACTTCGTACCAGACGTCCGGATCGTCCGAACGGTTCTTCAGTAACGCTTCCAGCACCTTTACCGCTTCCGCCGGTCGATTCTGCTTGAGCAGCAGGTCGGCGCTGACCTGTTGCAGCGGATAGTTGCCCGGGTACAGCGTGCGCATCTTCGCTACCCGTTGCTGGGCTGCGTCCAGGCGGTTGTTGGTGATATCCAGATCGATCTGCGCCAGGTTGTAGGTAATGTCGTTCGGCGCCTTGGCCAGCAACGGCTTGAGCATCTCGCGTGCTTCGTTGAGCTGGCCGCCCTTGATCTGTGCCAGGGCCAGGCCATAGCGTGCGGCATCCATGTTCGGGTTCTCGTCCAGCAAGGCCCGGAAGCGCTTGGCACCAAGGCCCGGCGTGCCTTCGTAGGTCAGTTGCAGGCGAGCACGAATCAGCTGATAGCGCAGGCTGTCTTCCACGCCGCCCTTGGGGGCCTGCTCGGCGCGGTTGCGGGTGTCGGCGACCCGCGATTCGGTTACCGGGTGAGTCAGCAGGAATTCGGGCGGCTTGGCGCTGTACTGGTACTGGCGCATCAAGCGCTCGAACATGGTCGGCATGTTACGCGGGTCGTAGCCGGCCTTTTCCAGGTTGAGAATACCGATCCGGTCGGCTTCCTGTTCGTTCTGCCGTGAGAAACGCCGTTGCTCCTGAATCGCCGCCGCCTGGCTGCCGGCAATCGCGGCAATACCGGCATCGCCGGCGCCCGCAGCGGCGGCCACGATCCCCACCAGCAAGGCCGCCATCATCGGCATTTGCATGCGTTGCTGGGCTTCCACGCCGCGGGCGAAGTGGCGTTGCGACAAGTGCGCCAGTTCGTGGGCCAGTACCGAAGCGTATTCACCCTCGGTCTGGGCATTGAGGAACAGGCCGCCGTTGACCCCGACAATCCCGCCGGGGGCGGCAAAGGCGTTGAGCTCCTTGCTGTCGATCAGGATGAACTCCAGGCGTCGGTCCTGGAGTTGGCTGGTTTCGGCGAGGCGGTAGACGCTGGTTTCGACGTAATCCTTGAGCTGGGGGTCGTTCAGTTGATTGACATTGCTGCGCAGCAGGCTCAGCCAGGCACGGCCGAGCTGGAACTCCTGTTGCGGCGAAACAATGGCAGAACTGGCGTCGCCCAGTGACGGCAGGTCGTCCGCCTGGCTTGGAAGCGCCATCAGACAGGCCAGTGTCAGCAGGGTAGGGCGCAGTAAATTCATGCACGAAGCTCTGGTCGACAAAGAACCTTACTGTAGCCGGCTCGCACGTTGGCGACCAGTGGCGGTATTCTACGAGGCCTTTGCAGCCCGCCACGCCACCCTGGCGTGGGCGCCCGTCTGGAGAAACCCGATGTCCGACGTTCCACCCTGCGATGCCGAACTGGATGCCAGTGGCCTGAATTGCCCGTTGCCGCTGCTCAAGGCCAAGCTTGAGCTCAACCGGCTGGCCAGCGGTGCGGTGCTCAAGGTGATTGCCACCGATGGCGGATCGCAGCGGGATTTCCGCACGTTTGCCCAATTGGCAGGTCATACGTTGCTGCTCGAACAGGTTGAGGCCGGGGTGTATAGCTACTGGTTGAAAAAGGCCTGAATTTTTTCGCGGCTTAAGGAACGTTGATGTTCAAAGTGCTTCGCAACTGGCTGCATCGCTACTTCTCCGATGAGGAGGCCGTGGTGCTGGCGGTTCTGCTGTTTCTCGGTTTTACCGCGATCCTTACCCTGGGCGGGATGCTTGCGCCGGTGCTGGCCGGTATGGTGCTGGCGTTCCTGATGCAGGGGCTGGTCAACGCGCTGGAGCGCTGGCGGGTGCCGAGCAAGGTTGCCGTAGGGTTGGTATTTACCCTGTTCCTCGGGGCGCTGGCGGTGTTTCTGCTGGTGCTGGTGCCGCTGCTCTGGCATCAGTTGATCACCTTGTTCAACGAATTGCCGGGCATGCTCGGCAAATGGCAGTCGCTCCTGCTGCTGTTGCCGGAGCGTTATCCGCATCTGGTCTCCGACGAGCAGGTGTTGCAGGCAATCGAGGCGATGCGCGGCGAGATCGGCAAGTTCGGTCAGTGGGCGCTGAGTTTCTCGTTGTCGAGCTTGCCCTTGCTGGTGAATATCATGATCTACCTGGTGCTGGTGCCGATCCTGGTGTTCTTCTTTCTCAAGGATCGCGAACTGATTGCGCACTGGGCCGGAGGCTACCTGCCGCGGGAGCGCGCGTTGATGACGCGGGTTGCGCAAGAGATGAATCGGCAGATCGCCAACTACATCCGCGGCAAGGGTATCGAGATCCTGATCTGCGGCGTGACCACCTACATCGCCTTCGTCTGGCTTGGGCTTAACTATGCGGCCCTGCTGGCGCTGTTGGTGGGCTTGTCGGTAGTGGTGCCGTATGTGGGGGCCGTGGTGGTGACCGTGCCGGTCACCTTGATCGCGCTGTTCCAGTGGGGCTGGGGCGACCAGTTCATCTACCTGATGGCGGTGTACGCGATCATTCAGGCACTGGATGGCAACGTGCTGGTGCCGTTGCTGTTCTCCGAAGCGGTGAGCCTGCACCCTGTGGCGATCATTTGCGCGGTACTGCTGTTTGGTGGGCTCTGGGGGTTCTGGGGGATTTTCTTTGCAATCCCGCTGGCAACGCTGTTCAAGGCGGTGCTGGATGCCTGGCCGCGACGTGAGCCGCTGGTGGCGCCGTTGCTCTAACGGCATTGCGGGACGAGCCCGCTGCCACAGAAAAGCAGCCGGTGTTGCGCTTCTGTGGTAACGGGCTCGTCCCGCGACGGGCTGCAAGGCAGCTCGAAAAACTTAGGCCTTGCTCAGCGCCTGTGCTTCAGCCAGCACTGCATCTACGTGCCCCGGCACCTTCACACCACGCCATTCCTTGCGCAGCACACCGTTGCGGTCGATCAGGAAGGTGCTGCGGTCTACGCCCAGGTATTCCTTGCCGTACAGTTTCTTCAGCTTGATTACATCGAACAGTTGGCACAGCGCCTCGTCCTTGTCGCTGATCAGCTCGAACGGGAAACCCTGCTTGGCCTTGAAGTTTTCATGCGACTTCAAGCCGTCGCGCGACACCCCGAACACCTCGGTGTCGGCCGCTTGAAACGCCGCGTACTGGTCGCGAAAACCCTGGCCTTCGGTGGTGCAGCCGGGGGTGCTGTCCTTCGGATAGAAGTAGATCACCACTTGTTTGCCCTTCAGCGCCGCCAGGCTGACGGTTTGGCCACTGGTGGCCTGGGCCTGGAAGTCGGCGACGGTCTGGTCGAGTTCAACAGCCATGAAAAGCCTCCTTACATCGGGTTTTGTGGGCGCCACGGTTCGATCAGCGCATCAAGGTTCAGCGCGTCGGCAAAGTCGAGGAACTGGTCACGCAGCCAACTGATCTGGGTGCCGGCCGGCAGGGTCACGGTAAAGGTGGCATTGAGCATGGTGCCGCCGGTTTGTGGTGCCTGATAGGTGTCGCAGGTGAGGTTCTCCAGTTCGACATGGTGGTCGATGAAGAACTGGCACAGCTCATTGACGATATCGGCCCGGTACGCAGCGCTGACATAAGCGACGTACGGCAGCGATTGCGGGCGTACTTCCAGCTCGGCACTGCGCACCACGTTGACGGTGAAGGTGTGCTTCTTGGCCAGGCCGGGCAGCGCCGCCTCGAACCGCGCCAGCGCGTCCCAGTTGCCGGCGACCTGCAATACCAGTGCGCTGCATTCGCCGTGGCGGGTCAGGCGCGAGGTCACCACCGAGCAGCGGTTGTCGTTGCTGGCCCGGCACAGGATATTGGTCAGCTCCATGGGATTGGGGCCCAGGGCGCTGATGACAAGGAATTGTTCGCGAACGGTGGGGGTGGACATGCAGCATTCCTAAAGCGATGAGCGGTCGGTACGTGACGGGGCAAATAGGCTTGTCGGCGTGGTCCCGAGGCTCAGGATCGAGGGTTCGGGCACTGTCGGGGCGCGTTGTCGGCGGCCCGGCGGGCCACTGTGTACCGATCAAAGAGAGAAGGGTAGCGAAAATGCTCGCCGAGGGGAATGCTCCGCCCGCCTGCTTCGCTTGTGCAAGCCCGATGGCGCCAGTACCATTACCGCTCTCTTTTTCCGGCAGGAGCAGTTTCATGATTGCGGGCAGTATGGTGGCATTGGTCACACCCATGGATGCACAAGGGCGTCTTGATTGGGACAGCCTCGGCAAACTCGTGGACTTCCACCTGGAAAAAGGCACCCATGCCATCGTCGCCGTCGGTACTACCGGCGAGTCGGCTACCCTCGATGTAAATGAACACATCAAGGTCATCGAATTCGTCGTCAAGCGCGTTGCTGGCCGTATTCCGGTCATCGCCGGCACCGGTGCCAACTCCACCAGCGAAGCCGTGCACCTGACCCAGAATGCCAAAGCGGCTGGCGCCGACGCCTGCCTGCTGGTGGTGCCGTACTACAACAAGCCGACCCAGGAAGGCCTGTACCAGCACTTCAAGCACATTGCCGAAGCCGTCGATATCCCGCAGATCCTCTACAACGTTCCCGGCCGCACCTCCTGCGACATGCAGGCCGAGACCGTGATTCGCCTGTCCAGCGTGCCGAACATCATCGGCATCAAGGAAGCCACTGGCGATCTGAAGCGCGCCAAGGCCATCCTTGATGGTGTGAGCAGCGACTTCATCGTGCTGTCGGGCGACGATCCGACTGCGGTCGAACTGATCCTGCTTGGCGGCAAGGGCAATATTTCCGTGACTGCCAACGTCGCCCCACGGGAGATGGCCGACCTCTGTAATGCCGCACTCGCAGGCGACGCCGAGACAGCCCGCGCCATCAACGAAAAATTGATGCCCCTGCACAAAGACCTGTTCGTCGAAGCCAACCCGATTCCGGTGAAGTGGGCTTTGGTCGAAATGGGCCTGATGCACAAGGGTATCCGCCTGCCGCTGACCTGGCTGAGCGACTCCTGTCACGATACGGTACGCCAGGCAATGCGCCAGTGCGGCCTGAAGTTTTAATTGAGGACGTACACCGCATGAAGCGATTGGCTGGTCTTTCTGCCCTTGCCTTGATCATCTCGAGCACCAGCGGTTGTGGTTGGCTCTGGGGGGAAGAGGGTTACTTCCGCGACCGTGGTAGCGATTATCTGGAGGCGACTCAGACCGCCCCGATGCAGCTGCCGCCAGATGCGAGCAACATCAAGCGACTTGACCCGCTGTTGCCGATTCCACTCAATGTCGCCGACGACAACGTCAAGGGCGAGTACGAAGTGCCGCGTCCACAGCCGCTGTCGGCGAGCGCCGATATCAGCGATTTCAGCTTGCAGAAGAGCGGTGCCTCGCGTTGGGTGCTGGCTCAGCGCGCACCGGCCGAAGTCTGGCCGGTAGCCCGTCAGTTCTTCGAGGATAACGGTTTCCGCATCGCTGAAGAGCGGCCGCAAACCGGCGAATTCAACACCACCTGGCAGCGTTTCGACGAGCTCTCCACGTCCATGGCCAAGCGCCTCGGCAGTGCCGCGAGCAGCAGCGACAGTGAAATCCGTGCGCGCGTGCGGATTGAGCCAGGCGTGCAGCGCAATACCAGTGAAGTGTACGTGGTCACCGTCGAGCGTCCGGCCGGCAGCACCGCCGAACAGGATTTCCCGGCACGTTCGCAGAACACCGGTATCGACGCCTTGCTGGTCGACGAAATGCTTGCCAGCATGACCCGCAGCGCCGAGAAGGGCGGTTCGGTGTCGTTGCTCGCCGCGCGCGATTTCGATGCGCCCAGCCGTGTCACCCTCAGCGAAGACGGCAGCGGCAACCCGGTGCTGAACCTGGGCGCCGACCTCGATCGTGCCTGGTCCAGCGTTGGTCGTGCGCTTGAGCAGGGCGAATGGCGGGTGGAAGACATCAACCGTAGCCTGGGCCTGTACTACATCAACCTCGCCGAAAAGGCCGAGGCCAAGGATCAGGAGCCTGGCTTCTTTGGCAAGCTGTTCGGCAGCGCGCCGAGCAAGGAAGAGCGTGAAGCTCGTGCCGAGCGCTATCAGGTTCGCCTGAGCAAGGTGGGCGACAACGTGCAGGTTACCGTCGAGAAGAACATCAACACCGTAGCGCCGGCCGATGTCGCACGCCGGGTGCTGAGTGTCATTCAGGACAACCTGGGTTAAGTGCGCTTCGCCGTACTCGGGAGTGGTAGCCAGGGAAATGGCACGCTGATCGCCAGTGGTGACAGCTGCGTGCTGGTCGATTGTGGCTTTTCCCTGCGCGAAACCGAGCGGCGCCTGGCGCTGCTCGGGGTCAGCGCAGCCGATTTGAGTGCGGTACTGGTGACCCATGAGCATGCCGACCACGTGCATGGCGTGGGCTTGCTGGCGCGGCGCTACAATGTACCGGTGTACCTGAGCCGGGGTACCTTGCGCGGCATGCGCAAGCCGGTGGAGGCCGCAGGTTTTCTGGCCGACGGCGAGACCCTGCAGGTCGGCAGCCTGAGCGCCAAGGCCGTGCGGGTGACCCACGATGCGCTGGAACCTCTGCAATACGTGTTTAGCGATGGCCGGCGCCGCTTTGGTGTGTTGACCGACCTCGGCTCATACGATGCTGAGCTGCTGGCCAGTTATCAGGGCCTGGATGCCTTGTTGATCGAGGCCAACCACTGCCGCGACCTGCTGGCGCGTGGACACTACCCGATGTTTCTCAAGCAGCGGGTGGGCGGTCACTACGGACATTTGAACAATCACCAGGCCGCAAGCCTGGTGAACGAGCTGGGTTGGCGCAACCTGCAGCATCTGGTGCTGGCCCATCTCAGTAGCAAGAACAACCTGCCACAGCTGGCCCGGCAATGTTTCGTCGACACCCTCGGGTGCGACCCGGACTGGCTACAAGTGGCCAACCAGGATTGCGGGCTCGACTGGCGCGAAATCGCCTAGCCCATCTTAATTAGCAAGCGGAGCCCATCATGGAAAAACGTGAAGAACTCTACCGCGGCAAAGCCAAATCGGTTTACAAGACCGACGACGCCGACCGTTTGATCCTGCTGTTCCGTAACGACACGTCGGCCTTCGACGGCAAGCGTATCGAGCAGCTCGACCGCAAGGGCATGGTGAACAACAAGTTCAATGCCTTCATCATGCAGAAGCTCGAAGAAGCCGGCGTGCCGACCCAGTTCGACAAACTGCTGGGCGACAACGAATGCCTGGTGAAGAAGCTCGACATGATTCCGGTTGAGTGCGTAGTGCGTAACTACGCGGCGGGCAGCCTGGTCAAGCGTTTGGGCGTGGAAGAGGGCATCAAGCTTGAGCCGTCGACCTTCGAACTGTTCCTGAAGAACGACGAGAAGGGCGATCCGTTCATCAACGAGTCCCACGTGGTTGCATTTGGTTGGGGCACCGCCGAGCAGTTGGTGAAGATGAAGGCGCTGTCGCTGAAGGTCAACGAAGTGCTGAACAAGCTGTTCGATGACGCTGGCCTGCTGCTGGTCGACTTCAAGCTGGAATTCGGTGTGTTCCACGGCGAGATCGTGTTGGGCGACGAGTTCAGCCCGGACGGTTGCCGCCTGTGGGATAAGGAAACCCGCAAGAAGATGGACAAGGACCGCTTCCGTCAGGGGCTGGGCGACGTAATCGAAGCCTACGAAGAAGTTGCAAAACGCCTGGGCGTGCCGCTGTAAAGCGGCCTGTTCTCGCAAGCGCTTGATAGCACGAATTTTTTTTGAAATAGGGCTTCGCCTTTTTAAAAAGTGCTGGTATCATGCGCGCCATTGGAGAGATGCCGGAGTGGCCGAACGGGACGGATTCGAAATCCGTTGTACTGGCGACAGTACCTAGGGTTCAAATCCCTATCTCTCCGCCATACATCGAGAACCCCCTGAAACCATTGGTTTCAGGGGGTTTTTGTTTGTGGGGTATATGTAGCGGGTATGAGCCTAACAAGTTAAGCGCCTGGCGCATGCTGGCATCCGTATTCACTGCCTTGTCCTGGCTGGGTGGATTTCGAGCGTGATCGACTGAGTGAGCGGCGTTAAGCCGCCGAGCGCCTTCAAAAATGAAGGCTGCGGGGCATGCAAGCGTACGTTACTTCAGCGCCAGGAATGGGTAGTGCAGCATTGAAGCATGATGGGAGTGCTCGTTAGATCTCCCAGCTCGAGTCATCTCATTCCCCCGGCGCGCACTACTTGCTGTTTGGGGAGGGGCGGCACTGGATTGATTTTCCTCGCCAGTTCAGCCAGGCCTGATCCCAGCCGGTTTCATGCGTGACACCCGGTAGAACGATAGTTTCCAGGCACGCAGAGGGACCTAGTTGGTGCCGGTAAAATGCTTCAACCGCTACCGGAATCACCCGGTCATTACCTCCCAGCAAGTGCCTTTGAGGAATCATGGCCAAGCGCTGGCGGTACTGCAACGGCTCAAGTGAACCGCGTAACGGGGCGAGCTGCTGTATCCGAGCCCACTCTCTCGGGCTGAGGTTGCCGGCCAGTGTCTGTACCTGGGCGATGTCGTCACGGCGAGAGGCCAACAGCAGGGCCACGGCGGCGCCACCGGAGTAGCCGACCAGTTCAAAGTCCTGGTTGTGATAACGCGCTTTAAGCAGATCCAGTGCCTGGTCAAAACTGGCGATGACCTCTTCGGAGAATCGCCGATGGGTCCATAGGTCGGTGGTGCAGGTCGGCACGCTGACGAACTGACAAGGGCGCGCAAGGTAAAGTGATGGGGTTGGATCATTCAACGCCAACCGCGTCACCATCAGTTGCCGAGGGCTGGGGTCGATACTGGGCTGCGTTGCTGTGGCCCAGGCGCGGCCATCGCCTTCCAGATAAATGCGCAGTCGGGGCGGCGGGGCGTGTGTGAACGTCGCGACCATCGCCAAGGGGAAAGGATGGGTCGTCAATATTTCCAGGTGCTGGCCATGGCTGGATGCCAGCGCTTGAAGTGCCTGCTGAGGTGACTGGCAACCGCTCAGCACGGCACTGAACAACAGTGCCGTGCCTTGCAGGCAAATCCCAACCCAGCGTAACGGGCTGAGCTTTGCAGCGGTCATCAGAAGTCGTAACGCACTTTGGCTGTGACCGTATTAGCATCAAAGTCCGACTTGCCTACATAGTCGTAGTTCAAGCCAACCGTGACAGCGCCCAGGTGGTAGTCAGCGCCTACACCTGCTTCATAGCTGTTGCGTACGGCACTCGTACCGCTGGTTACGAAAGGCGTGTTGCCCGAGATGAAGGTCGACGTGCTGCTGACTTCGTCACCGATAAAGTCGTGGTAGGCCATGACTTGGGCTTGCGGTTCAAACGTGCCATTGCCCAGCGGGAAACTTCCGGCAACACGCAGGCCTGCACCCAGTTCCGCTACTTCAAAACGTTGATCTTCGACTTTCAGCGCAGCAGAACTGCCTTTTTCACGGTAACCGTCGATGTTCACCAGGCTGTATCGAGCGGCAATGCGCGGCTCAACCAGGACCGATGGGGAGACGTGGTAGGTGTAGCCACCGACCAGGTTCACACCAAACAGGTTACTGTCGTAATCACCCTTGGCGGTCGTGCTGGCAATGCTGCGCTTACCTTCGTTGTCGTTGAGGCCATAGGTCAGGCTGCCATCGACAAAGTAGTTACCTTGCTCAAAGCCACCGTACAAGGTGAAGGCATGGCCGTCGACCTTGGTTTTGTCACCGCTCTTGCCATTCACATCGGTGTTCAGGTAGCTGTACGCCACACCCAGGGTCACCTGATCATTCAGTTTGCCGTCGGCGCCGACCGCAATACCGCGGCTGTAAGCGTTGTAGCCAGCAACATTGTCACGCAGGTCCTGGCTGGCATCGCTGTACAGGGTTTGTACCCATACACCTACTTCCTTGAAGCCCTCACCCGACGACATGCCGCGTGCCCCGGAGGTACGACCACTGGTGACGTTGCTGATCAACGTCTGGCCGGTGGTTGCAGCCTGAGTTGCACCGCCATTGACCTCTGGCGTCAGTTGCTCAGCCAGCGTGCGCAGCGCTTCAGGGTCCTGGGATGCATTCACATAGGCCTGGAAAACTGCGTCCTGCGGGTTCAGGGTAGCCAACTGAGTGGCGACACTGCTGAATGCCGAAGCGGCGCGCTGGGCGTTGTCCGAGCCACCGATATCCTTGATAACCTCACCGACTTGCGAAGACGACTTCCCGGTGACCGTGGCAACGACCTGATTACCTTCGACGACATAAGTATCAACATTCAACAGCGAGGAGCGGCTGCTAACCAGCTTGCCGGGCTCGGTCTGGTTATCCAGCGAATCAGCCTTGACCAGGGTGTAGGTGCTGCCGTTGGCGGAGAAATCGCTACCCTGAGCGGCCAGGGTAATTTGCGAACCTTTCTCGAAGGTCGCGTTGCCGTCTACACTCAAGACTGCTTTTTGCGCATTCGTCGCGCTGCTCAGGTTCAGGTCCAGCGACGAACCGTTAGCTACTACAAGGTCGCCCTGCAAAGTGGTGTGCGCATTCGCCAGCTGCAGATGGCCCGCGCTGCTCCCGGTACCGATAATCAGTGGCCCGTTGTCGAACATGCGGATGTTGTAGCCATCTGCGTCGGTGTTGGTGCCCTTGAATACCGTGTTGCCGGTGACATAAATGCGATCCAGATCGATCAAGTTGCCGGTGATCGAACCGCCTTGCCAGTCCAGAACGACCGTTTTCGTTGCATCGGAGGCGTCGATGGCCTCGTCTTCGGAAACCAGGGTGCCACGGTTGACGATCGTCAGCGCCCCGTCACTGACGTCGCTGTCGATGTCAAAGCCGCCAATTTCAATCGCCGCGTCGGTAGCCTGAATCAGGCCATTGTTGATGAACTGGGCAGAAGGGCTGGTAAAGCTGACGCCATCCAGCTCAACGCCAACGGCGTCGGTACCTGTCGCGATGATACGGCCATTGTTTTCAATGCCGCCGATGTCTACACGATCGCTGTGGCCAAAGTAGTCGTTGGAAGTGGCATCCAGCGCCGTGGCGTTTTCACCACTGACCTGAATCAAGCCATTGTTGATGAGCTTGCCGTCAATCTCGCCACCTTCGAGCAAGATGCCTTTGGCGTGGTTGCCGTTGGCGAGAATCTGGCCCGTGCTGGCGTTGATCAGATCGCCATGCAGTTCCGAGTCACCAGAGAACTCCAGTGCACGGACACCATCACCTTCGAACTCATTGCCACTGACACGCAAGGTGCCTTCGTTGACCAGGTTGCCGTGGATGATTGCCGGGTCAACCAACATCGCCGAGACACCACCGCCACTTACCGAAATGCTGCCCTTGTTGACCAGGTTACCGAAGATTTCGGTTGCTGGGCCAAAAGACGAGGGGTCTTCGTCTTCACCCGCCATGGACAGGTCCAGGCCATCGGCGTTATCGCCATTGGCATTAACAGTGGCATTGATAACCAAGTCTTTGTTGAAGGTGACACTATTGAACTCGATAGCATCCAGATCGCTATTGTTCGTAGTGAACGAGCCAGTGACTTCAACCTGGTTCGCATAACTGGTTCTTTCGATCTGTACACCTGCGTTGGTCAGGGGCAGGATCTCTGCAAACACAGGCTGTGCGGCGGCGGCGATGGCAAGAGCAATGAGGGTTTTTTGTAGGTTGACGACAGCCACTTTTTATTCCTTGACAAACTATTTGAGAAAGCTTCCCTGCATGGCTTCGCTTCGCTGAGATGGCAAATTGCCACGCTGGACGCGGGCGGAGTATAAGTCCTGTGGTTTATCAAGGGTATACATTTTTGACGCCATTGGAATGACTTGCTCGTCCTGGATGCTTAGGGCGAGAAACGAGCAGGTGCAGGCGTGCCAGCGGTGGCAGCACAATCGCTCTAAGCGGTTCAGCGACTGATAAGGACGTTTCGCCCCTCGCTATGAACCTTCAAGGCATGCGTCTGCGCCAGCATCGCCACAGCCAGTGGCACATCGTTGAGCGGAAAGGTGCCGGACACACGCAGGCTTTGCAGTGTTGCATCGCACTCGATCCGCTCGCGCCCGTAGCGCATCAACTCTTGCGCCCATAACCGCATTGGCAGATCGTCGGCCGACAGCAACCCGCTGCGCCAGGCCAGTGCCGCTGCGGTAGCAGCCTCGATGACGCCAAGCCCTTCGCGGCTGAAACGGACCTGTTGCCCGGCACGGATGACGTTGCTACCTGCGGCCACCTCCTGAGCCGCAGGCCGAACCTGCACGGCCCCGTCATACACGGCCAGCAGTGTCTCGTGCTCCAGCTGACGCACGCTGAACGCGGTGCCCAATGCGAGCATCACGCCCTGTACGGTTTGAACCAGCAACGGCCGTGCAGGTGACTGTCGATCTGTCGCGCTGCGGATGTAGATCTCGCCTCGATGCAGAAGCAACAGGCGCTGCAAGGCGTCATAACGAACATTCAGTGCCGTATCGGTGTTCAGGGTGACCTGGGTGCCGTCATCGTTGACGATTTCGCGCTGCTCGCCCACGGCAGTGATGTAGTCGGCGCCAAACCCGTTGCGCCACACCTGCGCGCGCCACGACCACCAGGCAAGCGGGGCACCAGCAATCAGCAGTAGCACACCGCGAAGGACTGCGCGGCGATCGGATGCGGTTGGCCGGTTCAGGGTGCGTTTGGCCAGTGCCGGCGGTAGGTTGGCGATACGGCAGAGCAGTTGTTCGGCGCGTTTCCAGGCACGCTGATGGTCCGCGCTCTGCGCCTGCCAGCGGTCGAACTCGTTCTGTCGGCAAGGGCTCAGCGGGCCTTCCTGCATCAGCAGCAGCCAGGATGCCGCTTCCTTGAGTACCGTTTGCGCAATGGCTGGATCGTTACTCATCCGGCAGCAGGCTCAAGCAGGTGACATACGCCGCATGGATGTATTTCTTCACCGTCGGCAGGGCGATGTTCAAGGCAGCGGCGATATCTTTCTGTTTCATGCCATCGAGCGTGGCCATCAAGAACGCCTGACGGATACGCGGCTTCAGGGTATCGAGCAGCGCATCGATCTCGTGCAGGCTTTCGAGGATCACACTTTGCTGTTCCGGCGATGGCTGCTGTGGTTCCGGCAGTGTCGCCAGCGCGTCCAGCCAGGCCAGCTCCAACGACTGCCGCCGCCGCCAGCTGACCAGCACGCAATTGGCGATTTTCGTCAGGTACGCGCGAGGCTGGCGGATGGGCTCAGGTTGCCGGGCATCGGGGCTGAGCAGAATGCGCAGAAATACATCGTGTGCCAGGTCGTCGGCAACGCCGCGTCCCCACGACCTCAACCGATAGGCCAACCAGTTACGTAGCCAGGCGTGATTTTCCACATACAGCGTGGCCACGCGGTTGTTGGCGGGGGTGGGGTGAGAAAGGCTGGGCGCAATGGTCATGGGAATCGAATTAGCGGTGAATACGTGCAAATGAAAACTATTATCACTACCCTTCGCCGCATTCACAACACCTGTACTGCTACAGCCGCTGGGCAAAACCTGGAAATATACTTTTTTCGATCTCGTGCGACAGAGGAGGTGGACGCCCGCAATGACTGGCGGGTGCAAACTCACAAGCGAGAACCGCATGTCCCGAGTATCCCGTCTTCACTCCGTTGCGCGCCCGTTGCCCTGTGTGTCGCCGATCACCCGTGCGTTGCGCTGCGCGCTGCTGAGCCTGTCCGCTGTCAGCGTTGGCCTGCTGAGCGGGAGCCTGGCCCAGGCGCAAACACCGGAACAGGTGCCTGTGCCCGCAGCCCATCTGGATCATGCAACGCGTTTCGACTACGCCATTGCCGAGGGCGCCCTGGGTGCCTCACTGGCGGCATTTGCCAGTCAGTCGGGCTTGCTGTTGTCCTTCGATCCCGAGCTGGTCCGTGGCAAAACCGCGTTGGCATTGAACGGGCGCTTTACCGTCCGTGAAGGGCTGCAGCGTTTGCTGGTAAATGCCGACCTGCGTTTGGTGCCGGGCCCGAAAGGCAGTTACAGCCTGATCCCGACGCAACACCTGAAAGCCGTCACCGAGCTGTCGGCAACTACTGTCGCCGCCGATGAACTGCTCGATGCGAAGGCACAGACCTATCGGGCGCCACGCTCTTCGGTGGTGCTCACCAGCGAAGACCTGGATCGCTTCGGACGCATTTCCGCCGGTGATCTGTTGCAGGGTATACCGGGGGTACAGGTCGGCGACACGCGCAATGGCGGAGCGCTGGACGTCAACATTCGCGGGGTCCAGGGGCAGAGCCGCGTCGCGGTCAAGGTCGACGGGGCCGAGCAGGCACTGGACGTCTATCGCGGCTACGCCGGTACGCAACAGCGCAGCTACATCGACCCAGACCTGATCAGCAACGTGACGGTGAACAAGGGCCCGACGTTGAAGTCAGGCGCGATTGGCGGCACCGTGGAAATGCAGACCCTCGGTGTGAAGGATATTCTGGTCGACGGTAACCACGTCGGTGTACGCCTTAAGGGCGAACTGTGGAACAACGGGGTTGCCCCCGCGCACCGTAGCGCCAGTTCCACAACCGAGGACCTGAGCTCGCTACCCCACAACAGTCGTGGTGGCCTGTTTGGCTCGGACGCCCAGTCGGGGAGTGCCGCATTCGCCTTCAGCCGCGAGAGCCTGGACCTCGTTGCGGCGTATGCGCACCGCGAGCAGGGTAACTACTTCTCCGGCAAGAAAGGCCAGGAGCGCTACCGCACCTACGACAAATACGGTGATGAAGAGAGCAGCGTTGCCACCACTTACAACGCCGGTGAGGAGGTACTCAATTCCTCCGCCAAAACCGATTCCTACCTGCTCAAGGCCACTTGGCGAATGGCTGAGGGGCATACCCTGGACCTGGGTTATCGGCAGTACCAGGGCAGTAATGGCGAGATCATGCCGTCGGACATCTTCCGTACTGGTAACGCGGGTATTTATCAATACCCACTGGGCCGCGTAGAGATCGATACCTACACCGCGCGCTACCACTACCTGCCCAGCGACAACCCGTTGATTGACCTCACCGCCAGCCTGTGGATGACCGACAGCCAAAGCAGCAGCTTGAGCTCGGCGTGGACGGCGCCGGTTTCACAGCTGTTCCGCTCTGATCGCAGCTGGACCCGTCAGGACAACCGACGAATCGGTGCCGATCTGAGCAATATCTCCAGGTTCGACACTGCCTACGGCGATTTCACCGTGGACCTTGGCGGCTCCTACCAGCATGAGGACCTGCAGCCACAGAAAGGTGTGCTCATTACCGAACACGACATCAATGCCAATCGTGGTCTGCGCGATGCCTCCCGCGCGGAGTACAGCTTCAACGGCAAGCTCGAATACCAGCCGATCGACGAGTTGACGCTGTGGGGCGGCGGTCGCTACAGCCATTTCCGCACCAAGGACAACGGCGTCACGGCCAAGGCTCGGCGTGAGGTGCGCAACATGCGCTGGATGTGGGTTAACAATGAACGTACTTACGGCAACATGATCTGGTTCCCGGATCCGGATGGCAACTACACCGATGCGAGCGATCCGCGTCTGAACAACGGCATTGTCTTCAAAAACAGCAACGAGCCGTTCAATGGCGTGCGTTACAACGACTTTGGCGCGACCCGTTCGGACGTCTTCGACGAGAGCGTCAGCAGCGTGGTGACCGGATACGACCGTACCCCGCAACGCGGCAGCAGCGGCAGCGGTTTTTCGCCTTCGTTCGGTGTCAACTACGAGTGGATGCCCGACACCTTCGTGTATGTCGCCTACACCCAGGGCCTGCGCTTGCCGTCGCTGTTCGAGACCAGCCTGGGCACCCAGCAGGTCACACCGGGCAGCAGCCTCAAACCTGAGCGTTCGCGAACCTGGGAAGTGGGAGCCAGTGCGCTGCGTAAAAACCTGCTGACTGCCGGGGACTCGGCGGCGATCAAACTGGCGTACTTTGACAACGACATCAAAAACTACGTGACCCGCTACTACGACCCAAGCCCTGGGCGTATGGGCATGATGACCTTCAGCAACACCGACAGCTACAGCACGCGCGGTTTGGAGCTACAAACGCACTATGACGCGGGCCGGGTGTTCGCCGACCTGGCCGCCACCTACTACCTGGAAACCGAGACCTGTGATGCGGCCTTTGCGGCCAAACTGCGCAGCACGGCCAACGGCTACCAGAACACCCAGGACACCCCTGACTGTACCTCGGGCAGTTACATGGGCTCGTACACCAACACGCAGAACCCGCCGCGGTTGGCCGCCAACGTCACCAGTGGCCTGCGCTTCTTCGAGCAGAAACTGACCGTCGGCGCGCGCGCTACCTACACCTCCGGTCCGACCAGCACGGCCGACAAGCCTTGGCAAACCGGTGGAACCACGCCGCAGATCGAATATCGCCCGGTGGCGTTGTTCGATATGTTCCTGAACTACAAGGTGCTTGAAAACACCGAGCTCAACCTTTCGGTGCAGAACCTGACCGACCGTTACTACCTCGACCCACTGGCGCAGAGCCTGATGCCTGCACCTGGACGTACCTGGCGGCTGGGGGTACAGAGCAAATTTTGAGACGAGCCGCCTCATGGCGACATGAGGCGGCCGGCTGGCGCTATCATCTTGCGCCGGTCGGTGTGCTCACGTGGTTACGCGGCAACCGGGGATCGCCAGTCATCGGAACCGGATGTGCCGGAGACTTCGTGGGTCCAGGTGATTTTGCGGTAGGTGAAGTAGACGTCCTCAAGATGAGTGAAGTGCGACATGTTCGGGTCTTGGCAGTTGGCCATGTTGGACGTTACATCGACGATGATCGCGTCCTCCAGCTTGATGGTGTAGTAGTGCTCTTGGGTGCCCGAAGCAGAAGTGCGGAACCACTTCAGGGTGCACGACGTCAGGCGTTCGCCTGTCGTCAGGGCCGCGAAAATCAATGGCGATGACTTGTCGAAGACCTTGGTGATTTTCAGCGGTTTGTGGACGCGCTGGCCGGTTGGTTGGCCGGACTGCGGATCGCGCGGGATGATGACCTGATGATCGAAGGCCTGGACCAGAATCTCGTCTTCGTGACCTTCCTGGAAAATATTGCCGACCGAATCTTCAGTGAAGGTGCCAGCCGTGATCAGGCCTTGTTTGGTGCCTTCGAGGGTCAGGTATGCGGGGGTTGGCATTGCAGCTCTCCGTGCGGGAATTGATGTTGAATCCGGAGCCAGTGAGGCCCGTCGATGAGCGCTGTATCAAGTGTCATGCCAGAAACTGAAATACCAAACTAAATCAAGGATGTAGGGTTGCCCAAGTGGTGTGGGTAATGCGATTTCCAGGAAATAATCAAATAGTCTGCGCAAATAGTTGCACAGCACTGTGCAACTATTTGCGCAGTTGGCTGTGAGGCCTGTGCTGTCGGCGCTGCCAGGGTGTGTGACTGAGATGAGATGTGGCGCTCTGTGCAAAAAGTTGCGCGATTTATCGTTCGCCATTGTTTGTTTTGTTTGCAGTTGAGTCGACTTTTTGTTTTTAAGAAAAATGCCTACACGTTCTTTGGGTTGTTTTGTGGGAGTAGTCTTGTTGGGCTATAGGAATTTTCCTATGGCTATGTGGGAAATGGTCTTGGTTGCGCGGTTTTCAAAAATTTTGTGACCATTAAAACCTTTAGCCTGCCTAGGCTAGATGGGCTTTTCTGGATTTTCAAATGCGCCTGAACAGTCTCGATTTCGCTGTTTTGTGTGTTGCTTAAGCGTATTGGGTGAGGCTTGCGTTGATTTGCTTGGGTACTTTAGGATCCAACTTCTTCAGCCCAGGGAAGGGCCCCCAGTTATAGCGCGAGGGAACACGTTCTAAGTGTTTTCTTTATGTTGTTGTGATTGTTTCGAGATTTCGGAATGGTCATGCACCAGTCGGTGACAAAAGGCCACGGATGACATTTTCAAGCAAACTTTATTCGCACTATCTTGAACTTGCCAGGGCGCCTGTGTCCGCCGAGATGTTCGCGGGCGAGGATATGCGCTTTTCAAGTGAGTTCGACGTGCTGGAAGCCGAGCTTGGCAAAGACAATTCCTTGTACGCGACCGGGCGGACCGACTGGTCGAAAGTTCGCGAGGGCAGTGAGGCTTTACTTCGATGTCACTCCAAGGACCTTCGTGCGGTCGCCTGGTTGACCTGGGCACTTCATCAGTGTGAGTCCTTCGCCGGTTTGCTCGCGGGCCTTGGGCTGATGCGCTACCTCTGTGAGCAGCACTGGGCCGAGTTGCATCCTGCCAAGCCGCGCACGCGCAGCGGGGCGATAGCCTGGCTGCTTCCGCGTCTTGAGCAGGTGCTTGACGATAATGTCCCGGTCAAGGATCAGCTAGCGCTGTTTCGCGCCATGGTCGAGCACCTCGAAGCGCTTGATGAGGTGTTTACCGCACGCCTGGCCGACGATGCGCCGCTGATTCTGCCAATGCGCCGGCGTCTGGCCTCGATGCTACAGCGTGCCGCCGATGGTGGGCTCGAGCCCGGTAGCGTTGGCGCGGTGGTCGCGCAGGTCAAGCAGGCTGCCACTCAACTGCTCACGCCAGGGGCGCCGATCGACAGCGAGAAGGAAGCCGGCAAGGCATTGCGTGCCCAGCAGGAGAGCGCGCGGCCATTGTGCACCTGGTGGTTGCGCCAGAAAGCCACCGACTTGCGTGCATTACGCCTGAACCGGACATTGCTCTGGTTACCCATCGACACGATGCCCGAGCGCAATAACGAGCAGGTCACCGCACTACGCGGGTTGCCTTTGGACAAGCTCAACAGCTACCGCGAGCGTTTCGCCGCTGGTCAATACGCCGATCTGCTGGTGGACCTGGAAGCCAGTCTGGCTCGGTCACCCTTCTGGTTTGACGGCCAGTACCTGGTCTGGGAGTGCCTGCAGGCGCTGAATGCGGAGACGGCCATGCGCGAAGTGGAAGTGCAGTTTGCCCTGTTCCTGCAGCGCCTGCCGGGCATTGTCGGCCTGCGTTTTCACGATGGTCAGCCGTTCGCCGAGACGGCCACCCGCAACTGGATCGGCGCTTCGGTCATGCCTCATCTGCAAACCAGCAGTGCCCCGGTACGCCCCGCCGAGCGCAATGCCAACCGCCCGGCCTGGGAGCAAGCATTGGAGGACGTTGAGCCGGTACTGCGCAAGGACGGCCTGAAGGCCGCCGTGCAGGTGCTCAAGCAAGGCCTGCACGCCGCAGGCGGTGGGCGTGAACGCTTTCTCTGGCAATTCGGCTTGGCGCGCCTGTGCCACCAGGCAAAAAAGTACGAGCTCGCCCGTACCCAACTGGAAACCCTCGACCAGCAACTGCATGCCTCCGGCCTCAACCTTTGGGAGCCCGACCTCGCACTGCGGGTGATCCACCTGTTGCACAACTGCTGTGAGTTGCTGCCGCAGAACCATGCCGTGCGCGAACGCAAGGACGAGATTTACCGCAGGTTGTGCCACCTCGATCTGGAAGTGGTACTCGAATAGGCCTCCAGGCCGTCACCCAAATAGGAGCAGATCCATGGCCAAAGAAGGCTCGGTTGCACCCAAGGAACGCATCAACATCACCTTCAAACCGGCGTTGGGCAACGCTCAGGAGGAAGTCGAACTGCCGCTGAAGTTGCTGGTGTTGGGCGATTTCACCCAGCAGGCCGACGAGCGCAAGGTCGAGGATCGCAAACCGATCAGCGTCGATAAGCACAACTTCGACGATGTCCTGGGCAAACAGAACCTGCAGTTGACTTTGAGCGTGCCCAACCGCTTGCAGGCCCACGACGGCAGCGACGAGCTGGCCGTCAGCATCAAGATTGATGCCATGAAAGACTTCAATCCGGCCAATCTGGTTACGCAAATCCCGGCGTTGCGCAAGCTCATGGAGTTGCGTGAAGCACTGGTCGCCCTCAAGGGGCCGCTGGGTAACGCACCGGCGTTCCGCAAGGCCATTGAACGCGTGCTGGCCGACGACGACGGGCGTGCCCGGGTTCTCGGTGAGTTGGGTTTGCAAGGCACGCCAGCGCAGGACGCCTGAGTTTTCATTTTGATAAGGATGCCAATCCATGAGCAGCAGTGCCGCACCGCAACAGCATGATGACGCCGCCGACTACGGCGTTCTCGACCAGATCATCGCCGAAACCCGGCTCAACCCGCGCGACGAGGCCTATGGCATTGCCAAGCGCGGCGTGTCGGCGTTCATCGAAGAGTTGCTCAAACCGCAGAACCGCGGCGAGCCGGTAAAGAAGGCGCTGGTCGACCGGATGATCGCCGAGATCGACGAGAAGCTCAGCCGGCAGATGGACGAAATTCTGCACAACACCGAGTTCCAGGCACTCGAGTCCGCCTGGCGCGGGCTGCAGTTGCTGGTTGAGCGGACCGATTTTCGCGAGAACATCAAGATCGAGGTACTCAACACCTCCAAACAGGACCTGCTCGACGACTTTGAGGATTCTCCGGAAGTCATGCAGGCCGGTTTGTACAAGCATGTTTATACCGCCGAATATGGCCAGTTCGGCGGCCAACCGGTCGGGGCGATCATTGCCAACTACTTCATGTCGCCGAATGCCCCCGATGTGAAGTTGATGCAGTACGTTTCCAGCGTTGCCTGCATGGCCCATGCACCGTTCATTGCCGCTGCCGGTCCTGCTTTTTTTGGCCTGGAAAGCTTCACGGGCCTGCCGGACCTCAAGGACCTGAAAGATCACTTCGACGGTCCGCAATTCGCCAAGTGGCAAAGTTTCCGCCAGACGGAAGACTCGCGCTATTTCGGCCTGACCGTGCCGCGCTTCCTGTTGCGCAACCCATACGACCCGGAAGACAACCCGGTGAAGAGCTTCGCCTACCGGGAAACCGTAGCCAACAGCCACGAGCATTACCTGTGGGGCAATACCGCGTATGCCTTCGCCACCCGCCTGAGCGACAGTTTCGCCAAGTTCCGCTGGTGCCCGAACATCATCGGCCCGCAAAGCGGTGGCGCGGTGGAAGACCTGCCGTTGCACCACTTCCAGAGCATGGGCGAGATCGAAACCAAGATTCCGACCGAAGTGCTGGTTTCGGATAGGCGCGAGTATGAACTGGCCGAGGAGGGCTTCATCTCCCTGACCATGCGCAAGGGCAGCGACAACGCAGCGTTCTTCTCGGCCAATTCGGTGCAGCGGGCGAAGCGCTTCGGTATCAGCGAGGAAGGCAAGGCGGCGGAGTTGAACTACAAGCTGGGTACTCAGCTGCCATACATGATGATCATCAACCGCCTGGCACATTACCTGAAGGTACTGCAGCGCGAGCAACTGGGTTCGTGGAAGGAGCGGACCGATCTGGAAACCGAGCTTAACAAGTGGGTTCGCCAGTACGTTGCCGACCAGGAAAACCCCAGTGCCGAAGTGCGCGGGCGACGGCCGCTGCGCGCGGCGCAGATTGCGCTCAGTGATGTCGAGGGTGAGCCTGGCTGGTACCGCGTGAGCCTCAAGGTCCGCCCGCACTTCAAGTACATGGGCGCGGACTTCACCTTGTCCCTCGTCGGCAAGCTCGACAAAGAGTAACCAGGAGTTTCGCCATGATCGGTTACGGCAGTTTGTTCGAGCGGCTCAACGGCGACGCCGCGAAGCGTGCGGGTCAGCAGCGTGAGGACAGTGTTATGGAGTCGCTTGCCGCCCATCTGGCAAAGATGCTCAGCACTCGCGCGGGCAGCGTGCAAACGTTGCCCGACTACGGCTTGCCCGATCTCAACGACATGCGCCTGAGCCTTCACGACTCGCTGAACCAGGCGCGTGATTCGATCTGTCGTTTCATCGAGGCTTATGAGCCGCGTCTCAGCAGCGTGCAGGTTGTTTCCCGGTCAGAGCCCAACGATCCGCTGAAACTGGCGTTTGCCATCGCCGGGGTGCTGGAGGTGGCGGGTAGCAGGCGTCAGGTGAGCTTCAGTGCTCGCCTGGATGGCAGCGGCAATGTGCAGGTTCGCCCGGCGCGGCCATGAAGCGTCCCGCGCTCGCCAGCCGCATCATTTTTTCAGAACCCCGGCCTGTTCAAAGGTAACCATCCGTGTCCTTTAACCACTACTACCAAAGCGAGCTCACCGCACTGCGCCAACTGGGCCAACGTTTCGCCGAGCGTAGTCCTGCTCTGGCGCCCTTTCTTGGGCAGAGCGGGCGGGACCCGGATGTCGAGCGCTTGCTGGAAGGCTTTGCCTTTCTCACCGGCCGCTTGCGGCAGAAGCTCGACGATGAATTACCCGAGCTCACGCACTCGCTGATGCACCTGCTGTGGCCCAACTATATGCGGCCACTGCCTTCCTTCAGCATCCTGCAATTCGACCCGTTGAAGGAGGTTGGCCCGGCGCGGCTCGTTCCGCGGGAGACGGCGGTCGAAAGCACGCCGGTCGACGGTGTGCGTTGTCGCTTTCGTACCTGCTACGACACCGAGGTGCTACCGCTGAAACTGACTGCACTGAACTACGCCGTCAAAGGTGACGGTGCAGTGCTGGCGTTGCGCAGCGAGGTAAGCAGCCAGGGCTTTCTCGGCGAGCTGCAGCTCGAACGTTTGCGGCTGCACCTGTGTGGCGAGCGTTACATCAGCCAGATCCTCTACCTGTGCCTGCTGCGCAATCTGGAAGGTATCGAGGTAGTGCCGCTGGACGCGCAAGGCCAGCCGTTCGCCGATGCCCCGGGCCAGCACCTGGCCTACAGGCTGCGGGCAGACCAGGTCACCCCGGTGGGCTTTGCCGAAGAGGAGGCATTGATTCCCTATCCGCTCAACACCTTCCGCGGCTACCGCTACCTACAGGAATACTTCGCCTTTCAGGACAAGTTCCTGTTTGTCGACGTGCATGGGCTGGAGGTGCTCAAGGGCATCCCCGCTACCTTGCAAAAGCAGGTACGCGGCGTGGAGTTGCGCTTCACCATCCGCAACAGCGGTATCCAGCGCCTGCGGCCGAGCCTGGACAACCTCAAGCTGCACTGCACACCCATCGTCAACCTGTTCAAGCATGACGGGTTACCCATTCGCCTGGACGGCAAGCAAGACGACTACCTGTTGTTGCCCTCCGGCTACGCGCTGAAGGACTGCGGAGTCTTCTCCATTAGTTCGGTGACCGGCTGGATCGACAATGTCGGCTACCGCGGCTATGTGCCCTTCGAGTCGTTCGAGCACGACGCCAGTTTCGACGTGCCCGATGCCAGCCCGCATTACAGCGTTCGTCAGCGCAGCTCGTTGCTCCACGAAGGTATGGATACCTACCTGAGCTTTGGCGCCCGCGAGGTGGAAGTGCCGGAGACCCTTTCCACCGAGCTGATCTGCACCAACCAGAACCTGCCGCTACGGCTGGGCACAGGCGACATCTGCTTGGGGGCTGACGGTACGCCCAGCGAAATGGCTTTTCGCAACATCATCCCCGCTACTCCCAGCTACGCGCCGCCGGTCAACCGCAACTTCCTCTGGAAGCTGATCAGCAACATGTCGCTGAACTACCTCTCGCTGGCCAACGTCGACGCGCTGAAGGTGATCCTCGAAACCTACGACTTGCCGCGCTACTACGACCAGCATGCCGAGAGGGTCAGCAAGCGCCTGCTGGGAGGGCTCCAGTCGATTCGCCACGAGCATATCGACCGCCTGCACAAGGGCCTGCCGCTGCGCGGGGTGCGCACTGAACTGACGATCAACCCGCAAGGCTATATCGGCGAGGGTGACCTGTTCGTGTTCGCCTCGGTACTCAACGAGTTCTTCGCGCTTTACGCCAGCCTCAATTCGTTCCACGAACTGAAAGTCAAAAGCACACAGGGAGAGGTGTACCAATGGACACCACGCATGGGCCTGCAGCCGCTGCTTTGAATGGGCTGACCCGGGTAATCCGTGAGTATTCGCTGTTCCAGGCCGTGCTGCTGGTGATGGACCGGTTGCGCGCGGCCTACCCGTGCCTGAGCCCGGAAGCGCTCTATGAGCAGGTGGAGTTCGAGGCCAACCCGAGCCTGGGTTTTCCCGGCAGCGATGTGGACCGCGTGCAGTTCTTTCACGAGCGTGGCGAGTTGCGTGCGCGGCTGCGCTTCAACGTGATTGGCCTGGTCGGGTCGAGTTCGCCGCTGCCGGCGTTCTATGGCGAACAGGCCCTGGGCGACAGTCAAGACGGCAACCCGACCCGGCAATTTCTCGACCTGTTTCACCATCGTCTGCAGCGACTGATGCTGCCGATCTGGCGCAAGTATCGCTACAACGCGCGCTTCGAAACCGGGGCCGCCGACCCGTTCTCGGCGCAGCTGTTTGCGCTGGTGGGCCTGGGAGGCGAAGAGATTCGCCGGGCCACCGACCTGAACTGGAAACGCTTGCTGCCGTACTTGGGGCTGCTCAGTTTGCGCGCGCATTCGGCGGCGTTGATCGAGTCGGTGCTGCGTTACTACTTCAAGCACGAAGAACTGACCATCGAACAATGCACCGAGCGCCGCGTCGAGATTCTTCAGGAGGAACGTAACCGCCTCGGGCTCGCCAACTGCCAACTGGGCGAGAACACGGTGCTCGGCGAGCGCGTGCGTGATCGTGGCGCCACGTTCCGCATTCATATCCGCCAACTGACCTGGGAGCGTTTTCACGAGTTCCTGCCCATCGGCGCGGGCTATCAACCGCTCTGTGCGCTGGTGCGCTTCACCCTGCGCGACCCGCTCGACTACGACCTGCGCCTGGTCTTGCAACACACCGATATCCGCGCGCTGTGCATTGGCCAGCACAACGTCTGTCGCCTGGGCTGGACCAGCTGGCTGGGCCACGAGCGCGCCGATGGTGTGGTGACCCTTGGCAGCCGAATTCATTGAGGACCCCTGAATATGATCAACGTAGACCTGCAGCAACTGATCAAGGCGCTGGACGCCGATACACGACGCGATCTGGAGGGTTCGGCCCAGCGTTGTGTGGCCCGTGGTGGCAGTCGAGTCCTGGTCGAGGACCTGCTGCTGGCCTTGCTGGAGCGGCCCGACGGGGTGCTCGCCAAAGCGTTGCAGGAGGCGGGGGTCGAGTTCGCCGAACTGGCCACGGCGCTGCAAGCGCGACCCGAGCACAGTGCTTCGCGTAACCCGGTGTTCGCACCTGAGCTGGTGCAGTGGCTGCAGGATGCGCTGCTGCTGGCGAACCTGGAACTGGGCCAGCCTCATGTCGAGCAGGCGGCGTTGATTCTGGCCCTGTTGCGAAACCCGCTGCGCTATGCCGGCAGCCACTACCAGGCGCTGCTGAGCCGGCTCGACGGTGATCGTCTGCGCGAGTTTGCCCTGGCCCGGCAGGCGGTGCCGGGCAGCCCGTTCGAGACCCGGCAGGGCGAATCGTTGCTGGCGACGTTCTGCCATAACCTGACCGGCCAGGCCCGCGCTGGCAGCCTTGATCCGGTGTTATGCCGCGATGGGGCCATTCGACAAATGATCGATATCCTGGCCCGGCGGCGCAAAAACAACCCGATTGTGGTGGGCGAGGCGGGCGTGGGCAAAACCGCCATCGTTGAAGGACTGGCCCTGCGCATCGCCACCGGTGAAGTGCCGCAGGTGCTTCAGGGCGTCGAGTTGCTGACCCTGGACATGGGCCTGTTGCAGGCCGGTGCCAGCGTCAAGGGTGAGTTCGAACGACGGCTCAAGGGGCTGATCGAAGAGGTCAACGCCTCGCCCAAGCCGATCATCCTGTTCATCGATGAGGCACATACCCTGATCGGCGCTGGTGGCCAGGCCGGTGGCGGCGATGCGGCCAACCTGCTCAAGCCGGCCCTGGCCCGCGGCGAACTGCGAACCATCGCCGCGACCACCTGGGCCGAATACAAGAAATACTTCGAGAAGGATCCGGCGCTGGCCCGGCGCTTCCAGCCGGTGCAGTTGCATGAGCCGACAGTGAGTGAGGCGGTGACCATCCTGCGCGGGCTGGCGCCAGTCTACGAGCGCAGCCATGGTGTCTACCTGCGTGACGACGCGGTAGTGGCGGCTGCCGAGCTGTCGGCGCGCTACCTGGCCGGGCGGCAATTGCCGGACAAGGCGGTGGATGTGCTCGATACGGCCTGTGCCCGTGTGCATATCAGCCTGGCGGCCGTCCCCGAGCAGTTGCAGCGGCTGCGTGGCGAGTGGGTCGAGGGTGAGCGGCAACGGCAGGCGTTGCGCCGGGATACCGAGGCGGGGCTGCCGATCGATCAAGACGCCCTGCAGGCGCTGGAGCGGCGGCTTGGGCAGGCCGTATTGGCGCAGTCCGAGCTGGAAGCCCGTTGGGCCGTGCAGAAGACCCTGGCTGAGCGCGTGCTCGATCTGCGCCAGCGATTGGCTGTGGCGCCGATGGAGGGCGACCGCCTCGGTGGGCAGTTACATGAAACCTGCGAGGCACTCAAGCGCGCCCAGGCCGAACAACGGTTGGTCAGCTTCGAGGTCTGCCCGCGCTTGGTCGCCGAGGTGATCAGCGCCTGGACCGGGGTACCGTTGAGTCAGTTGGCCCGCGAGCACAACGCTAAAGTCGCCAGCTTTGCCAGCGACCTGCGCCAGCGCATTCGTGGCCAGGAGCAAGCCGTTCAGGCGCTGGATCGGGCTATGCGGGCCGCCGCTGCCGGCTTGAACATGCCGGATGCTCCGGTCGGAGTGTTCCTGCTGGTTGGTCCTACTGGCGTCGGCAAAACCGAGACCGCGCTGGCCCTGGCCGATCTGTTGTACGGCGGCGAACGCTTCGTCACCACCCTCAACATGTCCGAGTTCCAGGAGAAGCACAGTGTCTCGCGCCTGATCGGTGCGCCGCCGGGCTACGTTGGCTATGGCGAAGGCGGCATGCTGACCGAGGCGGTGCGGCAGAAACCGTACTCGGTGGTACTCCTCGACGAAGTGGAGAAAGCCGACCCCGACGTGCTCAACCTGTTCTACCAGATCTTCGACAAGGGCGTGGCCAACGACGGCGAGGGGCGCGAAATCGACTTTCGCAACACGCTGATCCTGATGACCTCCAACCTGGCCAGCGAACAGATCGTTGCACTGTGCAAGGGCGACCCGTCGCCGAGTGCCGCCGCGCTTGAGGACGCCATCCGGCCAGCGCTCAGCCGCCACTTCAAGCCGGCGCTGCTGGCGCGAATGAAGGTGCTGCCGTACTACCCGGTCAGTGGCCCGGTGTTGCGTGAACTGGTGCAGATCAAGCTGGAGCGGCTGGGCCAGCGGCTGAAGGCCCGGCAACTGGCGTTCAGTTACAGCGATGCGCTGGTGCAACAGCTGGCCGAGCGCTGCAACCAAGGCGACAGCGGTGCGCGATTGATCGAGCAGTTGCTCGACCGCCACCTGTTGCCGCTGATCGCCGACCGCCTGCTCGACGCGATGGCAGCGGGCAAGGTGCTCAAACAGGTGCATGCCACGCTCGACGGTGCTCAAGAGGTGATCTGTGAGTTCGCCTGACGGAGGGCGGATGTTTGCTCACCTGGCGCAGCCGTTGGCCTATGCCGAGCAGTTGCTGCAGGCTATCGCCGGGCTGGCGCAGTTCGCTACGCCAAGCCGGTTGCTCGGCGAGTTTGCGCTGCTGGCGGCGCGGCTCAGCGACAGCGAAGTGGCCCAGGTGTACCTGCTGGATGCCGGCCACAGTCAATTGGCACTGAGTGCCGAATGCCTGCACGGTACCCTGCAGGTGCCGCAGCGTGCTGGACTGGCGGCTGATTATCACGGCGAGCAGATCCTTCAGTTCAGCCTCTGCCAGAACCAGGTGATGTGCCTCGATACGCTGGATGAGGGCGTTTACCAGAGCGGGTTTCTGCCCCAATGTGCGGCGGCGTGGCGTGCCTTGCTGTGTATTCCGTTGACGGCAGAGGCGGGCGTGGTCGAAGGGCTGCTGGTGTGTGCGAGCCCGCGGCGGGTTGAGTTGCACGGCTACGCCGAGTCACTGCGTTTGCTCGGGGCATCGGTCATGGCGCAGGCGGCGCTGTTGCGCAAGGTTCAGCCCGGCCGACCGGCCCCGGCAGCCGCGTTGCCCGTGGCGAATGGTTACGGCCTGATCGGTACCAGTACGCCGATGCGCAGCATGTACCAGTTGATTGGCAAGGTGCTGCACAGCCCCTACACCATTCTGTTAACCGGCGAGACCGGCACCGGCAAGGAGGTCGTGGCGCGGGCGTTGCACGAATATGGCCCACGGCGTTCGAAGAAGTTCATCGTGCAGAACTGCGCGGCATTCCCCGAGGACCTGCTCGAAAGTGAGCTGTTCGGCTACCGCAAAGGTGCCTTTACCGGCGCCGACCGCGATCGCCAGGGGCTGTTCGATGCTGCCCAGGGCGGCACGCTATTGCTCGACGAAATTGGTGACATGCCGTTGTCGCTGCAAGCCAAATTGTTGCGCGTGTTGCAGGAGGGTGAGATTCGCCCGTTGGGCAGCACCGACACCCACAGCATCGACGTGCGCATCATTGCCGCCACTCACCGCGATTTGGCCGCCATGGTTGCCCAGGGCACGTTCCGCGAAGACCTCTATTACCGCCTGGCGCAATTTCCCATCGAGCTACCGGCGCTGCGCCAGCGCGGCGCCGATGTGCTGGCGCTGGCCCGGCATTTCTCCGACAAGGCCTGCGCGTTCCTTGGCCGTGAGCCGCTGGGCTGGTCGCCGGCGGCCCTCGGCCGGCTGGCTGGGCATGCCTTCCCCGGCAACGTGCGCGAGCTCAAGGGCATGGTCGAGCGGGCGGTGCTGCTGTGTGAAGGTTCCGAACTGCTGGCTGGGCACTTCCATTACGGCGACGAACGCGCCAGCGATGCCGAGGACGGCAGCGCGTACCTGCGTGATTACCTGGGGCGGGTCGAACGCGCCTACCTGCTCAGTTGCCTGCGCCGCAACGGCGGCAATCAGACCCTCTCGGCCCGCGAACTGGGCCTGCCACGGCGCACCTTGCTGTACCGCCTGGGGCGGCTGAACGTCGACCTGAGTGAGTTGCAGGAATGAATGCCTTCCGTTTTTCAACGTTCCTCATGGAGACCCCTCCGATGCCTGTTCGACCCTGGGCTCGCGCCTTGCTGTTACTCACCTTGCTGGCTGGCTTGAGCGCGTGCTCGGGCAACTACCGGTTCAGCGACCACGAATACCGGCCGTTGGGTGATCCGCAGTCGCTCAACCGCGGCCAGTCACTGTCAGGAGTACCGTCGTCATGGAATTAGTCCTCGAGATCCAGAGCACCTGTCAGACGGTCCCGCTGCATGCCAGCACGCATGTCTTCGACGTGCGCGGTGGGGTGATCGGCCGCGCCGCCGACTGCGACTGGAGTATCCCGGATGCCAGCAAGCACCTGTCCAACCGTCACGCCAGCATCAGCTTCAGGCAGGGGGCGTTCTACCTGACCGATACCAGCCGCAACGGCACCTTCACGGCGACCGGTGCGCAATTACCCGAGCAACAGGCGTTTCGTATCGAGTCGGGGGCACGGTTTCGCATGAGCAGTTTCGAGATTCTCGCGCGGCTGCGTGAGCCGCACGCCGCCGCTGACGCGCGTAGCGGCCTGCCACTGTCGAAGGGCACGGTCATTCCCGACGATATCTATCTGCTCAATCCGCTGCTCGCGCCCGATCCGCACGTTCAGGCGTCTACTGTGGACGACGGTCTGGCGGCATTGCATCAGCCTGCGCTGGAGGCCCACCGATGCGCCGACTATGCGCGTATCGACGTCGAGCACCTGCCGCTGCCCGAGCTGGTGGCGCCTGCCTCATCGGTGCCGGCGCTAGCGGTCGAGTCAATGCCGGACGAGAGCGCGCGATCGGCGGTGTTCTGGACGCAATTCGGTGCGGCGCTGGGGGTCGACCTGAGTGCGCTGGCGAGCGACGAGCGCGAAGCCCTGGCGATCAAGGCCGCGCAGTTGCTGGCGCAAAGCATCGGCGATTTGCAGCAATGCTTGCGCACCCGCAGCGACCTGAAAGACGAACTGCAGCTGGTGCGTACCGGTACACGACTCGACAGTCGCGATCCGCTGCGGTCGAGTGCCGGCAGTAGCAAGGCGCTGGCGTTGCTGTTGCGGCCCGATGTTGCCGGTCAGGTCAACGGCCAGCAGTACATCGCCCGCGCCTTTCACGATGTCCAGGCCCACCAGGTGGCCTTGCTCTCGGCCTGCCGCACGACGTTGCGCGCCACCCTCGAACAGTTCTCGCCGCAGCAACTGGTACTGCGCTTCGAGCGGGCCGGTGACCGGCCGCTGCTCGCAACGGCCGGCAAACGCTGGCGCGCCTATGGCCGGTATCACCGGGCCTTGCTGCAGGACGATGAGTTCAGCGCGCGGTTGTTGGCGCGCGATTTTGCTCAGGCCTACGACGAACAGGTCCGCCTGATCGCCACGTTGCACACCGCTCATCAAGGATGACCCACATGACCCGCTTCAAGATCGTCGCCAGCCTGTTGACCCTGCTATGGCTGGCCGGCTGTTCGGCACTCTCGCCGTACTCCTCGCTGACCAAGCTGAACCTCACGCTCGACGCCAGCGACCAACTCAACCCGGACCTCAATGACCGACCTTCGCCCATCGTGTTGCAGTTGATGGCGCTCAAGCACCCGGTGGCGTTCGAGAACAGTGATTTCTTCAGCCTGTATGAGCGCGCCCAGGACAGCCTTGGCGACGACCTGGTGGCCCGTGAGGAACTTGAACTGCGCCCGGGGGAGACCCGCCAACTGAAGCTCAGCCTGACCCGTGGCAGCCGTTATGTGGCGGTGCTCGCGGCCTACCGGGATCTACCCGAAACCCAGTGGCGCTATGTGATTCCAGTGCGTGAACAGGCGCTGAACCGGGCCACGCTGAAACTCGAACGGGACGGTATTCGCAGCGTCGTCGAGACACTTGCCCGGCAAGGTAACGGACGATGAAGTCGCACAAGGTCATCTGGCAGGAAGGCATGCTGCTGCGCCCGCAGCACTTTCAGCACAACGACCGCTATTACGACGATCAACTCAAGGCCCGCACGCAACTACTGGGGCGTTACCAGTGGGGCTTCCTCAACCTGGAAATCGACCTGCACTTCCTTAGCATGGGCAAGCTGGTGGTCAGCCGCGCCTCGGGGGTGCTGCCCGACGGCAGCCTGTTCAGCCTCGATGGCAGCAGCGAGCCGCTGGCGCTGGATGTGCCTCCCAATACCGCCAACACACCGGTGTTTCTCGCGCTACCGCTGGTCACCGGCAACCATGTCGAGGCGCGACGCAGCAGCCAGCCCGATGTGCTGACGCGCTACACAGTATTCGACACCGAGGTGAGTGATTCCAATGCCGGCGACGATTCCACTAGCCAGATCAGCTGTGCGCGCCTGGACTTCCGGCTGTTGCTGGGCGAGCAGCAGAACGATCAGGCCTACGTGAAACTCAAGCTCTGCGACATCCTCGATACCTCGCCGGACGCTGCCGTCAGCTTGGATGCGAATTTCGTCCCAAGCTTCATTCATGTGCATGCCTCGCCCTATCTGCAGGCCTGCCTGAAGGAGGTGATCACCTTGCTCGACAATCGCGGCGAGGCGTTGGCCGAGCGTATCCAGTCGAACGGCAAGGTCGGCGGGGCCGAAGTCGGCGACTTCCTCATGCTGCAGTTGATCAACCGTACCAGCGTGGTATTGCGGCATTTCATGGACTTGCCGCAGGTCCACCCCGAGGAGCTCTATCGCGCTTTGCTGGGCATGCTTGGCGAGCTGTCGACCTTCGGCAGCGAGAGCAAACGCCCGCGAAGCGACAGCCAATACCAGCACAACAACCAGGGGGCGAGCTTTCGCCAGCTGATGGGCGCTATTCGCCACGTGTTGTCGCTGGTGCTGGAACAGCATGCCATCGAGCTGCCGTTGGAGGGACGCAACTTTGGCGTCCAGGTGGCCAAGCTGAACGATCGCAGCCTGTTGACGGAGGCCACGTTCGTGCTCGCTGCCAGCGCCGCGTGCAGCCCCGAAGACCTGCGCAAGCGCCTGCCGGTGCACCTCAAGGTAGGTTCGGCCGAGCAGATTCGCGACCTGGTCAACCTGCACCTGCCGGGTATCAAGCTGCGACCGTTGCCGGTGGCGCCACGGCAGATACCGTTCCATTCGGACAAAACCTACTTCGCCCTCGATTTCAGCGCCGATGACCTTGCCCAGATGGAGCGCACGGCCGGTTTCGCCTTCCACGTTTCTGGTGAACTTGTGGAACTCGAATTGAAATTCTGGGCCATCAGGAAGGCATGAGATGAGCAAGGACATGCACTTGGCGATGGACGAAAAGACCATCCTGGTCAATGCGCACGGCGAGCGTCCGCGCCAGGAAACGTTGACCGATGCTGCCCACGCGCCGCGTTATGAGGAGTTGGAACAACGCATGGTCTATGCGGCCAACTGCGCGCCGCTGGAGCGCTTCAACATTGGCATAAACCCGTTGCTGAGTGCGGCGGCACCGCTGTTTTCGCTGCTGGTGCGGGTCAAGACCGAGGTTGAGCTACCGAAGATCGACACCTTGCGGGATACGTTGAAGGCGCATCTCCAGTACTTTGTCGACCAGACCCGCTACGCCGGGCTGAGCGAGCTGGAGATCCGCACTGCGCGTTATCTGCTCTGTACGGTCACCGATGAAACGGTGGTCACCACCCCCTGGGGCAATGACAGTCGCTGGTCGGACCACGGCCTGCTGAATGAGCTGCATGAAGAATCCTCCGGGGGCGAAAAATTCTTCGAACTGGTCGACCTGGCCGGGCGTGACCCGATCAGGAACCTGGCCACCATGGAACTGATGTTCATCTGCCTGTGCCTTGGCTTCGAGGGCAAATACCGCTTGCAGGCGCGCGGAATGATCGAGCTGAACAACGTTCGCGACAGCCTCTATCGGCAGATCCGCCATGTCCGCGGCGATATTCCACGGGAACTCTCGCCCCAGTGGGAAGGCTTGCGCGCGCCACGCCAAGGGGTGGTGCGCATCGTGCCTGGCTGGTTGCTGGCGGCCATCTCGGCAACCTGCCTGGTGGTGATGTTTTCCGGTTTTGCCTTCGTGCTGGGCGAGAAGCGCGAAACGGTGTTGCAGCTGTATCAACCGCTCGCGTCCAGCGTGCTTCAGCCCCATCCGTAATCTCAGGGACGTGTGATGAAAAACTTCTTTATTAAGTGTTGGGGGGTGTTGCGCCAGAGCTGGTTGTGGAGCTTGCTGCTGGTACTGCTCGGCGCGCTGCTGGTGTGGTGTTTTGGGCCGCTGCTGGCGGTGGACGATCAGCGCTTCTGGGCAAGTGTCAGCGCCCGTCTGGTGAGTATCGGCGTGCTGTTTCTGCTGTGGGGCCTGAGCCGGGTGTTTGCCCGCTGGCGCCGTAACCGGCGCCGCCAGGATGCCGCGAATAGCGGCGAAAGCCCGTTGCTACGGGCCCGACAGGTGGACATCAGCGAAGCGCAAGCCAGCCTGCGCAAGCGCTTCAAGGAAGCGCTGGGTATTCTCAGAACCAGCAGCCTTTATGGCGGCCACAGCGAGCGCTGGCGCAGCGACTTGCCCTGGTATCTGCTGATCGGTCCGCAGGGCGCCGGCAAAACCAGCCTGCTTGAGCACTCCGGCCTGGATTTTCCACTGAACAAGCTTGAGCGCAAGCTCGGGCGCGACGACAGCGGCAGCGCGGAGTGCGACTGGTACTTCGGGGAGTATGGGGTGCTGATCGACACGGCTGGCCGCTTCCTGGAGCAGGGTAATGCGCCGGTTGATGGCAGCGCCTGGGCAACGTTACTCACGCTGTTGCGCTCGCGTCGACGCGCCCGGCCGCTCAATGGTGTGCTGGTGGCTGTGCCGGTTTCGCACCTGCAGCGCACTGACCTCAAGGGTATGGAAACCTTGGGTCAGTTGATCCGCGAGCGCTTGCAGGAGGTGCACCGGCACCTGCACATGGATGTGCCGGTGTATCTGCTGTTGACCAAGGCCGACTGTGTGCCGGGCTTCGATACCTACTTCGACTCGCTGTCGCGGGAGGAGTGCGAGCAAGTGCTCGGCACCAGCTTTACCCGCGCGCAATGCGGCTCGGATATCGACGTGCTGAATCAGCAGTTCGACGAACTGGTTGCGCGCCTGAACGCGCAGGTGATCACTCGCCTGCAACAGGATCGCGACACCCAGCGGCGTGGCCTGATCCTCGATTTCCCGATCCAGTTTGCGCGCCTTGGCGGCAATCTTGCGCAGTTGGTGGACAGTGCCTTTACCGGCAACCGCTATCAGCGCGCCAGCCAGTTGCGTGGTTTCTATTTCACCAGTACCGCGCAGCGTGACGCGCCGGTCGACAACGGCACCCCGCTGAGCCCGTCGACGTTCACCGCCGGGCGGCGTTCGCGCTTTATCTACAACCTGTTCGCCCGGGTGATTTTTCCCGAAGCTGAGTTGGCCGGCCTGGACACGCGTGAGACCCGGCGTATCAACTGGCGGCAGCGTGGGCTGTTCGCCGCTGCGCTGGCCTGCCTCGGTCTGTTCGGCGTGGCGTGGGCCAACAGCTTTCTGGCCAATGAACGCAGCCTGGAAACACTGCGTGAGCTGGCCGAGCAGTCAAGCCGGCAGCAGGCCGCGCTGACGACTCACGACGATGCCGCCTTGTTGCCGCTGCTCGCCAGCCGCTATGCGGCGACCCAAGTGTTCCCGGCCACGGGCGATGCTGCGCTGATCGAGCGCGCCGGTCTGTATCAAGGCGCGTCGAGCAATCCGCGGTTGCTGCAGGCCTACCAGCGTACGCTGGCACAGGCGCTGTTACCCAGGGTTGCGCAGGGGCTGGAGGCCCAGATTCGCGTGAGCCTCGGCAGCCGCGAACAGCTACTCGGCGCCCTGCGCGCGTACCTGATGCTTGGCCTGCCGGATCGACGCGACCCTGCTGTGCTCAGGGAGTGGATGGCGGCCGACTGGTCGCGGCGACATGCGGGCAACACGGCCGTGCAAAGCGGCCTCAACGAGCACTTCGGACGGCTTCTGCAGCAGCCGTTCAGCTATCCGTTGAACGACGTATTAGTGGCTCAGGCGCGCAAGGTGCTGCGCCGCGAGTCGCTGGCGACCGTGGTCTATCGGGTACTGCGCGAGCAGGCCCGCGGGTTGCCTGACTATCGCCTCAGTCAGCAGTTGGGCGCCCGTGGTGCGCTGTTCGAAGGCAGCGATTACCTGATCCCAGGTTTCTACACCCAGAAAGGCTACCAGCACTACTTCATTACCCAGGGCCTGAGCCTGGTGCGCGACATCCTCCAGGACAACTGGGTGCTGGGTGAAGGCAGCAGCCTGAGCGGCCTGGACATGCGCCGGTTGTTGGTCGAGCTGGAGCAGCTGTACTTCGCCGATTACGCCAACCACTGGAGCGAGGCGCTCAATCGGCTCGGCTTGCCAGCATTTGCCGATGCACAGGATGGCGCCGACAGGATCCTCGGCCTGACCGCGGCCAACTCGCCGCTGCTGCAATTGCTGGTAGAGGTTCGCGAGAACACCCGCTTCCCGTTGAACGCCGATAGCGCGGCGCTGCCAGCGGTCGCCGAACAGGTTGCTGCGACGCTGGCCAACGCCGGCAAAGCGGCGGCGACGGCGGGCAAGGCACTGTCGAGCAAGCTCCCGGACACCGCGCGTAAATCCCTGGAGCGGCGCTTCGAACCGTTGCATCGACTGCTTGACGATAACAATGGCCCGGCGGCCGATCTTGTTCCGGCCTTGCAGGCGCTCAACGACGTACAGTTGCAGTTGGCTGCCCTGAGCCGCGCGAGCCAACCGGAACAGGCGGCCTATGAACTGGCGAAGCAGCGCATGGCTGGCCAGCGCGATGCGCTGAGTAGCTTGCGCGTGGCGGCCGGGCGTCTGCCGCGGCCAGTCAGCGCCTGGCTTAGCGGCTTGGCCGAGGACGCCTGGATGCTGGTGTTGTTCGACGGCTATCGGTTCCTCAATCAGCAGTACCAGACCGAGCTGTACAGTTTCTACGACAAGGCGTTGAAACAGCGCTATCCGTTCTTCGCACACAGCGGCAGCGATGTCGCGCTCAACGATTTTCGCGAGTTCTTCAAGGCGCAGGGCCTGGCCGAGCGCTTCTTCGACAGCTACCTCAAGCCATTTGTCAGCGGCGAGGCCGGGCATTACCGCTTGCGCAGCGTGGACGGGCGCAGCCTGCCGCTGTCCCGCAGCTTCCTCGAACAGATGAGCAACGCCCAGACCATCCGCCGCAGCTTCTTTGCCGAAAATCCCAACGAGCCGCAGGTGCAGTTCAAGCTTGAACCCTACACCCTCGACCCTGGCGTCAGCCGCGCCGAGTTCCGTTTGGGTAACCAGCAGATGGTCTATCGTCATGGGCCGATCACGCCGATGGCCTTCACCTGGCCGACCAGTGCAGAGGACGGCCGCACCAGCCTGGTACTGCAAGAGCAGGGCGGCAAGGCCCTGGGGATCGAGAAGAACAGCGGCGCCTGGTCGCTGTTCCGCCTGTTCGACCTGATGCAGACCGAGTACCAGACGGGGCGCGATGTGCTGATGATCAAGGCCCGGGTGGGCGGTATGCAGGCTAATTACCTGGTGTTCAGCCAGCGCTCGCCGAACCCGTTCGACCTGAGCGCGGTGCGTGGCTTCCGCCTGCCGGCGACGCTTTGATGGCCGCCGTGCGCAGTGCCGGGCGTACCGATCGGGGCAAGGTGCGAACACGCAACGAAGACGCCTTCCTCGACTGTCCAGAGCGTGGTCTGTGGGTGGTTGCCGATGGCATGGGTGGGCATCAGGCCGGCGACCTGGCTAGCCAGATGGTGGTGGCCGGGCTGGACGCCCTGACCCTGGCTGGGTCGTTCGACGATCAACTGCGCCAGGTGCGCCAGTGCCTGCACTGGTTGAACCGGCGGCTGACGCAAGAGCTGACGGTGGTTGCCGAGCGCGCCGACAATATCATGGGTAGCACGGTGGTGGCCTTGCTCCTGGAGGACAAGCGGGCTGCGTGCATCTGGGCCGGCGACAGCCGGTGCTACCTGTGGCGGCAGGGGCGCTTGTTCCTGCTGTCGCGCGATCACTCGTTGCGCCAGCAACTGATCGACGAACAGCAGTTGAGTGGCGAGCAGGCGCGTCAGCATCCCTCGGCTCATGCCTTGACCCGCGCGTTGGGTGCCAGCGCGACGCTCAAGCTGGAAATCCTTGAGCTGGAGGTGGCGCGCGGCGATGTCTTTCTGTTGTGCAGCGATGGTTTATACCAGCCGCTCAGCGAGCCGGTACTGGGGGCGGCGCTGGACCAGCATGCCCCCGCCCGGGCCCTTGAGCATCTGTTCGACAAGGCGCTGCACGGCCGCGCCGCCGACAACCTGACCGCGGTGGTAATCCGCACATGAACGAGTGGATGGCGGCCGACCTGGCGATTCGTTCGGCGGGGGGGATTCCCGATGTGCTCAGTGGCCGCTATCGCCTGGAGGGGCTGTTGGGCGCTGGTGGTATGGGGATGGTCTACCGCGCCCGTGACCTGTTGTTGGAACAGTTCGGCGACCCGGCACCTTACGTCGCGCTCAAGCTGTTGCGCGAAGATGTTGCCGACTGTCCGGATGCCGCCGCCTTGCTCTACGGTGAGTTTGCCCTGACCCGGCACTTGCAGCACCGCAATATTGTTCGCGCGTTCAGTTTTGAAGTGGATACGCGCTTTCGCCAGGCCTATTTCACCATGGAACTGCTGCGTGGCATGCCGCTGGATCGCCTGCTCTGCGAACACCCGCAAGGACTGGCCTGGACACGTGGGCGCGGTATCGCGCTGGCTTTGCTGGATGCCGTGGGACATGCGCATCGGCAAGGGGTGGTGCATGGCGACCTCAAACCCGGCAACCTGCTCCTCGGGGAACAGTACGTGCACCTGTTCGATTTCGGCCTGAGCCAGCCCTGCGCCGGTGAGTTTGCCGATCTTCCGCGCCTGAGCCGTAGCCGCTTCAATGCCTGGACGCCAGGCTATGCTGCGCCGGAGTTGTTCGAGGGGGCGGGATTATCGCAGGCCACCGATCTCTATGCCGCGGCCTGCGTGATCTACGAGTTGGCAGGCGGTAAGCATCCACTTCGCTACCTAAATGCCACGCAGATTCGCGAGCAGCCAGCAGCCCCTCATCTACTGCGTCCTGTGCAGTTGCCGGCCAGCTGCTGGCCAGCGCTGCGCTCGGCACTGGCGCTAAACCCGGAGGCACGCCGCATCGAGATTGATGGCTTGCGCGAAACCTTGGCCAACAGCACTTCAAGCTGGCTGCCGGGTTGTTTTCGCCGGTACGGCAGTCGGTGCGCGGCACGGTGAGCCGTGATGGCAATGTGCTTGACGGTCGTTGGTGCTACCGTAGACTGGCGCGATCTTGTCGGTCATCACGGAGGTTGCGGGTATGGAGTCATCAGGTATCGAGCCGACGGGTTACAGTAGCCGACCCCTGTGCGCCCGGCTGAATGCTCAGGTCGACCTGCCGCCACTGCTGGCGGCCCTGGCTGCGATCGAGCCGGCGCAGTGGCAGCCGCACTTCAATCAGCACTATTTCAACGGTGACTGGAGCGGGGTGGCACTGATCGCTCCGGCCGATGCGAGTAGCGAGCTCGCGCCCGGTACTGGGCCGGCCGTCCAGCGCCCGGCATGGTTGAACGACAGCCGCTGGCAGCAGGGGCTGGGCCATCTGCCACTGGCGATCCGCAGTGCCCGGCTGCTGCGTCTGGGGCCTGGGGCACAGATTCATGAACACCGCGACTACGATCTCGGCGGGCCGGATGCCGATCTGCGCTTGCACATTCCCTTGCTCAGCCCTGAGCAGGTCGACTTCATGCTCGAGGGGCAACGCATCCCGATGCGGGCCGGCGAATGCTGGTTTCTTGACCTGGAGAGGCCGCACAGCGTCGACAACCATGATCAACTGCCACGTATCCATCTGGTGCTCGACTGTCGGCCGACGCCCTGGTTGCTGGACGCCGTAGCCGCTGGCCTGGCGACGACCCCGGCGACCGGCGAGGGCCGCAGAGCACGGGCGCTGGCCGAGTTTCGGCGCTGGCTGAGCGCTTCGCCGCTGGCCTGCTGGGAGCTTCAGGCATTGACCGATGTGGAACAGTTTATCGATCGCACCCTGGCCCTGGCTGCCGCCCAGGAGCTGCTATTAGACCGTCAACAGGTGCTCGCGGCCATGCGCCAGGGCCGGCAGCGCTGGAGTGATCAATGGAAGGTCTGAATTTGCACGGCTGGTTGCCGATCAGCGTTTTTCAGCGAGACGGCCGGTGGTGGGTGGACTGGTGCTGGTTCGGCACGCAACGCCTGTCGCAGCCGTTCTTTCGCGATGCGGTGGACGACGCCTTGCGCCTGCCGTTCAACCAGGCTTTTCGCCGTGAGACGCCGCTCGCGGCGTTGAGCGAGTGGCAACGGCAGAGCCCCGGTGTGGCGCCAGCGGCGTTCGTCTATCACGCCTCGCGCTGTGGCTCGACGCTGATCAGCCAGATGCTGGCGCGGCTCGACAGTCATGTGGTGATTTCCGAGCCGCCGGCGCTCGACACACTGCTGCGCTGCGATTTGCCGGATGCCGAGCGGCGGGCGGCCATCGCCGGGCTGCTCTCGGCCTACGGTCAGGTTCGCAGCGGCTCGGAGCGGGCCCTGGTGATCAAGCTGGATGCCTGGAATATCTTCGAGCGGCCCTTGCTGCGCAGCTATTTCCCGCAGGTACCGTGGCTGTACTTGTACCGCGAGCCGCTGGAGATTGCCGTGTCGCATTTGCGTCGTGCAGGCCTGCAGATGATTCCGGGCCAGCTCGGAGTCGCGCGACTGGAGGGATCGCAGCCGTTCAGCGGACGTGAGGACGATGTGGCGCGGCGTATTGGCGAGCTGTTGACCGGAGGGCTGGAGCAGTGCGCGGTCGAGCCAGTGCTGCTGGTCAACTACAGCGAGTTGCCAGGGGCGATGAGCGGGCGTCTGGCGACGTTTTTCAGACTGGCAGCGGAGGAGGTCGAGCTGGCGCTGGGCGCTGTCGGCCAGCATGCCAAGTCACCGGAGCAGGCCTTTGTGCCGGACAGTCAGGATAAGCGTCGGGAAGCGTCGGCGCTGTTGCGCGAACGGATTGGCTATTGGGCGCTGGAGGCTTATGCCGGGCTGGAGCGGGAGCGGTTGCGTCAGGTCTGAACGCTGACAGGAACACTGCGAGCCACTGCGGTGGCAAACTGGCGTTGCCAGCGATCAGGGCCACCTTGGCCCCATCGCCGGCAACGCCGGCTCCCACAGGAATGCGCGCTTATTCCTCGTGCGGTTCCCAGTCACGGGTACGATCCACCGCTTTCAGCCAGCCGGCATACAGCTTCTCTTTCTGCGCTTCTTCCAGCTGCGGGGTGAACTCGCGCTCGATGATCGCCTTACCGCGCAGCTCGTCCAGCCCACTCCAGAAACCGCAGGCCAGGCCAGCGAGGTAGGCCGCGCCCAATGCAGTGGTTTCGCGCATCTGTGGACGCTCGACACAGGTACCGAGAATGTCGGCCTGGAACTGCATCAGGAAGTTGTTGGCCACCGCACCACCATCGACGCGCAGCGCGCTCAGGCGCTCGCCGCAATCCTGCTGCATGGCGTCCAGCACGTCGCGGGTCTGGAAGGCAATCGACTCCAGCGCGGCACGGATGATGTGATCGACCTTGACCCCACGGGTCAGGCCGAACAACGCACCGCGGGCATACGGGTCCCAGTACGGTGCGCCGAGGCCAGTGAATGCCGGTACCAGGTACACGCCGTTGCTGTCCTTGACCTTGCTGGCAAAGTATTCGGTGTCGTGGGCGTCGTTGATGATCTTCAGTTCGTCACGCAGCCATTGCACGGTAGAACCACCGTTGAACACCGCACCTTCCAGCGCGTAAGCCACTTCGCCACGCGGGCCGCAGGCGATGGTGGTGAGCAGGCCATGGGAGGATTTCACCGCTTTGTCGCCGGTGTTCATCAGCAGGAAGCAACCGGTGCCATAGGTGTTTTTCGCTTCGCCTGGCTCCACGCACATCTGGCCGAACAGGGCGGCCTGCTGGTCGCCGGCAATACCGGCAATGGCGATGCCGCTCTTGGTATGGCCATACACTTCGGACGATGAACGCACCTGCGGCAGCATCTGCTTCGGAATGTTCAGCACATCGAGCATCTTCTCGTCCCACGCCAGCGTGTGGATGTTGAAGAGCATGGTGCGCGAGGCGTTGGTGTAGTCGGTGACATGCACCTTGCCGCCGGAGAACTTCCAGATCAGCCAGGTATCGACGGTCCCGAACAGCAGCTCACCGCGTTCGGCGCGCTCGCGGGCGCCTTCGACGTTGTCGAGGATCCATTTGAGTTTGGTGCCGGAGAAGTACGGGTCGGTCACCAGGCCGGTGGTGTCGCGGATGTAGTCCTGCAGGCCGTCACGCTTGAGCTGTTCGCAGATCTCGGTGCTGCGGCGGCACTGCCAGACGATGGCGTTGTACACCGGGCGACCGGTTTCCTTGTCCCACACCACCGTGGTTTCACGCTGGTTGGTGATGCCGATGGCGGCCACCTGGTTGTGGCTCAGACCAGCCTGGGCCAGGGCTTCGACCATGGTCGCGCTCTGGGTGGCGAAGATCTCCATCGGGTCGTGCTCGACCCAGCCGGCTTGCGGATAGTGTTGTGCGAATTCGCGCTGGGAAGTACCCACCACGTTGGCGTCACGGTCGAAAATGATGGCCCGCGAACTGGTCGTGCCCTGGTCCAGGGCAATGATGTAGTTCTTGTTCTGGGTGTCTGTCATGTCGTTGGCCTTGCACGTAATAAGTGGAGGTCAGGGCTGGGCGAGCGCGGCTCGCCGTAGCGGCCTCAGGATGCCTGGGTTTTGCCCTGAGCTGTGTCGTCGGTTGCGGTGACTGCAGCAGCCGCCTGAGGCAGGCTGCGGGCAAACACGCCGCGATAAAGCGCAGCGCCGAGGGATGCCCCTATGATCGGCGCAAAGATCGGAATCAGGAAATAGGGAATATCTCGGCCACCGGTAAAGGCAATATCGCCCCAGCCGGCGAGGAAGGTCATGATCTTCGGCCCCAGGTCACGCGCCGGGTTCATCGCGAAGCCGGTCAGCGGGCCCATGGCGCTGCCGATGACGGCGATCAGCAGACCGATCAACAGGGGCGCCATGGCGCCGCGTGGCAGGCCGTTGTTGTCGTCGGTGATGGCCATGATCACGGCCATCAGGATAGCGGTGATGATCACCTCGACCAGGAACGCTTGGCCGGTGGACAGGGCCGGGTGCGGATAGGTGGAGAATACCGAAGCCAGCTCCAGGCTGGCCTGGCTGCCGCGGACCATGGCATGCGCCTGTTCGTAATCGAAGAACAGGGTGCTATAGAGCGCGTAGACCAACGCTGCGCCGCAGAAGGCGCCAGCGATCTGGGCAACGATATAGAACGGCAGTTTGTGCTTTTCGAAACCGGCGAACAGGCTCAGGGCAATGCTCACGGCCGGGTTCAGGTGTGCGCCGGAAATGCCCGCGGTGAGGTAGATTGCCATGCTCACGCCGACGCCCCAGATGATGCTGATTTCCCACAAGCCAAAGCTGGCGCCCGCGACCTTGAGGGCAGCAACGCAGCCGGTACCAAAAAAGATCAGCAGCGCGGTGCCGAAAAACTCGGCCAGACATTGGCTGGATAGCGTCGGTTGTTGCACAGCGGTCGTCATTCGTTACCTCGGTTTTTGTTGTTGTGAGGCGCTGTGAGCGCTCGACAAAAACCCGGCCGAAATCCCCATTTCGGTCGGGCAGTGGTAGAAATGCACCGTATCGGTGCACTTCCTGTATTCAGAATCGAAAAAATATAGACAAGAAACGCTTATGTCAAAGGTCGAAAGTGAACCATCATTCACATTCTGACTATTGGTTTGGCTGATGACGCCTACAGAGGCGCGGCCGTGAGCGTTTGCGACGCGGGTGGACGAGTGGTTGCCTGCGCTAATTTGCCCTACAGTAACCAGCGAAAACCTGTAGAGCCCCTTGCCTGGAGTCCCGCATGACCCCCGCCCTGGATTTGTTGAAAAAGGTTCGCGCCGAACATCGCATCCACAGTTACGAACATGACCCCAAGGCCGCTTCGTATGGCCTGGAAGCTGCCGAAAAACTTGGTCTGGCACCGAATCGGGTGTTCAAGACCCTGCTCGCAGCCAGCGAGAAGGGCGAGTTGCTGGTGGCGGTGGTCCCGGTGGTGGGCAGTCTGGACCTGAAGGCGCTGGCTCAGGCGGCAGGGGTAAAGAAGTGCGAGATGGCCGACCCGGCGGCGGCGCAGCGCTCCACTGGGTATTTGCTCGGCGGCATCAGCCCGCTGGGGCAGAAAAAGCGCTTGCGCACATTTGTCGACGAGACGGCGCAGCCCTTCGAGACTATTTATGTCAGCGCCGGGCGGCGAGGTCTGGAGGTGGAGCTGTCGGCGGCAGTCTTGGCCGAGCACACCCAGGCCAAATTTGCCATGATCGGGCGCGAGTAACGGCAATCAACCCTGTAGGAACCGGCCGGCGCCTACAGGGGGCAACGGCAGGCTCAGAGCGTCGAGCTGTAGCGTCGTACGCCGTTGTCTAGCGGGTGCAATTGCGCCGCCACCGTACCGGGTACCGCGAACAGCACCAGGTGATCGGCGGCCACTTCGATGCCCACTTCGCTACCGACCTGATGGTCGACATGGCTCGGGAAAATCGCTTCCAGCTGGCTGCTGGTTGGCAGTTGCAGGCGATACAGGGTCGAGGCACCGAGGAAGCTCTTGCCGACGATTGTGGCCTTCAGCGCGCTGTGTGGCGCATGGATGATATCGTCCGGACGCAGCAGTACGTCCACTGCGCTGCCTGCTGGCAGCGTGTAAGCTCGGTTACCGCGCAGCTCGCCAAGCTCGGTCTGCACCGATTCCGGGCTGAGCATCTGCCCGCGAATGAAGTAGCCCTGGCCGATGAAGCTCGCCACGAACGGCGTGAATGGCTCGTGGTAGAGGTTGTATGGGGTATCCCACTGCTCCAGTCGGCCTTCCTTGAATACACCGACATGGTCGCTGACGGCAAACGCTTCCTCCTGGTCATGGGTGACCAGAATCGCGCTGGTGCCGCGGCTTTTCAGAATGTCGCGGACTTCATGGCTGAGGCGCCGACGCAGTTCGACGTCGAGGTTCGAGAACGGCTCGTCGAGCAGCAGCAGTTGTGGTTCCGGCGCCAGCGCGCGGGCGAGGGCCACACGCTGTTGCTGACCACCGGACAATTCGTGCGGATAGCGCCCGCCCAGGCCACCGAGCTTGACCAGTTCGAGCATTTCCTCGACCACCTGGCGCTGCTGCGGGTGCTTGCCGATGCCGAATGCGATGTTTTCGGCGACGGTCAGGTGTGGGAACAGGGCGTAGTCCTGAAACACCATGCCGATCCGACGTTTCTCCGGCGCCAGGGTGAAGCCGGCCTTGGAGATGACCTCGCCCGCGAGGGAAATTTCCCCTTCATGCACCGGCTCGAAGCCGGCAATGGCGCGCAGGGTGGTGGTTTTGCCACACCCCGAGGAGCCCAGTAGACAACCGATGTCGCCGGCATTGAGGTGCAGGTTGAGGTTCTGGACGATACGCGCCTCGCCATAGCCGCAGGCGAGGTTGCGCAGGTTGAGCAGTAGAGGTTGACTCATGCGTGGTGATAGGCCGGTTCAACAAGAAATTCGAGAAGCGCCTTCTGTGCATGCAAGCGGTTTTCGGCCTGGTCCCAGGCGACCGAGCGGGGGTCGTCGAGCAGGTCCAGGCTGATTTCCTCGCCACGGTGGGCGGGCAGGCAGTGCATGAACAGGGCATCGGGTGCCGCCAGGTCGAGCAGTTCGCGAGTGACCTGGTACGGCGCAAACTGCGCCAGACGCCGGGCAGTTTCCTCCTCCTGACCCATGGAAGTCCAGACATCGGTGCTCACCAGGTGGGCATCGCGCACGGCTTCTTTCGGGTCACGCACTACGTGCACACGGTCGCCAGCCTTGGCCAGGAACGTGGCGTTCGGTTCGTAGCCCTCGGGGCAGGCGATGCGCAGCTGGAAATCGAACTGGCTGGCAGCTTCTATATAGCTGTTGCACATGTTGTTGCCGTCGCCGACCCAGGCCACGGTCTTGCCCTGGATGTTGCCACGGTGTTCGAGGAAGGTCTGCATGTCGGCCAGCAGCTGGCACGGGTGCAGGTCGTCGGACAGGCCGTTGATTACCGGTACCCGCGAATTGGCGGCAAATTCGGTCAGGGTGCTGTGGGCAAAGGTACGGATCATCACCGCATCGAGCATGCGCGACATGACGATGGCGCAGTCGCCGATCGGCTCGCCACGGCCCAGTTGGGTGTCGCGCGGCGAGAGGAAGATGGCCTGGCCGCCTAGCTGGATCATGCCGGCTTCGAACGACAGTCGGGTGCGGGTCGAGGATTTTTCGAAGATCATCCCCAGCACGCGGTTTTTCAGCGGCTCGAAGAGTACGCCGCGGTTACGCAGGTCTTTCAGCTCGATCCCTCGGCGGATCACACTGACCAGCTCTTCGGCGGTGAAATCCATCAGGGAGAGAAAGTGCCTAGCGCTCATCATTGACTACCTTTTTGCAACAGACCGCAGGTTCAAAAGCCGGTTTTCAGAAAAAACGGGAGTGACCTGCGGCGTAAGCCGCACGGGGCGACGAAATAGGGGAAGGCGCAATACTATAATTAAATGTCGCGTCTTACCAAGAGGGGCGTGCAAATCGGACGCTGCCGAATGTGTTGCAAACCATTGGTTGGCTTATTTTTTATGGGCAACCACGGATCTTTTTACACTGCCGGTTGTTCGCTTGGCAATGAAAGGCAGCGTTCTGGAACCATCGTCCGAGTGATGCCGGGCGATTCACGCGGCGAACGTTTCTGGTGATGTGCGCAGGCCAGGGCCATAGTCGAGGCTGGCTTACCCACCGCGACCCAGAACAAGAGGCGGCCATGAACAAGACCGTGCACCACCGCGCCTGTCACCTGTGCGAGGCCATTTGCGGCCTGACCCTCGAAGTCACCAGCGAGGAGGAGGGCGGCCCGCGCATCAGCTCGATCAAGGGCGATGCCCAGGACCGTTTCAGCCGCGGGCATATCTGCCCCAAGGCGGTGGCGCTGCAGGACATCCAGAATGACCCCAATCGCCTGCGCAGCCCCATGCAGCGGATCGGCGAGCAGTGGCAGCCGATCAGTTGGGAGCAGGCTTTCACCCTGGCCGGGGAAAAGCTCTGGGCCATCCAGCAGCGCCATGGACAGAACGCAGTGGCGGTGTATCAGGGCAATCCGAGCGTGCACAACTACGGGCTGATGACCCACAGCAACTACTTCCTGGGCCTGCTGAAAACCCGCAACCGCTTCTCGGCGACCTCGGTCGACCAACTGCCGCAGCACCTGACCAGTTACCTGATGTATGGCCATGGCCTGCTGCTGCCGATCCCGGACATCGACAACACCGATTTCATGCTGATTCTCGGCGGCAACCCGCTGGCCTCCAACGGCAGCATCATGACCGTACCGGATGTGGAGAAACGTCTGAAGGCCATTCAGGCGCGTGGCGGCACGCTGGTGGTGGTCGACCCCCGGCGCAGCGAAACCGCAGCCATGGCCGATCAGCACCTGTTCGTGCGCCCCGGTGGCGATGCGGCCTTGCTGTGTGGCGTGCTCAATACCCTGTTTGAAGAGGGCCTGACCCGCGGCAGCCATTTGCCGGTGCGCGGGCTGGACGAGGTGCGCGAGGCGCTGCAGCCGTTCACTGCCGAAGTGATGAGCCTGCTCTGCGGGATCGACGCTGGATTGATCCGGCAGTTGGCGCGGGATTTCGCCGCGGCCGACAAGGCCGTGTGTTACGGCCGGATGGGGCTGTCCACCCAGACCTTCGGTACGCTTTGCCACTGGCTGGTGCAACTGATCAACCTGGTCAGCGGCAACCTGGATCGGGTCGGTGGCGTCCTGTGTACCGAGCCTGCCATCGACCTGGTGGCCAGCACCGGCGGCGGTCACTTCAATGCCTGGCAAAGTCGTGTGTCCGGCTTGCCGGAGTATGGTGGCGAACTGCCGGTGGCGGCGCTGGCGGAAGAAATGCTCACCGCTGGCGAAGGTCAGGTGCGGGCGCTGGTGACGGTGGCCGGCAATCCGGTGTTGTCCACGCCCAACGGCCGTCAGTTGGAACAGGCGCTGGAAGGGCTGGAGTTCATGCTCTGCATTGACCTGTATATCAACGAGACCACGCGCTACGCCGACCTGATCCTGCCATCGACTTCGTCGCTGGAGAACGATCACTACGACACCACCTTCAATCTGTTCGCCGTGCGCAATGTCAGCCGTTTCAACCGGGCGATCCTGCCCAAGCCGGATGGCGCATTGCACGACTGGGAGATTTTCGTCGGGCTGGCCAAGGCCTTTGCAGCCATCTCGGGTAAGCCGCTCAAGCCGACCCTGCCGCCGGCGCAGATGATCGACATGGGGCTACGCGCCGGGCGCTATGGCCAAGGTTCGGCGTTCGACTTGTCGCTCAGCACCCTGGATCGCTATCCACATGGCATCGACCTGGGGCCGTTGCAGCCGAATCTGGCCGCGCGCCTGAAAACCCCCGGTCAGGCGGTCGAGGCGGCGCCGCCGGAGATTCTTGCCGATCTGCAGCGCTTCGCCGCGCAGCAACCGCCGAGCGCCGCTCAACTGCTGCTGATCGGCCGGCGGCATGTGCGCAGCAACAATTCCTGGATGCACAACTTCCATCGTCTAGTGAAGGGCAAGCCGCGCCATCAGTTGTTGATGCACCCGGACGATATGGCTGGGCGCCACCTGCAGGACGGTCAGCGGGTGCGGGTGCAGTCGCGGGTCGGCAGCATCGAGGTGGAAGTTCAGGCCAGCACCGAGATGATGCCGGGGGTGGTCAGCCTGCCGCACGGCTTTGGCCATGCACGTCCTGGCGTGCAGCTGGACATCGCACAGGCGCAGCCGGGGGCGAGCGCCAACGATCTGACCGACGAGCGCCAACTGGATGCGCTGTCGGGCAATGCGGCGCTCAATGGGGTGCCGGTGGACGTGGTTGCGGCCTGATATCGGCAAGGCCGAGCGTCGTGCTCGGCTTTCCGATACAATGCGTCACCGTGCCGACAACCAGGTCGGAAAGTTCAGCCGCGAGGTGCTTCATGGATATTATCGAAACAATCAAAGAGCAGATTGCCAACAACACCATTCTGCTTTACATGAAAGGCTCGCCGAATGCCCCGCAGTGCGGTTTTTCGGCCAAGGCAGCACAAGCTGTAATGGGTTGCGGCGAGAAATTCGCTTACGTGGACATCCTGCAAAACCCGGAAATCCGCGCCAACCTGCCAAAGTACGCCAACTGGCCAACCTTCCCACAACTGTGGGTTGGCGGTGAGCTGGTCGGCGGTAGCGACATCATGATCGAGATGTTCGAAAACGGTGAGCTGCAGACCCTGATCAAGGATGCTGCTGCCAAGGCAGAAGCTGCCAAAGCCTAAAAGCATCGCGGGATGAGCCCGCTCCTACAGAAAAAGCACTGTGGGAGCGGGCTCGTCCCG
>NZ_QETK01000020.1 GCF_003105155.1 Pseudomonas sp. SDI | reverse complement strand
GGAGCGGGCTCGTCCCGCGATAGGAACACCCCCGCCCCCACAGCCAGCCAGATCAGTCTTCCAGCAGCTCTTCGGCAGTACCCAGGATGTTTTCCAGGGTGAAGCCGAATTCTTCGAACAATGCCGAAGCCGGCGCCGACTCACCGTAGGTGGTCATGCCGATGACGCGGCCTTCCAGGCCGACGTACTTGTACCAGAAGTCTGCGTGGGCAGCTTCGATGGCAATCCGCGCGCCAACCTGCAGCGGCAGGACCGACTGCTTGTAGGCGGCGTCCTGGGCATCGAACACGCTGGTGCATGGCATCGACACCACGCGCACCTTGCGGCCTTGCTCGGTCAGCTTGTCGAAGGCGGCAACCGCCAGGCCCACTTCCGAACCGGTGGCGATCAGGATCAGCTCAGGCTCGCCGGCGCAGTCCTTCAGCACATAACCACCGCGGGCGATGTCGGCGATCTGGCCGGCGTCGCGGGTTTGGTGCTGCAGGTTCTGGCGCGAGAAGATCAGCGCCGATGGGCCGTCCTTGCGCTCCAGTGCGTGCTTCCAGCTCACCGCCGATTCAACCGCATCGGCTGGGCGCCAGGTGTCCAGGTTCGGCGTGCTGCGCAGGCTGGTCAGCTGCTCGATTGGCTGGTGCGTCGGGCCGTCTTCGCCCAGGCCGATGGAGTCGTGGGTGTAGACGTGGATGACACGCTGCTTCATCAGCGCCGACATGCGCACGGCATTGCGCGCGTATTCCATGAACATCAGGAAGGTCGCGCCGTACGGCACCAGGCCGCCGTGCAGGGCAACGCCGTTCATGATCGCGGTCATGCCGAACTCGCGCACGCCGTAGAACATGTAGTTGCCGTTGGCGTCTTCGGCGCTGACGCCTTTGCAGCCTTTCCACAGGGTCAGGTTGGAACCGGCAAGGTCGGCCGAACCGCCGAGCAGTTCCGGCAGCAATGGGCCGAAGGCGTTCAGGGTGTTCTGGCTGGCTTTACGGCTGGCGATGGTTTCGCCCTTGGCCGCGACGTCGGCGATGTAGGCCGCAGCCTTCTCGGCGAAATCGGCCGGCAGCTCGCCGCCCAGACGACGGGTCAGTTCGCTGGCCAGTTCAGGGAAGGCTGCGGAGTAGGCCGCGAAGCGCTGGTTCCACTCGGCTTCGAGCGCCTTGCCGGCTTCCTTGGCATCCCATTCGGCATAGATGTCGGCCGGGATTTCGAACGGACCGTGGTTCCAGTTCAGTGCTTCGCGGGCCAGGGCGATCTCTGCGTCGCCCAATGGCGCGCCGTGGCAGTCTTCCTTGCCCTGCTTGTTCGGCGAACCGAAACCGATAATGGTCTTGCAGCAGATCAGGGTCGGCTGCTCGCTCTTGCGGGCAGTCTCGATGGCAGTCTTGATTTCTTCGGCGTCGTGGCCGTCGACGTTGCGGATCACCTGCCAGTTGTAGGCTTCGAAACGCTTCGGCGTGTCGTCGGTGAACCAGCCTTCGACTTCGCCGTCGATGGAGATGCCGTTGTCGTCGTAGAAGGCGATCAGCTTGCCTAGGCCCAGGGTGCCGGCCAGGGAAGCGACTTCATGGGAAATGCCTTCCATCATGCAGCCATCGCCGAGGAACACGTAGGTGTTGTGGTCGACGATGTTGTGGCCTTCGCGGTTGAACTGGGCACCCAGCACTTTTTCCGCAAGGGCGAAGCCGACGGCGTTGGCCAGGCCCTGACCCAGTGGGCCGGTGGTGGTTTCGACGCCTGCGGTGTAGCCGAACTCCGGGTGACCCGGGGTGCGGCTGTGCAGTTGACGGAACGCCTTGAGGTCGTCGATCGACAGGTCGTAGCCAGTCAGGTGCAGCAGCGAATAGATCAACATCGAGCCGTGGCCGTTGGACAGCACGAAGCGGTCGCGGTCGGCGAAATTCGGGTTGGTCGGGTTGTGTTTCAGGTAATCACGCCAAAGAACCTCGGCGATATCCGCCATGCCCATAGGGGCACCGGGGTGGCCGCTGTTGGCCTTTTGCACGGCATCCATGCTGAGGGCACGAATGGCGTTGGCACGCTCACGACGGCTGGGCATCGCTTATCTCCTGGGGCTTGAAAGTAACGGAACAGAAAAAAGGCGGCCATTTTCGCCCAGGCACGTGTCCCGGGGCAATGACGGATGGACGTTGAGTGACGATTTTCCTGTGTTTGAGCGGCGAAACCGGCCATGGGCCGACGAAACAGCCGATTTTGTCGGTGCTGTCGGCAGATTTCGCTCCACTCATCGAGCAATATCAAAACTTTTTGATATTGCTATTGCGACGACCCGGCACCCTGACTAGACTGCGGCCCCATGAACCTGCGCGAACCTTCCCTCGACCACGAGCAAAGCGAGACCCTGGCAGCCCTGTGCAAAGCCAGCGGCGATTCGTTGCGGCTGAACGTTTTGCGCGTGCTGACCAACGATTCGTTCGGCGTACTGGAACTGGCGCAGATCTTCGCCATCGGCCAGTCGGGCATGAGCCACCACCTCAAGGTGCTGGCCCAGGCCGAACTGGTGGCAACACGCCGCGAAGGTAACGCGATCTTTTATCGCCGCGCCCTGCCCGAGCCCACGCGCCTGGGTGGCAAGCTGCATGCGGCGCTGCTCGAAGAAGTCGATGGGCTGACATTGCCGAGCGACGTACAACTGCGTATCGGCCAGGTGCAACAGCGCCGGGCCGCCACCAGCCAGGACTTTTTCGAACGCACCGAAGAGAAATTCCGCGCCCAGCAAGACTTGATCGCCGGGCTCGCGCAATACCGCGAAAGCCTGCTGGCGTTGCTCGACAAGCTCAGTTTCGCCGACACCGCCAGCGCGCTGGAAGTCGGCCCGGGCGATGGCGAATTCCTGCCGGAACTGGCGCGTCGGTTCAGCCAGGTCACCGCGCTGGACAACAGCCCGGCGATGCTCGAACTGGCGCGCCAGGTGTGCCAGCGCGAACGTCTGGCTAACGTTAACCTGCAACTGGCCGATGCACTGCATAGCAGCGAAGTGCAGGCCGACTGTGTGGTGCTGAACATGGTCCTGCACCATTTCAGCGACCCGGCGGCGGCTCTCGGGCGGTTGGCCGAACGCGTCAAACCAGGCGGCAGCCTGTTGGTTACAGAGTTGTGCAGCCACGACCAGAGCTGGGCCCGCGAAGCGTGTGGCGATCTCTGGCTGGGCTTTGAGCAAGACGACCTGGCCCGCTGGGCCAGCGCGGCGGGACTGGTTCCCGAAGATAGTCTTTATGTGGGCTTACGTAATGGTTTCCAGATCCAGGTCCGCCATTTTCAGCGACCGGCTGGCAACACTCACCATCGGTAAATTTTAGGAACCCGTCGAGATGAGCGAATACTCTCTTTTCACCTCCGAGTCCGTGTCTGAAGGGCATCCGGACAAGATCGCCGACCAGATTTCGGATGCGGTGCTGGACGCCATCATCACCCAGGACAAATACGCCCGGGTGGCCTGCGAAACCCTGGTGAAAACCGGTGTCGCCATCATCGCCGGTGAAGTCACCACCTCGGCCTGGGTCGACCTCGAAGAAATCGTCCGCAAGGTGATCGTCGACATCGGCTACAACAGCTCCGACGTCGGCTTCGACGGCGCTACCTGTGCGGTGATGAACATCATCGGCAAGCAGTCCGTGGACATCGCCCAGGGCGTTGACCGCAGCAAGCCGGAAGACCAGGGCGCGGGCGATCAGGGCCTGATGTTCGGCTACGCCAGCAACGAAACCGACGTGCTGATGCCAGCACCGATCTGCTTCTCGCACCGCCTGGTCGAGCGCCAGGCCGAAGCGCGCAAGTCCGGCCTGCTGCCGTGGCTGCGCCCGGATGCCAAGTCGCAGGTAACCTGCCGCTACGAAGGCGGCAAGGTGGTGGCCATCGACGCGGTGGTGCTGTCGACCCAGCACAACCCTGATGTGTCCTACAAAGACCTGCGCGAAGGCGTGATGGAACTGATCGTCAAGCAAGCCCTGCCTACCGAGCTGCTGACCAAGGACACCCAGTTCCACATCAACCCGACCGGCAACTTCATCATTGGTGGCCCGGTGGGTGACTGCGGCCTGACCGGCCGCAAGATCATCGTCGACACCTACGGCGGCATGGCCCGTCACGGCGGTGGCGCGTTCTCCGGCAAGGATCCCTCCAAGGTTGACCGTTCGGCCGCCTACGCCGGTCGTTACGTGGCCAAGAACATCGTCGCCGCTGGCCTGGCCGAGCGTTGCGAGATCCAGGTTTCCTACGCCATCGGGGTTGCCCAACCGACGTCGATCTCGCTGAACACCTTCGGTACCGGCAAGATTTCCGACGACAAGATCATCCAGCTGGTGCGTGAGTGCTTCGACCTGCGTCCGTACGCGATCACCACCATGCTTGACCTGCTGCACCCGATGTACCAGGAAACCGCGGCCTATGGTCACTTCGGCCGTCACCCGCAAGTGAAGACCGTCGGCGACGACACCTTCACCACGTTCACCTGGGAACGTACCGACCGCGTCGACCAACTGCGCGCGGCTGCCGGGCTGTAAAACACATCGCGGGACGAGCCCGCTCCCACAGGAAGTCAGTCGACCGCCTGTGAGAGTGGGCTCGTCCCGCGATGAATCCCCTGCAACATCCCCTGACAAGCTCCCCCCTCCCTATCTGCGCAGCGCTCCTAGGCTTGAAATTCCCCTTCAGCCGAGCAAGGACCGCTCGCCATGCCCATACTCATTCTCCTCCTGCTCTTTCTCTGGCTACCCCAGGCCCAGGCCCAGGCGCAACCCTGCCCGCGGTGGACCGCCAGCCTCGCCCTGGCGGAAATCGACCAGCTCCAGCAACGCCTGGCCCGCTGGGACGACCACTACCACCGCCTTGGTGTCGCGCTGATCGCCGACGAACTCTACGACCAGAGTCGCGCCCGCCTGCAGCGCCTGCGCAGCTGCTTCGCAACAGCCGCCAACGACAACCCGCTGCGCAGCGCCAGCGGCCCGATCCCGCACCCGATCCCGCACACCGGCCTGGACAAGCTCAGCAACGACAGTGCGGTGAAAGCCTGGCTACACGGCAAACAGGAGCTGTGGATTCAACCCAAGGTCGATGGCGTTGCGGTCACCCTGATCTACCGCGACGGCCAACTGCGCCAACTGCTCAGCCGTGGCGACGGCAGCCACGGTCATGACTGGAGTCGCCACCTCCCGGCCCTCGGCCGGCTCAACCAGCGCCTCCCCGACCACCGCGAACTGATCGTTCAGGGCGAACTGTTCTGGCGCCTTGACCAGCACGTTCAAGCCAGCAGCGGCAGCCTCGGCGCCCGCAGCAAGGTCGCCGGCCTGCTCGCCCGCACACAGATCAGCACCGAGCAGGGTGCACAGGTCGGCTTGTTCGTCTGGGACTGGCCGCAGGGTCCGGTCGGCATGCAGGCCCGGCTCGATGGCCTCCACGCCCTCGGTTTCGCCACCAGCAAGGCCTTCAGCCAGCCCATCAGCGGTTTCGCCGACGCCGCGCGCTGGCGCCAGCACTGGTTCAGCCAACCCTTGCCGTTTGCCAGCGACGGCGTGGTCATCCGCCAGGGCCGCCGCCCCGGCCCGGAACGCTGGCAAGCCCGCCCCCCATACTGGGCAGCGGCCTGGAAGTACCCGTTCAAGCAGGCCCTGGCCCAGGTTCGCGGCGTGCACTTCAATGTCGGCCGCACCGGCCGCATCACCCCGCTGGTGCGCATCGAACCGGTGACCCTCGACGACCGGCAGATCCGCCAGGTCAGCGCCGGCTCGCTGCAACGCTGGCGCGAACTGGACATCCGCCCCGGCGATCAGGTGGCCATCAGCCTGGCCGGGCACACCATTCCACGCCTCGACCAGGTGCTGCAACGCGGCCTCCAGCGCCCGCCGGTCGACGCCCCGCTGACCGAGGCCTTCCACCCGTTGAGCTGCTGGCAAGCCAGCCCCGCTTGCCGCAGCCAGTTTCTTGCCCGCCTGGCCTGGCTGGCCGGTAAACAGGGGTTGAACCTGCCCGGTGTCGGCCCCGGCACCTGGGCCGCGCTGCTCGACAGCGGTCGGCTCAATGGCCTGCTCGACTGGCTGACCCTGTCAGCGCACAGCCTGGAACAAGTGCCCGGTATCGGTAAGCGACGCAGTGCACAACTGCTGCAGGCGTTCGCCCAGGCCCGCAACCAGCCCTTCAGCCGCTGGCTGCGCGGCCTCGGTGTACCGGCACCGCCAACGCTGGCGCTGGGCAACTCCTGGGCGGAGCTGAGCGCTCGCGACCGCGCCCGCTGGCAAGCCGAGCCGGGCGTCGGTGAGCGGCGCGCGACACAATTGGTAGCTTTTTTCCAGGACCCGCAGGTCCAGTCCCTGGCGGCCCGGCTGGGTGAACATGCAATAGAGGGTTTCTAAATTTATCGGATCAAGGCAGCATCAGCGGTTCTGCCAGCCCGCGACAACGGAGCCCTTATGAAACTGCTTTCCCCGCTTGCCCTGTTCACCGCCTGTAGCCTGTTGGCCACGCCGCTGCTGGCCACCGAAGCGCAGCCAGGCCTGACCGGTTGTGCAGCGAAGAAGCAAGCCATCAGCGAACAGCTCGAACAGGCCCGCGCCCACGGCAACGCCGAGCAGCAGGCTGGTCTGGAAAAGGCCCTGAGCGAAGTGACTCAGCACTGCACCGACACCGGTTTGCGCAAGGAGCGCGAGCAGAACGTGCTCGACGCCCGCCACGAAGTGACGCAGCGCACCAAGGACCTGGACAAGGCCATGAAGAAAGGCGATGCGGAGAAGATCAACACGCGCAAGGACAAGCTGGCCGAAGCCAAGAAAGAACTGCAGCAGGCACTGGATGAGCTGGAGAAGTAAGACACAAGAATCGTGCTGAACTCATCGCGGGACTCGCCCGCTCCCACAAGGTATGGCATCACGCCGGCCACTGTGGGAGCGCACGAGCCCCACTATAGCGCGCTCAATGATTACGAAACTCGGTATGACACGCCTTGCACGCCGCCTCGACCTTGTCCATCGGCGCGCCCAGGTCGGCCGCGTTCAACGGCTGGCTGCGGGTCACCGCCACCAGTTCGCCGGTCACGCCCTCCAGTTGCCGGGCCAGCTCCTGGAAGCGCGCCTGGCGCTCCCAGACCTCGGCCCGCGCGCTGCTCTCGTCGTTGTCCTTGACCTGCGGAAAGTGTTTCCAGGGTTCATGCGACAGCGCATCGAGTTTCACCGCGCCGTCGGCGAATTTCTGCCCGTCGAACGGCAGCCGGCCACGCAACATGCCGCCCATGTCTTCGCTGGTCTTGAGCATCTGCTTGAAGATCGTCTTGCGTTGCCCCAGCGGCGAATTGGGGTCGACACCGCCACAGGCGGTCAGGGTCAGGCAGGCCAGCGCTACTACAGAAAGTCGCTTGAGCATCATGGTGAAGTCGGCTCACGGTAAAAAAGGCGGCCAGTATCCTCGTCTCGTCCACAAAGACCAATACCCTTATCAATACTACGGTTTGCCCGAACGGCTCTAGCCCAGGCCAACCGCAAGGAACAGCGTTCATGAAAGTTTCCAAGAGCCGCCTCGGCGCCACCCTTTCGATACTGGCCTTGCTCGCCGGCTGCAACGGCAGCGCCCCGGAAAAAAGCAAGCCACACCCGATTGCCACCTACACCCACGCCACCTGGCAAGACCTGCCCAGCGTCAGCGAAGCCGACCTGGTGGCCGGCTTCAACGCCTGGCGCAGCGCCTGCGAGCGGCTCAAGCGCGACCCGGTCTGGGCCAATACCTGCAGCGGCGCGCTGGCGGTGCCGAACGACGCCCGGCAGATCCGCGACTTCCTCGGCAACACCCTTGAGGTGTACAGCCTGCGCTCGGCCGGCAACAACGCCAACGGCCTGATCACCGGCTACTACGAGCCGGTCTACCCCGGCAGCCTGACCCGGACCGCCAAGGCCAGCGTGCCGGTGTATGGTGTGCCGGACGACATGATCGTGGTGGCACTCGACAGCCTCTACCCAGAGCTCAAGGGCAAGCGCCTGCGCGGACGCATCGAAGGGCACACGCTCAAACCCTACGACAGCGCCGAAGTGATCCAGCGCGATGGCGTGAAGGCGCCGGTGCTGGCCTGGCTGACCGACCCGATGGACCTGCAGTTCCTGCAGATCCAGGGCTCCGGGCGCATCCAGCTGGAGAATGGCCGGCAACTGCGCGTCGGTTATGCCGACCAGAACGGCCACCCGTATCGCCCGGTCGGGCGCTGGCTGGTAGAACAGGGTCAGCTGAAGAAGGAAGAGGTGACCATGGGCGCGATCCACGCCTGGGCCGAGGCCAACCCGACGCGGGTGCCGGAGCTGCTGGCGAGCAACCCGAGCTATGTGTTCTTCAGCACCCGCCCGGACAGCAACGAAGGCCCGCGCGGCTCGCTCAATGTGCCGCTGACCGCCGGCTACAGCGTGGCCATCGACCGCAAGGTGATCCCGCTGGGCAGCTTGCTGTGGCTATCGACCACGCGTCCCGACGGTTCGCCGGTGGCGCGCCCGGTGGCGGCGCAGGACACCGGCGGGGCAATTGCCGGCGAAGTGCGCGCCGACCTGTTCTGGGGCACCGGCGCCGCTGCCGGCCAGTTGGCCGGCGACATGAAGCAGCAAGGCCAGATCTGGCTGCTGTGGCCTAAAGGCGCACCGCTACCGGCCGTAGCGGAAGTGACCGACCAGTAATCAGGCCGAGACCACGAAGAAGCTGATGATCAGGCCCAGGCCGGCGAACCACACCAACGAACGCAGCGCCGCCCAGTCGGCCAGGTAGCAGATGATGTAGAGCAGGCGGCTGGTGATGTAGAGCACCGCCAGCACGTCCTGGGTCACCTGTTCGGCGTTGCCGAGGATGTCGGCGATGATCACCGCGGCAGCGAACGCCGGGAACGCTTCGAAACTGTTCAACTGCGCCGCATGGGCGCGGCGCGGCAAGCCTTCGAGCTTGTCGAGGAACGCCCGCGGGTCGTGGTTCTGGCGCAGGCTGAAGCGCCCGCTGCCGAACTTGGCAATGCTGGTGCAGAGGATGGGCAGCAGCAGCGCGATCAGTACGCACCAGAAGGCAACGGTCATGGCTATATCCTTATCAGGGTTGGGTCAGCGTTTCATGATCAGCATGCCGATCAGCAGCAGGGCGGTCGCTACCACGGGCCCGATCCTTGTCAGGGTGCTTTCAGGTCGGGTTGGCCGAGAACGCAGTTTTAACCAGTTGCAACAAAACAGCCAGTACGCGGTCAACGTCGGGTTCAAAAACCCATGTGCCCCGAGCCGGTCGGCAACGCATCCAACGTTGTGCCCGAGCCATTCGGGCATGACATTGGAAGCCACTACAGGACCTGGGATGCTTGAGTTAGTTGCCGCGTTTATCTGTCTGACCACCCTCCTCACGTATGTGAATTACCGCTTTATCGGCCTGCCACCGACCATTGGCGTGATGGTCACCGCCCTGCTGTTCTCGCTGCTGCTGCAAGGCCTGAGCGTGATCGGCTACCCCGGCCTGGAAGAGCGGGTGCAGAGCCTGATGAGCCAGATCGATTTCAACGACCTGCTGATGCACTGGATGCTGTCGTTCCTGCTGTTTGCTGGTGCGCTGCACGTGAACCTGGCCGACCTGCGCAGCTACCGCTGGCCGATCGGCCTGCTGGCGACGGTGGGCGTACTGATTGCCACGGTGCTGATCGGCTACCTGGCGCACTGGATCTTCGCCTTGTTCGGCTGGCAGGTGAGCCTGCTCTACTGCCTGCTGTTCGGCGCGCTGATTTCGCCGACCGACCCGATTGCGGTGCTCGGCGCGCTGCGTACGGCCAATGCGTCGAAGCCGCTGAAAACCACCATCGTTGGCGAATCGCTGTTCAACGACGGCACCGCGGTCGTGGTGTTTACCGTACTGCTGGGCATCGCCCAGCTGGGCGAAACGCCGACGGCGAGCGAAACCGCCGTGCTGTTCGCCCGCGAAGCGCTGGGCGGCGTGGTGTTCGGCGGCCTGATCGGCTACATCACCTACCGCATGATCAAGAGCATCGAGCAATACCAGATCGAGGTCATGCTGACCCTGGCGCTGGTGATCGGTGGTTCGGCGATGGCCTACGAGCTGCACGTCTCGGCGCCGATTGCGATGGTGGTGGCCGGTCTGATCATCGGCAACCTGGGGCGCAACCTGGCGATGAACGACATGACCCGGCGCTACCTGGACGGCTTCTGGGAACTGATCGACGACATGCTCAATGCGCTGCTGTTTGCCCTGATCGGCCTGGAACTGCTGCTGTTGCCGTTTTCCTGGATGCACCTGGCGGCAGCCAGCGTGCTGGCGCTGGCCATCCTGCTGTCGCGCCTGCTGACGGTGGCCCCGGCGATCGTCATGTTGCGCCGCTGGCGCGCAGTGCCGCGTGGCACGGTACGGGTGCTGACCTGGGGTGGTTTGCGCGGCGGTGTTTCAGTGGCGCTGGCGCTGTCGTTGCCACAGGGCAGCGAGCGTGACCTGCTGCTGAGCATCACCTATATCGTGGTGCTGTCGTCGATCCTGTTGCAGGGGCTGACCATCGGGCGGGTGGTGCGCGGGGTTACCGAGCAGCCCTGAGCCCGCTCCCACCAAGGCTTGCCTGGCCGCGGTAGGAGCTGGCTTTGTGGGCTCGTGAACTCACTCCACCGCCGTGTCGAACTGATCCTTGATGTACTTGATCTCGGTCCGCCCGTGCGGCGCCGGCAGGCCATCTTCGCCGAGGTTGACGAAGACCATCTTCTCCACCGTCAACACGCTCTTGCGGGTGATCTTGTTGCGCACTTCGCATTTCAGGGTGATCGAGGTCCGGCCAAACTCGGTCGCGGTAATGCCCAGTTCGATGATGTCGCCCTGGCGCGAGGCGCTGACAAAGTTGATCTCGGAGATGTACTTGGTGACCACTCGCTGGTTACCCAGCTGGACGATGGCGTAGATCGCCGCCTCCTCGTCGATCCAGCGCAGCAGGCTGCCGCCGAACAGGGTGCCGTTGGGGTTGAGGTCTTCAGGCTTTACCCATTTGCGCGTGTGAAAATTCATGCTTTTTCCTGACCGTCTTGCCAATCGATGCCGGTAATGATGGCAGAGCCTGCCGCCAGCCTCCATTTAACATCGACTATGGTCTCGATTAATCGACAGAAAGCCTTGGGCAGTTGCACGCGCGCGGCTATAATCGCCCACGCTTGAAAAACGGTCATCTGCACTTGATACCGTTCCCGCCACCTGTCCGAGGGGCGCTGCAGCAGGTTCGTCCTGTCAGGCTCGGATGGGGCGTTGTCCAGCACGGTTCGCCGGCAGACACTAAACGCACAACGGCGCCCATTCGCACTTAACGAATGGAGGCTCTTCATGAGCGCTGTAAACACGCCTGCTGGTTTTACCGATTTCAAAGTCGCTGACATCTCCCTGGCCGCCTGGGGCCGTCGCGAAACCATCATTGCCGAATCGGAAATGCCTGCACTGATGGGCCTGCGCCGCAAGTACCTGCAAGAGCAACCGCTCAAAGGTGCGAAAATCCTCGGCTGCATCCACATGACCATTCAGACCGCCGTGCTGATCGAAACCTTGGTTGCCCTGGGTGCCGAAGTGCGCTGGTCGTCCTGCAACATCTTCTCCACTCAGGATCAGGCCGCTGCCTCCATCGCCGCTGCCGGTATCCCGGTATTCGCCTGGAAAGGCGAAACCGAAGAAGAGTACGAGTGGTGCCTGGAGCAGACCATCCTCAAGGATGGCCAGCCATGGGACGCCAACATGATCCTCGACGACGGCGGTGACCTGACCGAGCTGCTGCACAAGAAATACCCGGCCGTTCTGGAACGCGTCCACGGCGTCACCGAAGAAACCACCACCGGTGTCCACCGTCTGCTCGACATGCTGGCCAAAGGCGAACTGAAAGTGCCGGCGATCAACGTCAACGACTCGGTCACCAAGAGCAAGAACGACAACAAGTACGGCTGCCGTCACAGCCTGAACGATGCCATCAAGCGCGGCACCGACCACCTGCTGTCGGGCAAGCAAGCACTGGTCATCGGCTACGGCGACGTGGGCAAGGGCTCGGCTCAGTCGCTGCGTCAGGAAGGCATGATCGTCAAGGTCTCCGAAGTTGACCCGATCTGCGCCATGCAAGCCTGCATGGACGGCTTCGAGCTGGTCTCGCCGTTCATCGACGGTATCAACAACGGCACCGAAGCCAGCATCGACAAGGCCCTGCTGGGCAAGATCGACCTGATCGTCACCACCACCGGTAACGTCAACGTCTGCGATGCCAACATGCTCAAGGCGCTGAAAAAGCGTGCCGTAGTGTGCAACATCGGTCACTTCGACAACGAAATCGACACGGCCTTCATGCGCAAGAACTGGGCCTGGGAAGAAGTGAAGCCGCAGGTACACAAGATCCACCGTACCGGCGCTGGCGATTTCGACCCGCAGAACGACGACTACCTGATCCTGCTGGCCGAAGGCCGTCTGGTTAACCTGGGCAACGCCACGGGCCACCCAAGCCGGATCATGGACGGTTCGTTCGCCAACCAGGTGCTGGCGCAGATCTTCCTGTTCGAGCAGAAATACGCCGACCTGTCGCCAGCCCAGAAAGCCGAGCGCCTGACCGTCGAAGTACTGCCGAAGAAACTCGACGAAGAAGTGGCCCTGGAAATGGTCCGCGGCTTCGGCGGCGTGGTCACCCAGCTCACGCCACAGCAGGCCGAATACATCGGCGTGACTGTCGAAGGGCCGTTCAAGCCACACGCCTATCGCTACTGAGAAGCCGCAAGCTTCAAGCTGCAAGCAAAAGCGGTGCACGCCGCTTCTGCTTGCAGCGCCCTGTCAACGCGCTTCCAACTTGCCGCTTGAAGCTTACAGCTTGCGGCTAATAGGCCTTCTATGTCTCAGGAACGTCGTTACAGCTTCGAGTTCTTCCCGACCAAGACCGATGCTGGACATGAAAAACTGCTCGCCACCGCACGCACGCTGGCCAGCTACAACCCGGATTTCTTCTCCTGCACCTACGGCGCCGGCGGCTCGACCCGCGACCGCACGCTGAACACCGTGCTGCAGCTGGAAAGCGAAGTGAAAGTCCCAGCCGCGCCGCACCTATCGTGCGTCGGCGACAGCAAGGCCGACTTGCGGGCCCTGCTGGCCCAGTACAAGGCCGCCGGGATCAAACGCATCGTCGCCCTGCGCGGCGACCTGCCGTCGGGCATGGGCATGGCCAGCGGCGAGCTGCGTCACGCCAATGACCTGGTCGAGTTCATTCGCCAGGAAAGCGGCGACCACTTCCACATCGAAGTGGCTGCCTACCCGGAGATGCACCCGCAAGCGCGCAACTTCGAAGACGACCTGCTGAACTTCGCGCGCAAGGCCAAGGCCGGCGCCGACAGCGCCATCACCCAGTACTTCTTCAACGCCGACAGCTATTTCTACTTCGTCGAGCGCGTGCAGAAACTGGGCGTGGACATCCCGGTGGTACCGGGGATCATGCCGATCACCAACTACAGCAAGCTGGCGCGTTTCTCCGACGCCTGCGGCGCCGAGATCCCACGCTGGATCCGCAAGCAGCTGGAAGCCTATGGCGACGATGTGCAAAGCATCCAGGCCTTCGGCGAGCAGGTGATTACCCAGATGTGCGAGCAACTGCTGCAAGGCGGCGCACCGGGCCTGCACTTCTACACCCTGAACCAGGCCGATCCTAGCCTGGCGATCTGGAACAATCTGAAGCTGCCACGCTGATGATCGGGCGATCTGCTCCGGTTTTGCCGGGGCAGTCGCCCGTTCTGCACGCGAGTACTAGCCTTCGCGCAATGCTCCGTCGTACTCTGCCGCCATGTCCGATTTCTCCCGTCTGTTCGCAGCCCTGCTTCTCACCTGCCTGAGCACGTTCGCGCACGCCGAAAAGCTGCGCATCGTCACCGATGCCTGGCCGCCGTACGTGTACGAAGAGCACGGCGAAGTGAAAGGCATCGACTACGAAGTCACCGCCGAGATCTTCAAGCGCCTGGGGGTCGAGGTGGATTGGCAGCTCCTGCCGTGGAAGCGTTGTCTGGCGATGATCGAGCAGGGCCTGGCCGATGGTGTGCTGGACATCTTCCAGACCGAGCAGCGCGACAGCCAGCTGTATTATCCCAACGAGCCGCTGTCGGAAGTCGAATTCGTGCTGTTCCAGGCCAGTGTCCGGCCGCACCCGGTCAACACCCTGGCCGACCTCAAAGGCCTCAACGTTGGCACTTCGCCCGGCTACACCTATGACCCGGCGTTCAGCGAATCGAGCGCATTTCGTCGCGAACCGGCACCGACCCACGAAGCCAACTTCGGCAAGCTGCTGCTGGGCCGCATCGACCTGCTGATCACCGACCGGCGGGTCGGCCGCTACCTGATCAAGACCCTCAACCTCAAAGGCCAGGTCAACGAGCTACCGCTGGTGGTCAGCCGCCAGGCGCAGTACCTGGCCGTGCGCCGCAATGTCGGCATGGACCTGCTGGCCCAGCGCTTTGCCGCCGAACTCAAGCGTTTCAAGCAGGAACCGGCCTACGCCGAACTGAGTGCACGTTACGCCAATGCCGATATCGTCTTCCCACACACCGTTGAGCAGCAGGAAAGCAGCACGCACTGATTGCTCTGTTATACTCCGGCCTTCCCGCCAGGCTTACGCCCGGACGCTCGGTCTTGCAAAAGGCATCCCAACCGGCAGGAGCGCGTGCCAAGAGCCCGCCCGCCAACACCGGATGCGCATTGAAGACCCAGCTGGACCGGACGCGATAGCATCAGCCGATGCCCGTCGCGCCAGGCAAGATTATCCCATTGGGCACAGCCCCCACTAGAACAGGATTACTCATGTCCTTTGCTTCCCTCGGTCTCTCCGAGGCTCTAGTCCGCGCTATCGAGGCAGCGGGCTATACCCAGCCTACTCCGGTGCAACAGCGGGCCATTCCCGCCGTGTTGCAAGGTCGCGACCTGATGGTCGCGGCACAGACAGGTACTGGTAAAACCGGCGGCTTCGCCTTGCCGATCCTCGAACGCCTGTTCCCCGGTGGCCACCCTGACAAATCCCAACGCCACGGCCCGCGTCAACCACGGGTCCTGGTCCTGACCCCGACCCGCGAGCTGGCCGCCCAGGTGCATGACAGCTTCAAGGTCTACGCCCGTGACCTCAAGTTCGTCAGCGCCTGCATCTTCGGCGGTGTCGGCATGAACCCGCAGGTCCAGGCCATGGCTCGCGGCGTCGATGTGCTGGTGGCCTGCCCGGGTCGCCTGCTCGACCTGGCCGGCCAGGGCAGCGTCGACCTCAGCCACGTCGAAACCCTGGTGCTCGACGAAGCCGACCGCATGCTCGACATGGGCTTCATTCACGATGTGAAGAAAGTCCTCGCCCGCCTGCCGGCCAAGCGTCAGAACCTGCTGTTCTCGGCGACCTTCTCGAAAGACATCACCGACCTCGCCGACAAGCTGCTGCACAACCCCGAGCGCATCGAGGTCACACCGCCGAACACCACGGTGGAGCGCATCGAGCAGCGCGTCTACCGCCTGCCGGCCAGCCACAAGCGCGCGCTGCTGGCGCACCTGATCACGCAGGGCGCATGGGAGCAAGTGCTGGTCTTCACCCGGACCAAGCACGGCGCCAACCGCCTGGCCGAGTACCTGGAAAAACACGGCCTCACCGCCGCTGCGATCCACGGCAACAAGAGCCAGAACGCCCGCACCAAAGCCCTGGCCGACTTCAAGGCCGGCAGCGTGCGGATCATGGTTGCCACCGACATCGCCGCCCGCGGCCTGGACATCGACCAGTTGCCACACGTGGTCAACTTCGAACTGCCGAACGTCGAAGAAGACTACGTGCACCGCATCGGCCGTACCGGCCGTGCCGGTCGCTCGGGTGAAGCCATTTCGCTGGTTGCCCCGGACGAGGAAAAACTGCTCAAGAGCATCGAGCGCGTTACCCGCCAGAAGATCCCGGATGGCGACCTGATGGGCTTCGATGCGTCCTTGGTCGAAGCCGAGAAGCCGGAAACCCGCGAACCGCGTCCACAGAACAACGGCCGTGGCCGTGGCCAGCGCGCCGACGGCAGCAATGCCGGCAGCGGCGGGCGCAAGGACAAAGGCAAAGACAAAGGTAAGGAAAAGGACAAACCGGCAGGCGATAAGTCTTCTGAAAAGGCCGCCAGTGGCCGTCAGGAGCGCAAGCCGCGTGATAAGAAGCCTCGTCAGACCCCGTCCGACCAGAGCGCAACCCCAACTCCAGCCTCGGCCAACCGCGACCCGGAAGAGTTCCTCGACGACGACGTCGATAACTTTGGCAACCGTGCCGACTACGTCAGCCCGTACCAGAACAAAGGTGGCCAAGGCCGCAACCGGCGGCCGGGCGCACCTGCCCAGGCCGGCAGCGGTGGCGCCGCTCAACCGCGTGGCGGCCAGCCGCGTAGCAACGGCGGCGGTCAGCGCAATGGCGCCGGCGGCAGCAACAATGGCGAGAAGCGCGGCGGTGCCCGCAGCGGTGGGGGTGGCGCGCGTGATGGCCAGCCACGTCGTGACGGTGGCGCCAGCAACAACCGCAACCGCCGTCCGGCACGTGACGACTCGTCGCGCCAGGAGCCAGCCGTACGCAACCCGCGCGAAGGCTCGCCACAGCCGAAGATCATGCACAAGGAATCGAAGATCGATCGGTTCCCGACCGCCGAGCAACTCGAGCAACTGCCAACCCGCCCACGCGGCGAGAAGCCGGCACTGCTGACGCGCAACCGCTAAGTGCAGTAACTGTGGCAACAAAAAACCCGGCTCAGGCCGGGTTTTTTGTTGCTACGACCTCGCTGTTACTTGGCTTTCACGCCTTCCAGCGAGATATCCAAGTCCAGCGTTTGCGAGGTAGGGCCTGGGCCTTTGATGCCGAAATCGTTCAGGTTCAGCGTGGTGGTGGCATTGAAGCCAGCACGCTCGCCGCCCCATGGGTCCTTGCCTTCACCGATGAAGGTCGCCTTGAACACCACGGGCTTGGTCACGCCGTGCAGGGTCAGGTCGCCGCTGACGTCAGCGGTTTTCTCGCCGGTCGATTTGACGCTGGTGGAAACGAACTTGGCTTGCGGGTATTTCTTCACGTCGAGGAAGTCGGCGCTGGCGATGTGCTTGTCACGCTCGGCGTGGTTCGACCAGACGCTGGCGGTTTTCAGGTCGACAGCGATCTTGCTGGCTTCCGGCTTGGCCGCATCCCAGCTGAAGGAGCCGTCGAAATCCTTGAAGGTACCGTGGATGAAGCTGTAGCCCAGGTGGCTGATCTTCCAGTCAACGAAGGCGTGCTGGCCTTCCTTGTCGATCTTGTAGTCTGCCGCCATGGCCTGGCCAGCCGAGAGCAGTGCAGTACCGAGCGCCAGAGCGGCAAAAGTCTTTTTCAACATGCGTCTATTCCTTTGGAGTTGAGGTTGAACATCAAGCTTTGCGGCCCAGCATGCGCGTCAGGGTCGCGTCACGGTCGATAACGTGGTGTTTCAGGGCTGCCAGGCCATGCAGGCCGGCGAAGATCACCACCCCCCAGGCCAGGTACAGATGGATCTCACCGGCAACGTCGGCCTGATCGGGCAGGTTGCTGACCAGGGCCGGCACTTCGAACAGGCCGAACACTGGAATACCGACGCCGTCGGCGGTGGAAATCAGGTAACCGGCGATCATCACCGCGAACAGGCCAAGGTAGAGCAGGCCGTGGCCGGCCTTGGCGGCGAGGCGGGTGAAGGCACTGTGGTTGGCCGGCGCTGGCGGCGGCGGGCTGACAAAGCGCCAGAGCAGACGCAGCAACATGATCGCCAGCAGGCTCAGGCCGATGCTCTTGTGCAGGTCGGGGGCGGTATGGCGCCAGGAACTGTAATAGTCCAGACCGACCATCCACAGCCCCAGGCCGAACAGGCCGAACACCACCAGCGCGACACCCCAATGCAGGACGATGCTGACCAGACCATAGCGAGAAGGAGAATTGCGCAGTTGCATTGCCGTGTTTCCCTGTAAGAACTGTGCTCAAGACTATCGAGTTATCTATCGAATTAAAGCGGAAAATTTCGCTTTGAAGCATCGAAAAATATGATGATTAGTGTGTAACGAGCGGGTTAAGGAAACATTAACTGCGTAGGAAGGATTGCTTAGGGCTGCTTTGCAGCCCATCGCGGGACGAGCCCGCTCCCACAGTTGAAAGCATGTGGGAGCGGGCTCGTAACTGACTTACTGTGCCTTGGCCTGGGCGTTGGCTGCCGGCTTTTTAACAGGCTCGGCCTTTGCCGCCGCCTTCTTCGCCGGGGCCGGCTTGTCTGCCACCTTCTTCGCCGGTGCAGCCTTGGCCACCGGCTTCTTCACCGGTTGCGCCTTCACTGGCGCGGGCTTGACCGGCGGCGCCTTGACTGGCTCTTCCTTCGCCACCGGCGCAACCGCTGCTGGCGCTGGCGCAGGGGCCGGCGCTGGAGCAACCGCCGCCTCGGCCGGCTTCACCACGTCCTTGGCCTTCGGCTCTTCGCCACCACCAAACATCCGCGAGAAGAACCCAGGCTTTTTCGCCTCGTCCTGCTTCGCCGCTGCCTTCACCGGCTCGGCTTTCGGCTTGTCAGCCTTGTCCGACGAACCACCGAACAGATTCGAGAAGAACCCGCCCTGCTTCGCCGCCACCGCACCCGCCGCAGCGGCCGCCACTGGCGCCGCCTTGACCGGGTCGAACGATTTGCCCGCCGCCAGCTCCTGCACCTGGGTGGCGGCACGCTGACCGCTGCGCAGGGCACCTTCGAGGGTGCCGGGGAACATCACGTCGGTGTGCTCACCGGCAAAGGCGATACGCTGCACCGGACGCTCCCACAACCGCCAGAACTTGCTGATCTGCCCCGGCCCGTAGGCCAGGTAGGCGCCGCCGGTACCGGCATCGGTGCTGTAGCGGCGCACTTCATAGCCGGTGAAGGCACCGCGCGCCTGTGGATAAAACGCATGCAGACGGATCAGCACCTGATCGACCATCTGCTTGTCGCCAAACGCCTGCAGCAGGCGCGCGTTGTCGCCGGACAGGTTGATCACGACGTTGGCGCCACCCTTGAGTGCAGGTTCGATCCAGAGCATGCCCAGGCCGGTGTTGCTGTAGATCTCGCCAGACATCCGCGCGCGGCTTTCCCATACCGGACTCTTGAACTTCAGCAACAACTGGTCGCGCCAGCCGTAGTTGGTGCCTTTGAGGGCGGCCAGGTGCTGGTTGTCCAGGCCGGGCGTCAGCTGGATCTTCGACAGTGCGCGCAGCGGCACGGCCATGACCAGGTAATCGGCCTGGTAACCGACCGCGCCAACCTTGACGGTAACGCCGTCCTTGTCCTGGCTGATGGCGGTCACCGGCGAGCTGGTCTTGATGGTTTTCAACTGCTTGACGAAGGCCTGGGCCAGCACCGGGCTGCCACCGGGCAGACGGGCAGCACGCAGGTCGCGGTCGTCGATGCCGCGGTAGACGCGCGACTGCTGGGCGAAATACAGCAGTGACAGGCGCGACGGCTCGTCGTAGCGGGTACGGATCTGCTGGTTGACCAGTTGCCGCGCAGTGGCCGGCAGTTGCAGCTTGTCCAGCCAGTTGGAGACGTTGATCTGGTCGAGGGCAAACAGCGTGCTGTTGGCCGCCGGGTTTTCCGGGTCGCTGATCGAGCGAGCCAGGTCGTCGAGGGTTTTCTCGTAGCGTTTGAGTGCCTCGGCAGTGGCTGGCTGCTTGGTGGCCAGGTCGCTGGCGCTGAAGTACTCGCCGTCGATCAGGTAACCGGGTTTACGCACGAACTCCGGCGCTGGCAGGGTCGCCAGCTTGAAGGTGTCGAGGTACTTGTTCAGTACCGGCTGGGTTTTGCTGTTGCCGATCCACTCGCTGGTGGCCAGGCCCGAGCGCCCGCCGATGCCCGGCTTGGCTTCGAGCAGGGTCACCTGCCAGCCCTTGTTCTGCAGCTCGTAGGCGGCCGTGAGGCCGGCCAGGCCGCCACCGATAACGATTGCCGTTGGCGGCTTGGAAGCAGCCATCGCCCCCACGCTGAACAGCCCTATCAAAACCAACGCGCAGGCGCGCAGCCAACCAGCAGACATTCGGCGAACTCCGGATCAAAAAAGGCAGAAAGTGCGGGGAAGAACGCCCCGGAAAGAACTCCGCGAAGGATACGCCAGGCCAGCCGACCTCGCCAGCAACGCGGAGCGCGAGGTCAACGCGTGCCCGGGAAACGCCTGTCGGTGCGTTCGCCGATCGACTTGCGGCACGCTGCGCAGGCCAATCGGCGCCATTCAAGGAGCGATGAACATGTTAAGCAAAATCGAAACCTTCGAAACCTTTCAGGGTCAACCTACCGCACTGGAAACCTTTCTTGTCGGTAAGACCTACCGAACCGAGCAAGGCCTGAGCATTCGCCTGTGGAGCGATGCCGACATCGATGGCGCCGAACCTTCCGGCTTTCGTAAACCCAGTGTTACGCACTATGGCGACGTCGAACTGGTGGTCGGCGACCTGAGCAGCGTGCGAATCGACTTCGGTGTCCCAGTCGAAAAGGTTGAGCTGTATTACTACGTCGCCAGCGACTATACCGAGTCCGACCTGGAGGCCGAGGGCCTGGAGCAGTTGGGTATCGACGTTGACGCGCTGTCCAGCGAAAACTTCCCCGATTTTTTCTCGGTGGCGTTCGTTGCCAAGCCCAACGAACCGTTCAATGCCACGACCCCAACAATTCTCAGCCTGAAACCGGGCGGCCCAACAGCGATAGATCTCACCACCTCGCGCGCCGGCACCGTGCACATTGCCTCGATTGCCTGGGAACCGGCGAGTAACGTCTGAACCCGGCGCGCGGCTTGCGCGCCTATTCCCGTTAGGCGCTGGCAGTGAGTGCTCATCAGCCCGGACATTTGCCGGTTGTCCTGCCACGGGGCTTTGCTTAGGCTTACGCGGGTTATCCGAACCCGCGTCACCAGGAGTAAAGCCAATGGGCCTGAATGATCAGTGGATGCAGCGCGACCTCAAGGTCCTCTGGCACCCCTGCACCCAGATGAAAGACCACGAGCAACTGCCGCTGATCCCGATCAAACGCGGCGAAGGGGTCTGGCTGGAAGATTTCGAAGGCAAACGCTACCTGGACGCGGTCAGCTCCTGGTGGGTGAACGTGTTCGGCCATGCCAACCCACGCATCAACCAGCGCATCAAGGATCAGGTCGATCAGTTGGAGCATGTGATTCTCGCCGGCTTCAGCCACCAGCCGGTGATCGAGCTGTCCGAGCGCCTGGTGAAGCTCACCCCGGACGGCCTAAACCGATGCTTCTACGCCGATAACGGCTCGTCGTGCATCGAAGTAGCGCTGAAAATGAGCTTCCACTATTGGCTGAACAAGGGCCAGCCGAACAAGAAGCGCTTCGTCACCCTGAGCAACAGCTACCACGGCGAAACCATTGCCGCGATGTCGGTCGGCGATGTGCCGCTGTTCACCGAAACCTACAAGGCGTTGCTGCTCGACACCCTCAAGGTACCGAGCCCGGACTGCTACCTGCGCCCGCAAGGGGTGAGCTGGGAAGCGCACTCGCGGACGATGTTCGCCGCCATGGAACAAACCCTGGCCGAGCACCACGACACCCTCGCCGCCGTCATCGTCGAGCCGCTGATCCAGGGCGCCGGCGGCATGCGCATGTATCACCCGGTGTACCTCAAGCTGCTGCGCGAGGCTTGCGACCGCTATGACGTGCACCTGATCCACGACGAGATCGCCGTCGGCTTCGGCCGTACCGGCACGATGTTCGCCTGCGAGCAGGCCGGCATCCGCCCAGACTTCCTCTGCCTGTCGAAGGCCCTGACCGGCGGCTACCTGCCGTTGGCGGCGTGCCTGACCACCGATGAGGTGTACAACGCCTTCTACGACGACTACTCGACCCTGCGCGCCTTCCTCCACTCGCACAGCTACACCGGCAACCCGCTGGCCTGTGCGGCGGCGCTGGCGACGCTGGATATCTTCGAGCAGGACAACGTGGTCGAGAACAACAAGGCCCTGGCGCAACGCATGGCCAGCGCCACGGCGCACCTGGCCGACCACCCGAACGTCGCCGACGTGCGCCAGACCGGCATGGCCCTGGCCATCGAGATGGTGCAGGACAAGGCCAGCAAGACCGCCTACCCCTGGCAGGAGCGGCGCGGGCTGAAGGTCTTCGAGCATGCCCTGAGCCGTGGCGCGTTGCTGCGGCCGCTGGGCAGCGTGGTGTATTTCCTGCCGCCGTATGTGATTACCCCGGAGCAGATCGACTTTCTCGCCGAGGTGGCCAGCGAAGGCATCGATATTGCCACGCGCAACAGCGTGAGCGTGGCGGTGCCGAGCAATTTCCACCCCGATTTTCGCGATCCGGGCTGACAGCTGTTTTGTAGGCGCTGGCTTGCCTGCGCCTACAGGTTTTCACGCCCAACCTGACACAACTTATTCAGAGCGCCCCATGAGACTCTCCCGCTTTTTCATCGACGCCCCGCTGAGCCTCGGCGAGCACGATCTGCCTGAAGCCCAGGCCCATTACATTGGCCGCGTGCTGCGCATGGCGGCCGGCGACGCCGTGCAGTTGTTCGACGGCAGTGGCCAGGAATTCCTTGGCCAGTTGCTTGAAGTCGGCAAGAAAACCGTGCGCGTCAGCCTCACCCAGGCCCTGCCCGGCCAGGCCGAATCGAACCTGCACATCCACCTCGGCCAGGGCCTGTCCCGTGGCGAACGGATGGACTGGGCGATCCAGAAGGCCACCGAACTGGGCGTCAACGCGATCACCCCGATCGTCAGCGAGCGCTGCGAAGTACGCCTCAAGGACGAACGCGCCGACAAACGTCTGGCCCACTGGCGCCAGGTGGCCATCAGTGCCTGCGAACAGTGCGGACGCTCCAGCGTGCCGTTGATCCACCCGCCGCTCACCCTGGCCGAATGGCTCAAGGCTGCCGACGAAACGCTGAAACTGGTGCTGCACCCGGTGGCCGAGCCACTGCTGAGCCATGCCAAGCCGGACAGCCTGGCGTTTCTGATTGGCCCTGAGGGTGGTTTGTCCGACGCCGAAGTGGAACAGGCCAAGGCCGCCGGCTTCCAGGCGGCGCGTCTCGGGCCGCGGGTGCTGCGCACCGAGACCGCGCCGGTGGTGGCGCTGGCGGTGGCTCAGCAGCTGTGGGGTGACTTCTAGATCGCCTCGCAGGCAAGGCCTGCTCCCTGCGCTTGTGTGGGCCGGCCTTGCCAGCGATAGGGCCAGCACACGCCTCAGAGCACGTAGAAAAACACCGCAATAAAGTGCAGCAAACTCCCGGCAATCACGAACAAGTGCCAGATGCCGTGCCAATGGCGAAACCGGCTGTCATAGGCAAAGAAGATGATGCCGATGGTGTAGAACGCACCACCGGCCGCCAGCCAGGCGAAGCCGGCGGTGCCCAGGCTGGCCAGTAACGGCTTGACCGCCACCAGCACGATCCAGCCCATCAGCGCATAGATCACGATCGACAGTACCCGCGCCTCCGAACGCGGCTTGATCTCCTGCAGCATGCCGACCACGGCCAACCCCCAGACCACGCCGAACAGGCTCCAGCCCCACGGCCCGCGCAGGCTGACCAGGCAGAATGGCGTGTAGCTGCCGGCAATCAACAGGTAGATCGACAGGTGATCGAGCTTGCGCATGATCACTTTGGCCCGGCCACGCACGCTGTGGTAGGCGGTCGAGATGCTGTACAGCAACAGCAGGGTGAAACCATAGATCGCCAGGCTGACGATCTTCCAGGGGTCGCCTTCGAAGCTGGCGACCACCAGCAGCCAGACGGCGCCAATGCTCGCCAGCACCGCGCCAACCAGGTGGGTCCAGGCGTTGAAACGTTCACCGTGATACATGCAGCAGGGTCCTCCCGAGAGGTGTTCGGCTACCACCCTACAACAAGGACTGCGTCAAGCGCATTACCCTGTGTGCTCCTGCAGGCTCAGGCGCCAGCCGTCTGCAACAGCTGTTCCAGGCTGACCAGGTCCGGCACCCGCGCCACCTGCTCGCCCACCTGCACCGCCGCCAGCTCCAGCGCATGCAGCGGCACGTCAACGTAATTGAGCTGGCTGTCGAGCTTGCACGAGCGCGGAATGCCCTGCACCAGCATGGCGAAGAAACGCCGCGGCGTGCCACCCAGCGCATTGAGCACAACGATCCGCGCCCGCTCGCCCACCTGCAACTCGCTGCCGCAGGCGGCTTCGAAGGCCAGCAGCGGCAGGCGCTGGCTGCGCCAGTCGATCCAGCCGAGCAGCCACGGCGGCAGCTCCGGCGCCGGGCGGCAGGCTTGATAGCCGATCAGTTCGGCCACCGCCACATTGGGCAGCACCAGGCAGCGGTCGCTCAACGGCAGCAGCAGGCCGGTGAGGCTGCTGCGCCGGCCGAAGCGCGCGGGTTGTTCAAGCATGGGCAGTGCTCCAGCGGGCAATGCTTTCGAGCAACACCGACTCATGGTACGGCTTGCCCAGGTAATCGTTGACGCCAATCGCCATGGCCCGGTCGCGGTGCTTCTGGCCGGTCCGCGAGGTGATCATGATGATCGGCAGTTCATGCAGGCGCGGGTCCTGGCGCACCAGGGTGGCCACTTCGAAGCCGTCCATGCGCGGCATCTCGATATCCAGCAGCATCACATCCGGGCGGTGTTCTTCGAGCACCGCCATGGCGTCGACGCCATCCTTGGCGGTGAGGACGTTCATGCCGTGGCGTTCCAGCAGGCGCCCGGTCACCTTGCGCACCGTCACCGAGTCGTCGACCACCAGCACCAGCAGCGGCCGCGCCGGGCCGCTGCCCTGCACGTCGCTACGCAGACGTGCCGCCTTACCCTGCTGCGACAGGCGCAGGTGCAGGCCGCGCAGTTGCGCCAGCAGGTCGAGAATCAGCACCACGCGACCATCGCCGAGCAGCGTCGCGCCCGCCAACCCATGCACCGCAGCAAACTGCGGGCCGAGGCTCTTGACCACGATTTCGCGGCTGGCGGCCAGGCTGTCGACCTGCACCGCGAAGGCCTGGTCGTGCGCATGCACCAGCAACACCGGCAACGGCAGCGTCTGGCCAAGCAGGCGCGGCTGCGCCTCGCGCTGGAGCATTTCGCCCAGGTAGCGCAGCTCGTAGCGGTGCCCGGCGTATTCGTAACGCGGCGGGTCGAGCTGGTAGCAGGCCTCCAACTCGGCCGGCAGCACCCGCACTACGCCTTCGATGGCATTGAGCGGCACGGCGTATTGTTCATCGGCGTAATGCACCATCAGCGCCCGGTTCACCGACACGGTGAACGGCAGGCGGATCAGGAAGCGTGCGCCCTTGCCGGGCACCGAGTCGATGACCATCGAGCCGCCGAGTTGCTTGACCTCCTCATGGACCACGTCCATGCCCAGCCCGCGCCCGGAAATCTGGGTGATCTTTTCCGCCGTGGAGAAGCCCGGCTGGAGGATGAACTGCATCACTTCGTAGTCGCTGATTTCGCTGGCCGGGTCGAGCAGGCCGCGCTTGATCGCCTTGTTGCGCACCGCTTCGAGCGACACCCCGGCACCGTCGTCGGACATTTCGATGACGATATCGGCCCCCTCATGCAGCAGGTTCAAGGCAATCAGGCCCTGCTCCGGCTTGCCAGCCTGGAGCCGCGCCTCGCGGCTTTCCATGCCGTGGTCGACGGCGTTGCGCAGCATGTGCTCCAGCGGCGCCACCATGCGCTCCAGCACGCTGCGGTCCATCTCGCCCTCGGCGTTGCCAACCACCAGTTCGACCTGCTTGCCCAGCTCGCTGGCCACCTGCCGCACCACCCGCTGCAAGCGCGGCACCAGCCGCTCGAACGGCACCATGCGGGTGCGCATCAGGCCTTCCTGCAACTCGCTGTTCACCCGCGCCTGCTGCTGCAACAGGCTGTGTGCGTCATGGGCACGCACGGTCAGGGTTTCCTTGAGGTCGAGCAGGTCGGACGCCGACTCGAAGAGTGCCCGCGACAGCTGTTGCAGCTGCGAATGGCGGTCCATCTCCAGCGGGTCGAAATCGTCGTAGCCGAGCAGGTCGCCTTCGCTCTGCTGACGGCTGAGGATGCGCCCCTGGGTTTCGGTGTCGAGCCGGCGCAGTTGGTCGCGCATCCGCTCCAGGGTGGTTTCCATCTCGCTCAGTGCGACCTGGGCGTCGTTCACCTGCTGCTCGATACGGCCACGGATGATCGAGTTTTCACCGGCCAGGTTGCCGAGGTCGTCGAGCAGCTCGGCGTTGACCTTGACCATGTCCGCCGGACCGCGCTCCGGGGCCGCTGCCGGGGCTTCGGCGAGCGCCGGTTCGCTGCTCGGCAAGGTGGCGGCGCTGTCGCTGAGCGCCGCACTGCTGAAATTGCGGATGTAGTCGATCAGCGCCGTGGCCGCGTGCAACGGCTGCTGCAAGCGTACCGCGTCGAGCATGTGCGCAAGGCGGTCGTGGCAGTTCTGTAACAGGCTGAACAGCGCCGGACTCGGCTGCAACTGGCCGGCGGCCAGGTGCTCGTAGAGGAATTCGAGCTCGTGGGCCAGGTCGCCAATCGGCGCGATCTCGACCATCCGCGCGCCCCCCTTGAGGGTGTGCAGGTCGCGCAGCAGGTTCTCCACCTCGACCGTGTTGCGCGGCTCGGCCTGCCAGCGGATCAGGGCGGCGCCGGCACTTTCGACAATGTCGAAACCTTCCTCGAGGAAGATCTCCAGCAGTTCCTTGTCGCCTTCCTGGGCCGGCGCGGCGCTGGTTTTTTCCTGCACGCCAGGGGCGGCGGTGTGGCGGAACTCGCGCAACCGCGCCAACTGCTCGACCACCGCCGCCGGCGCTTCGCCCTGCTGCAACTGGCCCAGCATCCGCGCCAACAGCGCATGGCTGCCCTTGAGCAGGCCCGCCAGCGCCGGCGACAGGCTATAGCGCCGGTCGACCAGCCCGGCATAGAGCATTTCCAGCTCCTGGGCCAGCACTTCCACCGGGCCGACCTCGGCCATCTGTGCGCCGCCCTTGAGCGTGTCCAGCTCCTGTTGCAACGAGGACAGCGCCGAGGCGTTGTCAGGCTCTTCGAGCCAGCGTTGCAGGGCCTGATCGGCATTCTCGAGGATATCCACTGCCTCTTCGAGGAACAGCAGTTCCATCTCCCGGTCCGGCGTCGGCTGCTCCAGCTGACGGGTTGCGGCGGCCAGCTCGGTGATGCTCAGCGGCTGTGCGCCCTGGCTGCTCACCAGGCCGACGGCCGACGGATCGAGGCTTTCGTCGAGCAGCTCGCGCAGGGCATGCAGACGCTCCGGGCGCGGGTCGACCTCTTGCCCGGCGGCAATCTGGTCGAGCATGTCGATCAGCGCTTCGTGGGCGTGCTGGGCTTCGAGGAAGAAGCGCTGGTTGACCGCCAGGCTGCTTTCCTCGACCGCGCCGTACAGGTCGAGCAGCGCTTCGCAGAGTTCGTCGACCTGCCACAGGTCGGCCAGGTGGGCGCTCTGGCCGAGGGTGGTCAGTTCATCCAGCAGTGCCGTCAATTCCTGGCGCTCGCCGGGGTGCTCCTGCCAGCGCAGCAACAACGATTCGGCGTCGAGCAGGATGTCCATGCCCTGGGCCAGGAAACTGGCGATCAACTGCGGGTCACGCTTGAGCCGCAGGCCGTGGCTGGGCGCATCGAGCAGCGCCTTGAGCCGGGCCTCGACCACCTGGTCGACCTGTTCGATGAGAATGTCGGCGCCGCCAATCGACGCCAGCGGCGCGCTGCCGAGCTGATCGAGACCGCGGCGCAACAACGGCTCGGCCATTTGCAGCAGGTAGATTTCGTCGAGGTCCAGGCCCAACTGATGCGCCTTGAATTCGCGCGCCAGCAGGTCCAGCGCGCCGGCCAGTTCGGCTATCGGCGTCACCCCGGCCATGGCCGCGCTGCCCTTGAGGGTATGCAGGGCCCGTTGCAGGTTGTCGCTGACCGGCGCCGGCAGGTGCTCTGCGGCGCCCTGCAGGTACTCGTCAAGGGTGGCCAGGTGAGTCAACGCCTCGTTGCGGAAGATCTCCAGCAGTTGCGGGTCGAGTGCTTCGGCAGGGGCTTCACTGCCGTTCGGGTCGTTCATCGCCAGCGCATGCAGGCTGTTGGCCAGGCGCTCGACATCGGCACGCGGCTGCGCCTGCGCCTGCGCCTCGGCGAACGCCAGCAGCAGCGGCGGCAACAGGGCCAGTGCCTGCTCCAGCAGGGCGAACACTTCGCGGCCCGGGCCGACGCGCCCTTCGAGCATGCGGTTGAGCAGGTGCTCGGCGGCCCACGCCAGCTCGGCCAGCACCTGCGCACGGACCATCCGGCCACTGCCCTTGAGCGTGTGGAAGCCACGGCGCAGCTCAACCAGCGCGTCGCGCAGGCGGGTGTCGGCACGCCAGCGCTTCCAGTGTTCTTCCAACTGCTGGAGGACTTCCTCGGCTTCTTCCAGGAAGATCTCGCGCAGTTCGTCGTCCAGCGGCGCATCCTCCAGCGCCAGTACCTGCGGCTCGATCAGCGGCGCCGGCAGGGTCGGGAAACCGAGCGCGCCAAGGGCGTTCTCGGCGCGGCCGAGCAATCCGTCGAGGTCAGCCAGCGGGTCGATGCTCAAGCCCTGCAAGTAACATTCGAGGCTGCAGATGGCGTCGGCGAAATGTTCCAGCGCGGCGGCATCGGGCGAGTCCTCGGCATCCATCAGGTGGCTGCCGGCAAATTCGTTGCAACGCTGCACCAACGCCGCCGGGCGCGGCAGCATGAGCATGGCCAGGGCCCCGCGAATCTGGCTGAACAGCGCCGGCAGCGGTTGCAGGCGCTGGCGGTCCCAGCCGGCCTCCAGGCAATCGGCAATCAGGTCCTTGGCCTGCAACAGCACGCCGTGGCACTCGTCGAGCACCAGTTGGCGGATCTCGGCCAGTTCGGTGCCGGGCAACGGGCTCTGGCCCACCGACTCCATCGAGCCGACCATGCCACCCAACGTGGCTTCGACATACAACAGCGCCCCGGCGACATCCATCAGCAGGGCGTCTTCCGGCGCCTGCTGGCCCTGGGCCAGGCCCTGCAACACCGCCACCTGGTCGATGATCACCCGGCGCGGCTGGGCAAAGCCGAGCACCGCCAGGGCATCGGCGATCTGCCGCAGCGGGGCGATCAGGACGTGGAGTTCTTCGAGCTGGCCACGGTCACCGCGCACGAACAGGTCGAGGCGCTCCTTGATCCGCACCAGGTCGTCGCGCAGCGCCGCCACTACCGAGCGCATCGCATCGCGGTCGGGACCGGCGTGCAACTGGTCGCGCAGGGTGCCCAGCGACAGGTCGAAGTTGGCCAGCTCGGCCGCCGCCGGCGTGCCCTGATCGACAGGCGCGGCATCCAGCAGGCTACGCTGGGCCTCGGCACCACGCGCCGCGCGTAATTGATTGAGCAGCGGCAGCGCCACCAGCGGCAGGTCGCCGCGGGCGCTGCGCAGCCGCTCCAGGTACACCGGCAACTGCTCCAGGCCGCGGAACAATGCGCCCAGCGCCTCGCCACGGGAGCTCGCACGCCCGTCGGCGAGGGCCGCGGCCAGTTGCTGCATTTCCTCGGCAAGCAGTGCCGCGCCCTTGAGCTCAAGCATCTCCAGGCAGCCGAACACCTGATGCAGCCGCTCGCTGAAGCCGCGCAAGGCGGCCTGCTCGCCGGGTTCGCTGGCAAATTGCTCCAGGGCCTGGCGCGCCAGCCCAAGGCTTTCATCGATGGCGCCCTTGACCCAGGCCAGGGCGACAGTGTCGTGCCGGTCAGCCATACCCACTCCAGTAACCATGATGCCTGGGCGCCGAATCAGCGCGCCTCCGGTGTTGATGGCAAGGTGAAGCCCGAAACCGAGCGGCGCATTTCGCTGGCCATCCGCGCCAGGTCGCCGATGCTCTCGGCGGTAGCGGTCGAGCCGGACGAGGTTTGTGCGGTGATCTGCTGGATGACCGACATCGTATGGGAAATCTGTCCGGCCGATGAGGTTTGCAGCTGCGCGGCATCGGAGATGCTATGGATAAGCTCGGCGAGGGTCTGCGACACGCCCTCGATCTCGGCCAGCGCCACCCCGGCATCCTGCGCCAGGCGCGCACCGCGCACCACTTCGGCGGTGGTCTGCTCCATGGAGATGACCGCCTCGTTGGTGTCGGCCTGGATCGCCCGCACCAGCGCCTCGATCTGCCGGGTCGCCGACGACGAGCGTTCCGCCAGGCGTTGTACTTCGTCGGCAACCACGGCAAAACCACGCCCGGCCTCACCGGCCATCGAGGCCTGGATAGCCGCATTGAGGGCAAGGATGTTGGTCTGTTCGGCAATGTCGTCGATCAGGCTGACGATGTCGCCAATCTCCTGCGACGACTCGCCGAGGCGCTTGATGCGCTTGGCGGTGTCCTGGATCTGCTCGCGGATGTTGTCCATGCCATTGATGGTGTTGTGCACCACCTCGTTACCCTTGTTGGCGATGGCCACCGACCGCTCGGCCACCTTGGCCGACTCGTAGGCGTGCGCGGACACCCGGTCGATGGACTCGGCCATGTCGCCGACCGCCATCGAGGCGTCGGCGATCTGTTCGGCCTGATGTTCGGAAGCCTTGGCCAACTGGGCCGCTGCGGCCTGGGTGTCCTGCACGGCCGCGGCGACTTCCTCGGCGCTGTGGTTGATGGTCAGCACCAGGTCGCGCAGTTGGTCGATGGAATAGTTGATCGAGTCGGCAATCGCCCCGGTGAAGTCCTCGGTGACCGAGGCGGTGACGGTGAGGTTGCCATCGGCCAGGTCCTCGATTTCGTCGAGCAGGCGCATGATCGCCTGCTGGTTACGCTCGTGCTTCAACGCGGTTTCGCGCAACTGACGGTTGGTTTCGCGGACCATCACCGAGCCGATCAGGATGATCGACGCCAGCGCCAGCAGGCCGAGCACGTAGCCGCCGACCGTATCCAGGGTGCGCCCGCTGGCAAGGTTTTCAAAACCGTTGGCCAGCCGCGAAGCCTCGTCGAGCAGGGTTTGCGAGAGGTTGAAGATACTCCCGGCCGATTCGCGGACGCGAAACAGCTCGGGTGAGGTTTCGAGAATCTCGTCCACCGAGCCGGCGACGAACTGGAACAGCTCGGCGATTTCCGCCAGACGGGCGCGGGCGTCGGGGTCCTGTACGCGGGTTACCTGAATGCCCGGGTTGCCGCCAAGCATGCCTTCGAGCACCTGGCCGAAGCGGCTGGCATCGCGACCGAAGGCATCGGCGGCGGCCACCGCCGTTTCATCGCCGGCCAGCACGGTATTGACCGCGCCGAGGATGCGTTCGGCCAGCAGCGCCTGGCGCTGGGCCACCGCCACCTGATTGGCCGGCGCGCCGCTCTGCAGCAGGATCTCGACGACCTTTTCGTATTCCACCTGCAACTGCGGCACGGTTTCGGCCAGGGTTGCCGCCACCTGGTGCAGCGACAGCACGGTCTGCTCGCTGGCGAGAATCGCGTCGGCGTTGCTGCGCAGGTTTTCCCAGTCGCGCAGCACCGCGTCCATCTCGTTGCGCACCGCCGCCGGCGCCGGCGGCAGGCCGGTGTTCGGATCGCCCTTCTGCAGGTAGCCCCAGCGTTGCTCGAAGTCGTTGCGCGCTTCGCTCAGCAGTTTGAACGCCCGCGGCTTGCCGGCGGCGGCCTCGGTGGCGTTCTTGGCGATACGTTGCGACAACACGCGCAGTTCGCCGGCATGGCCGATGTACTGCTTGTCGTGATTGGCCTGGGTATTGAGGTAGGCGAAGTTGGCGAACAGCAGCACGATCGACAGGATCAGCACGACGAACAATGCTGCGATCTGCGCGCTGCTGCGCGAGCCATGCACCGAAGTAGCGGTCTTGAGCTTGGTCACAGGTCTGGCATTCCTTTACAGCGCCACATCGAGAAAACCCGGCGCCTGGGCCAGGGCAAACGGACTGAAAATGCCCCAGCAGCGCTCGCGCTGAAAATGCCCCTGAACGAACGGCTGCGATGCCGGCAACAACGGCTCCGGCGGCGACAGTTCGAGGCTGTGCAGGGGGAAGTGCTGCAGACCGACCACTTCGTCGACCAGCAGGCCGGCGAACAACTCGTCGTGGTCGAGCACCAGCACCCGGCGCTGCTTGCGCAGCACCGACAGGCCCAAGCCGAGAAAGCCGCACAGGTCCATCACCGGCAGCAATCGCCCACGCAGGTTGGAAACCCCGGCGACCCACGGCTTGACCCCGGGGATACGGCTCATGCGTGGTTCCTGGAGCACCTCGGCCACTTCGCCCATGGGGGCGACGAACCAGTAGGCACCCATCCGGAAGCCGATGCCGCTCCAGGTTTGCAGGCGGGTTTCCTGCAACGGCAGGTCGGCCGCCAGCAGCCGGCAGCGACGGTCGATGTCCAGCAGCAGCTCGAAGGCCGTCAACGACTCGCCCATGGGCCGGGTGGTCACACCTTGAGGACTTTGTTGAGCACCTGGATCAGGGTGTCTTCATCGACCGGCTTGGTCAGGTAGTCGACCGCGCCCTGGCGCTGGCCCCAGACCTTGTCGGTTTCCTGATCCTTGGTGGTGACGATGATTACCGGGATATGCGCGGTGGTTTCGTCCTTGCTCAGCTGGCGGGTGGCCTGGAAGCCGTTGACCCCGGGCATGACGATGTCCATCAGGACCGCATCGGGTTTTTCATGCCGGGCCAGGGCCACGCCGTCGGCGCCGTTCTCGGCCTTGAGCACCTGGTGCCCGTGTTTTTCGAGCATTCCGGTGAGTTTGTACATCTCGGTCGGCGAGTCGTCGACAATCAGGATTCGGGCCATGCTGTTCCCCATAAAAGGAAAGACGCCGCGCTCGATGGCGCCGCGTCAGGGTGCGTGTTGTTCTTCTGCGGCGAAACCCGGCACATGGGCGCGGATTGCATCGAGCAGTTCTTCCTTGCTGAAAGGCTTGGTCAGAAATTGATCAGAGCCGGCGATGCGCCCGCGAGCCTTGTCGAACAGGCCGTCGCGCGACGACAGCATGATCACCGGAGTGTCCTTGAAGGCGCTGTTCTGCTTGACCAGGGCGCAGGTCTGGTAGCCGTCGAGGCGCGGCATCAGCACATCGACAAAGATGATGCTGGGGCGCTGGTCGACGATCTTGGCCAGCGCATCGAAACCGTCGATGGCCGTGATGACCTCGCACCCCGCTTCGCTGAGGAGCATTTCGGCAGTGCGACGAATCGTCTTGGAGTCGTCGATGACCATCACCTTCAGTGCCGTGTCGGGCTGTCCCATGATTGCTCCACCATCGCCTGTGAATAGCGCCGTGCAGGCCACGTGCCCGGCCTTTTTAGCATACTCCGGGGGCTGCGTTCCATCGGCCTGCGCGCAGCCCTGGCCGGGCCGCGTTTTTCCCTTGACCGGCGGCGCCGCGAGCGCCACCCTGACGCCACTTTTCATTCGAGCCACTGCGGCCCCCGCGCCGCCGAGAGGATATACCCCATGAGCGTTCGCCTCGGGATTGTCATGGACCCCATCGCGTCCATCTCCTACAAGAAGGACAGCTCGCTGGCCATGTTGCTGGCAGCGCAGGAACGCGGCTGGTCGCTGTTCTACATGGAACAGCAGGACCTGTACCAGAACGCCGGTGAGGCCCGGGCCAGGATGCGCCCGCTGAACGTCTTCGCCGACCCGGCCAAATGGTTCGAACTGGACGCCGAGACCGACGCGCCGCTGAGCGACCTCGACGTGATCCTGATGCGCAAGGATCCGCCGTTCGACATGGAGTTCGTCTACACCACCTACCTGCTGGAACAGGCCGAAGCCGCCGGGGTGCTGGTGGTCAACCGGCCGCAAAGCCTGCGCGACTGCAACGAAAAGCTGTTCGCCACGCTGTTCCCGCAGTGCACCCCGCCGACCCTGGTGAGCCGTCGCCCGGACATTATCCGCGCGTTCGCCGCGCAGCATGGCGACGTGATCCTCAAACCGCTGGATGGCATGGGCGGCACCTCGATCTTCCGCCACCGAGTGGGCGACCCGAACCTGTCGGTGATCCTCGAGACGCTGACCGCCCTGGGCACCCAGCAGATCATGGCCCAGGCCTACCTGCCGGCGATCAAGGACGGCGACAAGCGCATCCTGATGATCGACGGCGAGCCGGTGCCGTACTGCCTGGCGCGCATCCCGGCCAGCGGCGAAACCCGTGGCAACCTGGCCGCCGGCGGCCGTGGCGAAGCCCGCGAGCTGAGCGAGCGCGACCGCTGGATTGCCGCCCAGGTCGGCCCGACCTTGCGCGAGAAGGGCCTGCTGTTCGTCGGCCTGGACGTGATCGGCGAGCACCTGACCGAAATCAACGTGACCAGCCCGACCTGCATCCGCGAGATCGACAATGCCTACGGCACGCGGATTGGCGTGCAACTGATGGACGCCATTGATCGCAAGCTCAAGGCACGCTGACCGCCGACGCGGGGAAACCGCGCAGAGTGGGTTATCATGCCGGTCCTTTTTGAACCGGGCGCCCTGCTCTGCCGGTGTTCGCCGGCTGCTGGATAATCGATGACGCTTCCTGCCGACATTCCTGCCGACTTTTCCCCGCCCCGCGTCCGCCCGGCGGACCGGCTGGGCTTCACCTTGTTCATGGCGGCGCTGGTGCACCTGGCGCTGATCCTCGGGGTGGGCTTTACCTTCGCCAAGCCGGAGGAAATCCGCCGGACCATGGAAATCACCCTGGCCACCTTCAAGAGCGACAGCGCGCCGAAGAAGGCCGATTACCTGGCCCAGGACAACCAGCAGGGCAGCGGCACGCTGGAGAAGAAGGCGCTGCCCAAGACCACCGAGGTCGCGCCGTTCCAGGACAACAAGATCAACAAGGTCACGCCTCCGCCGGCCGCCCGACAGGAGGTGCCGCCGCAGCCGGCCCCGCCCAAGGCGGCGATTGCCACCCAGGCGCCGAAGGCCCAGAAGGTCGAGACCCGCCCGAAAGAAGTCAAGCCGCAGGAAAAACCCAAGGCCGCCACCCCGGACTTCGACAGCTCGCAGCTGTCGAGCCAGATCGCCAGCCTTGAGGCGGAGCTGTCGCATGAACAGCAGATGTACGCCAAACGCCCGCGCATCCACCGTTTGAGCGCGGCCTCGACCATGCGCGACAAGGGCGCCTGGTACAAGGACGAGTGGCGCAAGAAGGTCGAGCGGATCGGTAACCTGAACTACCCGGACGAAGCGCGGCGCCAGCAGATCTACGGCAACCTGCGCCTGCTGGTGTCGATCAACAGCGATGGCTCGCTGTATGAGGTACTGGTGCTGGAATCGTCCGGGCAGCCGGTGCTGGATCAGGCGGCGCAGCGTATCGTGCGCCTGGCAGCGCCCTTTGCACCGTTTACCGGGGACCTGGCCGATGTCGACCGGCTGGAGATCATCCGCACCTGGCGCTTTGCGCGGGGTGACCGGCTGTCGAGTAACTGAGTACAACTAGGAACTGCACGGTTTCTGTAGGCGCTGGCTTGCCAGCCCAGCGCCTCACCGCCACACTACAAACCATGAAAAACCTCAGTCCGAGTTACCTCAAGCATCAGTTCCTGATCGCCATGCCGCACATGGCCGACCCGAACTTCGCGCATACCCTTACCTACATCGTCGAGCACAACGCCAACGGTGCCATGGGGCTGGTGGTCAATCGCCCCCAGGAGCTGAACCTGGCGGATATCCTCGAACAACTGCGCCCCGACGTCGAACCGCCGGCCAGCTGCCTGCAGGTCCCGATCTACCTGGGCGGCCCGGTGCAGACCGACCGCGGCTTCGTCCTGCACACCAGTGAGAAAACCTACCAGGCCACCGTCGCCCTCGACGGCCTGTCGCTGTCCACCTCGCAGGACATCCTGTTTGCCATCGCCGACGGCGTCGGCCCGGAAAAAAGCCTGATCACCCTCGGCTACGCCGGCTGGGAAGCCGGCCAACTGGAAGCGGAACTGGCCGACAACGCCTGGCTCAACTGCCCGTTCGACCCGGAGATCATCTTTGGCATGGCCAGCGACAAACGCCTCAACGAAGCGGCGAAGATCCTCAAGATCGACCTGAGCCTGCTCACCAGCCAGGCGGGGCACGCCTGATGGCCGGGATCCGCTTGTTACTGGGCTTCGACTACGGCAGCCGGCAGATCGGCGTCGCCGTCGGCCAGGTCATCACCGGCCAGGCCCGCGAGCTGTGCACGCTGAAAGCACAGAATGGCAGCCCCGATTGGGCGCAAATGGAAAAGCTCATCAAGGAATGGAAGCCCGACGCCCTGGTCGTCGGCCTGCCGCTGAACATGGACGGCACGCCCAGCGAAATGAGCGAGCGCGCCGAGAAGTTCGCGCGCCGCCTGAACGGCCGCTTCAACCTGCCGGTACACACCCACGACGAACGCCTGACCACCTTCGAAGCCAAGGGCGAGCGCATGGCCCGCGGCGGTCAGCGCGGCAGTTACCGCGACAACCCGGTCGATGCGATCGCCGCCGCCCTGCTCCTGCAAGGCTGGCTGGAGGCCAATGCCGGGCAGTTGCAATCCTGATCACCGGTTTTACCGCCGGGTCAGCCCCGGCGCTTTGAGGAGCAAGCATGAGCCTACCCAATCCCGCCGAACTGATCCGGCAGATGGCTGTCGACCTTCGCGCCCATCTCGCGCGCCGCCAGATCGACCAACCGCGCTTCATCGGCATCCGCACCGGCGGTGTCTGGGTCGCCCAGGCGCTGCTGGCCGAGCTCGGCAGCGACACGCCGCTGGGCACCCTCGATGTGTCGTTCTACCGCGACGATTTCAGCCAGAACGGCCTGCACCCGCAAGTGCGCCCGTCGGAACTGCCGTTCGAGATCGAAGGCCAGCACCTGGTGCTGATCGACGACGTGCTGATGAGCGGCCGAACCATCCGCGCGGCCCTCAACGAACTGTTCGACTATGGCCGCCCGGCCAGCGTGACCCTGGTCTGCCTGCTCGACCTGGACGCCGGCGAATTGCCGATCCGGCCGAATGTGGTCGGTGCCACCCTGTCGCTGGCCGCCCATGAACGGGTAAAATTGCTCGGCCCCGCCCCGCTCGCCCTCGAGCGCCAGGACCTCGCTTCCGCTTCCGCCCTTTAAGAGTCCCCCGCGATGACGCCACTCGACGCCAAGCGCCCGCTGCAGCTCAATGATCAGGGCCAGCTGCGCCACTTCCTCTCGCTCGACGGTTTGCCCCGCGAGCTGTTGACCGAAATCCTCGACACCGCCGACTCGTTCCTCGAAGTCGGCGCGCGGGCCGTAAAGAAGGTGCCATTGCTGCGCGGTAAAACCGTGTGCAACGTGTTCTTCGAAAACTCCACCCGCACCCGCACCACCTTCGAACTGGCCGCCCAGCGGCTGTCGGCCGATGTGATCACGCTGAACGTGTCGACCTCCTCGACGAGCAAGGGCGAGACCCTGTTCGACACCCTGCGCAACCTCGAAGCCATGGCCGCCGACATGTTCGTGGTACGCCACGGCGACTCGGGCGCCGCGCACTTCATCGCCGAGCACGTGTGCCCGGAGGTGGCAATCATCAACGGCGGCGACGGCCGTCATGCCCACCCGACCCAGGGCATGCTCGACATGCTCACCATTCGTCGGCACAAGGGCGGCTTCGAAAACCTTTCGGTGGCCATTGTCGGCGACATCCTGCACTCGCGGGTGGCGCGCTCGAACATGCTCGCGCTGAAAACCCTGGGCTGCCCGGATATCCGTGTGATCGGCCCGAAAACCCTGCTGCCGATCGGTATCGAGCAGTACGGGGTCAAGGTCTACACCGACCTCGAACAAGGCCTGAAGGACGTCGACGTGGTGATCATGCTGCGCCTGCAGCGTGAACGCATGGCCGGCGGCCTGCTGCCGAGCGAAGGCGAGTTCTACCGCCTGTTCGGCCTGACCACCGCACGCCTGGCCGGGGCCAAGCCGGATGCCATCGTGATGCACCCGGGGCCGATCAACCGTGGCGTCGAGATCGAGTCGGCGGTTGCCGACGGCGCCCAGTCGGTGATCCTCAACCAGGTTACCTACGGCATCGCCGTGCGCATGGCGGTGCTGTCGATGGCCATGAGCGGGCAGACCGCCCAACGTCAATTCGAGCAGGAGAACGCCCAGTGACCCTCAGTATCCTCGGCGCCCGGGTCATCGATCCGACGTCTGGCCTGGACCAGCTCAGCGACCTGCATATCGACGCCGGCAAGATCGTTGCCATCGGCGCCGCGCCGGCCGGCTTCAAGGCCGCGCGCACGCTGGAGGCCAATGGCCTGGTCGCTGCGCCCGGTCTGGTCGACCTGAGCGTCGCCCTGCGCGAGCCGGGCTACAGCCGCAAAGGCAGCATTGCCAGCGAAACCCGCGCCGCCGCAGCCGGTGGCGTCACCAGCCTGTGCTGCCCACCGCACACCAAACCGGTCCTGGACGTGTCGGCGGTGGCCGAGCTGATCCTCGACCGCGCCCGCGAAGCCGGGCACAGCAAGGTGTTTCCGATCGGTGCCCTGAGCAAAGGCCTGGAAGGCGAGCAACTGGCCGAGCTGATCGCCCTGCGCGACGCCGGCTGCGTGGCCTTCGGCAACGGCCTGAAGAGCTTCGGCAACACCCGTACGCTGTGCCGGGCGCTGGAATATGCGGCCACCTTCGACCTGACGGTGATCTTCCATTCCCAGGACCGCGACCTGGCCCAGGGCGGTCTCGCCCACGAAGGCGCGATGGCCAGCTTCCTCGGCTTGCCGGGCATTCCGGAAACCGCCGAAACCGTGGCCCTGGCCCGCGACCTGCTGCTGGTCGAGCAAACCGGTGTGCGCGCACACTTCAGCCAGCTGACCAGCGCCCGTGGCGCCGAGCTGATCGAGCAGGCCCAGGCCCGCGGCCTGCCGGTCACCGCCGATGTGGCGCTGTACCAGTTGATCCTGACCGATCAGGCCCTGGCCGACTTCTCCAGCCTGTACCACGTGCAGCCGCCGCTGCGCACCCAGGCCGACCGCGACGGTTTGCGCGCGGCGCTGAAGTCCGGGGTGATCCAGGCGATTTCCAGCCATCACCAGCCGCATGAGCGCGATGCCAAGCTGGCGCCGTTCGGTGCCACCGAGCCGGGCATCAGCAGCGTCGAGCTGTTGCTGCCGCTGGCCATGACCCTGGTGGAAGACGGCCTGCTCGACCTGACGACTTTGTTGCAACGTTTGTCGACAGGCCCGGCGCAGGCGCTGCGTCTGCCAGCCGGTGAGCTGAAGGTGGGCGGCGCGGCAGACCTGGTGCTGTTCGACCCGCAAGCCTCGACGGTGGCGGGGGAGACCTGGCGTTCGAAGGGTGAAAACTGCCCGTTCATCGGCCACTGCCTGCCCAGTGCGGTGCGTTATACCTTGGTCGATGGGCATATCAGCCACGAGGGGTGATTGCCTACTGGCCTCATCGCGGGACGACTCGTCCCGCGATGAGGCCTACACTGGCAACCACTCATCTCCCACAGTTGAAATCCTTCCCCGCACCCCCATATGAGTCTGCATCGGCATTTTCGCCCCGCTGCGTGGAGACTCTCCCTTGACCACCATCGTTTCAGTTCGCCGCCACGGCAAAGTCGTCATGGGCGGCGACGGCCAGGTTTCCCTCGGCAACACCGTGATGAAAGGCAACGCCAAAAAGGTTCGTCGCCTGTACCACGGCCAGGTCATTGCTGGCTTCGCCGGTGCCACTGCCGACGCCTTCACCCTGTTCGAACGTTTTGAAGGGCAACTGGAAAAACACCAGGGCCACCTGATTCGCGCCGCCGTCGAGCTGGCCAAGGAATGGCGTACCGACCGCTCGCTGAGCCGCCTGGAAGCCATGCTGGCCGTCGCCAACAAGGATGCATCGCTGATCATCACCGGCAACGGTGACGTGGTCGAGCCGGAAGACGGCCTGATCGCCATGGGCTCCGGTGGCGCCTACGCCCAGGCCGCCGCGCGCGCCCTGCTGCAGAAAACCGACCTGTCGGCGCGTGAAATCGCCGAAACCGCCCTGAACATTGCCGGCGATATCTGCGTGTTCACCAACCACAACCTGACCATCGAGGAGCAGGACCTGGCCGAGTAATCAGCTGTTCTGGCGCCCAACCCCGGCGGTTGGGCTTTTCCACGCTGAATTACCGCGCCACAGGACCGACATCACCATGTCTATGACCCCCCGCGAAATCGTCCACGAGCTCAACCGCCACATCATCGGCCAGGACGACGCCAAGCGCGCCGTCGCCATCGCCCTGCGCAACCGCTGGCGGCGCATGCAACTGCCAGCCGAACTGCGCGTCGAAGTCACCCCGAAGAACATCCTGATGATCGGCCCGACCGGCGTCGGCAAAACCGAAATCGCCCGCCGCCTGGCGAAGTTGGCCAACGCCCCGTTCATCAAGGTCGAAGCGACCAAGTTTACCGAAGTCGGCTATGTCGGCCGTGATGTCGAATCGATCATCCGTGATCTGGCCGACGCCGCCATCAAGCTGCTCCGCGAGCAGGAGATGACCCGCGTCCAGCACCGCGCCGAAGACGCCGCCGAAGAGCGCATCCTCGACGCCCTGCTGCCACCGGCACGCACCGGCTTCAACGAAGACCAGGTCACCAGCCAGGATTCCAACACCCGCCAGCTGTTCCGCAAGCGCCTGCGCGAAGGCCAACTGGACGACAAGGAAATCGAAATCGAAGTGGCCGATGCCGTCGGCGTCGATATTTCCGCGCCGCCTGGCATGGAAGAGATGACCAACCAGCTGCAGAACCTGTTCGCCAACATGGGCAAGGGCAAGCGCAAGAACCGCAAGCTCAAGGTCAAGGAAGCGCTCAAGCTGGTGCGCGACGAAGAAGCCGGGCGCCTGGTCAACGAGGAAGAGCTCAAGGCCAAGGCCCTGGAAGCGGTCGAACAGCACGGCATCGTGTTCATCGACGAAATCGACAAGGTGGCCAAGCGCGGCAACGTCGGCGGCGCCGATGTCTCCCGTGAAGGCGTGCAGCGCGACCTGCTGCCGCTGATCGAAGGCTGCACGGTGAACACCAAGCTGGGCATGGTCAAGACCGACCACATCCTGTTCATTGCCTCCGGTGCCTTCCACCTGAGCAAGCCGAGCGACCTGGTGCCCGAACTGCAAGGCCGTCTGCCGATCCGCGTGGAACTCAAGGCACTGAGCCCGGAAGACTTCGAGCGCATCCTCAGCGAGCCGCACGCGTCGCTGACCGAACAGTACCGCGAACTGCTGAAAACCGAAGGCCTGAACATCGAGTTCGCCGCCGACGGCATCAAGCGCCTGGCCGAGATCGCCTGGCAGGTCAACGAGAAGACCGAGAACATCGGTGCCCGGCGCCTGCACACCCTGCTTGAGCGTCTGCTCGAAGAGGTCTCGTTCAGCGCCGGCGACCTGGCCAGCGCACATCAGGAAGCGCCGATCCGCATCGACGCCGACTACGTCAACAGCCACCTCGGCGAATTGGCGCAGAACGAAGACCTGTCCCGCTACATTCTGTAAGCGGCAAGCTACAAGCCTCAAGCTGCAAGCTGGACATACTCGTCTTGCAGCTTGTAGCTTGAAGCTTGTAGCCCAAGAAGCCCTCAAAAATGTCCCGACTCCCCAGCGCCATCAATCTGCACAAAGCCTCGAAAACCCTGAGCCTGACCTACGGGCCCGACGAGGTCTATCAACTGCCGGCAGAATTCCTGCGCGTGCACTCCCCTTCCGCCGAGGTCCAGGGCCACGGCAACCCGATCCTGCAAGTCGGCAAACTGGGCGTCGGCCTGACCCGAATCGAGCCGGCCGGCCAGTACGCACTGAAACTGACCTTCGACGACGGCCACGACAGCGGCCTGTTCACCTGGGACTACCTTGAACAGCTGTGCCTGCGCCAGCAGGCGCTCTGGGCCGATTACCTCGACGCGCTGGCCAAGGCCGGCAAATCCCGCGATCCGTCCGAGTCTGTCATCAAGCTGATGCTCTAGCTCACTAGTCTTCCTGTTTAGAGCGCATTTTCTAACGCTATCTGCTTGAATGCCTCTGGCAACGGCCAACGATTGGCCGGCTTGCGTAATACAGGAAAGTCGGGTAACCAATGGATCTGGCAAGCTCCCTGCATCGTCATCGGGCAGGGTCTGGCCGGTATGTAGAGGTCGCGAGCGAAAGCAGGCTGTCTTCACACGCAGAACACTCTGGCCCGTAATCAGGGCAACGCTCATCGTCGTTTGCATCCGGCCGCAGGACCGCAGTTCGTTATCACTGGTCACCCGAGCAGCAGTACCGGGCCTACGTCTGTGTCACGCTCACAGCACTCGCCGGTACTCGTCTCAGGACAACGGAGCGTCGTAGATGAGTAACAAGAATAACGATGACCTGCAGCGCCAAGCCTCGGAGAACACACTGGGCCTGAACCCGGTGATCGGCTTGCGCCGCAAGGATTTGCTGACTTCTGCTCGAATGGTGCTGCGTCAGGCCATCCGGCAACCGCTGCACAGTGCCAAGCATGTCGCGCATTTCGGCATGGAACTCAAGGATGTGATCTTCGGCAAATCCGGCCTACAGCCGGAGGGTGACGACCGCCGTTTCAGCGACCCGGCCTGGAGCCAGAACCCGCTGTATCGCCGCTACCTGCAAACCTACCTGGCCTGGCGCAAGGAACTGCACGACTGGATTGGGCAATCCAACCTGTCCGACCAGGACATCAGCCGCGGCCACTTCGTCATCAACCTGATGACCGAGGCCATGGCCCCGACTAACACCGCCGCCAACCCGGCAGCGGTCAAACGCTTCTTCGAAACCGGTGGCAAAAGCCTGCTCGACGGCCTGTCGAACCTGGCCAAGGACATGGTGCACAACGGCGGCATGCCCAGCCAGGTGAACATGGAGGCCTTCGAGGTTGGCAAGAACCTCGGCACCAGCGAAGGCTCGGTGGTGTTTCGCAACGACGTGCTGGAACTGATCCAGTACCGGCCGATCACCGAGCAGGTGCACGAACGCCCGCTGCTGGTGGTGCCGCCGCAGATCAACAAGTTCTATGTATTCGACCTCAGCCCGGAAAAGAGCCTGGCGCGCTTCTGCCTGCGTTCCACCGTGCAGACCTTCATCGTCAGCTGGCGCAACCCGACCAAGGCGCAGCGCGAGTGGGGCTTGTCGACCTATATCGACGCGCTCAAGGAAGCCGTCGACGTGGTACTGGCGATCACCGGCAGCAAAGACCTGAACATGCTCGGCGCCTGCTCCGGCGGCATCACCTGCACCGCGCTGGTGGGCCATTACGCAGCGCTGGGCGAAACCAAGGTCAACGCCCTGACCTTGCTGGTCAGCGTGCTCGACACCACCCTGGATACACAGGTGGCGCTGTTCGTCGACGAGCAGACCCTGGAGGCGGCCAAGCGCCATTCCTACCAGGCCGGTGTGCTCGAAGGCCGCGACATGGCCAAGGTGTTTGCCTGGATGCGCCCCAACGACCTGATCTGGAACTACTGGGTGAACAACTACCTGCTCGGCAACGAGCCGCCGGTGTTCGACATCCTGTTCTGGAACAACGACACCACGCGCCTGCCGGCCGCCTTCCATGGCGACCTGATCGAAATGTTCAAAAACAACCCACTGACCCGCAGCGATGCACTGGAAGTGTGCGGCACGCCAATCGACCTGAAGAAAGTCACCGCCGACATCTTCAGTGTGGCCGGCACCAACGACCACATCACGCCGTGGATGTCCTGCTACAAGTCGGCCCAACTGTTCGGTGGCAAGGTCGAGTTCCTGCTGTCCAACAGCGGGCATATCCAGAGCATCCTCAACCCGCCCGGCAACCCCAAGGCGCGTTACATGACCAGCACCGAAATGCCGGCGCTGGCCACCGACTGGCAGGAAAACTCGACCAAGCACACCGATTCCTGGTGGCTGTACTGGCAAACCTGGCTGGAAGAACGCTCGGGCAAACTGAAAAAAGCCCCTGCCAGCCTCGGCAACAAGGCCTACCCGGCCGGCGAAGCCGCACCGGGCACCTACGTTCACGAACGCTGACATCGGCGCCCCGTGGCCTGATCGCAGGCCACGGCGCTTCACTGACCACAGGGCACGCGCATGCCGCAACCGTACATCTTTCGAACCGTCGACCTGGATGGCCAGACCCTCCGCACCGCGGTTCGCCCCGGCAAGCCGCACCTGACGCCCTTGCTGATCTTCAATGGCATCGGCGCCAACCTGGAGCTGGTGTTCCCGTTTATCCAGGCCCTGGACCCGGACCTGGAGGTGATTGCCTTCGACGTGCCGGGCGTTGGCGGCTCGTCGACGCCGCGTCACCCATACCGCTTCCCGGGTCTGGCCAAGCTGACCGCGCGCATGCTCGACTACCTGGACTATGGCCAGGTCAACGTCATCGGCGTGTCCTGGGGGGGGGCCCTGGCCCAGCAGTTCGCCCACGATTACCCGGAGCGCTGCAAGAAACTGGTGCTGGCCGCCACCGCCGCCGGTGCGGTGATGGTGCCAGGCAAACCCAAGGTGCTCTGGCTGATGGCCAGCCCGCGCCGCTACGTCCAGCCGTCGCATGTGATCCGCATTGCCCCGGAGATCTACGGCGGTGCCTTCCGACGCAACCCGGACCTGGCCTTGTCGCACGCAGCCAAGGTGCGCTCCGGCGGCAAGATGGGCTACTACTGGCAGCTGTTCGCCGGCCTCGGCTGGACCAGCATCCACTGGTTGCACAAGATCCAGCAGCCGACCCTGGTGCTGGCCGGCGACGACGACCCGCTGATCCCGCTGATCAATATGCGCCTGCTGGCCTGGCGAATTCCCAATGCCCAGCTACACATAATCGACGATGGTCACTTGTTCCTGATTACCCGGGCCGAAGCCGTGGCGCCGATCATCATGAAATTCCTGCAGCAGGAGCGTCAACGCGCCGTCATGCATCCACGGCCCGCCCCGAGCGCCTGACCCCACCGCCCAGCACCCACCCCCCGACAGGATCGCCGGGTATGCAGGTACGCCAGCTGGGCTTGGTGTCGCTCTTGCATTGAATTGTTTGTTGATGGCTCGACGACGGAGTGTTGCCTGATGAAAGACAAACCTGCGAAGGGCGTGGCTGCAGCCCCCGCCAGCTATATCGATGTACAGAGTGCTATCACCGGCCTGCGTGGCCGCGACCTGGTTTCGACCGTGCGCAGCGTCAGCCGTCACAGCCTGCGCCACCCGTTGCACACCGCCAAGCACCTGCTGGCGTTCGGCGGCCAGCTCGGCCGGGTCCTGCTCGGCGACACCCCGCACCAGCCGAGTGAGCGCGACAACCGCTTCAGCGACCCGGCCTGGGCGCACAACCCGTTCTACCGGCGCGGCTTGCAGGCCTACCTGAGCTGGCAGAAGCAGACCCGCCGCTGGATCGACGAAAGCCAGATGAACGCCGACGACCGCGCGCGGGCACACTTCCTGTTCTCGCTGCTCAACGATGCCGTGGCGCCGAGCAATACCCTGCTCAACCCGCTGGCGCTCAAGGAGCTGTTCAACTCCGGCGGCCTGAGCCTGGTGCGCGGGCTGAATCATCTGCTCGACGATCTGCGGCACAACGAGGGCCTGCCGCGACAGGTTGACGAGAAAGCCTTCGAGGTCGGCCGCAACCTGGCCAGTACGCCGGGCGCGGTGGTGTTTCGCAACGAACTGCTGGAGCTGATCCAGTACAAGCCGATGAGCGAAAAGCAGTATGCACGGCCGTTGCTGGTGGTGCCGCCACAGATCAACAAGTTCTACATCTTCGACCTCAGCCCGCAGAACAGCATGGTTCAGTACATGCTCAAGAACGGCCTGCAGACGTTCATGATCAGTTGGCGTAACCCCGACCCGCGGCATCGCGAGTGGGGCCTGTCGAGTTACGTGGCGGCGGTGGAAGAAGCCATGAACGTGTGCCGCTCGATCACCGGCAGCCGCGACGTCAACCTGCTCGGCGCCTGCGCCGGCGGCCTGACCATGGCCGCGCTGCAGGGGCATTTGCAGGCCAAGCGCCAGCTGCGCCGGGTGCACAGCGCCACCTACCTGGTGAGCCTGCTCGACAGCCAGTTGGACAGCCCGGCCACGCTGTTTGCCGACGAGCAGACACTGGAGGCGGCCAAGCGCCGCTCCTATCAGCGCGGGGTGCTGGAGGGGCGCGAGATGTCCAAGGTGTTTGCCTGGATGCGGCCCAACGACCTGATCTGGAACTACTTCGTCAACAACTACCTGCTGGGTAAGGCGCCGCCGGCGTTCGACATCCTCTACTGGAACAACGACAACAGCCGCCTGCCGGCCGCGCTGCACGGCGACCTGCTGGACTTCTTCAAGTACAACCCGTTGGCGCATGCGGCGGGGCTAGAGGTGTGCGGCACGCCGATCGATCTGCAGAAGGTCACGGTGGACAGCTTCAGCGTGGCCGGCAGCAACGACCACATCACCCCGTGGGACGCGGTGTACCGCTCGACGCTGCTGCTGGGCGGCGACCGACGTTTCCTGCTGTCGAATGCCGGGCATGTGCAGAGCATCCTCAACCCGCCGGGCAACGCCAAGGCCCACTACATCGACAACCCCAAGCTGAGCAGCGACCCACGAGCCTGGTACTACGATGGCAAGCAGGTCGAAGGCAGCTGGTGGCCGCAGTGGTTGAGCTGGATTCAGGAGCGTTCGGGTGTGCAGCGCGACACCGACGCGACATTGGGTAGCGCCAGTTACCCGCCCATGGACCCCGCACCCGGGCAGTACGTTCTGGTGCGCTGAACAAGAAGTAACGGATGAAGACCCGCGACCGTATTCTCGAATGCGCCCTGCAGCTGTTCAACCAGCAGGGCGAGCCGAATGTCTCGACGCTCGAAATCGCCAATGAAATGGGCATCAGCCCAGGCAACCTGTACTACCACTTCCATGGCAAGGAGCCGTTGGTATTGGGCCTGTTCGAGCGCTTCGAGGACGAGCTGACACCGCTGCTCGACCCGCCGCTGGAGCTGCGTCTGGAGGCCGAGGATTACTGGCTGTTCCTGCACCTGATCGTCGAGCGCATGGCGCAGTACCGGTTTCTGTTCCAGGACCTGTCGAACCTGACCGGACGGCTGCCGAAGCTGGCGCGGGGCATGCGCAACCTGATCAATGCGCTCAAGCGCACGCTGGCATCGTTGCTGGCCAGCCTCAAGGCACAGGGCCAAGTGACCAGCGGCACCCAGGCGCTGGGACAACTGGTAGAACAGATCACCCTGACCTTGCTGTTCTCGCTGGATTATCAGCGGGTGCTGGCCAAGGATGGCGAGGTGGGGATCGTGGTGTACCAGGTGATGATGCTGGTGGCGCCGCATCTGGAGAACGGCTCGCGGCAGGCGGCGGAGCAACTGGCGTTGCGCTATCTGGAGGGCTGAAAAGCATCGCGGGACGAGTCGTCCCGCGATACGGCCCTGAAGATCAGGCCTGGCTGCTTGGGCTTGCTGCCACCGAGGTCGCTGGCGCTGCCGGTGCCGCCGAAGCGGTCGGTGCGGCGGCTGCCGCTGCTGGCTTGGCTGGGGCCTTCTTCACTGCAGGTTTTTTCGCCGCAGCAGGTTTGGCTGCCGGTTTGGCCGCTGCGGTTTTCGCTGCAGCAGGCTTGGCCGCTGGCTTGGCTGCTGCCGGTTTAGCTGCCGCTTTCGGCGCGGCCTTGGCCAGTGGCTTGGCAACGGTCTTGCTCGCTGCCGGCTTGGCCGAAACCGGCTTGACCGAAGCACCGGTCAGTTTCTCGATCTGCTTGGTCAGGGTGTCGACCTGCTGATGCAGCGCCTTGACCTCATTGCGGCTCGGCACGCCGAGACGCGAAATAGCGCTGTTCAAACGCTTGTCGAACGCCTCTTCCAGCTCGCTCCACTTGCCCAGCGCGCGGTCTTTGACATCGCCAACCCGCGACTTCGCCGACTTGGCAGAGGACTTCGCCGAATCTACCGTCTCGTCGACGGTGGACTTGGCCTGCTTCTCGGCCTTTTCGCCATCCTTGACCAGGGTGTCGAACAGCTTGGTGCCGTCGTTGCTGATCTTGGAGTATGCCCCCAGGCCTGCCAGCCAGATCTGACGCGAATATTTCTCGACCTCGCCGACCCAGGAGCTGCCTTCTTTCTCAACTTTCTTCTTGCCAGCCATCCTGCTCTCCTTATTGTTTGCGTGCGACACGTTCGAGCAACGCCGTCAGCTCTTCGAGCTTGGCAGAAAGTGCCTCCACGTCATGTTTAGACGGAATGCCGATGCGATTCAAGGCGCTGGCGACCCGAGTGTCGAAAGCCTTTTCGATTTTATCGAGTTGAACTTCGACCTTGCCCTTCACGCTGGTCAGTTCGCTCTTCACCGAATCGATCTCGCTGTTGGCGGCATCGAGTTCGGCATCGAGGCGTTTCTTGCCACGTTTTTCTACCGACTCACCAGCCTTGACCAGCTCTTTGAGGTAGTCGGCGCCTTCCTGACCGACGCGGGCGTAAGCGCCCAGGCCTGCCAGCCAGATCTTGCGGGCGTAGCCGCGCACTTCGCCAAGCGTCGTGCTGGCGACATCGTCTTTTTTCTTCAGGGTCACTTTGGCCATGCTCTGCTCCTCACACGCTGAATGGGAAGTAGGAACTGCCCTCGGATTCGGGGACTGAGCACAGGGTAGGGAGGAAAATTAGAATTCTCACCCTAGAGGGTAATTTGTGAGGTCCGCATCGCAGGTGCAGGCGCTGGCTTGCCTGCGACCGACTGCACAGCAGTCGTAAACCTGACCGCGCAGAGCATCAGGCAGATTGCAATCGCAGGTTTTGCTGCCGCTTCGTCCGCACGCGGCGCGGCCAGATCGCAGGCGAGCCGGCCCCTACAGGTACGGTGTAATCAGACCAGCGCCTTGTCCAGCGCCCGTTCGATCTCGGCCTTGATCGTGCCGCCCATCATCGACAGCATCATGCCGAGCTTCAGCTCGACACGGATCACATCCTCGCCAATCTGAATGCTGCCATTGGCGCCACTGCGCTTGATCTCGACCCGGTCGCCGTCCCAGCGCGCCTTCAGGTCATATTCACGCGCCAGCTTGTCCACCAGCGCTTCGGCTTTCTGCCGGGCAGCGTCGCGGCCCAGGCTGTGTTTACGTTCGACGCTGATCTGGGTCATTCAATCAATCCTGGCTTGAGGGGCATACTGCCTATTATGCCCATGCCCCAGCCGCGACACACCCCGCCAAGACAAATGCGGCCGTACGCCCTAGAATGGCGAGTAATTTTTTCCGGTGAAGCGATATGAACGACCAGCGCAAAGGCGACCACGCCGAACCCACCACTCACTTCGGTTACAAGAACGTCCCGGAAAGCCAGAAGGCCGAGAAAGTCGCCGAGGTTTTCCACTCCGTCGCGGCCAAGTACGACCTGATGAACGACGTGCTCTCCGGCGGCATGCACCGCCTGTGGAAACGTTTTGCCATCGAGCTGTCCGGCGTGCGTAGCGGCAACCGCGTGCTCGACATCGCCGGTGGCACGGGCGATCTGGCGGCCAAGTTCTCGCACCTGGTCGGCCCGACCGGTCAGGTCGTGCTCGCCGACATCAACGCCTCGATGCTCAAGGTCGGTCGCGACCGCCTGCTCGACCGCGGTGTGGCCGGTAACATCGAATTCGTCCAGGCCGACGCCGAAAAGCTGCCGTTCCCGGACAACCACTTCGATTGCGTGACCATCGCCTTCGGCCTGCGCAACGTTACCCACAAGGACGATGCCATCCGCTCGATGCTGCGAGTGCTCAAGCCGGGCGGGCGCCTGCTGGTGCTGGAGTTCTCCAAGCCGACCAACGCGCTGATGTCCAAGGTCTACGACGCTTACTCGTTCGCCTTCATGCCGCTGGCCGGCAAGCTGATCACCAACGACGCGGAAAGCTACCGCTACCTGGCCGAATCGATCCGCATGCACCCGGACCAGGAAACCCTCAAGGCCATGATGGTCGACGCCGGCTTCGACCGCGTCACCTACCACAACATGACCAGCGGTATCGTTGCCCTGCACCGCGGTATCAAGCCCTGATGCTGCTGGCCGGCCTTCTCGCCAGCGTCGAACACGGCCTCAACCGGGTTCTGCGCATGGACAGCACGGCGTTGCCGCGCCTGGCCGCGCTCGACGGCAAGGTGATTGCCATCGACTGCCGCCAGCCCGCGCTGCAGCTGTTCATCCTGCCCAGCGACGAAGGCCTGCTGCTGGCCAGCCAATGGGGCACGGCGGCCGACTGTACCCTGCGTGCACCGGCCGCCAGCCTCATGCAACTAGCCTTGCGCAAGGACAAGAGCGCGGTACTGCACAGCCCAGACGTCGACCTCGAAGGCGACAGCGCAGCGCTGCTCGACCTGGTCGCGGTGCTGCAGGACCTGGAGCTGGACTGGGAGTACGAACTCTCGCGCTGGCTCGGTCCGGTCGCCACCCAGCTGATCGGCGGGCACCTGAAAAGCCGCGCCCGCTGGACCCGCGAAGGCTTCGCCAGCCTCAACCGCAACCTGTCCGAATACCTCGCCGAAGAAGCCCGAACCCTGGTTGGCCAACGCGAAGCGGAAGCCCGCTTCAGCGAGCTCGACGCGCTCAAGGTCGACCTGGAACGCCTGGAGGCGCGCATCGAGCGCCTCGCCCGCACTTTTGATACCAGCGATAACGCATGAAGCTGCTTGCCGTCCGCCGTCTGTTGCGCATCCAGCGCGTCGTGATCCGCTACCGTCTCGATGACCTGCTGTTCGCCCTGCCCCTGCCCTGGTGGCTGATGAGCCTGCGTTACGCCATGCCCTGGCGCTGGCTGCCGCGCAAGCCGCTGGCGCTGAGCCGGGGCGCGCGCCTGCGGCTGGCCTTGCAGGACCTGGGGCCGATCTTCATCAAGTTCGGCCAGTTGCTGTCGACCCGCCGCGACCTGCTGCCAGCCGACATCGCCGACGAGCTGATGCTGCTGCAGGATCGCGTACCGCCGTTCGACCCGCAAAAAGCCATTGCCCTGATCGAAGCGCAACTCGGCGCCAGGATCGACGAAGTGTTCAGCCGTTTCGACGTCGAGCCGTTGGCCTCGGCCTCGGTGGCCCAGGTGCACGCGGCCAAGCTCAAGAGCGGCGAAGACGTGGTGGTCAAGGTGGTGCGTCCGGGCCTCAAGCCGATCATCGCCCAGGACCTGGCCTGGCTGTTCCTGATCGCCCGCGGCGCCGAGCGGGTGTCGGCCGACGCCCGCCTGCTGCACCCGGTCGAGGTGGTCAACGACTACGAAAAAACCATCTACGACGAACTCGACCTGCTCCGCGAAGCGGCCAACGCCAGCCAGCTCAAGCGCAACTTCGAAGGCTCGGAGATGATGTACGTGCCCCAGGTGTACTGGGACTGGTGCCGGCCGAAAGTGCTGGTGATGGAGCGCATCTACGGTATCCAGGTCACCGACCTGGCGACCCTCGCCGACCAGCGCACCGACATGAAGATGCTCGCCGAGCGCGGCGTGGAAATATTCTTCACCCAGGTGTTCCGCGACAGCTTCTTCCACGCCGACATGCACCCGGGCAACATCTTCGTCAGCACCGTCAAACCGTGGAGCCCGCAGTACATTGCGATCGACTGCGGCATCGTCGGCAGCCTGACCCCGGAAGACCAGGACTACCTGGCACGCAACCTGTTCGCCTTCTTCAAGCGCGACTACCGCCGCGTAGCCCAGTTGCACATCGATTCCGGCTGGGTGCCGGCGCACACCAAGCTCAACGAGTTCGAAGCGGCGATCCGTACCGTCTGCGAACCGATCTTCGAGAAGCCGCTCAAGGACATCTCCTTCGGCCAGGTGCTGATGCGCCTGTTCCAGACTGCCCGACGCTTCAACATGGAAGTGCAGCCACAGTTGGTGCTGTTGCAGAAAACCCTGCTGAACATCGAAGGCCTGGGCCGCCAGCTGTACCCGGACCTCGACCTGTGGAGCACCGCGCAGCCGTTCCTCGAACGCTGGATGCGCGAGCGGGTCAGCCCCAAGACCCTGCTGCAGAACCTGCACAGCCAGGTCGAACAAGTGCCGCCCTTGGCGAACATGACCCGTGATCTGCTGGAGCGCCTGTCGCAACCGCACCTGAACGATCCGCCAGCGCCATGGAAACAGGGCGATGGCTGGGCCCTGCGCCTGCTCGGCGCCGGCCTGCTCGGCGGTGGCGCAACCCTTGCCGCCGGCGCCGTCAGCCTCAGCGCCGTGGCGGCCTGGCCGGCCTGGCTGATGCTCGCGGCCGGGCTCTACCTGGTGGTGCGCCGATAGCCAGCGGCAATTGCGGCTGGCACACTAGCGCGCGGCATCGGCGCGGGACCGTGGGCATTTTTGGAGTCGAACATGAAAGACTGGCTGGACGAGATCAACTGGAACAGCGATGGCCTGGTACCGGCTATCGCCCAGGACCATAAAACCGGGCGCGTGCTGATGATGGCCTGGATGAACCGCGAGGCCCTGAGCCTGACCGCCGCCGAGCAGCGCGCCATCTACTGGTCACGTTCGCGTGGCAAACTGTGGCGCAAGGGCGAAGAATCCGGGCATGTGCAGAAACTCCACGAAATGCGCCTGGACTGCGACGCCGACGTGATCATCCTGATGGTCGAGCAACTCGGGCACATTGCCTGCCATACCGGCCGGGAAAGCTGCTTTTATCGTGTCTACGAGAACGGCGAATGGAAAACCGTCGATCCGGTACTCAAGGACCCGCATGCCATCTACAGCGCAGGACACTGACATGAGCGATACCCTGACCCGCCTGGCCGAAGTACTGGAGGCCCGTAAAGGCGCGGCCCCGGACAGTTCCTACGTTGCCAGCCTGTATCACAAGGGCCTGAACAAGATTCTGGAAAAGGTCGGCGAAGAGTCGGTCGAAACCATCATCGCCGCCAAGGACGCCGCGCACAGCGGCGATTACAGCGATGTCATCTACGAAACCGCCGATTTGTGGTTCCATAGCCTGGTCATGCTCAGTGCCCTGGGCCAGCATCCACAGGCCGTGCTCGATGAACTGGACCGTCGTTTCGGCCTCTCTGGCCACGACGAAAAGGCGGCGCGCCAGCCATCGGCGTAACTGAATTCATTCGAGGAAGTGCACCATGGGTATTTTTGACTGGAAACACTGGATTGTCCTGCTGGTCGTGGTGGTGCTGGTGTTCGGCACCAAGAAGCTGAAAAACTTCGGCAGCGACCTGGGCGAATCGATCAAGGGCTTCAAGAAAGCCATGAACGAGGAAGAAGACAAGCCTGCCGCCCCCGACGTGCAGCCTGCGCCATCGGTGCAGCCGCACGCCAGCGCGCCGCTGAACCAGCCGCAGACGTTCGAAGGCCAGGCCCACAAGGTCGAAGAGCCGGCCAGGAAAGAGTAACCACATGTTCGGGATCAGCTTCAGTGAGTTGCTGCTCGTCGGCCTGGTCGCGCTGCTCGTGCTCGGCCCCGAGCGCCTGCCGGGCGCCGCGCGTACCGCCGGGCTGTGGATCGGCCGGCTGAAGCGCAGCTTCAACGCGATCAAGCAGGAAGTGGAACGCGAAATCGGCGCCGACGACATCCGCCGCCAACTGCACAACGAGCACATCCTGTCCATGGAGCAGGAGGCGCGGCGCATCCTCAACCCGCAAGGGGTGGAACCGCAGCCTTCGACCACACCGGGTAGCGCGCCAGCCGCTGCCAGCGGCGTGCCCGAGGCCAGCGTCAGCGCCGCCCCCGCGGTGTCCCCAGCCGTCGAGCCGAGCCCCGCCGCCCCGACCTCCACCGAACCGACACAACCGCCGCGAGCCCCATGAGCGAAATCCCGGAACACGACCAGCCGATGCCGCTGGTTTCGCACCTCACCGAGTTGCGCACACGCCTGTTGCGCTGTGTCGCGGTCATCTTCCTGATCTTCGCCGGGCTGTTCTCCTTCGCGCAGCAGATCTACACCCTGGTCTCGGCGCCACTGCGCGCGCACTTGCCGGCCAACGCAACGATGATCGCCACCGACGTGGCCTCGCCGTTCCTCACGCCGTTCAAACTGACCATGATCGTCTCGCTGTTCCTGGCGATCCCGGTGATCCTGCATCAGATCTGGGGCTTTATCGCGCCGGGCCTGTACCGCCATGAAAAGCGCATCGCCGTGCCGCTGCTGGTGTCCAGCATCATCCTGTTCTATGCCGGCATGGCCTTCGCCTACTTCCTGGTGTTCCCGCTGATCTTCGGCTTCTTCGCCAGCGCCACCCCTGAAGGCGTGTCGATGATGACCGATATCGCCAGCTACCTCGATTTCGTCATGACCCTGTTCTTCGCCTTCGGCGTAGCCTTCGAGATCCCGGTGGCGGTGGTGCTGCTGGTATGGATCGGCGTGGTCGACGTGGTCTACCTGCGCAAGATCCGCCCTTACGTGATCATCGGCTGCTTCGTGGTCGGCATGATCCTGACCCCGCCGGACATCTTCTCGCAGACCCTGCTGGCGGTACCGATGTGGTTGCTGTTCGAGATCGGCGTGCTGTTTGGCGGGCTGATCCGCAAACGCAGCGAGCACCGCGAACACCCCGCGGATGAGCCAGACGACCAGCCGCCAGCGACCCAACCGTGAACCTGCTGTTACTGGAAGAGGCCGACTTCGTCGCGGCCGACCGTGTGGTGCTGGGTGACCGACGCTTTACCCACATGCAGGAGATCCACCGGGTGGCGGTGGGCGACACCCTGCGCGTGGGCCGTATCGGCGCGCTGATGGGCCAGGCCACGGTGCTGCGCCTGGAAGGCCACGAGGCCGAGCTGAGCGTCGGCTTCGACCAGCCGCCACCGGCCAAGCTGCCGTTGACCCTGGTGCTGGCCCTGCCGCGACCGAAAATGCTCCGGCGGGTGTTCCAGACCGTCGCCACCATGGGCGTGGCGAAGGTCATCCTGGTGAACAGCTACCGGGTGGAAAAGAGCTTCTGGCAAACCCCGTTCCTCGACCCGGCGGCCATTCGCGAAAACCTGATCCTGGGCCTGGAGCAGGCCCGCGACACGGTACTGCCGGACATCCTCATCGAGAAGCGCTTCAAACCCTTTGTCGAAGACCGCCTGCCGGCCATCGCCAGCGGCACCCTGGGCCTGGTCGGCCACCCCGGCAACCACCCGCCCTGCCCGCGCGGGCTCGATCAGCCGGTCACTTTGGCCATCGGCCCGGAAGGCGGCTGGATCCCCTACGAAGTCGATCTGCTCGGCAAGGCCGGGCTGGCCCCGGTACAACTCGGCGAGCGCATCCTGCGCGTGGAAACTGCCGTCACTGCGCTGCTCGCGCGCCTGTTCTAGGGCTTCAGTTTCGCCAGGCGGCGCCGATGCAGATGGCATCAAAATAAAAACCATCTGCCTCAACCGATCGCTATGGAGTGCCACCATGTACCGTTGGTTAGCCCAGCACCTGGGTAATGTGAGCGTCAACCTCAAACTCGGCATCGGTTTCAGCCTGGTCCTGCTGCTTACCCTGACCATCACCCTCACCGGGTGGCAGGGCTTGAACGGCATCACCGAGCGTGGCGATACCCTTGGCGAGATTTCCATGGTCCATGAGGCCTCGCAGGACCTGCGTATCGCCCGCCAGCTCTATGAGCGCAACCGCGACAGCGATTCGGCCGCCAAGCTTGAGCAGGCGCTGGCCATGCTTGAGCAACGCCAGCAAGCCGTGCAGCAGCGCATGGGCAAGCACGTCCCGGAGCTGCAACAGCAGGAAGAGGCGATCCGCGCTTATCAACGCATCTACGCGGACCTGAAACAGGCTGCGCAGGCCCGTGAAGGTGCTCGCGAGAACCTCGGCAACACTGCCGACCGCGCCGCTGCGCTGATCGCCAAGGTCGATGAGCAACTGGAACAGGGCGGCGACATCGGCCAGTTTGCCAGCGCCGTCGAAGTCTCGGCACTGCTGCAACAGGCGCGCTTCCAGGTGCGCGGCTACACCTACAGCGGCAAGGCGGAATTCCAGCAGACCGCGCTCGACGCCATCGACAAGGCGACCGGCCTGCTCAAGGCGTTGCCGGCCAAGGTGCCGGCCGAGCACGCTGCGGCGCTGGACGATGCGGCACAGGCGCTGGACGGCTATCGCGCGGCGGTGGTCGCCTTCGCTCAGGCCCAGCGCGCCGCCGAGCAGGCCCTGCAAGGCATGAGCGACCAGGGCAGCACCCTGCTGAAACTGAGCCAGCGCCTGACCGTTGCGCAAACCGTGGTGCGCGACGAAGAATCGGCGCATGCCAAATCCATGCTCGCCCTGGCCACCGGTCTGGCCTTGCTGGTCGGCATGATCGCCGCCTGGGCCATTACCCGGCAGATCGTCATCCCGCTGCGCCAGACCCTCAATGCCGTCGAGCGCGTCGCCAGCGGTGACCTGCGCCACGACCTCAAGAGCGAGCGCCGCGACGAACTGGGCCAACTGCAACGCGGCCTGCAACGCATGACCAACAGCCTGCGCGAGTTGATCGGCGGCATCGGCGACGGGGTCACGCAGATTGCCAGCGCCGCCGAAGAGCTGTCGGCAGTGACCGAGCAGACCAGCGCCGGGGTCAACAATCAAAAGGTCGAGACCGACCAGGTGGCCACCGCGATGAACGAGATGGCCGCGACCGTGCAGGAAGTCGCGCGCAGCGCCGAGGAAGCCTCGGAAGCCGCCGTGATGGCCGACCAGCAGGCGCGCGAAGGCGACCGGGTGGTGGGCGAGGCCATCGCCCAGATTGAGCGTCTGGCCGCCGAGGTAGAGCACTCCAGCGAGGCCATGGGCCAGCTGAAATCGGAAAGCGACAAGATCGGCAGCGTGCTCGACGTGATCAAGTCGGTGGCCCAGCAGACCAACCTGCTGGCACTCAACGCCGCCATCGAAGCGGCCCGTGCCGGCGAAGCCGGGCGCGGTTTTGCCGTGGTGGCCGATGAAGTGCGTAGCCTGGCCCAGCGCACCCAGCAGTCCACCGAGGAAATCGAGGAACTGATTGCCGGCCTGCAAAGCGGCACCCAGCAGGTGGCGAACGTCATGGACAACAGCCGCAGCCTGACCGGCAGCAGCGTCGAGCTGACGCGCCGGGCCGGCACCTCGCTGGAAACCATCACCCGCACGGTGTCGTCGATTCAGGCGATGAACCAGCAGATTGCCGCTGCGGCCGAACAGCAGAGTGCGGTGGCCGAGGAGATCAATCGCAGCGTGATGAACGTGCGCGATGTGTCCGACCAGACCAGCGCCGCCAGCGAAGAAACCGCCGCCTCCAGCGTTGAGCTGGCGCGCCTGGGCACCCACCTGCAATCGCTGGTGGGCAAATTCTCGCTGTAAGCAAACATCCCGTCTAAGCCCCTCCCCCCAGAGGCGCTGGCGTCGAAGCGTATAACCCGATTCGATGCCAGCGCGGTCTGACAGAAAGCACCAAAAGCACTCATTTTTCCCTCAAGATCCAGCGAATTTTCCTACTACAGATACAGGTCCAGCTTGGCGGTTTGCGGCCGATGGCACTCAAAGCCGCGCCTGGCTTGTGCTCGGCGCTACCGTCCTCACCTTGCAGGAGAACCGCCGTGTTCGGACCCTTAACTCGAATGCTGGGCAACATCAGTGTCCGGCTCAAACTCACCCTGGGCTTCGCTGTCGTACTGCTATTGACGCTGGCCACCGCCATCGGTGGGCGCGAGGCACTCAATCAGTCGATCGAGCGCGCGCAGAAGATTTCCGAGATTGCCGCACTCAACGACTTCGCCAAGGACCTGCGCGCCGAGCGCATCACCTACCGGGTGCTGGCCGATACGCAAAGCCATGACCTGGTCCTGCTGGCCCTGAGCAACCTCGACACGGTACTGCGCAGCATGCAAAAGCACTTTCTGCTGGCCGGTGATCTTGAGGTACTCAGCGACAACCAGGAGCGGGTGCAGCGGTACCGCCGCGAGTTCGCCGACTTGCAGGAAACCGTTGCGGTACGTCAGCAACGCCTCGACGGCCTGCACCAGCAGGAACGCCAGACCATTGCCGCCATCGAGGCGCTGGAGACCGGCATGGTCCGCAGCGACACGCTGGACAGCGAGCGCCAGGGTCGCGCCCTCGGCTTGCTGATGCAACTGGGTCGCGCGATCGAACTGGCCAGCCAGCAAGTCAAGACGCCGGCCTACACCCTGGCAAGCTTGACCGACTTCGAGCAGCAAGGCAGCAAGCCGCTGGCGGTGGCCGAGCAGGCCCTGGGGCAGCTTGGACCGTTGCTGGGCACGGTGCTGAGCAGCGAGCAACGCGGGCTGAAGATGATGTTCGACAGCTACCGCGAAACGATTGCGCAGTACCGCACCGTCGCCATCGAGGCCGAGCAGCGCCAGGCCAGCCTGGAGGCTATCGGCATCCAACTGCGCGACAGTAGCCGCGGGCTCAGCGATCACCAGATCGCCAAGCGCGACGAGGAAGCAACCCAGGCAATTACTGTGTTGTCCGCGCTGACCGTGGCCGCGATGGTGATCGGCATGCTGGCGGCCTGGCTGATTACCCAGCAGATCACCGCCCCGCTACAGGAAACCCTGCTCGCCGCACGGCGGATCACCCAGGGTGACCTGCGCAGCAGCGTGTGCCCGACACGCAAGGACGAGCTGGGCGAGCTGCAACGCAGCATGCACGAGATGACCCTGGGGCTGCGCGAGCTGATCGGCGGCATCGGCCAGGGCACCTCGCAGTTGGCCACTGCCGTGGACCAGCTGACCACGGTGGCCGAGCAGACCCAGTCGGTACTGGGCAACCAGCGCGACGAAACCGACCAGGTGGCCACGGCGATGAACCAGATGGCCGCGACCGTGCAGGAAGTGGCGCGCAATGCCGAGATGGCCTCCGAGGCGGCGACTACCGCCGACTTGCAGGCGCGCGAAGGCGACAAGGTGGTGAACGCGGCGATTTCGCAGATCGAGGAGTTGTCCGGGCAGGTCGACAGTTCGATACAGGCGATGCAGCAACTGGCGCTGGAGAGCGAGCGGATTGGCAGCATTCTCGATGTGATCAAGTCGGTGTCGGAGCAGACCAACCTGCTGGCCTTGAATGCAGCCATCGAGGCGGCGCGCGCCGGCGAGGCCGGGCGCGGTTTTGCCGTGGTGGCCGACGAGGTCCGTGGGCTGGCGCAGCGTACGCAGCAGTCGACCGAGGAGATCGAGGAACTGATCGGCAACCTGCATGGCGGAACGGCACAGGTGGTGCGCCTGCTCGATAGCAGCCGGACATTGAGCCGGGACAGTGTGGCATTGAGCTTACGCGCCGGTGAGGCGCTGGGGCAGATCACCGGGACGGTGTCGGCGATTCAGGGGATGAACCAGCAGATCGCCACGGCGAGTGAGGAGCAGAGTTCGGTGGCCGAAGAGATCAACCGCAATGTGATGAATGTACGGGATATCTCCGATCAGACGGCAACGGCGAGCAACCAGACCACCACGTCGAGTACCGAGCTGGCGCGACTGGGTGAGCACTTGCGGGGGTTGGTGGGGCGGTTCAGCCTCTAGGGCCTCATCGCGGGCCAAGCCCGCTTGCTCCCACAAGGTCACTGCTGATCCCTGTGGGAGTGGGCTTGTCCCACGAGGCGATCTTGACTAGAGCACCTGCCGCAAGAACGCCTGCGCACGCGGATCTTTCGGTGCAGTAAAGAACGCTTCCGGCGGCGCATCTTCCAGCAACTTGCCATGGTCGAAGAACAACACCCGGTCCGCCACTTCCCGGGCAAAGCCCATCTCATGGGTAACGCAGACCATGGTCATGCCCTCAAGCGCCAACGTCTTCATCACGTCGAGCACCTCGCCGACCATCTCCGGGTCGAGCGCCGAGGTCGGCTCGTCGAACAGCATCACCTTCGGCTCCATCGCCAGCGCCCGGGCAATCGCCACCCGCTGCTGCTGACCACCCGACAGGCGCGACGGGTACTCGTTGGCCTTCTGCGCAATCCCGACCTTCTCCAGCAACGCCCGCGCCTTGGCCTCACGCTCGGCCTTGCCACGCTTGCGCACCACCTTCTGCGCCAGGCACAGGTTCTCCAGCACGGTCATGTGCGGGAACAAGTTGAAGTGCTGGAATACCATGCCGACTTCACGCCGGTACGCATTCACGTCGGTCTTCGGGTCGGCCAGTTGCAGACCATCGATGGCCACCGTGCCTTCGTCGAACGACTCCAGGCCGTTCAGGCACCGCAGGAACGTCGACTTGCCCGAACCCGAAGGACCGAGCACCACCAGCACTTCGCCCTTGGCCACGTTGGTGCTGACATGGTCCACCGCCCGCACCACTTGACCACGGGTGTCGAAGACTTTTACCAGATCACGGACTTCAATCACTTTGTGCAAGCCTCCGCTCGAGCCGGCTGGCGAAATGCGACAGCGGCAGGTTGATCACCAGGTACAAGCCGGCCACGCAGAACCAGATCTCGAAGGTCGAGAACGAGGTGGTAATGGCCTCGCGACCACTCTTGGTCAGTTCGGTAATGGCAATCACCGACACCAGCGAGGTGTCCTTGACCAGGCTGATGAACTGCCCGGCCAAGGGCGGCAGCACGCGCTTGAACGCCTGCGGCAGGACCACGTGACGCATCGACTGACCGGCACTCAGGCCCAGCGACCGCGCCGCCTCGCCCTGCCCCTTGGCAATCGACTGCACACCGGCGCGAACGATCTCGGCCACATAGGCGCCGGTGAACAGCGCCAGTGCCGCGACCCCGGCAAACTCGCGCGAAAGGTTGAGCACGGTGCCGATGAAGAAGTAGAAGATGAAGATCTGCACCAGCAACGGCGTGCCACGCACCAGCTCGACATACACCGTCGACAGGTCGCGCAGGGTCGGGTTACTCGACAGCCGGCACAGCCCGGCAAACAGACCGACCACCAGGCCAAGCACACCGGACACCAGCGAAATCCAGATGGTGGTCCACAGGCCCCAGGCCAGCGGGCCCGCCGCCCAATGCCGGGTCACGCCGATCAGGTCGCCTTCGGCGACGTCGTCGCCCTTGGCCAGGCTCAGGCTGTTGCGGGCAACCTCCAGCACCTGCTGGTCGCCGTCCTCGCCACGCAAGGTGACACGGGCCATGTCGCCCTGCTCGGCAACGTTCTCGACGGTACCAAAGGCTGCCGCGCGCTGCGGCTCTTCGGCCTGGTAGGCGAAATACTGCGGTACCCGGTTCCAGTGCCACTCGTACGCCATCATCGAGGTGGCGAAATACAGGCTCACGGCCAGGCCGACCAGCACCAGGGCAGTCAGCCCGTGCCAGGGCCATTGGGCTTTCTTGTGTTTGATCACGTTGAGGGTACTTCCGTAAAAGCGAACGCGCAGGGCCAGCCTGCGCGTCGGGTTTCAAGCCTGGCGTGGTGCCTGGGCCTTATTCCATTTCCTTCAGCCAGTCGGTCTTCTTGAACCACTTGTCGTGGATTCGATCGTAGGTGCCGTCGTGCTTGATCTGGTGCAGGAAGTTGTTGATGAAGTTGATGCTGTCGTAGTCGCCCTTCTTCAGGCCAAAGGCCAGCGGCTCGAAGGTGAAGGGTTGGTCGAGGAACAGCAGCTTGCCGGCGCCGGCCTTGGTCACCGCCACAACGTTGTACGGGGCGTCGTAAACGAAGGCGTCGGCCTTGCCGTTGACCACATCCATGACCCCTTCCTGCTCGTTGTCATAGCCGTGGTACTGGGCTTTACCGATCAGTTTCTTGGCAACCAGTTCGCCGGTGGTGCCGAGCTTGGAGGTCAGGCGGTATTCGGCGCTGTTCAGGTCTTTGTAGGATTTGACCTTGTCGGCCAGCTCCTTGCGAATCAGCAGGGTTTGTCCGACGACGATGAACGGTTCGCTGAAGTTGAGCTTCAGGTTGCGTTCCTGGGTCAGGGTCATGCCGCTGCCGATCATGTCGAACTTGTTGGTCATCAACGCCGGGATGATGCCGTCGTAAGCCGTGGAGACGGTTTCGAGCTTGACGCCCATGGACTTGGCCATGGCCTTGAGGATGTCGACTTCGAAGCCGATGATCTCGCCACGCTTGTTGGTCATCTGGAACGGCATGTAGGTAGGGTCCATGCCGACCCGCAGGGTGCCGCGTTTGACTGCGTCGTCAATCGCGCCCGCCTGGGCAGTAGCTACGCCAACCATGGCAGCGACGCCAACCATCAGCATCGACAGGTACTTCTTCATCATCACCAAGTCCCCTAGCAAGAAAAGCTGCGAATTTTATTCTGGGCGCGTGAATGGTCTGTAGGACCAGCGCAGGATTCGGGGAGGGATGCTAACGCATGAACGGCGTGGCCCCTATAGTCCAAACCGACTTTGTTACGTATTCGCGGCAGAAAAAGCATCGCCGGCAAGGCCGGCTCCCACAGAGTTTTGTCTATACAACCAACCCTGTGGGAGCCGGCGTTGCCGGCGATTGCCTTACTCCGATGCAGCGATCAGGCGCTGACCAGCGCCGGCTGCCCGGCATGCTCCGGGTGCAGCGGCAGCAGCGGCGAGTGCGGGTCGTTGGCCTTGGAGGCGCGCCAGACACTCAGCCAGGCGTCGTTTTGCTGCGCCCAGACCTGGTCGTGCAGACGGCTCAGCGCCACCGGATCACTCAGCAGGGCCAGGCGGGTGTTGCCGTCCAGGCCCTGCGGCCCGACCTCCAGCGCCTTGGCGATGCGCTCGGCGCGCAGGGCCTCGATCGGTGCCGCGACGCCGTGCCGGGCAGTCGCCAGGGCACAGGCCAGGGCGTTCTGCTGCGGGTCGACCACCGCCCGGACAAAGCCGTCGTTCAGCGCATGCCAGCGGTTCTCGTGGGTGTACTGGTCGGTCGCCAGCAGCTCCTGCGGCGTAGCGTATTCCTCGGGAATCAGGAACAGGCGCTCGTCCTTGGCGCGCAGGCCGAGGTTGGTGCGGCTGGAAATCACCGACACCGGAATCGACAGCATCAGCGAGCCGACAATCGGCACCAGCCACCACAGGAAGCTCGGGTTCAACCACCACACCAGCAACGCCCAGCACACCCCCAGCAGGGTTTGCGGGCCATGCCGGCGAACCGCTTCGCTCCACGGCGTGGAGTCGTCGTCACGTTGCGGCGAGTTCCAGGTCGCGGCCCAGCCAAGGAACGCGGCGAGGACGAAACGGGTGTGGAAAATCATCCGCACCGGCGCCAACAGCATGGAGAAGAGCATCTCCAGCAACATCGACACGGTCACCTTGAAGCGCCCACCAAACGCTTTGGCGCCCTTGGCCCAGATCAGCACAATGCTCAGCAGCTTGGGCAGGAACAGCAGCACGATGGTGGTGGAGAACAGCGCGATGGCTTTTTCCGGGTGCCATTGTGGCCACAACGGGTAAAGCTGCCGCGGTTCGAGGAAGTATTGCGGCTCCATCAGCGTGTTGGTCGCCAGCAGCGCCGTCGACAGCACCAGGAAGAAGAACCACAGCGGCGCCGACAAGTACGACATGACCCCGGTAAGGAACACGGCGCGGTGCACCGGGTGCATGCCCTTGACCAGGAACAGGCGGAAGTTCATCAGGTTGCCGTGGCACCAGCGGCGGTCGCGCTTGAGCTCGTCGAGCAGGTTCGGCGGCAGCTCTTCGTAGCTGCCCGGCAGGTCGTAGGCAATCCACACGCCCCAGCCGGCACGGCGCATCAGTGCCGCTTCGACGAAGTCGTGGGAGAGAATCGCCCCGGCGAACGCACCCTTGCCCGGCAACGGCGCCAGGGCGCAGTGCTCGATGAAGGGTTTCATCCGGATGATCGCGTTGTGCCCCCAGTAGTGCGACTCACCAAGCTGCCAGAAGTGCAGGCCGGCGGTGAACAGCGGGCCGTAGACACGGGTGGCGAACTGCTGCATGCGCGCATACAGGGTGTCCATGCCCGAGGCTTTAGGCGCGGTCTGGATAATACCGGCGTCCGGGTTGGCCTCCATCAGGCGCACCAGGCTGGTCAGGCATTCGCCGCTCATCACGCTGTCGGCGTCGAGCACCACCATGTAGCGGTAGTCGCCACCCCAGCGACGGCAGAAGTCGTCGAGGTTGCCGCTCTTGCGCTTGACCCGACGGCGGCGGCGCCGATAGAAGATCCGGCCGAAGCCTTTGGCTTCACGGCAGACGTCCAGCCAGGCCTGTTGCTCGGCCACGGCGATGTCGGTGTCGTTGGTGTCGCTGAGCACGAAGAAGTCGAAGCGATCGAGATCGCCGGTGGCCGCCACCGACTCGAAGGTGGCGCGCAAACCGGCGAACACCCGGGCGACGTCTTCGTTGCAGATCGGCATGACCAGGGCGGTTCGCGCTCCGGCTTCGATCGGTTCGTTGCCGGCACTGCTGCCGGAAATCCGGTACTTGTCACGCCCGGTGAGCAGTTCGAGGAAGCCCATCAGCGCGGTCCAGAAACCGGCCGAAACCCAGCAGAAGAGGATACCGAAGAGAATCAGGATGCTGGTCTGCAGCGCATACGGCCAGACCTGCGCGGCCGTTTGCAGCAGCGGCTGGTGCATGACTTCGTCGAGGTCGACGAATGACCAGCCCTGGTACGGCAGGATGCCTTTCATGTACCAGCCGGCCACGATGGTCTGACCGATCATCAGCGCCAGCAGGATGTACCGGCGCATCGAACCGACCCAGCGCCAGCGGGCCTTGGGCAGCTCGCGTTTTTCCGGGGGCGGCGCGTTGGTGCGGCCGGTGATCCGACGCCAGGCGCGGACCAGGATGTTGGTACGCCACGGCTCCGGGATCACCCGGGTCCGGCGGATCGGCGGGGTGGCCTTCAGGCACACCCGGCCGCTGGCGTCGAGGCCGAGCATTTCGGCCTCTTCCAGTGCGGCGGCGCTGTCCAGGGTCAACCGGCTGCCCACCGAACCCTGGGCGGATTCGGTGTCGGCAGCCAGCGGCTGGGCAGACAGACGCTGGTGCAACTCGCTGAACGAGGAGCAGTTGGCGAGGTCCGCACGCTGCTCGTCGCTCAGGGGTAGATGGGCCAGGTATTCGCCAAGCGATTCTGGCCGTTCTGAAGAGTTACTCATCGGCAGGCAACTGGTAGCTCCAGGTCTCGGTCAATACCTGTTCGGTCTTGGCCGGTTCCCCGGTGGTGGAGGCCGCTTCGGCGGCGGGTTGCTCGGCAGGTTTTTCCTGCTTGGCGTGCTTGGCGGCTGCTTTGGCCGGTTTCTCGGCTTTTTCCTGCTTGGCCGGCTCGACCGGTACATCGCGGACCAGCGCAGCGCGCATTTCTACCGCTTTGCTCGGGTCCTTGACCTTCAACCGCAGGGTCAGGCGCCAGCCTTTGGTTTCCGGGTTGTAGCGCAGGTTGTTCTCAACCAGCTCGCCGTTGTCGCCCATGCTGACCTGGGTGCGGATCGCGGTATCTTCCGGCAGGGCCTTGAGCACCGGGCCCTCGAAGTCGATCAGGAAGGCCACGCTGCCGTCCGGTTGACGGATCAGGTTGGACTGCTTGACGTCGCCAGTGGAGCGCAGGGTCTGCTTGACCCAGCCCAGGTTCGGCGAATGCAACGCGGATTCGTCGATGGTCCAGTGCAGACGATAGGCGTACTCGAACGGGGTTCCTGGCTCAGGCAGTTTTTCCGGGCTCCAGAAGGCAACGATGTTGTCGTTGGTTTCGTCAGCAGTAGGAATCTCGACCAGGTCGACGGTGCCTTTGCCCCAGTCGCCTTTCGGCTCGATCCAGGCGCTTGGACGCTTCTGGTAGTTGTCGTCGAGGTCTTCGAACTGGCTGAAGTCGCGGTTACGCTGCAGCAGGCCGAAACCACGCGGGTTCTCCACGCTGAAGTTACTCACGGCCAGGTGTTTCGGGTTGTTCAGCGGGCGCCACAGCCACTCGCCGTTGCCGGCATGAATCGACAGGCCTTCGGAGTCGTGCAGGGCCGGACGGTAGTTGAGCACCTTGGACGGCTGGTTGCCGCCGAACAGGAACATGCTGGTCAGCGGGGCAATGCCCAGGCGGCTGACGTGGTCACGCAGGAATACCTTGGACTGCACGTCGACAATGGTGTCGCTGCCCGGACGCAGGGTCAGGCGGTAGGCGCCGGTGGAACGCGGCGAGTCGAGCAGCGCGTAGATCACCAGGTGCTTGTCGGTCGGTTTCGGGCGCTCGACCCAGAACTCGGTGAAACGCGGGAATTCTTCGCCGGACGGCAGCGCGGTGTCGATGGCCAGGCCACGGGCAGACAGACCGTAGACATGCCCCTTGCCGACGACGCGGAAGTAGCTCGCGCCGAGCAGGGTCATGATCTCGTCCTGCTTGTCGGCCTTGTTGATCGGGTACAGCACACGGAAGCCGGCGTAGCCGAGCTTCTCGGTGGCTTTAGGATCGAACTGGACATCGCCGAAGTCGAAGCGGCTTGGGTCGTACTTGATCTCGTCGACCGAAGTAGCGGTGACTTCGTTGATTTTCACCGGGGTGTCGAAGTGCATGCCCTGGTGGTAGAAGGACAGCTTGAACGGCGTCTTGTCCTTGGCCCACTCGGCTTTGTCTTCGCGGAAGCGGATCTTCTGGTAGTCGGCGAACTTCATGTCGCGGAACACCGCCGGAAGGTTGCTCTTCGGTGCTTCGTACTTCTGCCCGGCCAGATCCTTTGCCTTGGCGGCTACATCGTCAAGGTTGAACGCCCAGAGCTGGCCGGCGCTGAGCAGGCAGACCAGTGCCGAACCTGCCAACAGGGCCTTGCGCAGCCGATTGCCGGGCATTCTTGGTGCATTACAGGGACTTACAATCACGAGCAACCCTCGCCGAAAAACAGATCAAAGAACCAACGGCCAGCGACATATGCCGGGTTGGCGAGCACTGTTCGGACTCCGCAGGGGCGAAATGATTCCCCAAACGGTTCCAGTCAATGCTCAAGTCAGAGTGAAACAGACCAACGAACGCTGGCCTACATAGCGCGCGATTATCCAGCAGGCTGCGTTACAACGCATCAGGCCGAACCAACTATTTATGCTACAAAACCACTTGTTTTCGCGCAAACAAGGGTTTTTTGACCTCAGATTTGTAACATAAATGTTACGGGGCCATCATTCACCAGGTGCACCTGCATATCGGCACCGAACCGACCGCTGGCGACGCTCGGGTGTTTGAGTCGTGCCTGGGCCAGCAGGTAGTCGAACAGCTCAGCGCCGAGCGCCGGTGGCGCCGCGCTGGAAAAACTCGGACGCAGGCCACTTTGGGTGTCGGCGGCCAGGGTGAATTGCGAAACCAGCAGCAAACCGCCGCCGATATCCTTGAGCGACAGGTTCATCTTGCCGTCGGCGTCGCTGAACACCCGATAGTTAAGCAGCTTGTGCAGCAGTTTGTCGGCATGCGCCGGGGTGTCGCCGGGTTCGACCGCCACCAGCACCAGCAGGCCCTGGTCGATCGCCCCGACGGTTTGCCCCTCTACCTCGACCCGCGCGCCACGCACACGTTGCAGCAGCCCCTTCATGCTTCTTCCAGTGGCAGGTCGAGCAGGCGTCGGGCCATTTGGTCGGCGGCGCGTACCAGGGCGTCGGTGATGCCCGGCTCGGAGGCGGCGTGACCAGCGTCGCGGATCACTTTCAGCTCACTGTTCGGCCAGGCCTGGTGCAGCTCCCAGGCGTTGTCCAGCGGGCAGATCACATCGTAGCGGCCATGCACGATGACCGCCGGCAGGTGGGCGATCTTCGGCATGTCGCGAATCAGCTGGTTTGGTTCCAGGAACGCGTTGTTGGTGAAGTAGTGGCATTCGATACGAGCAATCGACAGCGCGCGTTGCGGCTCGGAGAAGCGGTCGACCACCAGCGGGTTCGGCCGCAGCGTGGCGGTGCGCCCTTCCCAGGTCGACCAGGCCTTGGCCGCGTGCATCTGGGCGATCTGGTCGTTGCCGGTGAGGCGCTTGTGGAAGGCGGCGACCAGGTCGTCGCGCTCATCGGCCGGGATCGGCGCAATGTAGTCCTGCCAGTAGTCGGGGAACAGGCGGCTGGCGCCGGCCTGGTAGAACCATTCGATTTCCTGCGGACGGCACAGGAAGATACCGCGCAGGATCAGCCCGTGTACACGCTCGGGGTGTTTCTGCGCATAGGCCAGGGCCAGGGTCGAGCCCCAGGAGCCGCCGAACAGCACCCACTTGTCGATGCCCAGGTGCTGGCGGATGCGCTCCATGTCTTCGACCAGGTGCCAGGTGCTGTTGTTTTCCAGACTGGCATGCGGGATGGAGCGGCCGCAGCCGCGCTGGTCGAAGGTAACGATGCGATACAGGTTGGGATCGAAGTAGCAGCGGCTTTGTGCGTCGCAGCCGGCACCGGGACCACCGTGGATGAACAGTACCGGCAGACCCTGCGGCGAACCGCTTTCATCGACATACAGTACATGCGGTGTTTCCACGGCCAGATCGTGCCGGGCGTAGGGTTTGATCTGCGGGTACAAGGTCTGCATTACGCACTCCGTGTGGGGAATTATTCTGCCGTTGGGCATCATAAACCTGAATTGCGCTTTGAGCATGTACCTGTGTCAGCTTCTGCGGCCCTATCGCGGGACCAGCTCGCCCACCGTGAGTTAGGGTGCTCTTGTGGGGGCGGGCTTGTCCCGCGATGAGGAGCTCAGGCCGGGTAGCGCTCGCGTCCCCACGCCAGCACTTCGCCGAGCAACCGCTCCAGCACCTGCTGGGTTGGCTGTGCCAGGTCTTCGCGGTAGGTGAACGGCTCGACCTCTTCCATATAGGTGCTCTGCGCCAGCTCCAGCTGCACCGCATGGATGTGCCTGGCCGGGTCGCCATAGTGCCGAGTGATATGCCCGCCCTTGAAGCGCCCGTTCAGCACGTGGCTATAGCCCTCGGCCTGGGCACACACGGCTTCCAGGCGGGCCGCCAGTTGCGGGTCGCAACTGGCGCCATTGAAGGTGCCGAGGTTGAAGTCCGGCAGCTTGCCGTCGAACAGGTGCGGAACGTGCGAGCGGATCGAGTGCGCATCCCACAACAGCGCATAGCCAAAAGTCTCGCGCAAGCGCTCCAGCTCTTGGCGGATGGTTTGGTGGTACGGCCGCCAGATGGTTTCCAGGTACTCCGCGCGCTCTTCCGGCGACGGCTCCTTGCCGGCCTTGAACAGCGGCTCGCCGTTGAACAGCGTGGCCGGGTACAGACCGGTCGTTGCACCTTTATATAGCGGCTGGTCGTCGTCCGGACGGTTCTGGTCGATGACGAAGCGCGAATACTCCGCCACCACCACGCTGGCGCCCAGGCCGCGGGCGAAGTCGTACAACCGCGGAATATGCCAGTCGGTGTCCGGCAGGCTCTGCGCCTGCTCCACCAGCCCAGCCTTGACCACCGGGGTCAGGCGCAGGCCGGCATGCGGGATGCTGATCAGCAGCGGCAGCGTGCCCTGATGAAAACTCAGTACCTTGTCCATAAAGCCTCGCTTCAATCGCTCAATTCAATGCCGTGGCGCACCACCCGCTTGTGCAGGTCGCCACCCAACCAATACGCCAGGTCGGCCGGGCGCTCGATGTCCCAGGCGACAAAGTCGGCCACCTTACCCACTTCCAGCGAGCCATGGCTATGGCCCAGACCGAGCGCCGTGGCGGCGTGCAGGGTGACCCCGGCCAAGGCTTCCTCCGGTGTCATGCGCAACAGCGTGCAGGCCATGTTCAGCATCAGGCGCAGCGACAACGCCGGCGAGGTGCCAGGGTTGAGGTCGCTGGCGATGGCGATTTTCACGCCATGCTTGCGCAGCGCGTCCATGGGCGGCAGCTGGGTTTCACGCAGGAAGTAGAACGCCCCCGGCAGCAACACGGCAACGGTACCGGCCTCGGCCATGGCGATGGCGTCGGCCTCGTCCATGAACTCCAGGTGATCGGCCGACAGCGCCTGATAGCGCGCGGCCAGGCTCGAACCGTGCAGCGACGACAGCTGTTCGGCATGCAGCTTGACCGGCAGGCCCAGCTCACGCGCCGTGAGGAACACCCGCTCGACCTGCGCCGGGGAAAACGCCAGGTATTCGCAGAAGGCGTCGACCGCATCCACCAGCCCCTCGGCGGCCAGCGCCGGGAGCAGTTCGTCGCAGATATGCTCGATGTAATCGTCGGCGCGCCCGGCGTATTCCGGTGGCAACGCGTGCGCCGCCAGGCAGGTGGCGCGCACGGTCAGCGGCAGTTGCTCGCCGAGGCGGCGGATCACCCTGAGCAGCTTGCGCTCGCTGGCCAGGTCCAGGCCGTAGCCGGACTTGATTTCCAGGGTGGTCACGCCATCGCGCATCAACGCCTGTACCCGCCGTAAAGCGCTGGCGTACAACGCGTCTTCGCTGGCCGCGCGGGTCGCGCGCACAGTGCTGGCGATACCGCCGCCGGCGGCGGCGATCTCGGCATAGCTGACGCCTTGCAGGCGCTGTTCGAACTCGCCGCTACGGTTGCCGCCGAACACCGTGTGGGTGTGACAATCGATCAGCCCCGGGGTGACCCAGGCGCCGCCCAGGTCCACCGTGTGCTCGACGGCGATGGCGCCCAGCGCCTGCCGTGGACCGATCCACTCGATACGGCTGGCGGAGGTGACAATGGCCGCGTCCTCGATGATCGAGTAGGCGCCTTGCGCCATGCTGGCCACGTGGCAATGCTGCCAGAGGGTTTTCATCCACGGTCTCCGTGATTAGTTGGAGGTCGATACCACCGCCGCTGCACACGCACGAGGCTTGCACCACAGGCGATAGGCAGCAACCAGGAACAGCACCCAGACCACACCGACGATCAACGCCGCCTGCGTATCCGGGAAGTAGCCAAGCACACCGAACACGAACAGCATGAACACGATGGCCGCCAGCGGGCCATAGGGCCAGAACGGTACCGGGAACTTCAGTTCGGCGATTGCTTCGCGGCTCAGCTGGCGACGCATAGCCACCTGGGTCACCAGAATCATCAACCACACCCACACGGTCGCAAAGGTGGCGATCGAGGCAATCAGCAGGAACACGTTCTCCGGGATCAGGTAGTTCAGCAGCACACCGCCGAGCAACGCCGCGCCCATGACCATCACGGTCATCCACGGCACCCCGTGCCGGGAGATCTTCGCGAAGCCCTTCGGCGCCTGCCCCTGCTGGGCCAGGCCATACATCATGCGGCCGGCGCCGAAGATGTCGCTGTTGATCGCCGAGACGGCCGCCGAAATCACCACAATATTCAACACCGTTGCGGCCGAGCCAATCCCCAGGTTGCTGAAGATCTGCACGAACGGGCTACCCTGGGTGCCGATCTGCGGCCACGGGTACAGGCACATCAGCACGAACAGGGTCAGCACGTAGAACAGCAGGATCCGCAGCGGCACGGCATTGATCGCCTTGGGAAGGACCCGCTGCGGGTCCTTCGCCTCGCCGGCCGTGATGCCGATGATTTCGATGCCGCCGAAGGCAAACATCACCACCGCCAGGGAGGCGATCAACCCGCCGACACCGTTGGGCATGAAGCCGCCATGGGCAGTGAGGTTGGCCAGGCCGCTGGCGGTTTCGCCCGTCACGTTGCCCAGGCCGAAGGCCATGATGCCGAAGCCGGCCAGGATCATCGCGATGATCGCCGCCACCTTGAGCAGCGACAGCCAGAACTCCATCTCGCCGAATACCTTGACGTTGCACAGGTTCAGGCCGCCGATCAGGAAGACGATGCCCAGCACCCAGATCCAGCGCGGCACCTCGGGGAACCAGAAGCTCATGTAGATGCCGAACGCCGTCACGTCGGCCAGACAGACGATGATCATTTCAAAGGCGTAGGTCCAACCCAGGACAAAGCCGGCCATCGGCCCCAGGTAGGTGCTGGCATACGCGCCGAACGAACCGGAGACCGGGTTGTGCACGGCCATTTCACCCAGCGCGCGCATCACCATGAACACCGCAGCGCCGCCGATCAGATAGGCTAGCAGCACCGCTGGCCCAGCCATCTGGATGGCCGCAGCCGAGCCGTAGAACAGCCCGGTACCGATGGCGGAACCAAGCGCCATAAAACGAATATGTCGTGCGGTGAGCCCGCGCGAAAGTCCTTGTGCTTGAGATTGCATTTCGCGTTCCTGATTCTTGTTGTAGGCGAAAAGCAGCGCGAACCCGGCGAGGGGTTCGCACGGCAAGAGGCCGGCCTTTGCGGCCGGCCTGATGGATCACAGGCTCGGCAGTACGCCGGCCGGTAGCAGGCTGGTCAGGCTGCCGGCAGCCAACAGCGCAATGGCCGCCTCGATGTCCGGCGCGAAGAAACGGTCCTTGTCATAGAACGCCACTTCGGCGCGCAAGGCCTGACGGGCCTGCTCCAGCTTGGCCGAGGTTTTCAGGCCCTCGCGCAGGTCCAGCCCCTGACAGGCCGCCAGCCATTCCACCGCGAGCACGCCGCGGGTGTTTTCGGCCATTTCCCACAGACGCTTGCCGGCGGCCGGCGCCATCGACACATGATCTTCCTGGTTCGCCGAGGTCGGCAGGCTATCGACACTGTGCGGGTGGGCCAGGGCCTTGTTCTCGCTGGCCAGGGCCGCGGCCGTGACCTGGGCGATCATGAAGCCGGAGTTGACCCCGCCATTGCCCACCAGGAACGGCGGCAGCTGCGACATGTGCTTGTCCATCATCAGCGAGATACGGCGCTCGCTCAGCGAACCGATTTCGGCAATCGCCAGGGCCATGTTGTCGGCGGCCATGGCCACCGGCTCGGCGTGGAAGTTGCCGCCCGAGATCACATCGCCCTCTTTGGCGAACACCAGTGGGTTATCGGACACCGCGTTGGCCTCGATCACCAGCACCTCGGCCGCCTGGCGCAGTTGGGTCAGGCAAGCGCCCATGACCTGCGGCTGGCAACGCAACGAATACGGGTCCTGCACCTTGCCGCAGTGCTCGTGGGAGGCCGACACTTCGCTGCCATCACCCAGCAGGTCGCGGTAGCACGCCGCCGCGTCGATCTGCCCACGCTGACCGCGGGCCAGGTGGATCCGCGCATCGAACGGCGAGCGCGAGCCAAGCACCGCTTCTACCGTCAGCGCGCCACAGGACATCGCCGCCGCGAACAGGTCTTCACCTTCGAACAGGCCACGCAGCGCGTAGGCAGTAGACGCCTGGGTGCCGTTGAGCAGCGCCAGACCTTCCTTGGCGGCCAGGGTCAGCGGCTCCAGGCCGGCCACCGCCAGTGCTTCGCTAGCCGACAGCCACTGGCCCTTGTGCCGGGCCTTGCCTTCACCCAGCAGTACCAGCGACATATGCGCCAGCGGCGCCAGGTCGCCGGACGCGCCGACCGAGCCCTTGAGCGGGATGTGCGGATAAACTTCGGCGTTGATCAGGGCGATCAGCGCGTTGATCACTTTGCGCCGGATCCCGGAGAAGCCACGGCTCAGGCTGTTGACCTTGAGCACCATGATCAGGCGCACCAGGGCGTCGCTGATCGGCTCGCCAACACCGGCTGCGTGCGACAACACCAGCGAACGCTGCAGGTTTTCCAGGTCGTGGCTGGCAATGCGCGTCGAGGCCAGTAGCCCGAAGCCGGTGTTGATGCCGTACGCGGTGCGGTTCTCGGCCAGAATCTGCTCGACACAGGCGACGCTGTCGTCGATCTGCTGGTCGGCGCTGCTGTCGAGCTTCAGCGTCAGCGGCTGCTGATAGATCGCGCGCAGCTGGGCCAGGGTCAGGGTGCCGGGTTTGAGGGTCAATTCAGTCACGTTGTTGCTCCATCCTTTAGGCGCAATGGCCTGCATGTATTCAGTATCAACCATTGGCCGCGGATCAGCCGGTAATCATTGGCAGGTTCAGGCCCTGCTCCTTGGCGCAATCGATGGCGATCTGGTAGCCGGCATCGGCGTGGCGCATCACGCCAGTGCCCGGGTCGTTGGTCAGCACGCGGGCGATACGCTCGGCGGCTTCGTCGGTCCCGTCACAGACAATCACCATGCCCGAATGCTGCGAGAAGCCCATGCCGACGCCGCCACCGTGGTGCAGCGAGACCCAGGTGGCACCGCTGGCGGTGTTGAGCAGGGCGTTGAGCAGCGGCCAGTCGGAGACGGCGTCGGAGCCATCCTGCATGGATTCGGTTTCGCGGTTCGGGCTGGACACCGAGCCGGAGTCGAGGTGGTCGCGGCCGATCACGATCGGTGCCGACAGCTCGCCGCTGCGAACCATTTCGTTGAACGCCAGGCCAAGCTTGGCGCGCTGGCCCAGACCGACCCAGCAGATCCGCGCTGGCAGGCCCTGGAAGCTGATGCGCTCGCGGGCCATGTCCAGCCAGTTGTGCAGGTGGGCATCGTCGGCGATCAGTTCCTTGACCTTGGCGTCGGTCTTGTAGATGTCTTCGGCGTTACCCGACAGCGCCGCCCAACGGAACGGACCGATGCCACGGCAGAACAGGGGGCGGATGTAGGCCGGCACGAAGCCGGGGAAGTCGAAGGCATGGGTGACGCCTTCTTCCTTGGCCATCTGGCGGATGTTGTTGCCGTAGTCGAAGGTCGGGATGCCCTGTTTCTGGAAGTCGAGCATGGCCTGCACGTGCACGGCCATCGATTGCTTGGCGGCTTTCACCACGGCGGCCGGCTCGGTTTGTGCGCGGTCGCGGTACTGCTCCCAGGTCCAGCCGGCGGGCAGGTAGCCGTTCAGCGGGTCGTGGGCGCTGGTCTGGTCGGTGACCATGTCCGGGCGTACACCGCGCTTGACCAGTTCCGGGAGGATTTCGGCGGCGTTGCCCAGCAGGGCGATGGAGATGGCCTTGCCTTCGGCGGTGTACTGGGCGATGCGTGCCAGGGCGTCGTCGAGGTCGCGGGCCTGCTCGTCGACGTAGCGGCTGCTCAGGCGGAAGTCGATGCGGCTCTGCTGGCATTCGATGTTCAGCGAGCAGGCGCCCGCCAGGGTGGCCGCCAGTGGCTGGGCGCCGCCCATGCCGCCGAGGCCGGCAGTCAGTACCCATTTGCCCTTGAGGCTGCCGTTGTAGTGCTGACGGCCGGCTTCGACGAAGGTTTCGTAGGTGCCTTGCACGATGCCCTGGCTACCGATGTAGATCCAGCTGCCGGCGGTCATCTGGCCGTACATGGCCAGGCCCTTGGCATCCAGTTCGTTGAAGTGCTCCCAGTTGGCCCAGTGCGGCACCAGGTTGGAGTTGGCGATCAGTACGCGTGGGGCGTTGCTGTGGGTCTTGAACACGCCGACCGGCTTGCCGGATTGCACCAGCAGGGTCTCGTCGTCATTCAGGTTGGTCAGGCTTTCGACGATCTTGTCGTAGCACGCCCAGTTGCGCGCCGCGCGGCCGATACCACCGTACACCACCAGTTCCTTGGGGTTTTCCGCCACTTCCGGGTCGAGGTTGTTCATCAGCATGCGCAGCGGCGCTTCGGTCAGCCAGCTTTTCGCGGTCAGCTTGGTGCCACGCGGGGCGCGGATCTCGACATCACGGAATTTGTTCAGGTTGTTGTCAGTCACGAAAAGGGCTCCTCAAGCGATCTATCCAAACCCGGCCCGATAGGCGGGCCAGTGGGTGGTTTCAACAGCGCAGAAGGGACGGCCTATCCACTCATACGCATACGTCTTTACTTGTACATACAAGCATATGCAATTGAGCGGCCAAGGCGCAAGCAGCGGTTTGGAAAAAAACGCGGAAACGGCTACAAGCCTTACGGCGCGCGGCGCGAGGCTTGTAAGAGAAGTCTGAAGGGGGTGGGGCCGGGACGTTCAAACCAAGGCAGCATTGCGCCACCTTGGGGTATTCGGTAACAACCTGTGCGGTTTGACGGCGTTACTCGGAAACGCCAGTCAGCTCAATGACGCAGCAGCGTCCGCTTGTTTCCAGTTGCAGCAGGTGCGTGTTGCCGTTCAGTTGCAGGCAGTCGTACAGGCCCAGGTGCTGCGTCGGATGGCCGCCGAGGCTGAGCGCCAGCGCATCCTCGGCACTGAACACCAGCAGCGTGCTCGCAGCACTGAACAGCTTGGTGGCGCCGTCGAACCATTGCAGGCGCGCCCGGTAACGCTGCGGCGCATAGATCAGGTTGAAGTCGCGGATCGGCCCACCGAGCAGGCGGCAGGCCACCTGGCTTTCGCCGCTGAAGGCAAACGCATCGAACGGCAGCAGCGGCCGGCTCGGCTGGTCGTCGACCTGCAACTGCATGCCCTCGCCCTGCAACACAGTGATGATCCGCTGATACCCGGCAAAGCTGGAGAAGCCGCCCGACTCGGCGATATCGGCAATCGACAGGCGCCAGCCAAAGCCGTCCAGCCCAGCGCCGCCGTCGCGGGTGATCTCTTCGGTGCTGCCGCCGCCGTTCTTCCAGGGCATACGGGGGTAATCGGCGGCGCGTAACAGGGTCAGCTGGCTCATTTACTGAAGCGTCCTTCCAAACGATGACGGGAACCGGGGTGGATCAGGCGGGCGGCCGTTACCGGCTGGCGGCCGGACCAGGTGCGCCGGCGAATCAGCAGGCACGGCTCGCCGGCTTCGATCTGCAGCAGCGCGCATTCGTCGGCATCGGCCAGGATGGCCTCGACCACGTGCTCGCCTTCGGTCAGCGGTGCCACCTGGGACAGGTAGGCGTAGGGCGTTTGCCGGGTGAAATCCTGATTGAGGTAGTCCGGGGCAATCTGCGCGTTGACGAAACGGTCTTCGATCTGCACCGGCACGCCGTTCTCGAAATGCACGATCAACGAATGGAACACCCGCTGACCTTCGCGCATGTCCAGCGCCAGGGCGCGCTCGGAGCCAGCCGTTTCCTCGGCCAGGGTAATGACCTGGCAGCTGTGCTGATGCCCGCGGGCAGCAATTTCGTCGGCGATGTTGTTGACTTCGAACAGCGCGGAACGGGTCTTGGGCTCGGCGACAAACGTACCTACCCCCTGCATCCGCACCAACAACCCTTCGGCGGTCAATTCGCGCAGCGCACGGTTGATGGTCATGCGGCTGAAACCCAGTTCGCTGACCAGCTCGCTCTCCGACGGCACCCGGTGGTGCGGGGGCCAGCTACCGTTCTGGATCTGTTGGGCGATCATCTGCTTGACCCGCGCGTACAGCGGCGCCGGCCCCTCGCCCATCTGGGCGACCAGCGTGGAGACAGGTGATGTCGGCACGGCGAAAATCCTTGAGTTCGATTGAATGAACGGTAGCTTGCCGGAGTTTACCCAGCAGGCAAACGTCTGTATATGTATATACAAATAATCCTGATGAGGTGTCTTGTCGATGTCCGTCTTTTTTGCCGAACGTGCGTTGCTACCTGATGGCTGGGCCAAGAATGTCCGCATCGAGGTCGGCGCCGATGGCCGGCTGGCCCGGATCGAAGCCAATGCCTCGGCAGAAGGCGCGCAGCACCTGGCCGGTCCGTTGCTGCCAGGCATGCCCAACCTGCACTCGCACGCCTTCCAGCGGGCGATGGCCGGGTTGGCGGAAGTGGCCGGCAACCCCAACGACAGTTTCTGGACCTGGCGTGAGCTGATGTACCGCCTGGTCGGCAAGATCGACCCGGAACAGTTACAGGTCATCGCCCGCCAGCTGTACATCGAAATGCTCAAGGCCGGTTACACCTCGGTTGCCGAATTCCACTACGTCCACCACGACCAGCAGGGCCAGGCCTATGCCGACCCGGCCGAGCTGTCGTTACGCATCAGCGCCGCAGCCCGTAGCAGTGGCATCGGCCTCACCCTGCTGCCGGTGCTCTACAGCCACGCCGGCTTCGGCGGCCAGGCGCCGAACGACGGCCAGCGACGCTTCATCAACAGCAGCGAAAACTACCTGAAGCTGCAACAGCAACTGGCCCCGCGCCTGGCGCAACAGCCGGCGCAGCAACTGGGCTTGTGCTTCCATTCCCTGCGCGCGGTGACCCCGCAGCAAATCGCCGACGTGCTGGCCGCCAGCGACCAGCACTGCCCGGTGCATATCCATATTGCCGAGCAGCAGAAGGAAGTCGACGACTGCCTGGCCTGGAGCGGGCGCCGGCCGCTGCAGTGGCTGTACGAAAATACCGAGGTCGACCGCCGCTGGTGCCTGGTCCACGCCACCCATGCCGAGCCCGACGAAGTGGCGAGCATGGCCCGTAGCGGCGCCGTGGCCGGGTTATGCCTGACCACCGAAGCGAACCTGGGCGACGGGATCTTCCCGGCGGTGGATTACCTGGCGCAGGGCGGGCGGTTAGGGATCGGCTCCGACAGCCATGTGTCGCTGAGTGTGGTCGAGGAACTGCGCTGGCTGGAGTACGGCCAACGCCTGCGCGACCAGCGCCGCAACCGCTTGCATGGCGCCGACCAGCCGATGGTCGGGCGCACCCTGTTCGATGCCGCGCTCAGCGGTGGCGCGCAGGCGCTGGGGCAGCCGATTGGCGCACTGGCGGTGGGCAAGCGGGCGGACTGGATTGTGCTCGACGGGCTCGACCCGTACCTGGCGACGGCCAGTGGCGATGGCATTCTCAACCGCTGGCTGTTTGCCGGCGGCGATCGCCAGGTGCGCGATGTGATGGTCAACGGTCAGTGGGTGGTGCAGCAGGGGCGGCATGCCGATGAGGAGCAGAGCGCTCGGGCGTTTGCGGCAGTCTTGCGGTCTGTGTTGAATTGAAAAGCATCGCGGGACGAGTCGTCCCGCGATGAGGCCTTTAAGGCTTGCCCGCGATATCCCGATCAGCCACCCGCCAGATCAGCCGCGAGGTGTCATAGCCCTGCTGCCGTGCCTTGGCCAGCAGGCTCTCGCGCGCCAGCGCCGGGATCGTCGGCGTGCGCGACAGAATCCACAAGTACTTGCGATTCGGGTTGCCGACCAGCGCCGTCTGGTACTCGCTGTCGACATACAACACCCAGTAATCGCCCTTCGCCACACCCGGCAACAGCGTCGAGAACCAGTTGTCGAATTCCACCCAGAGCTTGTCGGTCTTGCCCGGTACCTGCGCGGTCGCCGTCCCGGTCGCTTCCTGCCACTCGCCCTGCAACGTTCGGCAACGGTTCAGCACACCGACATTGCCATCCGCCTGCAGCGTGTAATGCGCCTCGGACTGCGCACAATCGCGCTGAAAGAACATCGGCAGACGCGCCAGCTCATACCAGGTGCCCTGGTAGCGCCTGAGATCGACATTGCCGGCGGTCTTCGGGTCCATTGGGTTGCTGCTGCCGGAGGTCGCGCAAGCGCTCAGCAGCAGGCCGGCACACACACCAAGCAGCACGCGAAGTGCGTTCATTTCAGGCCCTGCCCTGAATACATCAGCACCTTGTCGGCCGCGTACTGCACGCTGATGAACGACTGCTCGTCGCCCCAGGTACAACTGGACATGCCCAGCGCGCCGGAACACTCGGCCGGGCTGCCAAGCAACTGCTCGACGTCGGCCTTGCTCATGCCGGTCTTGAGGTGTGAATAGTTTTCCTGGTTGATCTTGTTACACGCGGTCAGAAACACGCACAACGACAACAGGGCGAGGGAACGCAACGACATGAAAGGTCACTCCTGGACAGGGGGGGCGCACGGCACGGAAGCCTGCGACGAGTTTAGAAGGAAAAAACCGGTTCCGGTTCCCCTGCCCGCGGATTTACTTGCTCTCAGCCTTTGGTCGCATACCTGCAAAAACGATTAATCTTTTGTCCGGCACGGACGACACAGGTAGGCGCTGCGACTATTGGTCGCGCCTCCCCGTAGACCCGCCTTGTGCAGACACCGTAATGACAAAAAACCTGAAGTTCAGCCACAAGATCCTGCTGGCCGCCGCCCTCGTGGTGGCGGTGGCGTTTACCTGTTTCATCCTGTTCAACGACTACCGCCAACGCCAGTCGTTGCGCAGTAACACCGAAGCCTCCATGCAGGCGCTGGGCGCACTGACCAGCGGCAACATTCAGACCTGGCTGGAAAGCCGTATCCAGCTGCTGCAATCGTTCGCCCAGCAAGTGGCCGTGGACGGCCCGGGCAAGGCCAGCCTGAACCGCAGCCTGGCCCTGCCGGTCTATGGCAGCAACTTCGCCCTCACGTATTTCGGCGGCCAGGACGGCGCCATGCAATCGGTGCCGGTCGGCAACCGTGCGCCAGACTACGACCCGCGCGTGCGCGGCTGGTACAAAGCCGCCAGCGCCGCCGGTAAAACCATCGTCACCGAGCCCTACGTCTCGGCATCCATGGGCAAGCTGGTGATCACCATTGCCTCGCCCGTGCAGCAGGCCGGCCAACTGATCGGCGTCAGCGGCGCCGACACCAGCCTGGACACCATCAGCCAGATCATCAACTCACTGAACTTCGACGGCCATGGCCAGGCCTTCATCGTCAACGGCGACGGCAAGATCCTGATCCACCCGGATAGCCAGCTGGCGCTCAAGAGCCTGGTCGACGTCTACGGCAGCAGCGCGCCGCAGATCGGTGCCGGGCTCAAGGAAATCAGCCTCGACGGTCGTCAGCAGTTCATCACCTTCACCCGCGTCAACGGCGTGCCGTCGGCCGACTGGTACGTGGCGCTGGTGCTCGATCAGGACGCGGCATTCGCCATGCTCAGCGACTTCCGTACCTCGGCCATCGTTGCCACGGTAATTGCGGTACTGATCATCATCGGTCTGCTCGGCCTGCTGATTCGCGTGCTGATGGAGCCGCTGCACCTGATGGGCCGCGCCATGCACGACATCGCCGAAGGCGAAGGCGACCTGACCAAGCGCCTGCGCATTCACGCGCATGATGAATTCGGTGCCCTGGCCACCTCATTCAACCGCTTTGTCGAGCGCATCCACGAGTCGATCCGCGAAGTGTCCTCGGCCACCGGCCAGGTCAACGAAGTGGCGCTGCGCGTGGTCAGTGCTTCGAACGCTTCGATCCACAACTCCGACCAGCAATCGAGCCGCACCAGCAGCGTGGCGGCGGCGATCAACCAGCTCGGCGCCGCCGCTCAGGAGATTGCCCAGAACGCCGCCCTCGCCTCGCAGCATTCCAGCGAGGCCCGCAACCTGGCCGAAGACGGCCAGCAGGTGGTCGACCAGACCATCAGCGTGATGCATCAGTTGTCGGCGAAGATCAGCGATTCGTGCGGCAACATCGAAACCCTGAACGCCAATACGGTGAACATCGGGCAGATTCTCGAAGTGATCAGCGGGATCTCGCAGCAGACCAACCTGCTGGCGCTGAACGCGGCCATCGAGGCCGCTCGTGCGGGCGAGGCCGGGCGCGGCTTTGCCGTGGTAGCCGACGAAGTGCGCAACCTGGCCCACCGCACACAGGATTCGGCGCAGCAGGTGCAGAAGATCATCGAGGAGCTACAGGCCGGTGCGCGGGTGGCCGTCAGCACCATGGTCGAAAGCCAGAGCCAGAGCGAGCACAGCGTCGGGATTGCCAACCAGGCCGGCGAGCGCCTGGGCAGCGTTACCCAGCGGATCGGCGAAATCGACGGGATGAACCAGTCGGTGGCCACCGCGACCGAAGAGCAGACGGCCGTGGTCGAGTCGATCAATGTCGACATTACCGAGATCAATACGCTGAATCAGGAAGGGCTGGAAAACCTGCAGGCGACGTTGCGCGCCTGCAACGACCTGGAGAGTCAGGTCGAGCGCTTGAAGCATCTGGTGGGCAGTTTCAGGATCTGAGGCAAACCCTATCGCGGGACGAGTCGGAGTGGCGATCCGGCTCGTCCCGCGATGAGGCCCTCGGCGTCAGAACCTGGACCCAGGCTCCAGCAGAAAGTCCAGCTCCTCGTCGGTACTCGGCCGCCCCAGCACCAGGTTGCGATGCGGGAACCGACCGAACCGCGCAATCACCCGCTGGTGCTGCTCGGCGTAGTCGAGGAAACCTTCGAACAGGCGGCGATCCGCTTCCGGTTGCGCGCCCAGCAACAGCTGGTAGCGCTCGACGCAGATGTTCTGCCAATCCAGCACTTCGGCATGCTCCAGCACCAGCAGGATGAACACCCGCTGGATCGGCAGCAGCTGATAATCCCAGGCCTTGTCCAGGCCCTGCATCACCAACACCTGCGCGCGCCGGTCGCCATCGAAGGCGCGCGGCGTGTCGCGGTGGATCATGCGCGGCAACTGATCGAGCAGCAGCACCAGCCCCAGCCAGCCCTGAGGGCTTTGCAGCCACTCATCGAGACCGCCGGCCAGCGCCTGCTCCATCAACTCGCCAAAGTACGCCTCGGCTTCGGCATCGTGATGCTTGCCGAACCAGAGGGTGCTCTTCTCGTCAGCGACCTGCTGGGGACTGGTGCCCCAACCGAACCACCACTCCAGCAACGGCTGCCAAGGTGCGAGCATGATTTACTCCTGGTGATAACCGGTAACGCGCTCGACTTCCTGCTTCGAGCCGAGGAACACCGCGACGCGCTGGTGCAGGCTCTCCGGCTGGATGTCGAGGATACGCTGACGACCGTCGGTGGACGCACCGCCGGCCTGCTCGATGATGAACGACATCGGGTTGGCTTCGTACATCAGGCGCAGCTTGCCCGGCTTGGAAGGCTCGCGGGCATCGCGTGGGTACATGAACAGGCCGCCACGGGTCAGGATGCGGTGCACATCGGCAACCATCGAGGCAATCCAGCGCATGTTGTAGTTCTTTTTCAGCGGGCCGGTTTCGCCGGCCAGCAGTTCGCCGACATAACGGGTAACCGGTGCTTCCCAGTGACGCTGGTTCGACATGTTGATGGCGAACTCGGCGGTGGTTTCCGGTACCTGGATGTTCTCGTGGGTCAGCACGAAGCTGCCCAGCTCGCGGTCCAGGGTAAAGCCCTTGACGCCATTGCCCAGGGTCAGGATCAGCATGGTCTGCGGGCCATAGATGGCGTAACCGGCCGCTACCTGCTTGGTGCCTGGCTGCAGGAAGGCCTGCTCGTTCAGGCTTTCGTTCTGGCTCAGGTACTCGTTAGGGCAACGCAGTACCGAGAAGATGGTGCCGACCGAGACGTTGACGTCGATGTTCGACGAACCGTCCAGCGGGTCGAAGACCAGCAGGTAGGCGCCTTTCGGGTACTTGCCCGGGATCTGGTAGGCGTTGTCCATTTCTTCGGAGGCCATGCCGGCCAGGTGACCGCCCCACTCGTTGGCTTCGAGCAGGATGTCGTTGGAAATCACGTCCAGCTTCTTCTGGACTTCGCCTTGCACGTTTTCGGTGCCCATGCTGCCCAGGACGCCACCCAGTGCGCCTTTGGAGACGTTATGGCTGATTTCCTTGCACGCACGCGCCACCACTTCGATCAGGAAGCGCAGATCGGCAGGGGTGCTGTTGCTACGGGTCTGCTCAATCAAATAGCGACTCAGGGTAACGCGGGACATGTAAGGCTCCGAAGAAGGGGAAGTAAAAACCCACGCAGTTTACAGGGAGAGCGCTGCGCGGGCGAGCAGTAGGACACGCCTGTCCGATCAGACGACACATCGACCCGAAGGTTCACGCCCACGGGCCGCGCGCCGTTGCTCAGTCCAGAGCCTTCCAGATCTCCCTGGCGTATTCGCGGATGGTCCGATCGGAGGAGAACCAGCCCATCCGCGCGGTATTCAAAACCGCCGAGCGCCACCACAGTTTAGGCTCATGCCAGAGTTCGTCGACCCGCCGCTGGGCCTCCCAGTAGGCATCGAAGTCGGCGCAGAGCAGGAAGCGGTCGTAGGCCACCAGCGAGTCGATCAGGCCCACATAGCGTGCCGGATCGTCCGGCGAGAACACCCCGCCGCGAATCGCCTGAAGCACGTCGTTGAGCCGGTGCGAAGCGGCAATCGCCGCGCCCGCGCCGAAGTCGCCACTGCGCTTGCGGGCTTCCACCTGCTGGGCGGTCAGGCCGAAGATGAACATATGCTCGGCGCCCAGGTGCTCGGACATCTCGACGTTGGCGCCGTCGAGGGTACCGATGGTCAGTGCGCCGTTGAGGCCGAACTTCATGTTGCTGGTGCCCGAGGCTTCGTAGCCGGCCGTGGAAATCTGCTCGGACAAGTCCGCCGCCGGGATGATGCTCTCGGCCAGGCTGACGTTGTAGTTGGGCAGGAACACCACTTTCAGCAGGCCGCGCACGGTCGGGTCGTTGTTCACCACCTTGGCGATGTCGTTGGTCAGCTTGATGATCAGCTTGGCCTGGTGATAGCTGGCCGCGGCCTTGCCGGCAAAGATCTTCACCCGCGGCACCCAATGGGTACTCGGCTCGGCGCGGATCGCCTGGTACAGCGCCACCGTGTGCAACAGGTTGAGCAACTGGCGCTTGTACTCGTGGATGCGCTTGACCTGCACATCGAACAGCGCCTCGGGGTTCACCGTGATCCCCAGGCGCTCCTGAATGATCGTCGCCAACGCCCGCTTGCTGTGCAGGCGCTGCTCGGCGAACTGCTTGCGAAAGCTCGCCTTCTCGGCAAACGGTTCCAGTGCCTTGAGGCCGGTTTCGGTGTTGTCGAGAATCTCCGCGCCCAACGCCTCGACCAGCATCGCCGTGAGCGGCGGGTTGGACTGGAACAGCCAGCGACGGAAGGTGATGCCATTGGTCTTGTTGTTGATCCGCTCCGGGTACAGCTTGTGCAGCTCGGCGAACACCGTGCTGCGCATCAGCTTGGTGTGCAGCCCGGACACGCCGTTGACGCTGTGCGAGCCGAGGAACGCCAGGTTACCCATGCGCACCCGGCGGCCGTTGTCTTCTTCGATCAGCGACACCGCGCGCAGCACGTCGAAGTCGTGGATGCCCTTGGCCCGTAGCGCGTCGATATGGAACGCATTGATCAGGTAGATGATCTGCATGTGCCGCGGCAGCATGCGTTCCATCAGGCCCACCGCCCAGGTTTCCAGGGCCTCCGGCAGCAGCGTGTGATTGGTGTAGGCGAGCGTGTCGACGGTCAGCTGCCAGGCGGTGTCCCATGGTACTTCGTGCTGGTCGACCAGCAGCCGCATCAGTTCGGCCACGGCAATCGAGGGATGGGTATCGTTGAGCTGGATGGCCACCGACTCGTGCAGGTTGAGCAGCGTGTCATGCATGTTCAGGTGGCGACGCAGCAGGTCCTGCAGCGACGCCGAGACGAAGAAGTATTCCTGACGCAGGCGCAACTCCTGCCCCGCTTCGGTGCTGTCGGCCGGGTACAGCACCCGCGAAATGCTTTCGGCCCTGGCCACTTCGGCGACGGCGCCGAGGTGATCACCGGCATTGAAGCGCTCCAGGTGCAGCTCTTCCAGGGCCCGCGCGCGCCACAGGCGCAGGGTATTCACACTGGCACCGCGCCAGCCCACCACCGGGGTGTCGTAGGCCACCGCGCGCACGGTTTCCGCTGGCCACCAGACCTGCCGTGGCTGGCCGGCGCCATCGTGCACGGTTTCGACGCTGCCGCCGAAACTGATCGGGTAGATCACCTCGGCGCGCTCGAACTCCCAGGGGTTGCCGAAATCCAGCCAGTTCTCGGTCTGCTCCTGCTGCCAGCCATCCACCACCGCCTGGCGGAACAACCCGTGCTCGTAGCGGATGCCATAGCCGTGGGCGGCGATGCCGAGGGTCGACATGCTTTCCATGAAGCACGCGGCCAGCCGGCCAAGGCCGCCGTTGCCCAGCGCCGCGTCCGGCTCCAGCAGGCGGATCCGCTCAAGGTCGACGTCGAGCCCTGTCAGCGCCTCGCGGGCGATGTCGAGCAGGCCGAGGTTGCTCAGGCTGTCGTAGAGCAGGCGACCGATAAGGAATTCGAGGGAGAGGTAATACACCCGCTTCTGGCTGCTGCGGTAGATCTGCCGGGTGTGGTCCATCCAGTGATCGACCATGTGATCGCGTGCGGCCAGGGCAATGGCTTCGAACCAGTCGTGCTCGAAGGCGTGTTCCGGGTCCTTGCCGACCGCGTAGGTCAGTTTATCCAGTACAGCGGTGCGAAAAGCGGCCACCTCTGCGTCACGTGCGAGTGGTTCCTGAGACATGCGATGTCCTCGGGCAAGTTGACGAATGCGGATGGAGACTCCTCAGCCTAGACGCTTCGACACAGAGCGAAAGCGCTGGTTCAGGTGTTTCTGTGCAAAAGCGGTACCTGTTATGCGCGCAACCGGGCAAATGGCTGTTCACATTTTGATCAACTCCGGTATGATCGCGCGCCCACCAGAACATCTAAACACCTGAGCCCGATGAAACCGACCCTGATTGCCGCCGCCGAAGTCGACCGCCTGGATACCTGGCAAAGGTATTCCAGCCATATGTGCGGGGGCTGCAACTCCACGTGCTGCACCTTGCCGGTGGAGGTCAAGTTGAAAGACTTGATCCGCATTGGCGTGGTGGACGAGTTCGAGAAAGACGAGCCACCGAAGAACGTTGCCAAGCGTTTGCAAAAGGAAGGGATTATCGAGCGCTTCAACCAGAAGTCGGGCATCTTCACCCTGACGCGGATGAGCAACGACGATTGCCTGTATCTGGACCGCAAGAGCCGCCTGTGCACCATTTATGACAAGCGTCCGGACACCTGCCGCAACCACCCGAAGATCGGGCCGCGGCCGGGGTATTGCGCGTACAAGCCCAAGCCGCTGGCGCGCTGAGTAAAGCATCGCGGGACAAGCCCGCGCCCACAAAGAGCACTGCAGCACCCTGTGGGAGCGGGCTCGTCGCGCGATAGCCGGCAACACATTTCCCCCAGACAAACAAAAACGCCCCCGGCCTTTCGACCGGGGGCGTTTTCGTTCAGCCAGACTTAGTTAGCTTTGGCTTTCTTGGCAGCGCGGGTACGCTCGCCTTCGTCGAGGATCTTCTTGCGAAGACGGATCGACTTAGGCGTGACTTCGCACAGCTCGTCGTCCTGGATGAACTCCAGAGCCTGTTCCAGGGTGAAGCGAACCGGCGGCACCAGCGCGATGGTTTCGTCTTTACCCGAAGCACGCATGTTGTCGAGCTTCTTGCCCTTGGTTGGGTTGACACCCAGGTCGTTGTCACGGCTGTTCAGACCGATGATTTGACCGTTGTAGATGTCCTGGCCGTGTTCGATGAACAGCTTGCCACGCGCCTGCAGGGTTTCCAGCGAGTAGGTCAGTGCCTTGCCGGTTTCAACCGAAACCAGAACGCCGTTCTGACGGCCCGACATGTGACCCGACTTCATGGTGTCGTAACGATCGAAGATCGAGGTCAGGATGCCTGCACCGTTGGTCAGGGTCAGGAACTGGTTACGGAAACCGATCAGACCACGGGCTGGAATGTTGTATTCCAGACGTACACGGCCCTTGCCATCCGGCACCATATTGGTCAGGTCGCCTTTACGCAGGCCCATTTCTTCCATGACCTTGCCCTGCGAATCTTCAGGGATGTCGATGGTGACGTTCTCGAACGGCTCCTGCTTGGTACCGTCGACTTCGCGGATGATCACTTCCGGACGGCCTACCGCCATCTCGAAGCCTTCACGACGCATGGTTTCGATCAGAACCGACAGGTGCAGCTCACCACGGCCGGAAACCTTGAACTTGTCAGCCGAGTCGCCTTCTTCAACGCGCAGTGCAACGTTGTACAGCAGCTCTTTGTCCAGACGCTCTTTGATGTTACGGCTGGTGACGAACTTGCCTTCCTTACCGCAGAACGGCGAGTCGTTGACCTGGAAGGTCATCGAAACGGTTGGCTCGTCGACGGTCAGCGGCTTCATCGCTTCGACTGCGTCCGGGGAGCACAGGGTGTCGGAGATGAACAGCTCTTCGAAACCGCTGATGCAGACGATGTCGCCAGCCTGGGCTTCTTCAACGTCGATGCGGTGCAGACCGTGGTGGCCCATCAGCTTCAGGATACGGCCGTTGCGCTTCTTGCCGTCGGCGTCGATAGCGACAACCGGGGTGTTCGGCTTGACGCGACCACGGGCGATACGGCCAACGCCGATAACACCGAGGAAGCTGTTGTAGTCCAGTGCGGAGATCTGCATCTGGAACGGACCGTCACGGTCAACCGCCGGCGCCGGTACGTTGTCGATGATCGACTGGTACAGCGGGGTCATGTCTTCAGCCATGTCGGTGTGGTCCAGACCGGCAATGCCGTTCAGAGCCGAGGCGTAGACGACTTTGAAGTCCAGCTGTTCTTCGGTAGCACCGAGGTTGTCGAACAGGTCGAAGATCTGGTCCAGAACCCAGTCAGGACGCGCGCCCGGACGGTCGACCTTGTTGATCACCACGATTGGACGCAGGCCGGCTTCGAACGCCTTCTTGGTCACGAAACGGGTTTGCGGCATAGGGCCGTCTTGAGCGTCAACCAGCAGCAGCACGGAGTCGACCATCGACATTACGCGCTCTACTTCACCACCGAAGTCGGCGTGGCCCGGGGTGTCCACGATGTTGATGTGGTAGCCGTTCCAGTTGATGGCGGTGTTTTTCGCCAGAATGGTAATGCCGCGCTCTTTTTCCTGGTCGTTGGAGTCCATCACGCGCTCGTCGTTGAGCTCGTTGCGCTCCAGGGTGCCCGACTGACGCAGGAGTTTGTCGACGAGGGTGGTTTTACCATGGTCAACGTGGGCGATGATGGCGATGTTGCGTAGATTTTCGATCACTTGTGTATCTCGATCAGAGGATTCGGGTTGCCGCTATTTTAAGCGGCGAATATGAATGAACGGCGCTCAGACTGCCCGGCGGTCGGGAGGGCGATGGCGGATGCTTCCGCCATACAGCCCCGGCGTCTTATGCCGGACGATAAACACGCACATTGGCATGTCCCTCGCTCAGCAGGTGGTGGGCATGCAGCCGACTCATCACGCCCTTGTCGCAATACAGCAGGTACTGGCGCGCTGGGTCCAGTTCCTTGAAGCGGCTGTTGATCGCATAGAACGGCATGACTTTGACTTCGATGCCTTCCAGTTCCAGCGGTTCGTCTTCCTGGGCATCCGGGTGCCGGATGTCGATCACCACCTGCCCGGCCAGCGCCTGGTCGACTTCTTCGACCTGGATGTCCTGGCTCAACTCGTCGATCACGTGGTCGATGGAGATCAGGCGGGCGCGCTCCAGGGCGCGCTCGAGCACGGCCATGTCGAACTGCTTCTCTTCATGTTCCATGCGGTGACGCTTGGCGTGGGTGGTCGGGTTAACCGAAATCACCCCACAGTACTCAGGCATGTGCTTGGCGAAGTCGGCGGTGCCGATTTCCACGGCCTGGTCGATGATGTCCTGCTTGTGGCTGGCCAGCAGCGGGCGCAATACCAGCTTGCTGGTGGCCGAATCGATGATCGACAGGTTCGGCAGGGTCTGGCTCGATACCTGGGAAATCGCCTCGCCCGTTACCAGTGCGTCGATCTCCAGGCGGTCGGCCAGTTTCTCTGCCGCACGCAGCATCATGCGCTTGAGCGTTACGCCCATATAGCTGTTGTCGACCTTGCCGAGAATCTCGCCGACCACTTCTTCGAACGGCACACTGATGAACAGCACGCGCTGGCTGCTGCCGTATTTCTTCCACAGGTAGTGCGCGACTTCCATCACGCCCAGTTCGTGGGCACGGCCACCGAGGTTGAAGAAGCAGAAGTGGGTCATCAGGCCGCGGCGCATCATCTGGTAGGCGGCCACGGTGGAGTCGAAACCACCGGACATCAGCACCAGGGTCTGCTCCAGCGCGCCCAGCGGGTAGCCGCCGATGCCCTTGTGCTGGTTGTGGATCACGTAGAGGCGCTTGTCGCGCACTTCGATACGCACTTCCACTTCCGGCGTGCGCAGGTCGATACCGGCGGCGCCGCACTGCTGGCGCAGTTGGCTACCGACGTAACGGTCGACGTCCATCGAGGTGAAATCATGGTGGCCGCCACGCTTGCAGCGCACGGCGAAGCGCTTGCCGGCCAGCAGCGGGCCGAAGTGCGCCTTGCACTTGGCAACGATATCGTCAAAGTCGCCCAGCGGGTACTCGTCAACCTGCAGGAAGTGGGCAATGCCCGGGGTGCAGGTCAGGCGTTCGGTCATCTCGCGCAGGACTTTCTCGTCCTCGATGCGGGTCACCACTTCGAGGTTATCCCAGACACCATTCACCACGAGCGCAGGATCGAGATCCTTGAGCACGTTGCGGATGTTGCGGGCCAGTTGACGGATGAAACGCTTGCGAACCGGCCGGCTCTTGATGGTGATTTCTGGGAAGACTTTTACGATTAGTTTCATGAAAACAGCGCGCGGACGGCCAGCCGAAAAAGAGGGGGCGCGGATTATAGCGGAAATTGCTCACGGTTTGAGCAACTTTTGTACAGAAGGTTTTCAATGCCCTATATTGGTGCGATTTACTCATAAAGCGCCTCCAAAGGGTGCAATAAAAATCCGGTTTAACCGCCTGGCGCCCGAAAACGCTTGGGATTGGGGCAGAAATCCCAGTTCGGGGCACTGGCATGCAATTTGCTCCCTTGTGAGGCAGGTTGCCTTGGCCGATATTCGCGCCCGGCATCACCCAAATTCAAGGGCTGCACAGGCACGCTCTATCCCCCCGGAGGACACCATGTCGAAGTCGGTTCAACTCATCAAAGATCATGACGTTAAATGGATTGATCTGCGCTTCACTGACACCAAGGGCACCCAGCACCACGTGACCATGCCAGCCCGTGACGGCCTGGACGAAGACTTCTTTGAAACCGGCAAGATGTTCGATGGCTCCTCCATCGCTGGCTGGAAAGGCATCGAAGCGTCCGACATGATCCTGCTGCCGGACGACTCCACCGCCGTGCTCGACCCGTTCACCGAAGAGCCGACCCTGATCCTGACCTGCGACATCATCGACCCGGCCAGCATGCAGGGCTACGATCGTGACCCGCGTGCGATCGCCCGTCGCGCCGAAGAGCACCTGAAAAGCACCCTGATCGGCGACACCGTTTACGCTGGCCCAGAGCCTGAGTTCTTCATCTTCGACGAAGTGAAGTTCAAGTCCGACATCTCCGGCTCGATGTTCAAGATCTACTCCGAGCAAGCCTCGTGGATGTCCGACCAGGACGTGGAAGGCGGCAACAAGGGCCACCGTCCAGGCGTGAAGGGTGGCTACTTCCCGGTTCCGCCGTTCGACCACGACCACGAAATCCGTACTGCCATGTGCAACGCACTGGAAGAAATGGGTCAGACCGTCGAAGTTCACCACCACGAAGTGGCGACCGCCGGCCAGAACGAAATCGGCGTCAAGTTCAACACCCTGGTGAAGAAGGCCGACGAAGTACAAGCCCTGAAATACGTTGTGCACAACGTTGCCGACGCCTACGGCCGCACCGCTACCTTCATGCCTAAGCCACTGTACGGCGACAACGGCTCGGGCATGCACGTGCACATGTCGATCTGGAAAGACGGCAAGAACACCTTCGCTGGCGAAGGCTATGCCGGCCTGTCCGATACCGCCCTGTACTTCATCGGCGGCATCATCAAGCACGGTAAGGCCCTGAACGGCTTCACCAACCCGGCCACCAACTCCTACAAGCGTCTGGTCCCAGGCTTCGAAGCGCCGGTCATGCTGGCCTACTCGGCCCGTAACCGTTCCGCATCGATCCGTATTCCTTACGTGTCGAGCCCGAAAGCCCGCCGTATCGAAGCGCGCTTCCCGGACCCGGCGGCCAACCCATACCTGTGCTTCGCGGCACTGCTGATGGCTGGCCTGGACGGCATCCAGAACAAGATCCACCCAGGCGATGCCGCCGACAAGAACCTGTACGACCTGCCGCCTGAAGAGGCGAAAGAGATTCCACAGGTGTGCGGCAGCCTGAAAGAAGCCCTGGAAGAGCTGGACAAGGGCCGTGCGTTCCTGACCAAGGGCGGCGTGTTCTCCGACGACTTCATCGATGCCTACATCGAGCTGAAGAGCGAAGAAGAAATCAAGGTCCGCACCTTCGTACACCCACTGGAATACGAGCTGTACTACAGCTGCTAATGCCGTGTGAATGAAAGAGGCCTCCTTCGGGAGGCCTTTTTTTTCCCTTTCCCGAAGTGCTCTATAGTGGTGCGCAAGGCAGCGCTACCCAAAGACCAGCAGCCCATTTTGGTTCAAAAAGTATCGCACCCCGCGCAGGCCAGTCATTTTTTGGGCACACAACGCCCGTATTCAGGCGTCTCCGCTTCTTTTCGGAGCCTTGGTTTGGTTCTTGCATTTTCTTCGCACACGCAGATCAACAGAGGTCGCCACGCCCCATGACCATCAGCGATGCACTGCACCGTCTGCTCCTGGACAACCTGACCACTGCCACCATCCTGCTCAACGCCGACCTGCGCCTTGAGTACATGAACCCGGCAGCGGAAATGCTCCTGGCCATCAGTGGCCAGCGCAGCCACGGCCAATTCATCAGTGAATTGTTCACCGAGTCGGCCGAAGCCCTCAATTCACTGCGCCAGGCAGTCGACCACGCGCACCCGTTCACCAAGCGCGAAGCCCTGCTCACGGCCCTCACCGGGCAGACCCTGACCGTCGACTACGCCGTCACCCCGATCCTCAGCCAGGGCCAGACCCTGTTGCTGCTCGAAGTGCACCCGCGCGACCGCCTGCTGCGCATCACCAAGGAAGAAGCGCAGCTGTCCAAGCAGGAAACCACCAAGATGCTCGTACGCGGCCTGGCCCACGAGATCAAGAACCCGCTCGGCGGCATCCGTGGCGCCGCACAGTTGCTGGCCCGCGAGTTGCCCGAAGAGAGCCTCAAGGACTACACCAACGTCATCATCGAAGAGGCCGACCGCCTGCGGAACCTGGTCGACCGCATGCTGGGCTCGAACAAGCTGCCGTCGCTGGCGATGACCAACATCCACGAAGTGCTCGAACGCGTCTGCAGCCTGGTCGAGGCGGAAAGCCAGGGCGGCATCACCCTGGTGCGCGACTACGACCCGAGCCTGCCGGACGTGCTGATCGACCGCGAACAGATGATCCAGGCCGTGCTCAACATCGTGCGCAACGCCATGCAGGCGATCAGCGGCCAGAACGAATTGCGCCTGGGCCGCATCAGCCTGCGCAGCCGGGCCATGCGCCAGTTCACCATCGGCCATACCCGCCATCGCCTGGTGGCCAAGATCGAGATCATCGACAACGGTCCGGGCATCCCGGCCGAACTCCAGGACACCCTCTTCTATCCCATGGTCAGTGGCCGCCCGGACGGTACCGGGCTGGGCCTGGCCATTACCCAGAACATCATCAGCCAGCACCAGGGCCTGATCGAATGTGACAGCCACCCCGGCCACACCACCTTTTCGATCTTCCTGCCGCTGGAACAAGGAGCCCCGTCCTCATGAGCCGTAGTGAAACTGTCTGGATCGTCGACGACGACCGCTCCATCCGCTGGGTCCTGGAAAAAGCCTTGCAACAGGAAGGCATGACCACGCAAAGCTTCGACAGTGCCGATGGCGTCATGAGCCGGCTGGCCCGGCAGCAGCCGGACGTGATCATTTCCGATATCCGCATGCCCGGCGCCAGCGGCCTGGACCTGCTCGCGCAGATCCGCGAGCAGCACCCGCGCCTGCCGGTGATCATCATGACCGCGCATTCCGACCTGGACAGCGCCGTCGCCTCGTACCAGGGCGGGGCCTTCGAGTACCTGCCCAAGCCGTTCGACGTCGACGAAGCGGTATCGCTGGTCAAACGCGCCAATCAGCATGCCCAGGAACAGCAAGGCCTCGACGTCGTTCCAGCCCTGGCCCGCACCCCGGAAATCATCGGCGAGGCGCCGGCGATGCAGGAGGTGTTCCGCGCCATCGGTCGCCTGAGCCACTCCAATATCACCGTGCTGATCAATGGTGAATCGGGTACCGGCAAAGAGCTGGTCGCGCATGCCCTGCACCGCCACAGCCCACGCGCGGCCTCACCGTTCATCGCCCTGAACATGGCGGCGATCCCGAAAGACCTGATGGAATCGGAGTTGTTCGGCCACGAAAAAGGCGCCTTCACCGGCGCGGCCAACCTGCGCCGCGGACGGTTCGAGCAGGCCGACGGTGGCACGCTGTTTCTCGACGAGATCGGCGATATGCCGGCCGACACCCAGACCCGCCTGTTGCGGGTACTGGCCGACGGTGAGTTCTACCGGGTCGGCGGCCATGTGCCAGTAAAGGTCGATGTGCGGATCATCGCCGCCACCCACCAGAACCTGGAAACCCTGGTGCAGGCCGGCAAGTTTCGCGAAGACCTGTTCCACCGCCTGAACGTGATCCGCATTCATATCCCGCGCCTGTCCGATCGTCGCGAGGACATCCCGACCCTGGCCCGACACTTCCTCGGCCGTGCTGCGCAGGAGCTGGCCGTTGAGCCGAAGCTGCTCAAGCCGGAAACCGAAGCGTTCATGCGCAACTTGCCGTGGCCAGGCAACGTGCGTCAGCTGGAAAACACCTGCCGCTGGATCACCGTGATGGCGTCCGGGCGCGAAGTGCATATCGGCGACTTGCCGCCGGAACTGCTGAACCTGCCGCAGGATGCCGCACCGGTCACCAACTGGGAGCAGGCGCTGCGCCAGTGGGCCGATCAGGCCCTGGCGCGTGGCCAGTCGAGCCTGCTCGACAGCGCGGTGCCGAGCTTCGAGCGGATCATGATCGAAACCGCGCTCAAGCACACCGCTGGCCGCCGCCGCGATGCTGCGCTACTGCTGGGCTGGGGGCGCAACACGCTGACGCGCAAGATCAAGGAACTGGGAATGAAGGTCGCGGGTGGCGATGAGGACGGCGACGACGAGGCGTGATCTTGCCGCCCAGGGCATTGTGGCCACCCTTTAGTGCAAGCACCCTGTTGCGTGCACGGCAATAAGGCAAAAAGCCGCCCGTTCATCCGCCGAAACCCTTGTACTAAAGCCTTTGCGCCCCTAAACACAAGGTTTTCGGCCATTCCCCGGCACTGCAACAAAACTGGCACACCCCCTGCATATCATGGTTACAACCCAGTTTTGGGGACCTTGGTACAGGCAGGCCGGGGAATCCCCTCTTTTATTCTTCGTGCAGCCGCACCTGCACCCGCCAGCGCCCCTGCGCCGCGTCGCCGACCCAGTCGCCGCGCAGCGCGCGGGCTGCCACCAGCGTCACCAGCAGGCCCTTGTCGCTGTGCTGCACGCGCCAGGTAACCGGCTTCCCCGCCAACTGCAACTGCCCCTTCTGCGTTTTCCCCTCGGCATCGAACAGCAAGGCCAGGGTACCGTCGACCTGCTCGCCGTGCAGTTGCGGTGCTTCGTTGAACCACAGGTTCAAGCCCGCCTCGACCACCTCCACCTGCTCCAGCACCCGCGGCTCGGGGGCGGTCAGGCGACCGATCATCATGCCGACCAACAGCCCGAACAGGGCCAAAGAAAACAGCACGCGCGGCCATGATTTCGAACGCGGGTCCGGTTCGGGGGTAGAATGCTCACCGTCTTTATGCTCGGAGCCGTGCATGTTTCACGTCATCCTTTTTCAACCAGAAATTCCGCCGAATACCGGCAACATCATCAGGCTCTGCGCCAACAGCGGCTGCCACCTGCACCTGATCGAGCCTATCGGCTTCGAACTGGATGACAAGCGCCTGCGCCGCGCCGGCCTGGACTACCACGAGTATGCCACCCTCAAGCGCCACACCGACCTGGCCAGCTGTATGGCAAGCCTCGGCCAGCCACGCCTGTTCGCCTTCACCACCAAGGCCTCGCACCCGTACCACGAAGTCGCCTACCAACCCGGCGACGCCTTCCTGTTCGGCCCGGAAAGCCGTGGCCTGCCGGCCGAAGTGCTCGACAGCCTGCCGGCCGAACAGCGCCTGCGCCTGCCGATGCAGCCGGGCTGTCGCAGCCTGAACCTGTCGAACACCGTGGCGGTGACGGTCTACGAGGCCTGGCGCCAGCAAGGCTTTGCCTGACCCATGAAAAAAGCGCCCCGTGGGGCGCTTTTTACTGACTGACCGAGGCTTATTGCAGCGACGGCGCTTCGCCAGCTTCCTGCATGCGTTGCATTTCCTGGGCATACAGGGCGTCGAAGTTGACCGGCGACAGCATCAGCGCCGGGAACGAACCACGGGTCACCAGGCTGTCCAGCGCTTCACGGGCGTACGGGAACAGGATGTTCGGGCAGAAGGCACCCAGGGTGTGGCTCATCGAAGCCGCATCCAGGTTCTTGATCAGGAAGATACCGGCCTGCTGCACTTCAGCGATGAAGGCCACTTCTTCACCGTTCTTGACGGTTACCGACAGGGTCAGCACGACCTCGTGGAAGTCGCCTTCCAGGGACTTCTGCTTGGTGTTCAGGTCCAGTGCGACGCTCGGCTCCCACTGCTGACGGAAGATCGCCGGGCTTTTCGGCGCTTCGAACGACAGGTCGCGCACGTAGATGCGCTGCAGGGAGAACTGAGGAGCGCTTTCGTCGGCTGCCGCAGCGCCGTTGTTCTGTTGTTCAGTCATGACAGATCCTTCTTGGCAGGGTCGTGTAGAGGGGTTGGGAATCAAGCGTTGAGCAGGGCGTCCAGCTTGCCGGCACGCTCCAGGGCATACAGGTCGTCGCAACCACCGACGTGGGTGCTGCCGATCCAGATTTGCGGCACCGAGGTGCGCCCGGCCTTCTGGCTCATTTCGGCGCGCACTTGCGGCTTGCCATCGACCTTGATCTCTTCGAACGCCACACCTTTGCTGTCGAGCAGGTGCTTGGCACGCGAGCAGTAAGGGCAGTAGTCGCTGGAGTAGACGATGACGTTGGCCATATCACTTCACCAGCGGCAGGTTGTCGGCTTTCCAGCTCGACACGCCGCCAGACAGCTTGGCCGCGTTGTAGCCGTCCTTGAGCAGTTCGCGGGCGATGGTGCCGGCGTGCTGACCATTGGCGTCGACGATGATCAGGGTCTTGCTCGCCTTGTGCTTGGCCAATTCGCCAGTACGGGCAGCGAACTTGTCCTGCGGGATGTTCAGGGCGCCGACGATGTGACCGGCGGAGAAGTCCTTGGTCGAGCGAATGTCGATGACCAGGCCTTTGTCGCTGTTCACCAGTGCGGTCAGCTCGCCGGTGCTCAGGCTACGGCCGCCCTTGCGCGCTTCGGTGACGATCAGCAAAACCAGCAGAACGACGAAGATAGCAACCAGCAGATAGTGATTTGTTGCGAATTCAATCAGGTGAGCAACCATCGGAGGGTGTTCCAGGCCATTAAAAATGTTGGCCAGTATACACAGCAGCCAAGGTCGGCCAAAGCCCGCTGCGGGCGCTTATCGACAGTAGTTCTCATCTATGCGCTACTGCCCGTCGGACGGCAGCTGCCGGCGCACAAGGTAAATTCGTCAGCGATGGCCAATTTGCCCTAAAATGCGTGCCTTTATCATCTGAACAACCGTGAGTTCTATTGATGACAAACCCGCCAAAACCCTTGGTCCTGATCATCCTGGATGGTTTCGGTCACAGCGAAAGCCATGAATACAATGCCATCTATTCGGCCAACACGCCGGTCTACGATCGCCTTCGCGCTACCCAGCCGCATGGCTTGATCTCCGGCTCCGGCATGGACGTCGGCCTGCCGGACGGACAGATGGGCAACTCCGAAGTCGGCCACATGAACCTCGGCGCTGGCCGGGTGGTGTACCAGGACTTCACCCGCGTGACCAAAGCCATCAAGGACGGCGCGTTCTTCGCCAACCCGGTGCTGTGCGACGCGGTGGACAAGGCGGCGGGTGCCGGCAAGGCGGTACACATCCTCGGTCTGCTCTCCGACGGCGGCGTGCACAGCCACCAGGACCACCTGGTCGCCATGGCCGAGCTGGCCGCCCAGCGTGGCGCCGAGAAAATCTACCTGCACGCCTTCCTCGACGGCCGCGACACCCCGCCGAAAAGCGCGCAGTCGTCGATCCAGTTGCTCGACGACGCCTTCGCCAAGCTCGGCAAGGGGCGCATCGCCAGCCTGATCGGCCGCTACTTCGCGATGGACCGCGACAACCGCTGGGACCGCGTCAGCACGGCCTACAACCTGATCGTCGACAGTGTTGCCGAGTTCACCGCCGACACCGCCCAGGCCGGCCTCGAAGCAGCGTATGCCCGCGGCGAGAGCGACGAGTTCGTCAAAGCCACGCGCATCGGCGCAGCGGTCAAGGTCGAAGATGGCGATGCTGTCATCTTCATGAACTTCCGCGCCGACCGCGCCCGCGAGCTGTCGAGGGTGTTCGTCGAGCCGGCGTTCAACGAATTCCCACGGGCGCGCCTGCCGAAACTGGCCGCCTACATCGGCCTGACCCAGTACTCGGCAAAAATCCCCGCGCCAGCCGCGTTTGCCCCGGGCAGCCTGAACAACGTGCTCGGCGAGTACCTGGCGAAAAACGGCAAGACCCAGCTGCGCATTGCCGAAACCGAGAAGTACGCCCACGTCACCTTCTTCTTCTCCGGCGGCCGCGAAGAGCCGTTCGAGGGCGAAGAGCGCATCCTCATTCCGTCGCCGAAAGTCGCCACCTACGACCTGCAGCCGGAAATGAGCGCACCCGAGGTCACCGACCGTATCGTCGAAGCCATCGAGCAGCAGCGCTACGACGTTATCGTGGTCAACTACGCCAACGGCGACATGGTCGGCCACAGCGGCGTATTCGAAGCTGCGGTCAAGGCCGTCGAAGCCCTCGACCTGTGCGTCGGGCGCATCGTCGAGGCACTGGACAAGGTCGGCGGCGAAGCGCTGATCACCGCCGACCACGGCAACGTCGAGCAGATGGAAGACGCGTGCACCGGCCAGGCGCACACCGCGCACACTACCGAGCCGGTGCCGTTCATCTATGTCGGCAAGCGCAACGTGCACGTCCGCGCAGGCGGCGTGCTGGCCGACGTGGCACCGACCATGCTCAAGCTGCTCGGCCTGGAAAAACCTGCAGAAATGACCGGCACCTCGATTCTGATCGACGGCTGATCGGTGGAATCCGGCCGCAATGGTCGGATTTCCGGACAAACGCCCCAATGCAGTTGCCTTGGGGCGTTTTTTTTGCCGCCCATGGCGGGCATACTAGGCCAGTCTCCATCCTGGTTATCGCCTACCCCATGCTTCGCGCCCTGATCCTACTCGCCCTGACTTGCCTGTTCGCCCCGGCCTTCGCCGACGAACGCGCGCAAACACAGCAACAACTGGACGCCACGCGCCAGGACATTGCCGAGCTGAAGAAGCTGCTGGGCCAGTTGCAGCAGGAAAAATCCGGCGCGCAGAAAGAACTGCGCACGACAGAAACCGACATCGGCAAGCTGGAGAAGCAGGTGGAGGCCCTGCGACAGGAACTAAAAAAGAGCGAGGGCGAGCTGGAGCGCCTTGATCACGAGAAAAAAAAACTCCAGAGCGCCCGCGTTGAACAACAACGGTTGATTGCCATCCAGGCCCGCTCGGCTTACCAGAACAACGGTCGCGAGGAATACCTCAAGCTGCTGCTCAACCAGCAGAACCCGGAAAAATTCGCCCGCACCCTGACCTACTACGACTACCTCAGCCAGGCCCGCCTGGCTCAACTGCGCCAGTTCAACGACACCCTGCGCCAACTGGCCAATGTCGAACAGGACATCGCCAACCAGCAGTCCGAACTGCTGGCCCAGCAGAACGACCTCGACACCCAGCGCCAGGCCCTGGAAAAAATCCGCGCCGAGCGCCAGGAGGTACTCGCCAAGCTCAGCAGCGACCTCAAGGCACGCGACCAGAAGCTGGCCGCCCGCGAACAGGACCAGGCCGACCTTACCCGCGTGCTGAAAACCATCGAGGAAACCCTCGCCCGCCAGGCCCGCGAAGCCGAGGAAGCCCGGCAGAAAGCCCTGCTGGCCGCGCAGGAAGCAGAAAAACAGCGCCAGCGCGAAGCCCTCGCTGCGCGCAACAGCGCCAGCGAAGAGGACGCCCCGAAAAAGCCCAAGGCACTGCCCGGCGCGCTGGTTTCCAGCGACGGCGCCACTTACGGCGGGGCTTTTTCTGCGGCCCGGGGAAAACTTCCATGGCCGGTCAATGGTCGACTGCTGGCGCGCTTCGGCGAAACCCGTGGCGACGATGCCCGGGCCAAATGGGACGGGGTGATGATCAGTGCCTCGGCCGGCAGCCAGGTGCACGCCGTGCACGGCGGGCGGGTGGTCTTCGCCGACTGGTTGCGCGGCGCGGGACTTCTGGTCATTCTCGACCACGGTAACGGTTACCTGAGCCTATACGGGCATAACCAGACCCTGCTCAAGAGTGCCGGCGACATCGTCAAGCCCGGCGAGGCGATCTCCACCGTTGGCAACAGCGGCGGCCAGGACACCTCGGCGCTGTACTTCGCCATTCGCCAGCAGGGCCGCCCGAGCGATCCGTCGCAATGGTGCCGTGCACAAGGATAGGCATTACCCCCTTATTTCACGTACCCGCCTAGTTGTGCCGGGTACGATGCTCCACACGGGGCAAAACCAGGATCAGGAGTTCGTTCGACATGCTGCATTCGCCTCGCCTTACCTCGCTGGCCCTGACCATTGCCCTGGTCACCGGTGCGACCCTGGCCCACGCGGCCGAGCCGACCCCAGCGGCGGTGGCACCGACCACGGTAACCGCCAAGGCGCCGCTGCCGCTCGATGAGCTGCGCACCTTTGCCGAGGTCATGGACCGTATCAAGGCCGCCTATGTCGAGCCGGTCGACGACAAGACCCTGCTGGAAAACGCCATCAAGGGCATGCTCAGCAACCTTGACCCACACTCCGCCTACCTGGGCCCGGAAGACTTCAAGGAGCTGCAGGAAAGCACCAGCGGCGAATTCGGCGGCCTGGGCATCGAAGTGGGCATGGAAGACGGCTTCGTCAAAGTGGTCTCGCCGATCGACGACACCCCGGCCTCGCGTGCCGGCATCGAAGCCGGCGACCTGATCGTGAAGATCGACGGTGCGCCGACCCGTGGCCAGACCATGACCGAAGCCGTCGACAAGATGCGCGGCAAGATCGGCCAGAAAATCACCCTGACCCTGGTCCGCGACGGCGGCACGCCGTTCGACGTGACCCTGGCGCGCGCGGTGATTCAGGTGAAGAGCGTCAAGGCGCAGATGCTCGAAGACGGCTACGGCTATATCCGCATCACCCAGTTCCAGGTAAAAACCGGCGACGAAGTCGGCAAGGCCCTGGCCAAGCTGCGCAAGGACAACGGCAAGAAGCTGCGTGGCCTGGTGCTCGACCTGCGCAACAACCCCGGCGGCGTGCTGCAATCGGCCGTGGAAGTGGCCGATCACTTCCTGACCAGGGGCCTGATCGTCTACACCAAGGGCCGTATCGCCAACTCCGAACTGCGCTTCAGCGCCGACGCCGCCGACGCCAGCGAAGGCGTGCCGCTGGTGGTGCTGATCAACGGGGGCAGCGCCTCGGCTTCGGAAATTGTCGCCGGCGCCCTGCAAGACCAGAAGCGCGGCGTACTGATGGGCACCGACAGCTTCGGCAAGGGCTCGGTACAGACCGTGCTGCCGCTGAACAACGACCGCGCGCTGAAGATCACCACCGCCCTGTACTTCACCCCGAACGGCCGCTCGATCCAGGCCCAGGGCATCGTCCCGGACATCGAGGTGCGCCAGGCCAAGATCACCAGCGAGCAGGATGCCGAGAACTTCAAGGAAGCCGACTTGCAGGGTCACCTGGGCAACGGCAACGGCGGCGCCGACCGGCCGACCGCCAAGGGCGCCAGCAAGAAGACCCGGCCGCAGGACGACGACTTCCAGCTGAGCCAGGCGCTGAGCCTGCTCAAAGGCCTGAGCATCACCCGCGACAAGTGATGCGCCGTCTGCTGCTTGCCCTGCTCTGCCTGTTGGCCGGCGCTGCTCCTGCGGCGCCGGTCGGCAAAGCCTACCTGACCCTGATTATCGACGACCTCGGCCAGAACCCGGCGCGCGATGCCCGCACGCTGGCGCTGCCCGGCCCGGTCACCTTGGCGATAATGCCCGACACCCCGCACGCCACTGACTTCGCCCGGCAAGCCCATCGCGCCGGCAAAACGGTGATCCTGCACATGCCGATGGACCCGGCCACCGGCCCCTATGCCTGGCACCCCGGCACACCGCTGCCGGAGCTGGAACGCCGGCTCGACGCGGCGCTGGCCAAAGTGCCATTCGCCAGCGGGCTCAACAACCACATGGGCAGCCGCATGACTGCCGAGCCGCAGGCGATGGCCTGGCTGATGGCCGCGCTGCAGCGCCATCACCTGTTCTTTGTCGACAGCCGCACCAGCGCCGCCACCGTGGCCGCCGCCAAGGCGCAGGCGCAGGGGCTGGCGAGCCTGTCGCGGGATGTGTTCCTGGATGACGTGCGCACCCCCGAGGCGATTGCCGGGCAGTTGCAACTGGCGATCGAACTGGCACGCAAACAGGGTTCGGCAGTGCTGATCGGGCACCCTTATCCACAGACTCTCGAGGTACTCGAACGCGAGCTGCCCCGGCTCAAGGCCCAAGGTATCGAGTGGATCGAGATTCACCAGATGATCGCCGAACGCAGCAACCGGGCGATGCCCGGCCACGGCAAGCACGGGACTTACAGGTAGCGGGCGAATGTTGCGTCGACGAAGCCGTCGCTGCGCATCTGCTCCAAGGCGTCCTGCAGCGCCTTGACCACCGCATCGGGCACTTGCTTGTTCAGTGCCAGGAACAGCTCGGCGCCGTGGAAGCGCAATACCGTGCGCAGCTCGCCGATGCCCACCTGCCGCGCCAGATAGCGCCCGGCCGGGTCACCGGTGGCCCACAGGTCGATCTCGCCGTTGACCAGCTTGCGCGCGTTGTCCTGGTCGCGCAGCACCAGCGCCGGGCGCAAGCCCTGCTTGCTCAGGTGCTGGGCGATGGCGTCGCCTTTGTAGGCGCCGATCTTCAAGCCACGGGCGTCGTTCAGGCTGTCCAGGGTGAGCTTGCTGTCCTTGCGCGCGAGCAGAATCCAGTCGTCCGGGCCAATCGGGCCGACCCATTTGAACAGGGTTTCGCGGTCGGGCTGGCGAGCGGTGACGAACAGGCCATAGCCAGGGGTTTCCAGCGCCTGCTTGTAGATGCGTTCCCAGGGGAAGCGCAGGGTCATGCTGTAGGGGATCTGCGCGCGCCTGAACATCTCGCGGACGATCTCGGCGGCGATGCCCTGGATGTTGTCTTCGCGGGCAAAGCTCTTGCCATCAGCCGACATGTTGTAGGGCGGGAAATTCTCGGTGAGCAACACCAGCGGTTCGGCAGCACGGGCGGTGCCGGCGAGGACCAGGGCGCTGAAGAGTACGACAAGCAAGCGACTTATCATGGGTAGGACTCCTTGTCGGCGGTGAATCTATCGCGGGACCAGCCCGCTCCCACACATTCTGTGGGAGC